>NZ_CP061314.1:681674-1363348 GCF_018688255.1 Polynucleobacter corsicus
AGACGACCCTTGTGCGTCAAATGCTCCGTGAAATGCGTAATTCTAGTTTTGACCCTGATAAGCAAAAATCAATTAACACTGGCTACACCGATATGGTTGACGATCAGGTTGCTGCCATGATTACTAAGGGCGATGGTCTTGGATTTGCAAAAAAAATGACAGAGCAATTACTCAGACAGGCTGACATTGCTGCGCAAATAAAGGCTAAAAACTAAAGTTTTACTCTAAATGTCCGTATGTAACTATGTAGTTATAGGCAGGGCAGTATAGGCAGCACTGTAAGACAGAAGTAAAACTCAGTTAACAGGGATATCGTGGGCGTAAACAACATTTCAATCATTAATTCAGCTTATTCCGCTCTTGAAGTGGCATCCGCTGGCATGACTGTCACCTCCCAAAACGTTGCTGGCTCATCAATAGATGGCTTCACGCGCCGCCAATCCAATTCAATCATCAGCCACCGAGCTTTAAATTCCTGGGATTTTGGTAACACTGCATTTTCTGTAGAAGGCTTTACCCGCTATACAGACAGATTATTAGATGCTCAACTACGAGAGCAAAAGAGCAAATCGAGCTTTACAGCAAGCCTACTCCAAACTGTAAAAGGTTTGGATACTTCTATGATGGATCCATCTAGCTCAATTGCTGAGGCGATGTCCAGCTTCTTTAATGCCGCCGGTACATTAGCCTCGAATACGAGTAGTACTACCAATATTCAAGACTTTGCTGCAAAGGCGACCCAGGTAGCAACGCGCATCAGTACATTTACTGAAACTATTAATCTATTGGGCGAAAGCACCAGATTAAATCTCACGGCAATTTTGGATGAAGCTAATGCAATTGCGCCAGCGCTAGCACGAATTAACTTAGATATCCTGACTGGCTCTGTACCTGGGAACGCAACTCCAGCTGCAGATGTTTTAGATGAGCGCGATCGCCTATTAACTCGCTTACAAGATCTACTCGGCGGAAAAACGATCATCCACACTGACGGTACTGCCACCTTCCAAATTGGTGGCATGGCACTTGTGGATGGCCAGGTGGCCAACCATTTTGTGAATACCGACGTCAGTACCAGCGCGTTTAACGTGCAACTTCAGTCTGAAAACATAGATCCGCGCTATTCCGATGGACGTAAGGTAAATATTGGCTATCTCTCTACTGAAGGCGCATCCCTCACCACGGTTACTGGGAGTGCCTATCAATCGGCGGCAAAAACTGCTTTCACGGGCGGTCAGGCAGGAGCAGCTTTTACCATCCTGACGGATTTCATACCGAAAATTCAGCGTCAAGTGAGTGCTATCGCCTTGGTTTTTGCTCGCGATGTGAATGCAGTAAAACAAAAAGATGACACCACAGGCATTACCCCGATATTTGGTTATAAAAATACAAGCACTTCTGGCCTAAGTGTGATTACAAATGCCTCTCCAGATTTAGGGTCTTACACGGTTAACCAGCTGGTAGATATGGCTGATCGTAAGTCGGCCAATTACAACCCCTTAATTGCCTCCATAGTGAATGGTGCCGCCTGGAATCCAGCCCTATTTGTTTCTAATATTAACTTTGGCTCTAATACTGTCTTATCTATTGACTCAACCGCAGCCAATGCGATTGAGAAGAGGCGCAATAGCTTTAGCACCCCCTTATCTTTGTTGACCAATAATGTGGCCTCAACAATCTCTTCTTGGAAGGCTCAAGATAAAGCCAATATATCGGTTGCCACTCAATTGCAAAATCGCAAGGAGTCAGTTTCTGGCGTGAACTTGGATGAAGAGGCAGCTAATTTAGTGAAATTCCAGCAACTATATGGTGCCGCAAGTAAGGTAATGCAAACTGCTAATCAAATGTTTGCTACTTTGTTGTCAGCAATGAATGCTGCTTAATAAAGAGAGATATTTATGAGAATTAGTAGCAATCAAATTTTTGACGCAGGTGTGCAATCCATTCAGGACCATGCTAGTGAAGCAGTTAGATTTCAGACTCAGATTTCATCTGGTAAAAAATATACCCAAGCCTCAGAAAACCCACAGGCTGTTTCCTTGGGCTTAAAACTGTCATTTGATAAAGCGCAATATGACATGTTTAAAACCAATCAAGAGTTAATGACCAATCGTCTGGATAACATCACCTCACAGTTGTCATCCATCTATGGCGCAATGGCCTCTTTGAAGCAGGTGGTAGTTCAGGCCCAGGGTGCTTCTGGCCAAAGTGATTTAGCTGCTTTGGCGCAGAAGGCAAAAAGTTTAAGTGACTCAGTTCTTCAATTTACCGCTGCTAGCGACTCATCCGGTCAGCCAATTTTGAAGCCCCTGAAAGATCCAGCTACAACTCAAGCCTTCGATACTGCTCTTGGTCAAGTACAAATTGAACCTGGTATCACCATTTCAGAGGGCATTAGTTTGTCAGAGAGTATCGGCGTTTATGTGTCAATTGCAGATCCGATTAAATATCCAGGTGTTTATTCTCCCGACGCTAGTAAGCCAGTGGCTGGTTATGTAAACGTACTGAAGGCTGTTAAAGACATTTCTGATGCGCTTACATCCGGTAACCAACCCACTTCAGCTCAGGTAGCTGCGCTTGATGCTGCGATTACTCAGGTAAAGGCTTCCCAGGTAAAGGCAGGTCTCAATAGTAAGCAGGTGAGTAGCGCCCAGGATTCAGTGGGCGGCAAACTTACTGACTTAGAAAATGCACGCGCAACTTTATTAGATACTGATATTGCTGAAGCTTCAGCAGGTTTAGCCCGCTCCCAAACACTTTTACAGGCTGCTCAGAGTATTTTTGCGAAAATGCAGTCTTCATCTCTTTTTGAAAAGCTTTAACGGCTACTAGGTTCATTATGAATTTAACAATCGGTTTACTTATCGCTTTAGCCTGTATTTTTGGTGGCTATCTTGGGGTGAGCTCTATGGGCGAGACATTCACGCTCACACTTGCGCTCAATGCACTTCACCACTTATGGCAGCCATGGGAATTCGTCATTATTATCGGCGCTGCATTTGGTGCAATGGTTGCTTCAAATAAGGGTAGAGTGCTGAAGAAAATTGGCGCCTCCATGAAGACCATTTTCATTCCAGATTCTGACGGCTTGGCAGTAAATTTAGAATTACTCTGCTTGATGTTTGAGTTGTTGCAAAAAGTCAATCGTCATGGCATGAAGTCTATTGAAGAGGATATTGAGGCGCCCTATACCAGCCCAATTTTTGCAAAATATCCTGACATAACAACTGACGCCCGCTTAACTGGATTCATTTCAGAGTACATGCGTATGATGCTCGGCGGATCAATGAACTTAGGTCAGTTTGAGAGTCTGATGGAGCAAGAGATTGAGGTTTTAGAAGAGGAATTGCGTGTTGCAGCTGACGCTGTTCATACTGTGGCTGACGGCTTACCCGCTTTTGGTATTGTGGCTGCGATTATGGGTGTGGTCATTGCCTTACAGTCAATTAATCAACCATCTATTGGCGAGAAGATTGCAGCTGCGATGGTTGGAACCTTCCTTGGTGTATTGCTCTCTTATTCTATTGTTACGCCACTGGCAAAGATTCTGGAACACAATGCCGACGTAGAGTTGCGCCCATACTCCTCTGTCAAAGCTATATTGCTAGCTTATTTAAATGATTTCCCACCTTTTGCTGCGGTAGAGTTTGGTCGTAAGGTGCTTTATTCTGATCAGCGACCATCATTCGATGATTTAGAGCTGCGCACTCGCGATATTCTTCGTAGCGGTAATCGCTAGTTCGATTTATTTTAAATTTTAAGAGTTGTCACTGTGCCGCTAGATCCTAAAGATCCACAACCTATCGTCTACGTCATGAGACGTGCGCGTAAGCGTCATAAAGTATCCCATGGGGGTCAATGGAAGATCGCCTACGCCGACTTTGTCACTGCGATGATGGTGTTCTTCTTAATTATGTGGATTGTGAGCATGATTCCACAAACACAAAAAGATAGCATTGCTGACTACTTTAAGGGGAATTCCAAGAATCAAGTTACCGATTCAACTGCCAACGCTATTGGTGATGATAAGTCAGACACTAAAGACGAGACAATCATTGATGATCTTGAAGAGGCAAAGCTATATCTTGAGCGCCTAAAAGAACTGCGAAGAGAAATTGAGGCTTTTATCAAAGACAATGCGGATTTAATGAAGAATAGCAATGATCTGCTGATTGAAGAAACGCCTGATGGCCTGACTATTACCTTGGCAGAAAATAAAAAGCCAATGTTCGTTCTGGGTAGTTCAACGCTAGAAGCAACTACTGCACAAGTGTTGCAAAAGTTAGGTAAGCCATTGTCATCTTCTCGCTTTAAGATCAAAGTGGAGGGGCACACCGATGCTTCTGCTTATCGTCCAGGCGCTACTTATACCAACTGGGAGCTCTCCGCGGATCGTGCAAATGCTGCAAGGCGCGAACTGCTCGCAGGTGGTTTGTCTGAGAGCAAGATCTCCCAAGTGATTGGCTATGCCGATAACAATCTATTTGTAAAAGATGATCCTCGCAATCCGCTCAATCGCCGGATTACGATTACTGCCTTTACACCTAAGGCAAAGGTATCTAATCCTAATTCGGAAAACGCAAAAGATATCGTCTTTAAAGTAGAGCCACCAAAAGGGGCTGCTCCAGCCAAACCTTAAAAATTCTTAAATAATTTTTAACACCATGAAAATTATTCTTGTTGCTTTACTCCTGCTTGCTGGATTGGTGCATGCCAGTCCTAGTGATGAAGAGATTGCTAAAGAAGTCATTAAAGAATCGATCGCCAACTACAAGGGTGTCTGCCCTTGCCCCTACAGCACCCACCCAGATGGTAGGCAGTGTGGTTATCGCAGTGTTTATTCATCCAAGAGTGCCTCCGCACCCATTTGCTACTCAATTACAGTTACTCCAAAGATGATTGAAGACTACAAGGATCGTTATAAACCCTAGAAAGCGCTTAGTTTTAATATTTAGAGGTATTATTTCCCGGTAAATTTAAGGAAATAGACGCTTGGCAGAAGAGAACGATAAGGACGAAGAGCGGTCGTTAGACCCCACCGAGCGGAGGCTTCAGAAAGCGCGTGAGGAGGGGCAGCTCCCTCAATCTAGAGACTTAACCACCTTTGCGATGTTGGCAGTTGTGCCCATGGCTTTTTTAGCATTTGGCCCACTCTTTATGGATCAAATGGTGCGCATGGTGAAGGGCGGCTTAACCTTTGGCGATCCTAATCGTATTTTGGACAACATTTTGCTTTGGGGTTCAGGTTCTCTCTTAACGTTTTGTGGCGTTCTCTTACTCATTGTGATTCCACTTTGGGTGATTTCCTTCTTGTCACCGTTAACCTTAGTAGCATTTAGGCCGTACTTTGTATTTAAATTCAATGGTAACCGCTTGGATCCCATTAGCGGCATGGGGCGCATGTTCTCGGTAAACACGCTCGTTGAGTTGCTTAAGAATATTTTCAAAGCCTCATTATTGCTATCGGTTGGCTTAACTTACATGATTGGGTTGTGGGGTAGTCTGACAATGATTGCTAATCAAGATATCAATGTTGCCTTTACGGAATCTTACAAATTGATTGTTTACGGCTTCCTTTTTTTATTGATGCCGATGATTTTGATTGCTTTTGGGGACACCTTCTTTCAGTGGTTTAACTTCCGCAAACAAATGCGTATGTCACAAGAAGAAATGAAGCAAGAGATTAAAGAGTCTGAGGGCTCTCCTGAGATGCGTGCAAGGATCCGTCAAAAACAAAGACAGCTTTCTACCTCAAGAATGATGGCGGCAATTGAAAAGGCAGACGTAGTGCTGGCCAACCCGGATCACTATTCAGTGGCTATTCGCTATGACCAGGAGAAGATGGCCGCTCCAGTAGTTGTGGCCAAAGGCTCGGATGATGTTGCGCTACGTATTCAGGATATTGCAAAAGATCATCAGGTGCCGATTGCGCGCATTCCACCGCTGGCACGTCTAATGTATTCGCGCCTAGAAATTGGTGAGGCTATTCCATTCCAGCTATTTGAGGCGGTTGCAAAAGTATTGGCTTGGGCTTATGAGATGAAGCAGGAGTCGGGCAGTCTTGATTTGCCAGATGTTGGACCGCTTCCAGAGTTAGAGCCAACAAAATTTCAGCGAGCTAGAGCTTAAATCCGGTTTTTATCTTCGGTTGGTGCAGCATTAGGAGCCACAATTTCCTCGCCGTCTTGAAGTGATTGATTGGCAGAGGGTGCGCTGGGTCGGCACACTTTATTAAACAGTATCTGATAAAAACTATTAGGCTCCACAGCGCGCCATTTGGCATAGGAGCTAGTGCTGATTAGCGGGAAACCGGGAATAGGGTATCCCTCACCCATTTCTTCAGTCATAAAGCTAAATGCAAGAGTTCTAATTTGAGAGTTCAGGCAGTTATTTTCTAGGAAAATTTTCTTAGAGCGGGTTACTTTGTTTCCAAGAGGAAGCGCTTTTTTATAGTTTTGTAGCGCCCAAACTTTAACGAGTTGACCCTCTGTTTGAATCGAGGCAGTGTCGAAGTAGACACCTTTTTCTTCATCAATTGCAGACCACTCTGCTGCCGCATTTAAGCTAGTCAGCGTTAAGGCGATTAGAAGGGTTAAGCGAACTTTTTTCATAGGCCATTGAGTCTGTTGGGGCTAATGGGTATTTTAGATTAAATCATTGCGGTCATGGGCTTTTCGTTACACTTAACAACAGCCTGAGCTCAATTGCAGGCCTAAATCCCTCTTAAATCTTGAATGACCCCAGCCAATACCTCTGAAGCGTCTGAAATTGAAATCACCCCTGAGTACCAGGAGGTCATCGACGCCATCGAGCGTCACGACCCTTATATCTTTGTGAGTGGTAAAGCGGGCACCGGTAAGACCACTTTAATTGGCTATCTGCGTGAGCATGTTCATGGCAATGTAGTGGTAGTTGCACCAACTGGCGTAGCAGCATTGCAGGTGAAGGGCGTCACAATTCATTCCTTCTTTCGCTTACCGCCTCGCTTGATCTTCCCTGAAGAAGATATCAAGCCTCTAAAAGATAAGCGTCTCTATAAAGATATCCGCCTACTCATCATTGATGAGATCTCGATGGTCAGAGTGGATGTAGTGGATGCAATTGATCTATTCCTACGCGCTAACGGACCTCAAAAGAATGAGCCCTTCGGTGGCATACAGGTGATGTTTGTAGGAGACTTGTTTCAGTTGCCTCCAGTTGTGTCTCAAGCAGATATGCAAGTGCTCTCTGAGCGCGGTTACGAAGGTCCTTACTTCTTTTGCGCTAATGCGCTACATCGAAAAGATGTCACGATGGTGGAGCTGTCTAAGATCTTCCGTCAAAAAGACGTCCACTTTGCAGGACTGCTCAATCAAATCCGTATTAATCAAGATATTGAAGAGGCGCTCAACACCTTAAATGCCGTCTGCTATGAAACTAAAAAAGAAGTTGATGAGCAAACCATTACGCTAACCACAACCAATGCCCGTGCAGATCAAATTAATGGCGCAGGATTACGCGCACTCACAACTGATGCCAAAGTGTATATGGGCAATTGCACTGGTAAGTTCAATGTGGATGATCGTAACCTGCCATCACCTAATCAGCTCACCCTCAAGGTGGGTGCCAAGGTCATGTTTACGGCAACCGATAGCAATTTCCCTAAGCGCTGGGTGAACGGCACAATTGGCGTCGTTCGCGAACTGCTGCCCAACACCGTGAAGGTAATGGTGCAAAACGGCCCTTACTCCAATACGGTGGAAGTCAAAGGGCATCAGTGGGAGTCCTATCGCTATGACCACGACATGATGTCTGGCAAGATCTCACCAAACATCATTGGCACCTTTGTGCAGATCCCACTCATGCTAGCTTGGGCTGTCACTATTCATAAGAGCCAAGGCAAGACTTTGGATAAGATCAAAGTAGACCTCTCCTCAGGAGCATTTGCCTCAGGGCAAGTTTATGTCGCCTTGAGTCGCTGCACCTCCATTGAGGGCATAACTCTCGAGCGCCCAATACAACCTAAGGATGTGAGCTGCGATCAAGAGGTGAAGCGTTTCTATTTGAACTGCTTGCCTAATTAAGCTGCTTTTGCCATTCTTTTAACGTTCTTTTGCTTCTCCGCTCGCTGCTTTTCTAGTACTTCACTGGCAATGAGTTTAAATTCACCCTCAACGAATCTTTTCAAAGCTTCACGCATTAGGGGTTGATAGCCCATATCGTATTTAGCACCTAAGAGCTTATAGGACTCAATCAAGTCCTGCTCCAGTCTGATGGAGATCATTTGTAGCCCTAGTGCTTCATCAATTTGAACGCCGATTTTCTTATCGACTGCCCTTGCATGCTTGAGGTCGCTACCTAGCTCACCACTTTCCCAAGCCTCAGCGGAATTGTCTATTTTTACTTTCTTACTTTTTGCGATCATCGCTTTCCTCGCTCTTGAGTTTTAATCTTTCGCCAATTTCATAAAAATGACATGTTTAGTAAGGTATTGATATTGTATTGTATATACAAATTTCTGTTGAATTTGGAGGAAATGCGCTTTTTAAGTAAATTAGCCCATCATCAAATATAAGAATCACTTTTATCAGAATTCCTCGATCGTTTTCTGAGATAAACCACTCTGTAGGCGGCTTAGTTTGGTGCTCAAGTCTATCATCTATCAAGTAAGAGCGAGTTCTATTAATAAAGCACTATTCAACATCTTTGCGAGTAATCTGGTGTTTGAAGGTTAACTTTTCCTCGATTACTGGGCTAATGACCAGATTTTTCATGCTCTTTTCCCTGTATTGTATATACAGATTTTATCAAAAGGGTGAGCTCAAAAGTGATTGGGTTTATTAACCCATGATTGAAAGAGTGCGATTTATTTAAAGGGTATTGAACAGTAGTGCCCCATTAAAATTTCTAGTGGCGCTACTCTGTTTTATCTAAATGAAAAAAGATCTTACTCAACACAATGAACTCGCTGACTCGAAGAGCGGCATTTCAAAGATGCTTCCTTCGGAGAGGGTGGCGCCTAGGGTGGGTTGGAGTGAAGGCTCAAAAGCCATCGCCAGGGACGGCGACGACTATTTACGTTTGGGTGATTTTCCGAATCTAGAGGATCAAGAGCTGGAGTGGTGAGCCGTTTAGAACCCCGCCGCCAATCCATCTCGACGATGATCGCTACCAGCAATGTAAGCGTCCTTAGTTTCTTCGCCTAATAAGGCAATGGCTTGAGCGCTACCAAAGTCCAAGCTATTAGCTGGCATAACCGTTACCTCATGCCCCATTGCTTTTAATACCTCGACTACTGCAGTAGGCATAGATGCTTCCGCAGTGAGCTTGCCCACATCATCAATTCTCCAGCGGGGTGCATCTGAGCAAGCCTGTGGATTGAGATATTCATCGACAAAGCGCATCACAAACTGAAGATGTCCCTGTGGCTGCATATTGCCACCCATCACACCAAATGCCATAGCTGGCTGACTACCTTTGGTGAGGAATGCGGGGATGATGGTGTGGAAAGGGCGCTTACCTGGAGCTACTTGATTCGGATGACCGTCGACCAAACTAAAGCTCATGCCGCGGTTATGGAAGGCAATGCCACCAGGAGCAACCACACCAGAGCCAAAGCCCTTAAAGTTGGACTGAATATAAGAAATTATCATGCCGGAATCATCGGCAGCGCACAGGTAAACAGTGCCGCCAGCATGTGGATCTCCAGCACCGTAGCTACCTGCTTGATTGTGATTAATCAGTGCAGCGCGGCTAGCTAAATAATCCCTGTCCAATAGAGCGCTTGTCGGCACCTTCATAGTGCTGGCATCGGATACATGAGCATAGGCGTCAGCAAAGGCCATACGCATCGCTTCTACCTGCAGATGAATACGCTGTGCAGAGTTGGCGGGATATTGTTTTACGTTGGCTGCTTGCAAAATACCGAGCGCTATCTGCGCCACAATGCCCGAGCCATTGGGAGGAATCTCATGCAAGGTGTAATCACCATAATCAAACGCTAAGGGCTCAACCCAGTCAGTTTGATTAGCAGCAAAATCGGCCATAGTGAAGCAGCCACCCGTGCTTTGAGCAAAGTCGACCATGCTTTGGGCTAACTTACCGGTGTAAAAAGATTCACCTTCAGTGTTGGCGATCTCGCGCAAGGTATTTGCTTGAGCAGGGTAGCGCCAGAGTTGGCCGGCAGTTGGCGCTTTGCCATCAATCAAAAACGATTCACTAAAACCAGGTTCATTTTTCAGAATCGGAATTGCTTCGCGCCATTGGCGCGCAATGACCGGTGAAACTGGGAAGCCGTTTTCAGCATAGTCAATGGCACGCTTAAAGAGTTGTGCAAAAGGCAGCTTGCCAAACTTACGAGATAACTCAATCCATCCTGAAACCATGCCTGGCACAGTCACAGTATTCCAGCCAATCAAATCCATGGCAGTTTTGCCAGAAAAATATTCTGGCGTCCAAGCGGCTGGGGCACGACCAGAGGCATTCATACCATGGAGTTTTTTACCATCCCAAATGAGTGCAAAGCCATCGCCACCAAGACCATTCATGGTGGGCTCCACCACGGTGAGTGTGATTGCTGTAGCTAAGGCTGCATCAACTGCATTGCCACCGTTTTGCAAAGCTTCAATGCCCGCTTGGGTTGCCAATGGCTGTGAGCTAGCAACTGCATTTTTAGCAAGGACTGGGGCACGAGCGCCACCAAAGGGAGGGGAAATCAACATGGATCTAATCTATTCATTAAATAGGGGTGAGCAAAAGGAAGTAGCAATTAGTCAATTTTAACGTTGGCTGATTTCACTGCCTTCTCCCACTTGGTATGCTCGCTTTGCGTGATCACAGTCAATTGTTCAGAGTTGGCAAATTGAGGATGGATACCCTGATTTGCAAGACGATTCTTAAAGTCGGGGTTAGTCAAAATCTTCCGAATTTCTCTTTCTATTCTTGCAACAATCGCCGGGGGCGTACCTTTGGGAGCAAAGATGGCATAGAGGTTTTCTACATCAAATTGTTTCATACCATCTTGGCCTAGGGTGGGGACATTCGGCATTAATGGCGAACGTTCAGGGGCGGCAATTGCAATGGGGCGCAACTTGCCACTTTGAATATGGGGCAAAGATGCGGTCACGCTATCAAACATCATGAGCGTATTACCAGCAATTAAATCTGGCAGGGCAAAAGCGCTACCTTTGTAAGGGATGTGGGTGCCAGCAGCACCAATCCGTTGTATGAACATGGTTGACTCAAGGTGAGAGAGACTGCCGTTACCTTGAGAGGCGTAATTAAAGTCTCCCTTTTTAGATTTAATAAAGGCAATGAGTTCAGGCAAATTCTTAGCAGGTACCGACGGGTTTACTACGATCAGATGCGGGATTGAGCCTACTAGCGCGATCGGTGCAAAGTCTTTGGTGAGATCGGCCGGTGGATTTTTGAAAAGTGCTTGAGAAATCGATTGATTGGTGAGGGCACTAAATAACAGGGTGTAGCCATCAGGAGCTGCCTTGGCAGCTGCCCCTAAAGCAATCATGCCACCAGCACCTGGTTTATTGTCAATGACCACTGGTTGACCTAAGGCCTCACCAAGAGGCACGCCTATTGATCTGGCAAATACGTCGGTAGAGCCACCAGCAGGAAAAGGCAGGATGGCGATGATCGGTTTCTTGGGCCAATCTCCCTCAGGCGCTGCCAAGGCGTTGCCGCACAGGATTGTTGTAAATATAAAGCCTAAGAGTGCATGGGCAGTTTTGCGCTTAAGAGGATTCATGTTGATATTCTTTAAATGATGAATAGCTTGTTTATGAAAATGCCGATCACTCAAGCTTAAAGCAGTAGTGATCAGGAAGATGGCTTCTTTGATGCTAAATCAGAAATTGGTGCTCACTATTAGTGCATGCCACCCCTTTTTGAGCTCATATCCCACATTGCATTGGAGTGAGTCATCTAGTTAAACAGGTGATACAAAATCGGAATGGCCACAGCACTGATGACGCCATTCATTCCCATAGCGAGACTGGCATAAGTCCCCGCCTCAGGATGAATGCTAAATGCACGTGAGGTGCCAATGCCATGCGCGCCAATGCCAATGGCAAACCCCCGTTGCCACCACGCTTTCATGCCCAATGCATTCAGAATAAAGGGCGCCAGAATAGCTCCGAGGATTCCGGTAGTCACCGCAAAGATGGCGGTCAGGGTTGGGGATACGCCGATACGTTCAGCAATACCCATAGCAATAGGTGCGGTAACTGATTTGGGGTACATGGCACCTGTAATGCTGGAATCAGCCCCTAACAATTTGGCGATGTTTACTGCGCCAATAATAGATACCAAGCCACCCGCAATTAAAGATGCCAGCAAGGGAAATGATCGACCCTTCAAGCTGCTTAAGCCTCTATAGATGGGTATGGCTAAAGAAACGGTTGCCGAGCCTAATAAGAAATGAATAAATTGCGCGCCTTCAAAGTAGGTGGAATAGGGCATTTCAACAAATTGAATGATGCTGGCTACCAGAATGATGGCAATTGCCACTGGATTAGCTAAAGGATTCTGTTTGGCAGCTTTATAAATTGAGAGGCCAACTTGATAGGCGGCCAAAGTAATAAAGAGGGCGAATAAAGGGCTGCCTGAGAGATAAACCCAAATCTCCACAATCGAATGTTTTTCGTTCATTGCCCAGTCTCTGTTGGCTTTGGGCTCAAAAAGCGAACAACTATCGCGCTGGTGGCAATAGTCAGAATCACGCTACCAACCAAGGCGCTGATGATTGCTAGGGCATTGGCCTTCAGTTGGGGTAAAAAAAGCACCACCCCAACGGCTGCCGGAACGAATAAGAGGCCAAGGTATTGGCTAAAGCCGTCAGCCACCAATGCGAGTTCAGGGTTAATCCCCTTGCGCAGTACCAGCCAAATAATGAGTAGGACCAAGCCAATGACAGGCCCTGGTAGTGTGGGTAGAGCAAACTTAGATACAAGCTCGCCTAGGCTTTGAAAGAGAAGGATTTGGACTAGGCCGGAGATCATGGCTTGATCTTACTGCTCTGCAATATATGTTGCAAAGCAATAAATTATTTCTTGGGTAAGATAAACACAACAAAAGCAGGGTCTTTATCTAAGAGATGGGACTTTAATACAAAAATACTATGGAGAGCGCTCATGGCCGACTTAAACGTCAACGGTAAGAAGTACCAGGTGGATGTTGATCCGGAAACCCCTTTATTGTGGGTAATCCGTGATCATGTTGGATTAACAGGTACTAAATATGGTTGCGGTGTAGGTCAGTGCGGTGCATGTACTGTTTTGTTTGATGGTCAGGCAATTCGGAGTTGTTCAATTCCGGTGAGTGCGGCTGCAGGTAGGAAGATTGAAACTATTGAGAGCTTAGAAAAAAATGGCCAGCTCTCTAAGGTTCAAAAAGCGTGGGTTGACAATCAGGTGCCGCAATGTGGTTACTGCCAGTCAGGCATGGTGATGGCAACTACGGCCCTATTGCGCAATACTCCAAAACCAACGGATGCGCAGATTGATGCCGCTGTAACGAATATCTGCCGCTGCGGAACCTTTCAACAAGTGCGTGATGCTATTCATGCTGTGAGCAAGGCATAAGGAGCAATCATGACTAAAACGATTAATACAAACACTACCAACACTTCACGTCGCCACTTTATTGTTGGCTCAAGTGCTATTGCAACTGGACTAGCAATTGGCTTTGACTTCTCTTTCATCTCATCAGCAAATGCTGCTATGGGGACTGGCACAACTGCCATGACTCCACTCGCAACACCAGAGATTGGTGTTTGGGTAGTGATTAAGCCAAACGATGACATCATTGTGCGTATCGTGCGCTCTGAGATGGGTCAAGGAACTATTACTGGCTTAGCCCAGATGGTTGCAGAAGAATTACAGTGCGACTGGAAAAAAGTATCTTATGAGTACCCATCTCCTGCAGAGAGCCTCAAGCGTAAGCAAGCATGGGGAAGTTACTCGACTGGCGGTAGTCGCGGTATTCGTACTTCTGAACAGTATGTTCGTAAGGGTGGAGCAGCTGCTCGCATCATGTTAGTTCAAGCTGCAGCCAATCAATGGAATGTCCCTGCATCTGAGTGCGTAGCTAAAGATAGCGTCATTACACACACACCATCTGGTCGTAAAACTACCTTTGGAAAAGTATCGGTTGCTGCATCTCAGTTGGAAGTGCCAAAGGAAATCGCTCTCAAAGATCCTAAAGAATGGACTGTGATTGGTAAGTCATTGAATCGTATTGATGGCACAGCTGACAAAGTCACTGGTAAGCAGATCTATGCCATTGATCTGAAGTTGCCTGGCATGTTGGTTGCCACTATTAAAGAGTCTCCTGTATTTGGCGGTAAGGTCAAAAGTTACGATGCCACCAAGGCTACCAGTATCAAAGGGGTGAAGAAGGTCATTCAGGTAAATGACTCTGCGATTGCCGTGGTTGCTGATACTTTCTGGCAGGCAAAGACTGGCTTAGATGCGGTCAATATTGTTTGGGATAACGGTAGCAACGGTGAGGTATCTAGTGCATCGATTAAGAAAATGCTAGAAGAGGGACTTACTGCCAATGAGACTTTTGTTGGCAATTCCAATGGTGATGCTAAAGAAGCGATTTCTAAAGCATCTAAAACGATTGAAGCAACCTATTTTTATCCATTCTTGAACCATGCGACTCTAGAGCCACAAACTGCGACTGCAAAGTGGACGCCGGATTCTTGCGAAGCTTGGGTTCCTACTCAAGATGCGGAAGCTACTCTTGCCGCAGTCATTGCAGCATCTGGTTTGCCAGCAGAAAAGTGTGATGCTTACAAAGTGAACCTTGGTGGTGGATTCGGTCGTCGTGGCGCCTTCCAGGATTACACAACTCAAGCTGTCAATATCGCTAAGCAAATGCCAGGCACGCCAATCAAATTGATTTGGACTCGTGAAGAGGATATGACACAAGGTCGCTATCACCCCGTCATGATGTGCAAGATGACCGCGGCGATTGATGACAAGAAAAATATTACTGGCTTAGATATGCGCTTGTCAGGCCAGTCTATTTTGGCGGCAGTGCGTCCAGCAGTAGTGGCAGCCAACAAAGGTAAAGATCCAGTAGTGTTTCAGGGACTAGATCCTGCGGGTGAACACGGCATTACTTATAGCATCCCGAATTTGATGGTGGATCACGCAATGCGCAATACGCATGTGCCACCGGGTTTCTGGCGTGGCGTGAACGTCAATCAAAATGCCGTATTTCTAGAAACCTTTATGGATGAGATGGCAGAAGCTACAGGTGTTGATGCTGTGGAATTCCGTCGCAAACATATGGAGAAATTCCCGCGTGCGATAGCCGTTCTCAATGCAGTAGCAGATGGCATTGGTTGGACTAAGCCTGCTAAGCCAGGTGTATTCCGCGGCGTTGCGCAAATGCGCTCATTCGGAAGCTATGTAGCTGCAGCTTGCGAGTTATCCGTAACCAATGGTAATGAGGTGAAAATTCATCGCATTGTGGCTGCAACGGATCCAGGTTATGTGGTCAACCCAGCTCAAGTTGCTCGTCAAGTTTCTGGTTCGTTTGTGTACGGTTTATCCGCTCTCTTTGAAGAAGAAATTACGATTGAGAAGGGCGCAGTTGTGCAGAAGAACTTTGACACCTTTAACTCCATTCGCCTGTCTCAGATGCCTAAAGTAGAGACGATCATCATTCAAGGTGGCGGTAAAGAGTGGGGCGGTGTTGGTGAGCCGACTATTGCCGTTGCGGCGCCAGCTGTTCTCAATGCGATCTACCGTGCAACAGGCAAGCGCTTGCGCACTGTTCCATTGAAAAACAGCGGTATTAAGTTGGTTTAATGGTGATGGGCAAGCGGGAATGAGACGAACGCTAGCAGCTTTATTGCTAGGGACCTCGACTCTTTTCCTGCCTTGTTTAGCGCACTCTCAAACTTGGACAGGGGATTCGATTGTGAATCCCCTGACTTCTTCTCCGGGGGATGCTGTGAAGGGGCGCTCGATTGTAGCTAGTCGTCAAGTCGGTTTATGTTTGCTATGTCACAGTGGACCATTTCCAGAAGAGCGCTTTCAGGGTAATCTGGCGCCAGACTTGGTAGCTAGTGTGGGTCAATCTACTCCAGCTCAATTGCGGGCTCGATTAGTTGATCCAGGCCGCTTGAATCCATCCAGCATCATGCCGGCGTACTATCGCACTACTGGGCTGAGTCGTGTGTCCCCCAAGTTCGTCGATCAGACTATTCTTACTAGCCAAGAGATAGAAGATGTTGTAGCTTTTTTAGTAAGCCTTCAATAACTAACTGAAATTACGAAATCAATATGACTGAGTTCAACCCGAGTTCTAATCCCATCAAGCTGAGTCGACGGACGTACTTATCTGCGCTCGGTCTGTTAGGTCTATCCAGCTGGATGGCTCCGAGTTTGACGATGGCTAAACAGCCAGAGGCAATGGAGGCGATCGCAAAAATTGCTGGCTCGAACACGATTCGTGATGGCCGAGTGAAATTAGTAATTCCACCTCTGGTAGAGAGCGGCAATCTGGTAGTTCTCAAGCTGTCTATAGAAAGCCCAATGACAGCAAATGATTACGTTAAGGCGGTGCATGTGATTGCCGAAGAGAATCCATCTCCCAATATATTTACCGCGTATTTCACACCCCGCTCTGGCCGCGCTGAGTTAACGACTCGTGTAAGGTTGGCAGACTCACAACGAGTTTGGGCTATTGCACAAATGAGTGATGGTAGCTTTTTCCGAGGATATGCAGATACCTTAGTCACACTTTCAGCCTGCACGGAGATGATATGAGTAAGACTTCCCGCACAGGTATCACGATGCCAGCCCAGGCAAAAAAAGGCGCCATTATTGAAATTCGGGCAATCGCTCAGCATGATATGGAGACGGGCTATCGATACAACGAAGATGGCAAGCGAATCCCGCGCGACATCATTCGCTTATTTACCTGCCAATACAACGGCGAGGAGGTATTCAGAGCGGATTTTTACTCCGGCATCGGTGCAAATCCCCTCATCATGTTCACTACCGTGGCAGTAGCCTCCGGTACTCTTGTATTCAAGTGGGTAGGTGATGATGGCTATGAAGCGGTGAACCAGGCGCAACTTACCGTCTCGTGAATCTGTTCGTTTTCTGCCTTCGTGTATTACCGCTGTTAGTCATTCTGATTGCGGCTAATTCTAGTCTGGCGCTTGAGTCTTCAAAGGATGCTCGGCAATCGAGTTATCACTTGATGACGCCTGAGAATCGGGCAATGCAAGATGACCCCAATCTCAATCCCGCTGCATTTTGGGTTATGGATGGTCACAGCCTCTGGAAAGAAAAGACCGGAAAAAAGAATGCATCTTGTGCATCCTGCCATGGCGATAGTGGGCAAAAGATGGCTGGTATGGCAACACAGTTTCCGAAGATGCAAAAAGGAAGGTTGCAGACCTTGGAGGGGCAAATTAATCAATGTCGTACATCACGGCAAGAAGCCCCAGCACTCGCTTATGAGAGTAAAGAGCTCTTGGCCTTAACGACATTTGTAGCTAGTCAATCCAAGGGTTTGCCAATCGCCGTGCAAGAAACACCTCAGAACAAAAAAGACCTACAACAAGGACGTCAGTTCTTTAATGAAAGAATGGGTCAGCTTAATTTATCTTGTGCCCAATGCCATCAAGATCGCGCTGGCTTGAAGTTGGGTGGAAGTCTCATTCCTCAAGGTCACCCAACTGCCTACCCCATTTACCGAATTGAATGGCAGACCATGGGATCTTTGCAAAGGCGTCTACGCAACTGTATGAGTGGGGTGCGCGCTCAGCAGTTTGAGTATGGCTCGCAAGAGATGGCCCAGTTAGAGTTATTTCTGATGTGGCGAGCCAGAGGCATGCCCCTGGAAACTCCAGGGGTCAGGCCTTAAGTAAAAATTAGTCTGAAAAGACGACTGAAGTTGCACCATTAATCAAAACACGGTCATGCAAGTAGTAACGCAGGGCGCGTGAGAGTACGGTACGCTCCAAATCTCTACCTTTACGCACTAAGTCTTCAGGCGTATCGCCATGGGTAACACGAGTGACATCTTGCTCAATGATCGGACCTTCATCTAAATCACTCGTAACAAAGTGTGCGGTAGCCCCAATCAACTTAATGCCGCGAGCATGGGCTTGATGGTATGGTTTAGCACCTTTAAAGCTTGGCAAGAAGGAGTGGTGAACGTTGATGCAGCGACCAGATAATTTGGTGGATAAATCATCCGACAGAATTTGCATGTAGCGCGCCAAAATAACCATATCCACTTTTGCATCAGCAACAATCTCAAGGAGCTTCGCTTCTTGCTCTGACTTCGTCTCTGGTGTAACTGGTAAGTGATAAAACGGAATATCTGCAAAATCAATACTGGAGTAAACCTCACGCGGATGATTAGAAACAATCCCACTGATGATCATTGGCAACTCACCAATACGCCAGCGATAGAGAAGATCTACTAAACAATGATCGAGCTTGGATGCCATGATGAGCACTCGCTTTAAATCTTTTACAGCGCGCAAGTCCCAAGTGAGGTCAAAGCGCTTAGCGATTTCTACAAATCCAGCCTTGAGGGATTGGCTATCAGTGCCGCAGCTAAAGCTCACCCGCATAAAAAAACGTTTAGAAGCTTTGTCATCAAATTGCTGAGCTTCCTCAATATCACCACCTAATTCAAAGATGTAGGTTGAAACAGCTGCAACAATACCCGGTCTATTAGGGCAGGTCAGTGTGAGGTAGTAGTTTTCTGTAGTCATGGCTTTAAAAAGGGAGGAATTGCTTGTGAGATGCAATTTTAGACTGCTTATTTGGCGGTGGGCACTCTATCTGCTGGTCCCAGATAGGATTCGCTCATATCTTTAATTTTGGGAACGGGAATATCTGAGCAAATCGGCTTTGGTCCCAAAGCATTCAGAAAATTACAATCTTGCTTAGTTGCTGCTGAGGCGGCATGCTCTAAAGGGGATTTACCGGTCGTTACAGTGGAGATGGCGCTAGCCGCAGTCGAAGGGTTGGCTACTGCTGCTGATACCGCTACTGAGCCTGCAGAGCTTGCGGCTGTAGTAGCAGATCCTCCTAGAGCGATTAATGGGGCTGCACAAGCACCCAAATTGAAGCAGAGAACTATACCCCCTAAAGCAGACCACCCTGGTAGGTTTTGTCTGCTTTGATGGGCAATCAAAATACGCTGTTTATTTACGCTGGCAGACAACGTTAAATACTCCAGCTGTCCAAGACTCGTTTACGACAGGCTCAAATTCACTTTTGGGAGTTTTGTTATCAGAAATTACTTTGCCGCTACCTTTATTGCCAGCAAACTCTTTGTATTCGATTGGGCGGTAGCTGATTGCAGGGCAGTTGTATTCGTTGATGCCGATGATTGAGCTAACGGGTTGTTTGTTTTTTGGATTAACGCCTGGCTTTTTGAAGTCTAGCATCGACATGATTTGAGCCTTTTCACCGGAATCGCTAATCGTAGCCAGATCCACATAAACCACCATTAACTCATTTGATCCCAATTCTTTCCACTCAGCAAAGCTACTAGAGAAAGGTAATAAGGAGAGGGTAGTAAAAATAGTAAGTGCGTGTATTTTTTTCATCATATGTGGCGTTGTCGCATTGTTGTTAAAGTAGGTTCAGACCCCAGTCGGTATCTTAAGAACCATTCTAAACTCCCCCAGCTTATTTCTCTTTAATGGCCAGATCTAGTTGACGCCCGACCTTTTGGGGTTTCATTCGTAGGGGTAGGTATTCATTTCGGGCCCAGAGTGCACTCATATTGCGGTAAAACTTACTCTGCACCCAGCCAGATTGTCCAGATTGATAAATAAAGAGGGACTGCTCTAGATCCGACAAGTCATAGAGCGTCCGCAGGCTTGGTGCCTGCTTAGTTTCAAAAGGGTTGTCAGTTCTCAGTAGTTCGAGGCGCCCCACATTGACGCTGAAGCTGTCGCCAGGAAAAGGCTGCGCCACATTAAAGAGACTCCCAAGGAATGGCACCTTACTCAAAGGGCGATGCTCTGAGACTGCGATATGTGCGTTACCCCAAACCCAATTTTTAGGATTGCTTCCAAATTGCGCACTCAGTTGCTCAAGTGCTTTATCAAATGCTGCATTTGAAGTTTCGGCACAACTCTCAATCCGTTCAGTTTGGGGATCGTTACACCAAGGGCTATTAGGATTTTCTAATTGCAATATCAGTGGGCTTCTAAAGTTGCGGCTACCATAATTCTCGGTGAACAAATATCCTAGGCGTGAGAAGAGTTTGCGCGTAAGTTGGTCAGCCCAAGCATTAAATATCAGTGCGCCAGTACTATCGATTTTCATATCCCCATCAAAATTCTTACTGAGTTCCATGGCTTGTTGGGCCAGTGGATGCGTTGACTGCACTGATTTAAATAATCCTAATAATGGGGTGGCACCCAAAGATAGAGTATCTGCTTGCATCGCTTTCATAGAGGCGAGATCATGTGTTGACCTGCCATTAATGAGCTCCACAATTCTGTCATAACGGGTTGGTAGATCCCAGTCTCCGGTTAGTGGATTGGGATCGTTATTGGCTAAGATTTTCTGATTGGCTGTGGCGATCCAGCTGGTGCTTGGGTTATTGCTATTCGGTAGTTGCTCGAATGGGACATAGCCAGTCCAATCATCTTTTTTCTCCCAGCCTAGTGCTGGCGCCACGCCATACAAGCCTTGATGTAAAGTGCGCTTGGGTGCGACACCAGCGGCCTGATAAGCAATATTTCCATCGACATCTGCCATCACCACGTTTTGCATGGGCGCATAGTTTTTGCGTAGCGCGTGTTTAAAAGTATCTAAATCTTTAGCGTGATTCATATCCAGTAAACCAGCGACGGACTGATTTTCAATATCCAGTGCCGTCCAGCGTAAAGACAAAACAAAACGGTCGGTATCGATCACTCGTTTTGCACTTGCATAAGATTCAGAAATCACCGGACCGTGCCGAGTCTCTTTGACTAAAAAGCGTACTGAGGGCTCACCTTTGATATCGATGATTTCTTGGCGAACTTTAAAGGATAGCGGGCCATCTAGGCCTCGATACACTCCAGGATTTTTCGGATCTAGTTGCTCAATATATAAATCCTGTACATCAGGGCCGGTATTCGTAAAGCTCCACGCAAACTTATCAGTTCTACCCAACACCACTGCTGGAATACCAGGGAGGGTCGCACCAATAACATTGAGGCCTGGCGCTTCTAAGTGAGCCATGTACCAAATTGCAGGCGCTGATAATCCTAGATGTGGGTCGTTTGCTAACAAGGGCTTACCAGAGGCTGTGAGTTTTCCGCTAAGCGCCCAGTTATTCGATCCGATACCATCCTTACCGCCTGGCACTTCATTGATAGTCAATTCAGTTGCAGGCAACTTCTTTGATTTTTGATCTCTTGCGAGGGGGTTGGGATTAAAGACATTGATATCCCGATACATTTTCGCAAAGTCAGTATTACTCACAGGTTCACCAGGCGTATATGCTGGAATCACTTCCCAGACTTGCTTGGTACTTAAAAACTGGGAGAGTTCAAGGCGTTGTAATTCTTTTTGCCAGTTACCGCCAAGATCAAGCGCCATCATCAACATCCACGCTACGCTATCAGTAGGTGACCAATTCCCTGGTTTAGAGCCAGTGAGAAAGTATTCGACTGGAAGGGCCCATCCTAAGTGAGCATTACCAGCGTTAACCCCATCTGCATAGGACTGAAGTAATCGCTTGGTAGCAATAGGGTAGCGATCAAACTGTTTCTCTGCAGCGCGCTTAATGCCCAGTGTACGAATAAAGCGATCGATTTCGAAAGTTTCTTTCCCAAGGATTTCAGAGAGTCGCCCACTGGCTAGTCGACGATTAATTTCCATTTGCCAGGAGCGCTCACTGGCATGCAAATAACCCAACGCAAAGAGTGCATCAGTAGAGCTCTTCGCCTGAATATGGGGAATGTCACTCTCATCAAAGGTAATCGAAACGGAATCCCCGAGGGACTTGATGATCCGCTTGCCGGAAGGGCTGGTTTGAGCGGAGATTAGGTAGATTATTCCAACGGCGATGATCAAGACTAGGGCCGCAGAACCAAGCCAAAAGATGCCTTTAATGGCAGATTTAAGACCCGAGCTTGGCGTAGGCATTTTCATCAGGATATTTTAATGGGTTTGCTTGAGCTAGACCCCAGGCTTGATGAAAGCAGGCTTCCCGCCCCCGATGGGGCTCGCATGCTAAAATTTCATTTGTCTTGATTTATTTAGTACGGCTTCATTGCTCGTGCGAGCCCGAGTGGTGAAATCGGTAGACACAGCAGATTTAAAATCTGCCGACTCAAAAAAGTCGTGCCGGTTCGATTCCGGCCTCGGGCACCAATCGATTGATTTCAGGCATCTTTGAAATACCTCCACTTTCTCTCCTTGCTGCCCTTACTTTTGTGTGCCACCCCCAGTTTGGCTGCAGAACCGCTGATTTTTATGTGTGAGCGCTCGGAAAAGAATTACACCGAAACATATCAACTCAAAGTCACGGCCGCTTCAAAAAATCAGAAAGCCAAAGTCTTCGTTGATGACCGAGATTTAGATCGGGCTAGTGAGTTGGGTCGGCAAATCATTAAGAATGTCCTTATTACTGAATCTACCGTCCTTATTTCAATGGAAGCACAATTTCCTCCAGAGAGTTTTGATGGTGTTCAGTATGGTGCTGGTTCTGTCATCACGTTGATCACGATTAATCGCTCAACAGGTCAGCTGAGAAAATCCGAGACCATCAAAGGTGGAATACTTTCAGCAACCCTTGGCGAGGGTACGAAGACATACCTGGAGCAGTGCGCTCAAATGAGTAATCCCTAGCGCGGATTGCTATTACCAATCGCTTGGTTTGGTAATGGCGCTATTTAATATCGTACTTGGGAACTGCGATGCTGCCAAGGCAGAGCATGAGATTGATCTAATGAAAGATGCCTCCTGTATTAGCTCTTTTGACATTCCCCTCTTTCCGGGAGCCAATACACCCACAACTTTTTTAATTGGGGTTTTTCTAGCCAATTTAATTGATTCTGCTAAATCACTATCCCCTGAAATTACTACCCCGCAATCGTATTGATCGAGCCATGCATCATTTACTGGGTGAACTGCCAAATTGACATCAGAGCCCTTTTCAGTTCGATGGTATACATCTGCAAATTTTGACCCATTCGTTGGGGTTACCAGTCTTTTTTTGACGATGTGGGTCGTATATTGACCCTTAATAATTTGTAGATTTTTGCACTCTTTGGATAATGCCCGCAAATATAGTTGTTGACGTATCGCCTTAAAGGGATCGTCATGAGTAGATGAAACATGGGCAGTAAAGTATTTGATGCCCACTATTTTATTTTTGGCGTCTAGGATGGATTGGCAGAGTTTCTCGATATTGAGCCACTTATAGCTTGTGCCTTTAAGGGCTCCAAAGTACAAGTTAAATCCATCGACGTAAATATAGGTTCGCATATAGCTCACCATAAAAAAGCAAGGGCACCCGAAGGTGCCCTGCGGCTTACGTCTAAGACGTAAGGGTTGCAGGAATTATTGTGCGGAATATTAGCCCTCTTGTCAATAATTTGTAAGCTTGAAATCGTTAGACCTGATTGCCAAACTTTTCTAGGTACAAATTTTAATTGATCTCGTTACCCCTGTTTATGGAGTGGATAGGGAGAGCTAAAGGCTTGCTAGTTAGGCTCAGTCACAAACCCCAGCTTCGTTAAGCCGGCTCGACGCGATGCTGCCAGTACTTGAGCAACATATTCATACTTGACGGATTTATCTGCGCGTAAATTGATTTCTGGTTGCGGTTCTTTTTGAGCAGCTTTTTCTGCATAGCCATCAAAAGTCTTTAAATCAATTGGAGTGCTATTCCAGAATATTTTGCCCTGAGCATCAATGGAGAGTTGAACTGACTCTGGCTTGACTTCATTGCGCACACTATTGGCTTTTGGCAGCTCAACCTTCACCGCCTGCTGAATGACTGGCAGGGTAATGATGAAGATGATGAGAAGCACCAACATGACATCCACCATCGGAGTCATGTTGATTTCGGCCATGATGCCGCTTTCTTCTTGATCGTTCTGAAGATTAAAAGACATGTTTATTCTCCGGACTTCACGCGAGCACCAGTGACAAAGTAAGCGAGGAGATCATTGCCAAAGCGATTGAGATCAGCAACTAATAATTTATTGGCACGATTAATCGCATTAAAGCCTAATACTGCTGGAATCGCTACAGCCAAGCCTAAAGCAGTCATGATGAGTGCTTCGCCAATAGGGCCAGCAACCTGATCAATCTGTGCGCTGCCTGAGCTGCTAATTGCGATCAAAGCATGGTAGATGCCCCACACCGTTCCAAACAAACCAATAAATGGTGCAGTCGCACCGGTCGAACCAAGGAAAGTAAGCCCTTTTTGGAGTTGGGCAGCAACACCATCAATACTGTTCTTCAGACTTCTCGCCATCCACTCGGAGTAGTTCAGTGTTTGCAACAGCTCACGATGATTGGTCGATTGGCTCTGGTGGTGAGTAGAGGCTCCACTGGCAGCTTTAGCAATCTGAAAGTAGGGATTATTTGCATGGCTAGTAAATGCGTTTAGACCTTGGTCATAGGAAGTAGCGCGCCAAAACTGATCGAGCTCAGGCTGGAGTTTGCGTAAATTACGTAAATCCCAAAAACGGGAGAGCAAAATTACCCAGGTCACAATGGAGCAGATCAGAAGTGCGATGGCCACAAAGCGGGTAACTGCATCGCCCTCAAGCCATAAATTTGCTAAGCCAAATGGTGTATTCATAATATTAATTCTTTAAATTAAATTTAATTAAAAGGTTGGTAGAAATTCTTTGAGGCGAACCATTGACTAAAAATGGTTTAAAGCGATAACGACGACCAATCTCCGTTGCAGCTCTGTCTAATCTTGGAAATGAGCTGGAACGCAATAAGGCAACATCTTCAACATTACCTGATTCATCAATAATCAGTCTCACCACCACTTCACCTTGCTCTCCAGATCTTTTGGAGAAAGAAGGGTAGTAAGCATCTGCATCTGGTTGATATACGACAACCAGTTTACCAATGTCAGTCTGAATTGGTGTGCCACTGGATCCAGAGGTAGTGGCTGGTGCAACCGTAGTATTCGGGGCCTGTGATTCGCTTTTAGACTGCTGGGGTGTTGGCGGGGTGGGGGCTTGTTGTTGGTTTTGTGGCGGTGTTGGTGCCTGCGTGGATTTTTCATCTACAGTTTTCTTCTTCTGCTCTTGCTTGGGTTTAGGTGGAGGCGCAGCTGGGGTGGCCTGAGGTTGTTTAGCGGCCTCAGGACTTACTAGATTGGCCATCACACGCGCATCATCTTGGTTGTTATCGTTGTCTGGCTTCATACCACTCTGAAAGCCAATCAGAAACAATACATGCAAGGCAATAACAATGCCAATGATGATACGTTCGGTCTTATCGAATGGTAGGTGCACATTCATCCGATTTAAAAAGGTGCTCATGTGAAAGAGCTCACTAACCGAGAGTCAATGCTGTGTTTATCCAGATCTGATTGCATGAGCTCATGCGCCATATGATGCAAGTTCTGCGCATCTTTACTGCTGATGAATTTGATAGAACCATATTCACCATCATCTAACTGCATGCCCTGTGACTCTAGTTTTCGTTTGAGTTGGCGAACTACTGCTTCACTGGTATCAATCAAATTAATTGAATCCCCCAATAATTTGCGTATGGCTTTTCGCAAGAAAGGGTAATGCGTGCATCCTAGAACAAGGGTATCTGCCCCCGCTTCCTGAATGGGCTCTAGGTGTTCGGCAAGTAACTCTAGAGTTTGCTCGCCATGAGCTTGGCCCGCTTCAATCAGAGGAACTAAGC
The DNA here is from genome assembly GCF_018688255.1 of Polynucleobacter corsicus. Lineage (NCBI taxonomy): Bacteria > Pseudomonadati > Pseudomonadota > Betaproteobacteria > Burkholderiales > Burkholderiaceae > Polynucleobacter > Polynucleobacter corsicus. The sequence continues at coordinate 707,555 of NZ_CP061314.1, forward strand.
CAGCACCCGCCTGCTTAACAAACTGACAATTGGGCAGGGTGGCCAGTAGGGCGCTAAATTTATCGCTCTTGAGCGTAGCCTCAGTTGCGAGTACGCCAACAATGCCATTGTTTGACTGCATTGCTGCAGGCTTGATGCCAGGCTCTACGCCGATGATCGGAATATCACTGAGCTCATCACGAATATCTGCAATGGCCTCGGCAGTGGCAGTGTTACAGGCAACCATAATGGCATCGCAACCTTGCGCTGCTAAGTATTGGCATAGCTCCATACTGCGCGAAGCTATCCACTCACTAGATTTTTCTCCATAAGGAGCATGAATGGAGTCAGCTAAATAGATGTAGTCATGCGCGGGAAGCTGGCGCAGAGCCTCATCCAAAATGGATAAGCCTCCAACGCCAGAATCAAAAACTCCGATGAGTGCCAAGTAAGGTCGCTTAACTAACGGTAGTTGAGTTAATAAATAACTGAATAAAAGATTTAAGCAATCACAACTGGAATACCAGCAATCTTTGCTTGCCACTCTTTGGGACCGGTCTCATGCATAGAGATGCCGGCAGAGCTGACCGCTACTGTCACTGGCATGTCTTTAACATCGAACTCATAAATTGCTTCCATACCGAGGTCAGCAAAGCCCACTACCTTTGCCGTCTGAATGGCTTTAGAAACCAAGTATGCAGCGCCACCAACAGCCATCAAGTAAGCGGATTTATGTTTTTTGATCGCTTCAATTGCGGTAGGGCCACGCTCCGCTTTACCAATCATGGAGATCAAGCCAGTTTGAGCCAGCATCATCTCAGTGAACTTATCCATGCGAGTTGAGGTTGTTGGGCCCGCTGGACCTACTGCTTCATTGCCTACTGGATCTACTGGGCCAACGTAATAGATCACACGGTTTTTAAAACTCACTGGCAATTCTTCACCTTTAGCAAGCATGTCGGCAATGCGCTTATGTGCTGCATCACGACCAGTCAAAATTTTGCCATTAAGAAGAAGTGTTTCGCCTTCTTTCCAGCCAGCCACTTCTTCCGCGGTCAATGTATCTAAGTTCACGCGCTTTGATTTTTTAGTATCTGGAGTCCAAGTGACGTCTGGCCAATCGGATAATGAAGGTGCTTCTAATTTAGCGGGGCCGTCACCATGTAAATGAAAGTGAATGTGGCGGGTAGCAGCGCAGTTCGGAATCATCGCCACCGGCAGTGAGGCTGCATGGGTTGGGTAGTCCATGATTTTGATATCAAGAACGGTAGTAAGACCACCTAAACCTTGAGCACCAATACCAAGCTTGTTTACTTTATCGAAAATCTCTAAACGGAGTTCCTCGATACGATTTTGTGGCCCGCGAGCAATAAGCTCCTGAATATCTACTGGGCCCATCAAGGATTCTTTGGCCATCAACATGGCCTTCTCTGGGGTTCCGCCAATACCGATACCTAAGATACCGGGAGGGCACCAACCCGCACCCATCGTCGGAACTGTCTTGACTACCCAGTCAACGATCGAATCCGAGGGGTTGAGCATGACCATCTTGGCCTTGTTCTCAGAGCCGCCACCTTTGGCTGCGCAAATGACTTCAACATCATTGCCTGGGACGATTTCGTAATGAATAACAGCAGGTGTGTTGTCACCTGTGTTTTTGCGTTTACCCGCTGGATCTGTCAGAACAGATGCGCGTAGTGGGTTATCTGGATTCATATAGGCGCGACGAACACCTTCGTTCACCATTTCACTGACGCTCATGGTGGCATCGCCCCATTGGACATTCATACCAATTTTGAGGAAAACGACTGCAATGCCAGTGTCCTGACACATGGGGCGGTGACCTTCTGCACACATCCGGCTATTGGTCAAAATCTGCGCGATCGCATCCTTCGCTGCAGCACCTTGCTCAAGCTCATAAGCCTTGCCCAGGGCAGAGATAAAATCTTTAGGGTGGTAGTAAGAGATGAATTGAAAGGCATCTGCCACGCTTTGGATGAGGTCGTTTTGTTTGATATTTGTCATGGTTTTAGGCTTAATTATGTAAGGTTTAATCTATTTTAAGGGTTTGCCATAGAGCAAATCTAGCGTGTTTTCACTTATCTTATTAGCTCTAGGGATGCGTTTCCCCAACTCTGCACTATTTTTGCAGAAAAAGACGACTGATTATTGAATAGAAGGGCTGTAAAGCATGGAACCATTGATGCAAGAAAACCGCGTATTTAATCCACCTGCAGACTTTATTAAGTCCGCCGCTATTCCTGGAATGGACGCTTATAACAAGCTCTGTGCCGAAGCTAACAATGACTATGACGGTTTCTGGAGTCGCCTTGCTAAAGAAAATGTCTTCTGGAAAAAGCCCTTTACTAAAGTTCTTGATGAATCCAAAGCGCCTTTCTATAAGTGGTTTGAGGATGGAACCACCAATGCTTCCCACAACTGTTTAGATCGCCAAGTTGAAAATGGTCTTGGCAATAAGACCGCAATTATTTTTGAAGCGGATGATGGATCTGTTACCAACGTAACTTATCAAGAGTTGCTTGAGCGTGTTTGCAAAATGGCAAATGCACTACGCAAAATGGGTATTAAGTCTGGCGACCGCGTCATCATTTACATGGCGATGACTATCGAAGGTATTGTTGCGATGCAGGCTTGTGCTCGTATCGGCGCAATTCACTCTGTTGTGTTTGGTGGATTCTCTGCTCAAGCGCTACGCGATCGAATCATTGACGTTGGTGCCGTAGCCGTGATTACTGCAGATGGACAGTTCCGTGGCGGTAAATCGTTGCCCTTGAAGGCGATTTGTGATGAGGCCCTCTCCACTGGTGAGTGCGGCAATGTAAAGCATGTCATTGTAAGCAAGCGCACCGGTAATGATGTCACCATGACAGCGGGTCGTGATGTGTGGATGCAAGAAATCGTTGCTAATGAATCCACTACTTGCGAGCCAGAGTGGGTCAGTGCTGAGCACCCACTGTTTATTCTGTATACATCTGGTTCAACCGGCAAGCCTAAGGGTGTACAGCACTCTACAGGCGGCTACCTCTTGTGGGCGATTCTCACAATGAAGTGGACCTTTGATATCAAACCAAATGATGTCTTCTGGTGCACCGCCGATATCGGCTGGGTAACAGGTCACTCCTATATTACTTATGGCCCACTCGCAGTTGGTGCCACGGAGATTGTGTTTGAGGGTGTGCCAACTTACCCTAATGCGGGGCGCTTCTGGGACATGATCCAAAAGCACAAGGCAACGATTTTCTATACCGCGCCAACAGCGATTCGTTCATTGATCAAGGCATCTAGCAATGATCCAGCAGTGCATCCCAAGAGTTATGACTTGTCTTCCTTGCGTCTCTTGGGTTCAGTTGGTGAGCCGATTAATCCAGAAGCTTGGATGTGGTATTACGAGAATGTGGGTGGTTCACGTTGCCCAATCGCGGATACCTTCTGGCAAACCGAAACTGGTGGCCATATGATTTCACCATTGCCAGGTGCAACTCCTATGATTCCGGGTTCATGCACATTGCCATTGCCAGGTATTCAGGCGGCGATTGTGGATGAGGCAGGCGTAGATGTTCCAAATGGTCACGGTGGTATTTTGGTTGTGAAGCGTCCATGGCCTTCCATGATTCGCAATATCTGGGGTGATCCCGATCGCTTCGTGAAGTCTTATTTCCCAGAGGAATTGGGTGGTACTTTGTATCTAGCAGGTGACGGCGCAATCCGAAATAAAGATACTGGCTACTTCACGATTACGGGTCGTATCGATGACGTCTTGAATGTCTCCGGTCATCGCATGGGTACGATGGAAATCGAATCTTGCTTGGTTGCCAATCCCTTGGTTGCTGAAGCTGCAGTAGTAGGTCGTCCTGATGAGTTGACGGGTGAAGCCATTTGCGTATTCGTAGTTCTGAAGGGCGGACGCCCAACAGGCGACGAAGCGAAGAAGATTGCTACTGAGCTAAGGAACTGGGTAGGTAAGGAGATTGGCCCGATCGCCAAACCAAAGGACGTTCGTTTTGGTGATAACTTACCCAAAACTCGTTCCGGCAAGATCATGCGTCGCTTGCTGCGCGTGATTGCTAAAGGTGAAGAGATTACCCAAGACACTTCAACTCTAGAAAATCCAGCAATTTTGGATCAGCTTAAAGAGTCTGTTTAAGTAGCTAATGACGCTTTTAGAGGCAAACCCTTCTGGGTACGTATAATCAACGGCTTGTACGGAAGGGTGGATGAGCGGTTTAAGTCACACGCCTGGAAAGCGTGCGTAGGTTAATAGCCTACCGCGGGTTCGAATCCCGCCTCTTCCGCCAGTAGTTCGAAACCACCTTCGGGTGGTTTTTTCTTTGTTTTTCCTTGATTTTTGCTCTGAATTGCCCCCTCAAGCTAAATTATTTTGATGCTCAACCCCCTGTTTTTAATCAATAAATGGGGTTTTTGATCTTTTTGTTGCGTTGCCGCAAATAAACCTTGCAGTGCAATAAAAAACTTTTTAGAATGGTGCATTGCAATACATTTATCAATTTTATAAAAGTTAGGAAAACACCATGTTCCAGAATCAATTAAACGACCAGTTAACACAAGCTCAAACTAAAGCTGTTGAAAACGCGAAGTTCTTGGCTCAAGTAGCTGTTGAAAGCGCAAAAGAATTAGCTGAAATCAACCAAGCTGCCGCTAAAGATGCTTTAGTTGCTGCTCAAGATACAAGCGCTCAATTGTTGGCAATTAAAGATGCTCAACAGTTGTCAAAATTGGCTCAGCCAGAAACAGCACAAGAAGCTGCTAAGTACGCTGCTGCTTATCAAGCTAAAGTAAATAAAGTTGTGCGTAACAGCAGCAAAGAAGTTGCTCAAGTTGTTGAGGCATCTATTGATGACGCACGCGCTGATATGGTTAAGTTTGTTAAAGAAGCTACTAAGACAGCTCCTGCTGGTTCTGAGGCATTTGTATCTACATTCAAAACTGTATTTGAAACTTCACTCCAACAGTTTGACCAAGTTCGCGCTTCAGCAACTGATGCTTTCGCAAACTTTGAGAAAAGTGTTGAAACTGCAATGGCTAACTTTCAAGGCCAATACGCAGTAGTTAAGCCAGCTGTTAAAAGCCGTAAAGCTGCTTAATACGTTTTAATGGCTTTGCACGAGAAGCCGCCTTCGGGCGGTTTTTCTTTTTCCGCTTGCCGTAAGATGGATGCTTTAGAGCTAATAAGGAGAAAACATGATCTTTGCAATCCTTTTAATGGATCGTCCTGGTACCGCAGAATTACGCATTCAAGTGCGACCTGAGCATCGCGCTTACTTAGGTAAGTTCGCGGACAAGATGGCCTTTGCTGGCCCACTGACATCTGAAGATGGCAAGACAACAGTGGGTAGCTTATTAGCGATGGATTTTCCTAGCAAGGCAGATGTTGAGGCTTGGCTAGCAGATGAGCCATTCACTAAAGCAGGGGTCTATGAGAAGCCGGTTATTCACGTCTTTAACAATAGCTGGCAACAAAAGGTTGGGTTTCCACCTGCTGCTTAAGTAAAAAAAGAGCCACCTCATTGAGGTGGCTACTTAAGTCGATCTATCGAGAGATGGACTAGATTGGTTTGATTTGGAGCTTCCTAAATTTGATGATGCCGCCAGCGGACTGAAGGGCAATAGGTCCTTCAGAGAATTTACTATCTCTGGCATCTGATACGGTGAGCACCCCATTCATCATGACTTTGAGTTGAGGTCCATTGGCCGTGATTTCCATGGTGTTCCAACGCCCACCGGCTTTATGAATTGGGTTGACCTTGGCAATATCCACAATAGCCCCTGTGGAGTACTCCTGACCCGGGCGGGTATCCCAGATATTAATTTCATAAGCATTGCCAGCGGTGACTTTATTGGGATCCTGGCAGCGAATAAAAATTCCACTATTGGTGTCAGATTCAGCCCAAAATTCAGCACGAATAATGAAGTTCCGATAGCTTTTATTGCTCACTAAAAATCCGGATGGCTTATTGCCCTCGACTATTCCTTTGCCAATGACCCAATTCGCGCTGCCTATGATGTTCCAACCGTCTAAGCTGATGCCATCAATGAGATCGGTATAGCCATCTTGTGCTTGAGCATGGGTGTTGATGGAAAACAGGGCAATAGTCAGCGAAAAGGCAATCGCTAGAACTTGTTTTAAGGTTGTTGGCATCATGGTCACCAAAGGTATCTATCTTTCATTTGTAAAGTTACTCCCGTACATTGTTACTGACTTATCTCTAATTCCACAAGTACTCACTTTCCCTTAACTTGGAACCCGGAATCCAGTAGACTTAGGTTATGAATTCAATTACATCACGCTTCTTAGCCATCCTTGTTTCTATTGCCGCTATTGCCTTGACGGGCTGCGGCTCTATTGAGTCGGCAGCCCAAGATGACTGCACTTCGATTGGTTGGCAAATCGGCAGCAAAGGTTATAACGATTGCTTTAAGGCGCGGGTTTACGAGCACAAGCTGGATTACTCTCTGCCACCGGGCAGCAAGCCTTCCCCATCCGTCATTTAGTAGGGTTTACCCTAGTTAAATTCACTTGAGCGCCGTCAAGGACTTGAGTCTTAAAATGACCCAAAATTATTGATATTCTTGAAATCTTCTTATATACAGCAAGCTCAGTTGTTTCTTGCTAAGTCGGACCTTCTCAAGCGTAGCTTCAGACTTAAAAAATAGCTCCATTATTGCGACTAAAAATTAGAGATTAAAACTATGAATCACCCAAAACCCTCGGCTGAAATCAAGGCTGTTGCTGTAGCAACTGCAGATGATTTAAGGGAAACCATTCGTCGTAAGAGCAAGCTCAAAGGGCGCCAAGCGGACGATGTGTCCTTGGCAGAGGTTCGCCAGTTAATCGGTGCTGCAGCTGATCGTCGTGATTTGCTAATTGAAAATCTACACAAGCTCAATGACGAATACCGTGCTTTGCATGATCGTCATTTAGTTGCCCTCGCAAAAGAAATGAATTTGCCGATGGCCGAAGTTTACGAAGTGGCTACTTTCTACCACCACTTTGAAGTGGTGCGCGGCAATGACCCGGTTGCAGACATCACTCTGCGTGTCTGTGACGGTATCGCCTGCGAGTTGGCTGGTGCGCAAAATCTATTGGCAAAGTTACCAGCAATCCTAGGCAATCCCAAGATTAAGGTAGAGGCTGCTCCATGCGTAGGTCGTTGTGAACAGGCTCCAGTAGCGGTTGTGCATCAGTACCCGGTATTGTTTGCAACTACCGATAAGGTTGCCGCCGCCGTTAAAAATAATCTGACAACCCATCCAGTGGCTAAGGACAGCGCGAGTTTTGATCCCGCAGTTTTTGTAGAAAAGGGTATATCTCCGCAAGGTGACAATCAAGCGGTTTCACCAGACTATGTGGGTTATGAGTCTTATTGCGCACAGGGTGGTTACGCCTTAGCAAAAGAAATTATTGAAGGTAAAAAAGACGGCGAGAGCATTGTCAAGATCATGGAAAGCTCAGGACTTCGTGGTCTCGGTGGTGCAGGCTTCCCAGCAGGGCGTAAGTGGCGCATCGTGAGAGATCAAGTTGCTCCAAAGTTGATGGCTGTGAATATTGACGAAGGTGAGCCAGGCACATTTAAGGATCGCACGTATTTAGAGCGCGATCCACATCGCTTCTTAGAGGGCATGTTAATTGCTGCCAATGTGGTGGGTATTGATGCTTGCTATATTTATCTGCGCGATGAGTATCACGGTTGCCGTGAATTACTCGAAGCAGAGCTAACTAAACTCAAAGCAAACCCCCCATTTAAATTGCCGCTGATTGAATTACGTCGTGGTGCGGGCGCTTACATCTGTGGCGAAGAATCTGCCATGATTGAAAGTATCGAAGGTAAGCGCGGTGAGCCCCGTATGCGTCCTCCATATATTGCGCAGGTTGGATTGTTCGGTCGTCCAACACTAGAGCACAACTTTGAAACCCTCTACTGGGTGCGCGACATTGTTCAGCGTGGTCCAGAGTGGTTTAGTTCTTTTGGGCGTCATGATCGTAAAGGCTTACGTAGCTTTAGCGTGAGCGGCCGAGTTAAAAACCCGGGTGTCAAACTGGCCCCAGCCGGAATTACGATTCAGGAATTGATTGATGAGTATTGCGGCGGCATGCAAGATGGCCACAAGTTCTATGGCTATCTACCTGGTGGCGCATCCGGCGGCATCTTGCCAGCAACCATGAATGACATTCCACTGGACTTCGATACCTTGCAGCCTTATGGCTGTTTCATTGGTTCTGCTGCAGTGATGGTGTTTGGCGATAAAGACAAAGCGCGCGATATGGCGCTCAATGTCATGCACTTCTTTGAGCATGAGAGTTGCGGTCAATGTACGCCATGTCGTGTGGGCACCAGCAAGGCTGCTAAGTTGATGCAGTCGCCATCTTGGGATCAAGACACCTTAGAAGACTTAGCCACTGTGATGGTTGATGCTTCTATTTGTGGTCTAGGCCAAGCTGCACCAAACCCCATTCGCTGTATTGCAAAATATTTCCCAGAAGAAGTCGCTTAATCAGTAAGCAAAAAACTAAGGGAATAACGAGATAAATATGAACGCACCAGTAAATCCTAAAGAACTTGAATTGCAAACCGTTGAGTTCAAGCTCGATGGCCAAACCATCGTTTCTTACGAAGGTGAGACTATTCTCAAAGCCGCTAAACGCCACGGGATTGATATTCCGCATCTGTGCTTTAAAGATGGCTATCGTGCTGATGGTAATTGCCGAGCATGTGTAGTGGAGATTAATGGTGAACGTACATTAGCACCCAGTTGCTGCCGTAGCGCAACTCCAGGCATGGATGTCAAAGCCAACAGCGAACGTGCACTCAAGAGCCAAAAGTTAGTGCTAGAAATGTTGTTATCCGATATGCCCGACGAAGGATTTAAGTGGGTTGGTGACAGCAAGGAAGAAGAGCAAAAAAATCAGCACGGAGAGCTTAGTACTTGGGCTACCCGTATGGATGTCACAGTACGTCCAGAGCTCAAGGCATTGCGCCGTGAAAAAGTCAGTCATGACGTATCTCACCCAGCCATGGCGGTGAACTTAGATGCCTGTATTCAATGTAATCGTTGCGTGCGCGCTTGTCGTGAAGAGCAGGTCAATGATGTGATTGGTTATGCCATGCGCGGTTCGCATAGCGAGATCGTGTTTGATCTGAATGACCCAATGGGTGATAGTACTTGCGTTGCTTGTGGCGAGTGTGTTCAGGCTTGCCCAACAGGCGCATTAATGCCGAAGGGCTTAATTGGTTCGCAAACAGTTGATCGCAAGGTAGATTCAGTTTGTCCATTCTGCGGTGTAGGTTGTCAGATCACTTACAACGTGAAAGATGAAAAGATTGTTAGCGTTGAAGGTCGTGATGGCCCAGCCAACCATAACCGTCTTTGCGTTAAAGGTCGCTTTGGTATGGATTACATCCACAACCCACAGCGCTTAACCAAGCCGCTCATTCGTAAGGCGGGCGTTGCTAAGGATGAGGCTTTACTAGAAGGCAAGCAAGATTGGTCTGACATTTTCCGTGAAGCAACGTGGGAAGAAGCTCTAGAAGTTGCTGGTGGCGGCCTGAAGAAGCTCAAAGATCAATACGGCAATAAGGTATTGGCTGGATTTGGTTCTGCAAAAGGCAGTAACGAAGAGGCTTACTTATTCCAAAAACTGGTACGCACTGGTTTTGGTAGTAACAACGTTGACCATTGCACACGCCTTTGCCATGCTTCATCAGTTGCCGCACTTTTAGAAGGTGTTGGTTCTGGTGCGGTAAGTAATCAAGTAAACGATGTTGAGCATTCCAGTCTTATTTTCTTGATCGGTTCAAATCCAACCGCAAACCATCCTGTTGCCGCGACCTGGTTCAAGAATGCCGCCAAACGAGGCGCGAAAATTGTATTGTGTGATCCACGTGCGACCGATATCAGTAAGCATGCCTGGCGTACGATGCAGTTCAAGCCAGACACTGATGTGGCGATGCTCAATGCCATGATCTTCACAGTGATTGAAGAGGGTCTGGTTGATAAAGACTTTATTGAGAACCGCTCGAATAACTTTGAAGCACTCAAAGAAAATATCAAGGGCTATAGTCCTGAAGCAATGGCACCAATCTGCGGTATTCCAGCAGAGACTTTGCGTGAAGTCGCCAGAGAATTTGCTACTACTAAGTCAGCTATGATTTTGTGGGGCATGGGTATTAGTCAGCACGTTCATGGTACTGATAATGCTCGTTGCTTAATTGCTTTGGTCAGTATTACCGGTCAAATTGGTAAGCCTGGTTCTGGCTTGCATCCACTGCGTGGACAAAATAACGTGCAGGGCGCGAGTGATGCGGGATTAATTCCGATGATGTTCCCGAACTACCAACGCGTAGACAATCCGGAAGCGCATGCTTGGTTTGAGAAATTCTGGGATACCCCATTAGATAAGAAGCCTGGCTACACCGTAGTCGAGATCATGCATAAGATCACGGCACCGGATAGTGATCCAGACAAGATTCGCGGCATGTATGTTGAGGGTGAGAACCCTGCGATGAGTGATCCCGATTTAAATCATGCCCGTCATGCTTTGGCTTCTTTGGATCTCTTGGTTGTACAAGATATTTTCATGACTGAGACTGCGCTCCTAGCGGACGTGGTATTGCCAGCAAGCGCATGGCCTGAGAAGGTTGGTACTGCTAGTAATACCGATCGTATGGTTCAGATGGGCAAGAAAGCAATTAATCCTCCGGGAGATGCTAAGCCTGATTTATGGATCATTCAGCAAATTGCGAAGCGCATGGGTCTGAACTGGAACTATCAAGGTGCTGACGACGGTGTTGCGCAGGTGTATGACGAGATGCGTCAAGCAATGCATGCAGCTATCAGCGGTATTACTTGGGAGCGTTTAGAAAAAGAATCTAGCGTTACCTATCCATGTTTATCTGCTGAAGATCCAGGTCGCCCAATTGTGTTTAATGACAAGTTCGATACCAAAGATGGCAGAGTGAAGTTAGTACCGGCTGATATTATTCCTGCGAATGAGCGCCCAGATGCGGAGTATCCATTTGTGCTGATTACAGGACGTCAGTTAGAGCATTGGCACACAGGCAGTATGACCCGCCGTGCAACTGTCTTAGATGCCATTGAACCGATGGCCACTGTATCGATGCATGGTGAAGATATGACTCAGTTAGGCGTATCTGCTGGTGATGTCATTACGGTTCAGTCACGTCGTGGAGAAGTAGCTATCCACGTGCGTCGAGATGACGGCACACCTCGTGGTGTGATCTTCATTCCGTTTGCTTACTATGAAGCTGCAGCCAACTTAATTACGAACTCTGCCCTAGATCCATTTGGCAAGATTCCAGAATTTAAGTACTGCGCCGTCAAGCTCGCTAAAGGTGGTCAGGCTGCTGCAGTGATGGGCTACGGTACTAATGATTCTAAGAGGCAGAAGGTTGAATCGGCTCACTGATTATGGGTCCGCTTAAGAAAAGGCCGCCTTTGGGCGGTTTTTTCTTATGAAATGACCTTACTTTCTATCTTACTACTTTTGTAGTAAGATAGTTCGAAAGGGAGATTTTTGATGGGCATGCCAGTCAGAATTGATGACAATCTATATGAAGCAGCAAAGTCTGAGGCCAAGTCTGAGCATCGGACTATTGCTGGCCAGCTTGAGTTTTGGGCTACGGTAGGTAGAGCTGCAATTGATAATCCTGACCTCCCAATTTCATTTATTACCGCCTCTTTGGCATCGCTATCAGAGCCGAGGGCAGATGCTACCCCATTCATCCCTCGCTCTGAGAAGGTTTGATGGCGCATTCAGTTATTCAAACGCGCCGATTCGCCAGACAATACAAAAAGCTAAATGACAATATTGCCAAGGATGTAGATGAAGCTGTAGGAATGATTTCAAATGAACCTTCAATTGGCGAAAAAAAGAAGGGTGATTTAGCTGCATTATTGGTGTACAAGTTCAAAAGTAATGGCCAACTCTATTTACTCGGCTACTCGCTTGATGACGGCTTGAGGTTGATATATTTAGAGGCGATCGGATCGCATGAAAATTTCTATCGAGACATCAAGAGATAGTCAACACAAGATTCCATTGCCCTTTAGAATTGACTTTCTATGGCTAGTTCAAAACCCCAAACCCCACCATCCGATACCAAAGCAGAATTACCTGTTCTGATTATTGGAGCAGGCCTCGCCGGCCTGACAGTAGCTCTGCATATGGCAGAGACGCAGCCGGTCATTGTGATGGCCAAGCGGGGCCTGGGTGAAGCTGCAACTGCTTGGGCGCAGGGCGGTATTGTTGGGGTGGTCGATAAGGTCCATGACAGCGTTGACTCTCATGTGGCCGATACCTTAGATGCTGGTGCTGGTCTTGTGGTGGAATCTACTGCTCGATACATCGCCGAAGAAAGCGCTGAAGCCATTCGTTGGCTAGTTGAGCAGGGTGTTCCTTTTACTGCTGACGAGACCGGGCCCATGGGCTTGCATCTCACACGCGAAGGAGGCCATAGTCAACGCCGCATTGCGCACGTTGCGGATGCTACCGGCAAGGCTATTCATGAGGTGTTGTTGGATAAAGCACGGGCCCATAAAAATATTCAATTGCTAGAGCACTGGATTGCTTTAGATCTGATTACTAACCGTCACCTAGATGCGAAGACGCAGCGTACAAAGCCAAATCGCTGTTACGGCGTGTATGCCCTTGATATTAAAAATAATCATGTAGAAACGATTGAAGCCAAGTCAGTAGTGTTGGCTACGGGTGGTGTTGGCAAGGTGTACAGATACACTAGTAACCCTGACACCGCTACAGGCGATGGTATCGCTATGGCCTGGCGTGCAGGTTGCCGTGTCGGTAATATGGAATTTATTCAGTTCCATCCAACATGTTTATATCACCCTAGCGATAGAACCTTTTTAATCACCGAGGCAATGCGTGGTGAGGGTGGTTTGCTTAAGCTCCCTAACGGGACTCGCTTTATGCCCGAGCATGATGAGCGCAATGAGTTAGCGCCGCGCGATATTGTGGCTAGAGCAATCGACTTTGAGATGAAAAAGCATGGTCTCGATTACGTCCATCTCGATGCCACCCATTTAGGCGAAGCTTTTATTCAAGAGCATTTCCCAATGATCTATGCGCGCTGTATGAGTTTGGGGCTAGATATTACTAAAGAGCCTATACCTGTGGTACCGGCAGCGCATTACACCTGTGGTGGCGTAGTGACTGACCTTAAGGGGCGTACTGATTTACCTGGGCTTTATGCGGTAGGTGAAGCTACCTATACCGGTTTACATGGCGCTAATCGCCTGGCTAGTAATTCATTATTAGAGTGCATCGTCATTGGTAAGGCCGCTGCTGCAGATATCTCTGCAATGAAAACACTAGTAATGCCAAAACTGCCACTGTGGGATGAGAGTCAGGTCGAGGATGCCGATGAGCAGGTGGTAATTGCCCATAACTGGGATGAGCTACGTTCATTGATGTGGAATTACGTCGGTATCGTGAGGACCAATCGAAGGTTAGAGCGTGCACTACACCGCATCAAACTCCTCAGATACGAAGTACAGGAGTATTACGCGAACTTTAAAGTAACACGAGATCTGATTGAGCTACGTAACTTACTGGAGTGTGCCGAGTTGATTGTGAGATCAGCACTCATGCGCCGAGAGAGCAGGGGATTGCATTACAGCCGCGATTACCCAGGGACTTGGGCGGTCTCTTACCCAACAATCTTGACCCCACAGGCAGAAGGTACTTCAGAAAATCCTGAGACCTAATCTCATCAAAGGTCGCCTTTTGAAACAGCTTCTTTAATGTAATTATTGAGTCGGGTTTGCCAACCTTTCCCACTTGCCCTTAGTTTCTCCAGTACATCAAAGTCCATTCTGAGACTCAGCATCTCCTTAGTATTTTTAATGGGCGGTCTACCAACACCTCTTTTGATAAGGGTATCGCCAACATAGACGTGGGCATCCTTAAACCATTGTTCATCCAACTCAGGCGCGTCATCTGGATCAACCCATTCTTCCTGCATATTTTTATTTCTTGATAGCGGGTGCAGCATGAAGGCTTAAGCCTAGCGCAGCAATAACTTTAAGTATGGTGTCAAAGCCTGGGCTTCTCTCGCCAGAGAGTGATTTGTATAAGCTCTCTCTAGTTAGCCCTGAATCTTTAGCAACCTGAGTCATCCCTTTTGCTCTTGCAATGTCACCCAGTGCTTTAGCGATAAAAGCAGCATCACCATTTGCTTCATCAATGCAAGCCTCTAGGTAGGCAGCCATTTCTTTTGGTGTGCGAAGATGCTCGGCTACATCGTATGGGGCTGTGATTGTTTTTTTCATAATAGTTATTTATAGATTTCTCGCTAAACGTTGAGCTAGTTTGATATCTTTAGCTTGTGTTTTTTATCTCCGCCCATTAAGAGAATGGTAATTTTCTGCCCATGTTTGGTGTAGTACACCCGGTAACCAGGGCCAAAATCAATCTTCATCTCGAATACTTTTTCACCCACTGATTCAATATTGCCTGGATTTCCTTCGGATAGCCTTTTAATTCTTGCTTGTATCTTTGCTCTTGCTGTCAAATCAAATAAGTTATCTAGCCAAACTATAAAGTCTTCTGTTTTTCTAATTTCGATCATGCTTAATTGTATCCAGTAGGATACACTAAGTCAAAGAATGGTCTTGATGTTAACCAGAAAATAGGGTGATTGGATTATAAAAATCTCATCGAGAAATCCACTGCCTGAATATCTTTAGTCAGTTTTCCGAGGGAGATGCGATCAACACCAGTAGCAGCAATCACACGCATCTGATCTAAGTCGATGCCACCAGAAGCTTCCAATAGAGCGCGGCCATTGGTAAAGACAACTGCTTCTTTCATTTGCTCGATGGTGAAGTTATCAATCAGGATACTTTTTGCCCCGGCATCCAAAGCCTCTTTTAATTCAGCAAAGTTCTCCACTTCTACCTGAATGTCCACCCCCGAATTAAGAGCTTGTGCAGCTTTAATGGCAGCAGCAACACCACCTGCAGCAGTAATATGATTCTCTTTAATTAAGATGCCATGCCAAAGTGCGAGACGTTGGTTTTGGCCGCCACCCACACGCACTGCGTACTTCTGCGCCTGACGTAAGCCTGGAATCGTTTTGCGTGTATCGAGAACGGCGCAACCTTTGGGGTTTGGGCTGACACCGGCAATGGCATCAACGTGTTGACGAGCAATGCTTGCAGTCCAAGACAATGTTTGTAAGAAATTAATACAGGGACGCTCAGCTGAGAGCAGGGCACGAGAGTTGGCTTCAATATCGCAAACCTTGGTATCAGGCTTCATTAAGTTGCCCTCCAAGTAATACCAAGTCACTTTCGCTGCAGGATCTAATTTCTTGAGCGTGCCTTCAAACCAATCCACTCCGCATAAAACTGCTTCTTGACGAACGATCAGTTGTGCATGCACAGGTTTGCTGGGAACCAATTGCGCAGTCCAATCACACTTGCCAATATCCTCCATCAGCGCATCAGCAATATTACGTTGGCGGGCCTGCTCTAAGGTTTCGTTGTAATCAAACATACGTATGCAGTCAAAAGGTTAAATTAGGCAGCGCCAATATTCTTTACAAAGCCATGCTGGGCTTTGGCTAGAAGATCAGGATGATTCTGGGTGAAGTCCAGCATGCGCTCGACGCAGCCGAGAGCTTTCACGCGCACCTGTTCCTCAATGAAGATTTCACCAGAAGCATTCTCTAAGCAATCCAAAATTCCTTGCAAGCCATTCATGGCCATCCAAGGGCAATGAGCGCAGCTCTTACAAGTGGCGCTGTTACCAGCAGTAGGGGCTTCGATTAATACCTTATTGGGAGCCAATTGGCGCATGCGATGCAAGATGCCATTGTCAGTAGCCACAATATATTCAGTGGCAGAGCCTTCAACCACGGCTTTGATCATGGCAGAGGTGGAGCCAACGACATCTGCCAAATCTACTACTCCTTGTGGAGACTCGGGGTGAACTAAAACCATGGCCTGGGGATGCGCTGCCATGAGCATTTCCAATTCAGCGGCTTTGAATTCATCATGAACAATGCAAGCGCCATTCCAGAGCAACATATCTGCACCAGTCTGCTCTTGAATATAGCGGCCCAAGTGACGATCGGGTGCCCACAGAATTTTCTTGCCCTCAACTTTGAGTTGGTGAACGATCGCCAAGGCGCAAGAGCTCGTTACCATCCAATCCGCTTGCGCTTTAACAGCAGCACTCGTATTAGCATAGACAACTACGGTACGGTCTGGATGCAATGCTCTGAAGGCGGCAAAGTCCTTAGCATCACAACCCAAATCAAGTGAGCAGGTCGCCTCTAAATCTGGCATGAAGACACGCTTTTCGGGACTCAGAATCTTGGCAGACTCCCCCATAAAGCGCACACCAGCCACAATCAGATTCTTGGCAGGGTGATTTTTGCCAAAGCGTGCCATCTCTAGAGAGTCAGCCACAAAGCCACCGGTTGATAAAGCCAAATCTTGAATATCGCCATCTACATAGTAGTGGGCCACTAAAGCAGCATCTTTTTCGATTAGCAGTTGCTTAATACGGGCAATGACAGCAGCTTTCTCGTTGCCATGAAGCTGTGGAGGTATTTTGGCCCAAGCTTGGGCAGTGCAGGTGGCTCCGGCAGCATTTTGCTGGGGGTAGTCAAAGGCTATGGGTAAGCTAACGGTTGAGGTCATGCTGAATTTTAACTTAGCAGAGCCTATTCTTGGGTTCCTTGAGCTATCGTCTCTTTAAGGCTTTGGCCTAGATATTGGATTGGGCATCATAAAAGGTAGTAGGATCTACGTGTATGAAATTCGCCAATGAAACCCTCTTTTTAGTTTTTTCCTTGATATTGAGCGGGCTCTTTATTTCAGCAATTCCTTACTTTCGGAAGCGCAAAGTAAGCAACTTCAACAATATTTGGCTGCTCGCCCTTGGGCTCAATATCTTTGCCTTTTTATGCTTTGCCTCTGCATCTACTATTTCTCCATTTTTACTAACCATTGCAAATACCTCTTTCTTTGCAGGATATTTTTTCCTCGGGTTATTCTCTCGGGCTATTAATCAGCGATCAACTCAATTTTTAGCTCGAATATCACCATTCTTGTTTTTAGTTTTTGCCTGCGTATTTGAATACATGAGGCAGTCCAGCACATTCCAGGTGAGAGTTTTTTTTGTAGTTTCTATGTTGATCGCCTGTCTAGTTTGGATATTGATTGAACTTTACTTTGCACGTAAAAATAATCGGCACATCCAGCTTGATTTTTTAATGTTCACGACATTTGCTGAATTGGTGCTTGGAGTAATTCGATTATGGCTAGTACTTTCCAATACAAGCATTGGAAATATTAATTTATACGGAGAGCCCTTCTTAATCTCGCTAGTTAGGTGGCTTGCCGTTTCGTTCACTGTTCTATCTTACGTTTCGATCCTGGGATTCTGGGCTGAAAGCTTAAGCCAAGAAAATTCTAAAAATGTAGAAGACAACATCAGAATTAAAAACTTATTTAAGGAACGTGAATCTTTAATTGCCAATTTATTAAAGGCTAATAAGACCGCAGCAACAGGCGCCTTATCGGCATCCATTGCCCACGAGTTAAATCAGCCTTTAGGTGCCTCTAAGCTTAATATTCAATTTTTGAGAGGAAAGTTAGAAGTGGGCGCATTCAGTCCTGAAATTGCAAAAGAGGTATTGGATGCTTTGGAGTCAGATAACAATAGAGCGGCGACGATTGTGCGATCCCTTAGATCCATGTTTGCGGAGAATAAACCGCAGCCTGACAAATGTAATCTTGCTGACTCGATATCGAATGTATTCGATGTCATCAAGCCGGAATTAAAGTCTAAAAATATTCAGCCTCACTTAAAGATAGAGGAGGGGCTTTTTGTCAGGATTAGCCCCAATGAGATTGAGCAGGTGATTCTTAACCTACTAAATAATGCTATTCAATCTTTAGAGAGCACCAAGGCATCCTCGCGCTCCATCGAGATTGAGGCTCAAATAGATGGGGACTCTGTGCTCTTCAGTATTCGCGATACCGGCGCAGGTATTCCGGCAGAATTTAAACAAAACTTATTTGAGTTACTCAGCACTACCAAGCAAACTGGCATGGGTCTTGGCTTATGGCTCTGCAGGCATATCGTGACCCGTTATGAAGGTTCTATTTGGCACGAGGATGTTGCTGGTGGTGGCGCGCAGTTTCATGTCAGACTACCAAAAGCCATCTAATTTCGAGCAAGAGGCTATCTCACTATTAGCCCCAAGGCTAATGGGAATTTCTGCCGTAAACCATTAAATTCATAGGATATTTTTAACGCTATTCCCCTTAAGGGGAATGCCCCATCCTTTGGAATTTTCTTGTGAGTTCAGCTGCTAATTTTTATCGATGCAAAATTTCTAAACTTGCCTTGGCGATTCTGAGTATTACCGCCTCAGGCAGTCTTTATGCCCAAGTAGATGCGGGAGCCCTACAGCAAGGCCTAGAGAAGCAACTGCCCTTACCTTCACCGTTAGCTTTGCCTGAGCCAGAGCGCAATATCTCTGGCCCATCTAGCCAGACTAAACAGGGTGAAGTGCGCTTTACTGTGAATCAATTTCAGCTTGAGGGTGTCAAGATTCTTCCGGAGGCTGAAGTACAAAACTTGCTGAAGGCATGGTTAGGCCGCCCCATCACGTTTGATGATTTGCAAAGTGCCTGTGATGCAATTCAGAATTTATATCGCCAAAAGGGCTATACCGTACAAGCAATACTGCCCCCGCAGAAAATTGCTGATGGGAAAGTCAAAATCATCATCACCGAGGCTAAGTTGGGTAAGGTTACGGTTGATATGCCACAAGGCGAGACTCGTTTTGGTCAGACACGGGCCGCTGAATACATTACCTATGCCAATGCAGTGGGTGAGCCTCTGAATATGCAGCACCTCGAAAGAGCCATAGTCATCCTCAATGAGACCCCCGGTGTTATGGTCTCCAGCCAGCTAGAGCAGGGGCAGAATGATGGCGAGGTTGATGTGCGCTTGCAACTAACTCAGCCTGGCATGTTGCAAGGGCGGGTAGAGACTAATAACTACGGAAGTAGAACTACCGGAGCCAATCAAGGCGTTTTTGCTCTCACTTTAAATAATCCAATGGGCTACGGGGACTCTATATCGGTTAATGGAATCGCCTCTGAAGGATCACAGTACATCCAAGGGGCTTATTCATTACCAGCTTCACCTAATGGATTACGTTTAGGAGCCTCTGCTACCTTCCTGAACTACAAAAACGTGAGCAATTACACCTATAACGGCGGTACAGGTGATGCCTGGACAACGGGATTGAGCGCAGCCTATCCTTTAGTCCGTAGTCCGGGCGCTAATTTGAACGGAACCGTCAATTACGACATCAAAAGTTACACCAATAAAAACCTGGCTACGAATGCTGTAACCAGCTCGTACAACATCAATAATTTATCGGCTGGTTTATCCGGAAATATGGTCGATAATTTTGGCTACGGAGCGGTCAATTCTGGATCGGTCAATTTGGTGTTAGGGCACCTCGATATTTTGTCAACCAGTGCTGCAAATTACGGTATGTATTTAGTACCAAATTCTAGCCCGGCAACATACCAATACATCACTCCATCCAGCTTCGCAAAAATGACATTTTCGGCAAACCGAAATCAGCAAATCGCAGAGGATGGAAAGACTACTTTTTACAGCACAATTTCTGGACAATTTGCATCTAATAATCTGAATTCTGCAGAGCAATTTTATTTGGGTGGACCCTACGGAGTTCGCGCATATCCTGTTGCACAATCCGGTGGTTCACAAGGCGGAATTTTCACGATGGAATTACGTCATCAATTACAAGAAAAATTAACACTCACAACATTCTTTGATGCAGGTGTAGTGCAGCAATACAAGAACCTGTATTCCAATTGGCAAGGCGCAACTAATGCTAACAATACATACTCACTGATGGGTGCTGGTGTTGGCTTACTGTGGGGATATGAAGGATGGAACATCAATGCATCTGTTGCATGGAAGGTGGGACAAAATCCACTCCATAGCTTCACTGGACAACCCGTAAATACAGATGGCACAACTACACAACCCAGGGGCTGGATTTCAGCAAGTTACAACTTTTAAGCCCCCTGTTGCAAAAAGGGTTTTAAAAAGCCCTTTTACTTTAAGCATCTCCACGGATTACCCCTTGGGCTAATACAGAAAAAACGCCATTTTTGCCATAATCCACTTCCCTAGGATTAGTAGATAAGTACTGTGCAAAAACACCTTGGTGACGGGTCGCTCCCAACACCAAACATTTCGAAGAAAAATTGCTTTGCAGAAGCCATTTCTGTGAGGACATTTGCATTCGTCATTTCTGCACTGGCAATGCTGTCTTCTCAATCGATGTTTGCGCAAACATCTACACCGGCACCCACAGTAGTAACAGCAACTACAAATTCACCAGCGGTAAATGCACTACCCACTGGTGGACAAGTTGTTGCAGGGCAAGTAGCTATTTCACAAACATCAACAGCAACTTCTGCGACGATGAATGTGAATCAAACATCTCAACGTGCAGTCGTGAACTGGGATAGTTTTAATGTTGGAAAAAATGCCACAGTGAACTTCAATCAGCCGAATCAAAATGCAGTGATTTTGAATCGTGTAACTGGAGCAAATGCATCTGTCATTGAAGGTGCAGTCAAAGCCAATGGCCAAGTCATTTTGGTGAACCAAAATGGTGTGACTTTTGGTAAGGGATCACAAGTCGATGCAGCAGGTGTAGTGGCATCTACTTTAGACATCTCTAACAAAGCATTTATGGAAGGTAAATCGACATTCAATGGCAATGGAAAAGGCGCCATTCTGAATGAAGGAAAAATTACCACGAATGCAGAGGGTGGATACATTGCATTACTCGCTCCTGAAGTGCGCAATCAAGGCTACTTATTGGCCAGAAAAGGTAGTGGCACAGTCGCCATTGCAGCTGGTGAGCAAATTACCCTCAATTTCCAGAATAATTCCCTGATTAGCGTCAAAGTAGATACCTCAACCTATAACGCCTTGATCGAAAACAAGCGGGTTGTTGAGGTTAATGGGGGTCTAGTGGTGATGGCAGCCGGTGCTGCCAACCAATTGATGGCCTCAGTCATTAAAAATACCGGCCGTATCTCTGCTGGCAGCGCTGTTAACAATGGCGGCACCATTGAACTGGTTGCCAACACCGTAACCCAGGCTGGCACGGTAGCTGCAAACAGCAAAACAGCTCAAGGTGGCCAGGTCAACATTGTCGGTAACGATATTACGATCGCTGCTAACTCTAAAACGACTACAACTGGCGCCTTAGGTGGCGGTCAAGTCAATATCGGCTTGGCAAGCACGCAAGTTTCTGGCGGCACTCAATTAAATGTCCAAACACCTAGCGCTCAAACGAATACTCAGGCTGAGGCGATTATCAAAGCCAATGCCCAAGCAGCAAGCAATAACAAGCAAATGGCCAGAACAGTCACTGTGGAGCAGGGCGCAATAGTAGATACATCCGCAACCCAGTCTGGTAATGGCGGAACGATTGCGATTTGGTCCGAGGTGAAGACTTCTATCGCAGGTATTTTGAATGCCATGGGCGGAGCCTTGTCCGGAAATGGCGGATTTATCGAAACCAGTTCAAAGACGGCTGTGGCGCTAGCTCCCACGGCGCAAGTCAATACCAGTGCAAGCAAGGGCAAGTCTGGTACATGGCTCTTAGATCCAATTGATTTAACAATTGATACAGCAGCAGCCAACATTATTTCTGCAGCACTCTCATACAACAACGTCATCGTTGAAGTAAATGCCAATACCACTGCTTGCCCAAGCGTGGGCGGCTGTACGCAAGCTGGTAGCGGTAGCTTAACGATTGCCAGTGGTGCCGATATTCTGAAGAGCGGAACGAACTACACGTCTCTAACACTGAGTTCTGCAGGTAACTTTTATCTCAATGCCAATATCAGTGGTCAGAACTTAGACGTCATCATCAGATCGTCTATTGCTTACCTCAATGTCGGTACAACAATCTCAGCAAGTATAGTAACCGTACAAGCCCAAACGATTTATGCGCAAGGAAATATCAACACTAGCAACTACAACCTCGCTGGTAATGCAGGTTCGCTAGGTAACGCTATTCAATTATTGGCACAAGCCATTTATGTTTCAGGTCGCTTAAGTCTGAGCTCAAGCCTACCTAACAACACAGCAACTACCGTAACGGTAAATGGCACAGCGAAACGTCCAGAAGAATTACCAACATATCTCGCTGCAAAGAACGCAGATCAAACTCTCAATCAAGTGTATTCAAGCGCAGCAGCAAATGATGAGAGCGCATTACAAGTCACAGCAGCAACGCAAACAAACAGTAATGTGATTTACCTCACCAGCACTAACTTATTGAGCTTGCAAGCAACAGCGCAAGTCAAAGCAAATGGCACTACTGGTGGATCGATTTATTTCAGTGCACCAACAATCAATACCCAAGCGGGCAGTGTGGTGCAGGCTAACGGGAACAACGGTCCCGGTGGATTGATTGCTTTCTCAGGTGACCAAATTACAGTAGCAAGTAGCATCGCAGCAAACGGTACAGATGGCGGAGCCATCAGCATGATTGCCCATTACGGCGATCTTACAATTGACAACAGTGTTATTCAGACCAATGGATCAGCAGGTCGTGGCGGAAGCATTGCTTTGTCCGCAACCAACAATGTCACCATCCAAAATACTTCAATCGAAGCAACAGGCTTAAACCAAGGTGGCAGAATATTAATAGGCAATGATGCGAAGAATGGCACATTGCCTTTTGCTTTATCTGTCGGCCTAGATCAAGCAACAAGTCTCAATGCCTCTCAGCAAGAAACTGACATCAACAACCAAAATGGTGGTTTGATCGAAACCTCCGGTGCAACCCTTAATCTACTATCGAGCATTAATGCAGGTCGTGGTGGAATGTGGCTACTAGATCCAACCAACGTCACCATTAGCACGACAGCCGGAACCTCAACTGGAACTAATCCACTCTTATTCACCAATCAAACAAACGTTAGTGCAACGCAAATCCAAACTGCAATTAATGCTGGAACAAGCATTCAAATCATTGCAGATGGAACCATCACTCAAACCACGGCATTAACTTTCAACATCACTGGCGCAAACTTAACGCCAACCCTCACGCTAAACAACACTAGCGGATCTAAGCAAGCAATCACCCTGATTGCCATTACAGATAGCTCAACAGGTACTGGATCTGGTGTTAGCTTCAATGCAATTTCAGCGGGTGGAGCAATTGCAGTAAACGGTGCGATTAATCTAAAGGGCACAATCACGATTGATAACACCTATGGTGCTGTATCGGGCACGCCTGCATCTGGTTACATCACTGCAAGCAATGTCACTACCTTGGCTACTACAGCTGGACCTGGTATTAACGTTTCTGGCACATTAACTGCTAAGGGCCTTATTACTTTATATGGCGTTGCCACAGGAGCTACTTCGGGTAATGCTGGCATCACTGCTAGTTACGCTATTGCAGGGGCTGGTGGCGTTTCGATTATGGGTATAGCTGGCGGTACCAATGGTGGAGTAGCGCTCGGTGCAAGTACGGTGAGTATTACTTCCAGCGCTGGAAATATTGCTATCGATGGTACAACTTTAGGCGCATTAAATTATGGGTTTAATAACGCAATAGCTGCCCCTATTACCGCAACAGTGGGATCTGTCACCATCGTCGGAAGAGCAGTAGGCGGCCCTAGTGTTGATCAGAGTGGCTTAGTTACGGCTAGATCGATTTCTGTTAACGGAACTGCATCGGGCTCACCAACTACCAACGTTACCTTAGGTGCAATGACTATCAATGCTGGTGGTAGCAATATCTCTGTGACTGCAACAAGCGGTACTGCCGGAGCAAATACCGGTATTACACAGAGCGGCACCATTACGGGTGTAAGCGGTTCCAGCATCAGCTTCACCTCAAATAACAAGATTAATCAAACTGGTGCTATTTCATTAGTAGCTAATACCAGCGGTGCCGATGCTACGATTACCTACGATACGACTGCTGGCACGAAGCTATCCACTATTCTTGCTGGCGACGTAACCATTTCATTAAATAGCTCTACAAAGGCAATAAATTACATTGCCAAATCTGCGGGGGCTAATATCGATCCTGGATTGATTGGTACCACCTCCATTGCGTTACCTGGCTCGATTACACTCGACAATACCTTTGGAGTTTCTTCTGGCTCACTTGTCTCTGGCGTCATTACAGCAAGTAATGCATCAACTACTGCGACTACTGCCATAGGCGTCACCATTAATGCTGCGGTTTTTGCCAGCGGCAATATTGTGGTCAATGGCGTGACAAGTGGCTCAGGTATTGCAGGCATCAGTTACTCAGTGGGAATTACCTCAACGGCTGGTAATGTGACTTTCAATGGTAGCGCTACCGATGGCTTAGGTGTTTATAACCTGACTGCTTCGACTATTGCGGCCAATAATATTACCCTCAACGGTACTACCAGCCTGGCACCAAATTGGGTAACGTATATAGGTGCACTGACAATCAACACTGCCGCAACAGGCGGCAACATTGTTGTGACTGGAAATGTGATCAATCTTCCAGGAACTGCGGGTGGCATTTATCAGGCTGGAACTATTACTACTCGCAGTGGTTCTAATATTAGTTTTACCTCTAACAACGATATCAACCAGATTGGTGCCATTGCATTGGCAGCCAATACAAGCAGTACCGCAGTCAATATTACTTACGACACGACTGCAGGTAATAAGACCTCTTCCATTGTTGGTGGCGCTTTAACGATTGCCACCAGTACTTCTAGCTCAGCCATCAACTACACCATGCTGTCTGCAGGCTCTGCACTAAATCCTGGTGCTATTGGAACAAGCTCCATTGTTTTGCCTGGTGCGATTACCATTGACAACACCTATGGTTCCACATCAGGCACAAAAGCATCGGGCTATATCACAGCAAGTGTTGCCAATAGGTTGGTAGACTTAGCTACTGTCTCAGCTGGTGTCACTATTAACGCTGCAATTTTTAGTAGTGGCAACATTACGATTAACGGCGCTAGTAACACCAACCGCGGTATTGACGCCTCTGTAAACATCACTTCGACCAATGGAAATGTCTTGATGAATGGCGCTACAGTCAGCACCATTGGCGTTTATGTTGTCGAGGGAAACGTAGTCACTGGTAACAACATCACCATTAACGGTACAGCTACTTCTACTTCAGTGAGTTGGGTAGATCAAATTGCAGGCTTAACGATTAATAGCGCTTCCGTTGGCGGCAGCATCATCGTCACCGGAAATGTCATCGGCGCCCCAGGCGCTGCTGGCGGCATTTACCAGATTGGAACGATTACCGGAGCTAATGGATCAAATATTAGCTTCGTTTCAAATAATGACATTAGCCAAGGCGGTGCAGTAGTCTTAGCAGCCAATACCAGTGGTAGTGTTGCCAATATTATTTACGATACGACCACTGGCGATAAGAACTCCTCTATCGTTAGTGGCGCATTAACTATTGCATCGAGTTCCTCCAGTGCTACGATTAACTATACGGTTAAATCCACAGGCTCTCCATTGAGCCCTGGCGCTATTGGAACAAGTACTATTCCATTGCCTGGTAATTTGGTGATCGATAACACCTTCGGTGGGACAGCGGGAGTAGGGGGCGTACCTACATCAGCTTATATTAGTGCAAGCGCAAACAACCTAGTTGCTTCTGCAACTATTTCAGTTGGCGCCACTATTAATGCCGCTATTTATGCCAGCGGTAACATAACGATTAATGGTTCTAGTAATTCCAATCGAGGGATTGATACTTCAGTCAATATCACCTCGACCAACGGCAATGTGCTGATGAATGGTTCTACTGTAGCAACCATTGGCGTCTATGTCGTCGCTGGAAACGTGGTGACTGGTAACAATATTACGATCAACGGAACATCCACTTCCGCACCAAGCTGGGTAACTCAAATTGCTGGCTTAACTATTAATAGCGCCTCCGTTGGCGGCAGCATTGCCGTGACCGGCAACGTAGTTAACATCCCGGGTGCTGCGGGCGGTATTTATCAGATTGGCACTATTAATGGAGCTAGTGGTAGCAATATCAGCTTTACTTCTAATAACAATATTAGTCAAAACGGTGCGATCAATCTAGCAGCCAATACGAGTGCAAATTCTTCTAATGTTTCCTACGATGTAACGGCAGGTAATAAGAATTCCTCAATCAGCACTGGACAATTGACTGTTGCAACAGGTTCTTTATCTAACATCAACTACTCGGTGTTGGCATCTGGGGCAGCAATCAATATTGCTAACGCAGTTACTGTCCCTGGTGCAGTCACTTTAGATAATACCTATGGTTGCTCAGGCTCTGGTTGTGTGCCAGCTACGGGTTATCTCAATACGGCATTAACTAATTGGGGCACTTTTGTTACTACAGGTGGTTATGGGGTTTTAGTTGGCGGCAATATTAGCGGAACTGCGATCACCATCAACGGTGTCAATGCAGGAGGCAGCACAGGCGGTGGTGGGGCTGTTATG
Organism: Polynucleobacter corsicus; assembly: GCF_018688255.1. Taxonomy (NCBI): domain Bacteria; kingdom Pseudomonadati; phylum Pseudomonadota; class Betaproteobacteria; order Burkholderiales; family Burkholderiaceae; genus Polynucleobacter; species Polynucleobacter corsicus. Next base: position 734,151 of record NZ_CP061314.1, read on the forward strand.
TTAACTGCTGGTCTGACAGCGACTAGCGGCAATATCAACATTACTGGTTTAACTACAACTGGTTTAGCAGTGGGTAATTTATATGGTGGCGCTTGGGGTGTATCAGCAATTGACGCAAATAATGGCGCAGTTAATATCACCGGCACTTCGACCACTACCGGTAATGGTGTTGAGCTTGGTCCAAATAACTCTATTAGCGCTAAATCCATCACGATCTCTGGCTCTGAAGTAGGTGGGCAGTATGCTGTCTATCTCAACACTCTCACCATTGTTGCCGGCGGTACTAACCTAAACGTGATTGGTACGGTATCGACCAATACAGATACCGGTATTTATCAGGCTGGTGCAATTACAGATAATGCGGCCGGATCCAATATTAGTTTTATTACGAACGGTAAGATCAATCAAACGGGTGCGATTTCACTGGTGGCTAACACCACCTCTACTGCGGTGAGCGTGACTTACAACACCACCAGCGGTACAAAAGATTCTAGTGTTATCTCAGGCGCGCTGACTATTGCTACTGGAACCAATACTTCACCGATTAATTACATCATCAAGACGGCTGGCGGATCTATCAACCCAAGCGCGATTGGCACAAGTGCTCTGGTATTGCCAGGATATGTGCTGTTCGATAATACTTATGGATGTAGCGGAGCAGCGTGTACGCCTACAACAGGCTTTATCAACACCACTACAGCCAATTTAACTACTCTGGCAACTACAGCAGTAGGTGCCACAATCAATGCCGCGATTTATACCAGTGGCAATATCACGGTCAATGCAGTCAGTACGAGTAATGCAATCGACTATTCTGTGGCCATCATGTCTAAGAGTGGTGATGTGACTCTCAATGGTGGAATAACAACCCAGCGCGGTGTCTATAACAGCGTAGCTTCCATTATTACTGCTAACAATATTACGATTCTGGGTACTTCATCTGCTTCCCCTGTGTGGATTGTTCAGCTTGGTGCGATGACGATTAATAGCACCGCTATTGGGGGAAGTATTTCAGTAACGGGTAATTACATCAGTACCCCAGGTGCGCTGGGTGGTATCTATCAGATTGGTGACATTAGAGGCGCAAGCGGTTCAAGCATCAGCTTCATTTCAAATAATAATATTTCGCAATCTGGCGCCCTTATATTGGCTGCCAATACCAGTGGTGTTGCTGCTAACATTATTTACGATGTGACTACTGGTAATAAAGCATCCAGCATTCTGACTGGTGCCTTAAGTATCCCTGCTGGCTCTACTTCTGCAATTAATTACATCATTAAAACAGCAGGCTCCTCAATCAACCCAGCCGCAATTGGATCAAGCTCTGTTGCATTGCCAGGATATGTACTCTTAGATAACACCTATGGCTGTGGCACAACGGGTTGCACTCCCGTGAGTGGTTATATCAATACCAATACCACCACTGCCAATTTAACAGCTCAGGCAACCGCTAGTGTCGGTATCACCATTAATAATGTGATCTATGCCAGCGGCAATATTACGGTTAATGCTGTTAGTAGCAGTAATGCGATCGATTATTCCCAGATCATGATGTCAACAGGCGGTAATGTTAGTTTGAATGGTGGCACAACAACATTGCGAGGTGTCTATAACAGCGTTGCCTCTACGATTACCGCTAACAACATTACGATTCTAGGTACCTCTACTGGAAATCCCTCATGGGCTACCCAGGTAGGGGCGCTAACGATTAATAGTTTATCTATTGGCGGCAGTATTTCAGTAACGGGTAATTACATTGGCACCCCGGGCGCACTTGGTGGTGTCTATCAGATTGGTACGATTACCGGCGCCAGTGGTTCAAACATCAGCTTTATATCTAATAACAATATTAGTCAAAATGGTGCGATCAACTTAGCAGCTAATACTAGCGGCACAGCAGCGAACATTACCTATGACGTTACTACGGGCAATAAAACATCGAGCATTCTGGCTGGCACCTTAAGTATTCCATCAGGGTCTAGCTCTAATATTAATTACATTATCAAAACTGCCGGCTCAGCAATCAACCCAGCAGCAATTGGTTCCAGCTCAGTTGCCTTGCCAGGATATGTCTTGATTGATAACACCTATGGATGCACGACTTCGACTCCAGCTTGCACCCCAGTTTCTGGTTTCATTAACACCACAACAAAAAATTTAGACACTCTTGCTACGGGCTCTGTTGGCGTCACAATAAATAATGCCATCTATGCCAGAGATAACATCACCGTTAATGGCGTTACTGGAGGCGCTTCAAATACAGGTATTGATTATTCTGTAGCACTCATATCTACAGCCGGCAATGTGATTCTGAATGGTGGAGCTATAGATGGCCGAGCTGTTTATAACAGCGCAGCTTCAACGATTACTGCCAATAACATCACAATTAATGGTACTTCAACACTTACACCTGCTTGGGTCTTACAAATTGGTGCGCTAACAATCAATACTGGTGTGGTTGGTGGCAATATAGCGTTGACTGGTAATGTCGTTGGGATTCCGGGTGCTGCTGGTGGTATTTATCAAATAGGCGCGATTACAGCACGCAGTGGCTCGAACATTAGCTTTACATCCAATAACGACATTGATCAAAATGGCGCCATTAGTCTTGTAGCCAATACCAGTGGGGCTGTTGCCAACATTACTTACGATACAACTGCAGGGGACAAGACTTCTACGATTGACGCTACGGGCGCTAACGTTACGATCGCCGCTGGTACATCTACATCTGCTATTAACTACATCGTCAAGACTAATGGCGCGACTATCTCTGTACCGGCAATTACTGTTCCTGGATATATTCTTCTAGATAACTCTTGCTTGGGATGCGCTACGCGCGTAACCCCTACAACGGCAGCTGTTAATGGTGCAGCCATCACGATTACTGGCGCCTTATCTTCAGGAGCATTAGCAGGTACAACTGGTGTCATGATTAACGCGGTAGCGAATGGAACCGGCGTTGGCTTTACCCAGGGCGCTAATGCAATCACAGCAGCTACAGGTGGCGTCACTATTACGACAAATAGTCAGTCTGGAACTGGCTATTCTAGTACGGGCAATATCACTGCAACTGGTCAAGCGATCGCAATCGCTGCCACCACAACCACTGATACAGGTATTTATAACACCGGCGCAATCAATGGTGGGGCAGTCACTTTATCGAGTACGCAATCGACAACAACTGCTACCTTAAGGACCATCTACATTACTGGGCTGATCACAGCAAACAGCCTCACGGTTAATGCTAGCGGTGGCGCATCGTCGACCAACGTTACCCTAAGCGCTATCACTATTAATGAGGGTGGTGGCAATATTAGCGTTACTGCCAATAATGCTGCTGCAGGGGCAAATACTGGTATTGATCAAACTGGCGCTATTACTAACAACGCAATTGGTTCGAGCCTGAGCTTTATTTCTAATAACAAAATTAGTCAGACTGGCGCAATCGCTTTAGTAGCCAATACTGGTACTCTTGCAGCCAACATTACTTACGACACAACCACGGGTAACAACACCTCAACCATTACTTCTGCTGTACCAACTATTGCAGCTGGCTCTACCGTAGCGATTAACTACATTGTTAAAACCAATGGCGCCATCATCTCGGTACCAGCGGTGACTGTGCCTGGCTATATCCTCCTAGATAACACCTGCTTGGGCTGTGCAACACGCACAACACCAAGTACTGCTGCGACAAATGGTGCTGCTATTGCAATCACCGGCGCATTATCTGCAGGCACATTAGCGGGCTCTACTGGTGTAACAATTAATGCAGTAGCCAATGGCTCTGGTGTTGGCTTTAATCAAGCCGCCAATACAATCACCTCATCTGCTGGTGGCGTGACGATTACATCAAACAGCCAAACTGGGACCGCTTATTACAGTACTGGCAGTATCACAGCGACTGGTCAAGCAATTACTATCAACACCACGACTACTACTGCAGCAGGTATCGATGACACAGGCGCCATCAGCGGTGGGGCAGTAACCTTAAGCAGTACACAGTCCACCTCAACAGCCACCGCTACACCAATCACTGCCACTGGAGCGATTACTGCCAATAGCCTTACCGTGACTGGTACTGGTGGCGCATCAACGACTGTTGTTTCTTTGGGCGCCATCACTGTTAATGCAGGCGGTACTAATATCACTGTGACAGCGAATAATGCCGCTGCAGGATCAAATACGGGTATTACCCAAACTGGCGCAATTAGTGATGTTGCATCGGGATCTAATGTCAGCTTTATCTCTAACAACAAGATCAATCAGACAGGTACTATTACTTTAGTGGCAAATATTAGCGCAGCGGCCGCCAATATTCTTTATGACACCACTACAGGTACCAATGCCTCCAGCATTACTACAGGAATTCTCACTGTCCCGAGTGGATCTACCTCCGCCATTAACTACATTGTTAAAACTAATGGCGCCATTATTTCTGTACCAGCGGTTACCGTTCCTGGATACATCCTCTTAGATAACACTTGCTTAGGTTGTGCTACACGTGCAACAGCAACAACAGCTTTCTTGAACGGGGCTGGTGTCACTATTACCGGAGCCCTGTCTGCGGGTGCTCTAGCAGGAACTACTGGCGTCACCATTAATGCAGTAGCTAACGGATCAGGTATCGGCTTTACACAGGGTGCTAATGCAATTAGCTCTGGAGCGGGTGGTGTAACGATTACAGTCAACGGTCAAACTGGCACTGGTTACTCCAGTAGCGGCAGTATTTCTGCAACTGGTCAGGCAATTACGATTACCACCATAACTACTACTGCAGCGGGTATTAATGACACAGGTGCTATCACCGGTGGGGTAGTAAGCTTAACCAGCACCCAGTCCACCTCAACTGCCACTGCTACGCCAATCACTGCCACTGGAACGACTACTGTAAATAGCCTCACCGTGACTGGTACTGGTGGCGCATCTACCACCATCGTCTCATTAGGCGTAATCACTATTAACGCCGGTGGTAGCAACATTACAGTGACAGCTAATAATGTTGACCCAGGAAGCAATACTGGTATTACTCAAACTGGGGCCATTACCAATAATGCAGTTGGTTCTAATATCAGCTTTACCTCCAATAACCTGATTAATCAAACAGGTGCAATCGCTTTAGTAGCCAATAATGGAGCCCCAGCTGCTAACCTTGTCTATGACACTACAGCGGGTAATAAGGGCTCTAACATAACTACCGGCGCTCTGACGTTTACAACAGGTACTAATTCAGTAATTAATTACATTGCTCGTTCTGCTGGCTCAGCAATTGCAACTGGCGCTATTGGTACCGCTGGTACACCGAATGTATCTTTACCCGGATCCGTCACGATTGATAACACCTTTGGCTGCACAACAGCACCTTGTCCGCCGGCCACTGGATTTATAACTACGGCCAATGCATCAGCCCTAGCAACTGCCTCTGCAGGCGTAACAATTGCAAGTGCTATCTATGCTGTTGGTGATATCACCATCAAAGGAATATCAAGCTCTGGAGCTGGTGTAGCTTATTCAGCTGCAATTAACTCCTCTAGCCGTGGTATTTCAATTACAGGTACATCGGTCGGTGCGGCTAGTACGAGTTATGGTATCCATGGAAGCGCTGCTGGTGGTGTTGTAAGTGCCTCAAATACCACCAATGGTCTAGTTTCTTTTATAGGCACATCGACATTAGCTAACTTGGCAAGTGATGGCATTCGTACTGTCGCTGGCGCAACGATTACCGGCGGGGCAGGGGTAAACCTGTTTGCCGATGGTTTAAGTGGCAATATTATTACCGGCGCTTTAATCAGAAACTCCGGGACGACAAGTGGCGTCACTGTTAATGCCTACGGCAATGTGAGTCTTGCTGGAGCAACTAACTCTGGTGTGGATGGTATGCGCATTATTGCGGGTAGAGGTATTGCGGCTGGCACAACCACTGGCGGCAATGTCACAGCAGTAGGCACCTTAACCAATACAGGCGGTGTTATTGGCGTTTCCATGGCTGCCCCTGGCGCCACAACAGGTGATGCCATTGCGACCGCATTAGGAATTACCTCCGCAAATGCCGATGCCACTAAAAATATCTCCTATGGTGTTATTGGCGGAACGCCAGAAAAGGCTGTTGGATATAGCTCAACGTATACCAGCGGTAACTTTATTAGCTATCGCCAAAAAGTAGCTGGTACGGTTTCCATCGCTGTAAGCCTCAATAGCAATTACTCTGCGGTGTATGGAACTGCTTATGACTCCGATGCTGCCAACACATGGATTCAGGCAAATTCAACTGTTAGCATTACAGGTGCTTATACGGCAACATTTGGTATCGCCTCTACTACCTTGGCTTACGCAAAATCAGTATTGATCTTTAGCCCAACAGTAGGGGGCACTACAGCGGCTAATGGCACCAATGCCAATGCAGTCCAATCAGGTACAACAATCACTTCCACTAGCCTATCCGCATCTGATGGCTCGACTGTGACTTTATCTGGTACTGCTCGTACTTACACGATTACTCCAGCAGTCTTAGGTATTTCAGTATCTGGCGTATATAACGGCACAACGACATTTATCAGCGCCAATTCAACCATTACAACTACTGGCCTTGCTTCTTGGGATCGCATTACTTCTGTAACGGCCAGTTCTGCTAATGCCAATGGTGCGACTACCTATGTAAGCGCTTTTGCCGGCAATACTCCTGCTTCTGGAACAAATACCTTCTCCGCAAGTAATTATGTAATCGGCACTGGTTACAACGGCTCCTTATCGAGCGGTTTACCAGTTAATGGCTCTCAAGTGACCGCTACTAATAAAGTAAGCATTACTCCTGCGCCACTAGGTCTGACTGTCAATGCCATCTATAGCGGCACTACAGCAGTTGCACCATCTGCTTTCACGGTAACTGGTTTGGTTAATAGCCAGACCATCACTGGTATTAGCTCAGCAACTCTGAATAATGCCAATGTGTCGGCTAACGGTAGTAACTATGTCACTGCGATCACCGTGAGTGGTGGTACTGCATCGATGAGTAACTACAGCATTACTAATGCCTACAACACATTGGCCGGTAATACTCAAAACATAGCCACTCTCACACCAAAATCATTGACGGTGACTGGCGTGACGATTGCCGCTAAAACCTATGATGGAACGACGGCTGCAGTAGTGAGCGGTGGCTCCTTGGTGGGCGTTGCTGCAGGCGATACCTCAAACGTCACCTTGACCCAAACAGCCAGCTTCGTTTCTGCTAATGCGGCTAATAATGTGGCTCTGATCATGAACGGTAGTATTGCTGGCTCGGCCAGTAGTAACTACACCTTAACAGTACCAACTGGCATCACTGCCAACATTGCTCGCAAGGCACTGACTGTAAGTGGAACATCAGTCGCCGCTAATAAAATCTATGACGGATCAACCGCCACAACCATCTCTGGCGGTGCTTTATCTGGAGTGATTACTGCAGATTTGCCAAACGTCAGCTTGAGCCAAAGTGGTAACTTTGTGCAGAGCGGGGTAGGTACTGGACTAGGCGTAGTAGTGAGCACCTCTATTACAGGTACCGCTGCTGCTAATTATGTAGTGACCCAACCAGCCAATCTATCCGCAAACATTGCTGCCAAAGTATTAACGGTAACTGGTACAGCGGTTACCGATAAGGTCTACAACGGTAGCACCTTGGCAAGCATCACTGGTGGAACACTAGTGGGCGTAGTCGGTACTGAAGCAGTGAGCTTGACCCAGGCTGGAACATTTGCCTCGGCTAACGTAGGCAATGCCATTGCGGTAACTACCACCAACAGCATTAGTGGGGCTGCGAGCGCTAACTACACATTAGTCCAGCCTACCGGCATTACTGGCAAGATTACCCCTGCGCCTTTGGGTATTTCTGTAGCAGCAATTTATAGTGGTTCAACCACTATTACACCAAGCACATTCTCAGTTACAGGTTTGGTTAATAGCGAGACGATTACTGGCATTTCCAGCGCTGTTATCAATAATATGAACGTGGCTGGTAATAGCACAAACTTCGTACGCTCGACTGTGATTAGTGGCGGTACTGCCAGCGCTAGTAACTATGCATTTGGCTCTGTAGCTAGCAGCACCTTTGGCACAAGTCTCAATAGTGTGACGCTGACTGCTAAAACACTGACCGTTACGGGAACACTTGCTGAGAGTAAGGTCTATGACCGCACTACGGCTGTCAAAGTGTGGGGTGGCTCTTTAGTGGGAGTCATTGGTACAGACGTCGTCACCTTAAGCCAGACCGGCGTTCTCAATAGCCCAAATGTGGGTAATGCCATTCCGGTAGTGATGAGCAATACGATCTCCGGATTCTCGGCCCCGAACTATAGCTTGGTACAGCCTAGCGGTGTCACCGGTGTAGTGACATCAAGAACGATCACCATTAGTGACGGCACTGTTGCTCACAAAGTGTATGACGGTACAACCAATGCAGTGATTACTGGTGGTTCATTGGTAGGCGTGCTTTCTGGTGACACATCCAATGTCACTCTCACTCAAGCTGGTCGCTTCTCATCACCAAACGTCAGTAACGGCATCATTATTATTACTAGCGCCTCCATTTCTGGAAGTGCTGCTGGCAACTACACTTTAATTCAACCAGCGGGTATTACCGCCAACATTACTCCAGCGATGTTGGGTATCTCCGTAGTGGGTGTTGCTAATGGCACCAATACGATTAGCCCGATTTCTTACACAATTAATGGCTTAATTAATGGTCAAACGATTACTGGCTTAAGCAGTGTTTCAATTAAGAGCTCGAGTATTTCTAGTAACGGAAGTAACTTCGTGACTGGTATTGTGATTTCTGGTGGTACTGCATTGGCAACCAACTACGCATTTGCGCCGGCATATAACGCTACTGCTGGTGGCAGTCAGAATATCGTTACCTTGGTTGCTGCAAATCAGAAGATCTTGACAGTGACTGGCGCTGTAGCTGCCTCTAAGGTTTACGACGGCACTACTGCCATTACGGTCAGCGGCGGAACCTTAGTAGGCGTGACAAGCGGTGACACCATTAATTTGGTCCAGTCAGGCGTTTTGATTAATGCCAACGTGAGTAATAGTGCAGCAGTTGCTCTGAATTTCTCCATTACAGGTACTAACGTAGCAAATTACATCTTGGTGCAGCCTAGCGGTATTACCACCATCGTGACACCAGCGCCCCTAGGTATTGTTGTCACCGGTGAATACAACGGTACTACCAGCATCGTACCAAGTTCATTTACTGCAACTGGTTTGGTGGCGAGCCAGACAATTACAGGGCTATCCAGCGCTACCTTCAATGCAATCAATGTGGCTAATAATGGCAGCAACTTTGTCACTTCTATTGTGAGCAGTGGTGGCACCGCTTTATTAAGTAACTACAGTATTACCCCGGCATATAACGCAACTAGCGGTACGACTAAGAACGTTGCGACTCTGACTGCTAAAGCCTTGACTGTCGGCGGCGTTTCTGTAGCAACAAGTAAGGTCTACGATGGCTCGACAGTTGCAGCGATTACTGGAGGCTCCTTAGTCGGAGTCATTGGTACTGATAATGTGACGCTCAATCAGGCTGGATCATTTGCGCTGGCTACTGTTGCCAATGGCATTGCGGTTACTTCAAGCTCAACCCTAGGCGGACTAAGTGCCAGCAATTATTCCTTAGTTCAACCTACAGGTATTACTGGCAACATCACACCTAAGTCTCTTACGATCAGTGGTGTTACGGTTGCCAATAAGGTCTATAACGCTACAACTAGCGCAACCGTCACCGGCGGCATACTGGTAGGCCTGATTGGTGCTGATGGCGCCAATGTCATCTTGGCCCAGACTGGCCTATTTGCATCCGCTAATGCAGCTAACGGAATTCCTGTCGCCGTTATTGCCAGCATTAGTGGCACAGCTTCTGGTAATTACACCCTAGTTCAGCCAAACCCAGTGACTGCCAATATCACTCCTAAAGAATTGACAGTAACTGGTACGTTAGTCTCTAACAAGGTCTACGACAGAACGACTGCTGCAACAGTTACAGCGGGAACTTTAGTAGGAGCGATTACAAATGATGATGTAGTTCTAACTAGGGCAGGCTCATTTGTAACCTCAGGTGTTGGTACAGCTATAGCCATCGTGATGAACAACACCATCACCGGAACAGCTGCCGCTAACTACACCTTGACTCAGCCAACGGGAGTTACTGCCAACATTACTGCTAAAGCCTTAACGATTACCGCAGACAATGTCAGTAATGTCATTTACGGCAGCACTATCAGTTTAGGCACCAGTGCATTCACCCAATCTGGCTTAATCACTGGCGATACCATTGTTGCAGTAACCTTGCTGTATAGCGGTAGTAGTGCAGTAGCAGCCACTATCAACGCAGGCACCTATAACGGATCTATTGTGGCTAGCGCTGCAACGGGTACAGGCTTATCTAATTACGCTATTAGTTACGTAGCTGGTAATCTCACAGTGAGTCCAGCTACTTTGACTGTAGCGCCATTAGCCAAGAGCGTTGTCTATAACGGTAATGCCTTAACCGCAGCAACATACTCTACAAATGCAGCAAACTATGCTGTGACAGGATATAAAAATACAGACTCAGCAAGTAATACGACCCTAGCATTTACAGGTAGTCTTGGCTTTACTGCTAATGGTTCTGCTGCGATAGTACAAAATGCAGGTAGCTATGCTTACACTGCCAACACCTTAGCAATCACTACTACCAATACCAATTACCAAGTTGTTTTAGCAAGTTCTTTAACTAATAGCTATGTCATTACTCCAGCCACGGTTAGCCTAAGTGCAAGTAAGGTATACGACGGCACTACCACCTTTACTGCTGGTGATGCGGGCACTAGCTTTACCGTAGCTACTGGTATTGGCTCACAAACGCTGACTGTCAACGGATCGGCTACTGCTAACAATGCCAATGTGATTGGTGTCAGCAGCCTTAATACCACTGGCTTGCTACTTGCAAATGGCGCAAACGGTGGTTTAGCTAGCAACTATGTATTGCCAGCAACAACTGCCAACGTGGCAATTACTCCTAAGTCTATTGCCGTATCGATCGCCAATCAAACCAAGGTTTACGACACCACGACTGCAGCAAGCCTAACTGCTGGCACTAGTTCATTAGATGGCTCTTACATTCTGACTGGATTTATGGGTAATGATGGGGCCTATATCACCCAAGCAGTAGGAAGTTATAACAATGCCAATGTCGCCAATGCCTCTTCTGTTACTGCGGTAATCGGATCATCCTATGTTGCAAAGGGTGGGGCAGCACTAACAAACTACGTATTACCTACGACCGCATCAACAGCTACAGGCGGAGCAAGTATTACTCCAGCACCATTAACCATGACAGCGAATGACTTAACAACATTTGTTGGTGTTTCTATAGCGAATATCAATTCTCAGTACCAGCTATCAGGGCTTTTGGGTTCTGATACTGCAAGCACTGCAATTAGTAGTCCGACAGTAAGCTATACAGTCAGCCTGAACACAGCTATGGCTAGACCAACCTTAAATGCATTAACCCCAAGTGCGAGCTCGTCAAACTATAGTTTGAGTTTCGTAAAGGGTTCATTGATGGTTGCTGATAACTATCAAATGATCGTCAATGCAGGAAGCAACACTGCAATTTATGGCGTAGTCAATTCTTCTAATATCAGCTACTTAGGTGATGCACTTTCTAGTGGTAGCAGCGTCACTGCAGGCTACTGCACTAATTGTGGTCAAGCTGGCGTTACCTCACCAACCATTATTAATTTAGTGATTACTGCACCTGCAGCGGGTAGCAATATCTGGATTGCAGCAGACTTAGGCTCTGGATCTGCTCAGGGTAAATATAGTTTTGCGATTTCACCTACAGTTCTCAGCGGCTCTTATGGTGCTGGCGCTAATCTGAATGTGGGTAATTATGTATTGACAGCAGCTAATTTAGCTACAGTTACTGGATTTGCTACTCGTTATGCCTTGGATAAACCGATTATCTATAACGCTGGTAATTTAAGCATTACACCGAAAGCATTAACTGTCACCGGCTCATCAGTTGCTGCAAAAGTGTATGACGCTACCAAAACAGCGACCATCACAGGCGGCGAATTGGTTGGTGTTGCTGCAAATGACTCTTCCTATCTCGGTTTAGTACAAGCGGGTAGCTTTAATACACTCAACGTTGCTAATGGCATCGCCGTTACTGCATCAAATAGTCTCAGTGGATCGGTAGCATCCAACTACACCTTGACTCAGCCTACTGGACTGACAGCAAACATTACCGCTGCTCCAGTGACCATCAGTGGTTTGTCTGCGGCAAATAAGGTCTACAACGCTAATCAAGTTGCTGTCCTTAGCGGTACCCCAATGATTAGTGGCTTCTTGGGCAGTGATACAGGCACTATTTCGAGTGGAAGCGTAACAGGGCAATTTGCTAGTGCTAACGTAGGTACGGCAATTGCAGTCACTGCTGATGTGAGTGGCTTAACTATTTCTAATAGCAATTACAGTGTTGTTGGCGTCAGTACTTTAATGGCTGCTGATATTACCCCAGCCCCAATCACTGTCTCTGCAGCCAAGACTTATGACGGTAGTAATTCTGTTGCAGCTAATCAAATGACGATTGCTGGTGTATCAGGGCAGGTATTAACATTTGCTGCTGGTAGCACCGGTACGCTGACTAACCCAAATGTAGGATCTGCAAGACTAAGCTCTTTAAATAATGCCGTACTAGTAAATGGCACAGCTAGCTTGGCAAGTAACTATACCGTAGTTGATCCTATCTTCTCTACCGTTGCTATCAGCCCAGCAGCTATTACTGTAGGCGTTAATAATCTCACTAAGATATACGATAGAACACTGAGTACTGCCTCAGCCGCCACTGCTCCAGCATTGCAATTAAAGAGTGGCACACTGTTTATCAATGAGGGTACAGGTTCTCAAGATACGCTATCTGGAGGCGCTTTTGCTTATACCAATGCTAATGCCGGCTCAAGCAAAACAGTCAATGTATCTAATGCTAGTGTGGTGAGTGGGGCATCTACTATTACTCAAAACTATGCAATTACCTATCAAGACAATACCGCTAGCGTCATTACTAGAGCGCCAATTATCGTTAGCGGTCTAAGTGCAGTTAATAAAGTTTATGACACTAATAGGGTTGCGGTATTAACAGGTACTCCGCTAATTGTATCTGGCGGTCTAATCACTGGCGATACTTCAACCCTATCCGGTTCAGCAACAGCGGGCACATTTGCCAGCTCTAACGTAGGTAATGGTATCGCTGTTACGCCTACTTTGAGTGGTTTAACTCTCTCCAATACCAACTACTACGTAGCGGGTACATCGATAGCGCTTGCGGCCAATATCGCAGCTGCTCCACTAACCATCAGTGGTTTAGCGGCAGCAAATAAGGTGTATGACACAACAACTACAGCAACATTGAGTGGTACACCAACAGTGCAGGGCGTTCTGACTGGCGATAGCGTCACTGTTACTGGTGTAGTGAGTGGAACATTTGCTAGCGCTAATAAAGGCGACGGCATTGTTGTAACTGCGAATTTAAGTCAACTTCTTCTTTCTAATACAAACTACTATTTATCTAGCGTGACTACTGAATTGACTGCTGATATTGCGGCAGCTCCAGTAATCATCGGTGGTTTATCTGCTGCTAATAAGGTCTACAACAGAAATGCTGTCGCAGTCTTAACGGGCACCCCAGTGATTGCTTCTGGATTATTGGGTAGTGATTCAGAGACACTATCTGGGACAGCGACAGCAGGTACTTTTGCCAGCCTCAATGTTGGTAACGGTATTACTGTAACCCCTACATTAACCGGTTTATCCCTCAGCGCTAACTCCAATTACACCATCGCTGGTGTAGACACTGTGCTGAAGGCTAACATTACACCTGCTTCAGTGACGATTAGCGGATTATCGGTGGCAAATAAGGTCTATAACGGCACGACAGCTGCAACCTTAAGCGCTACACCAACAGCTTATGGTGTTATCTCAGGCGATACTGTTTCAGTGAGTGGTGCAGTGAGTGCGAATTTTGTGAGCGCCAATGTGGGAACTGGTATTGCTGTTACTCCTAACCTGGCTGGCTTAGTGCTTTCAAATACCAACTATCAAATTGCGGGTATCCGTACTACCTTAGCCGCTAATATCACCGCAGCACCATTAACAGTCACCGCAGATAATAAGACAATGGTGTATGGCTCATCTACTCCTGTATTGACCTACGCCTACACTGGCTTGGTTGGCGGTGATACTTCTGCTAGTTTTAGTGGGGCTATCGCGACCAATGCTACATCGACTGCATCAGTTGGCAATACTTATACGATCACACAAGGTACTTTAGCTAGCTCCGGTAATTACAGTATTACTACATTTAATGCCGGTCGCGTAACCATTACTCCACGTCCTGTGACGGTGACAGTTGATGCTGGTCAAGCCAAAGTCTATGGCAATGCAGACCCAAGCACATTTACTACAAGTATTCAGGCAGAGGGTGCTGATGTTGGCTTATTAACTGGTGGAACCTTAGGTGGAAGCCTGGTTAGAGCTACCGGTCAGAATGTTGGTGTCTATGCAATCTCTTCAGGAACCATGGTTGCCGACAATCCAAATTACGCGATTAACTTTGTTGGCGCTAATTTTGCGATTACGCCACGCCCAATAACTATCTCTGCAAATAGTGGGCAAACTAAAGTCTACGGAAGTGCTGATGGAGTCTTGACTTATGCAATCAGCAGCGGAAGTTTGGCCTCTTTTAATGGCGTTACAGACTCCTTAAGTGGAGTCTTAACTAGGGATGCTGGCAACCAAGTGGAGAGTATTTATGCGATTAATCAGGGTGGCTTAACCAATACTGCTAATCCAAACTACAACATCACTTATGTTGGGGCTACCTTCCAAGTAACACCAAAGCCGATTACATTGACTGCGCCTACCATTAATAAAGTCTACGATGGCTCTTATACCTATGATTTCACGGCAACGGATTTAGCGGCCATGAATTCACAGTTGGTTGGATCCGACACCTTTAGCGCTGCTAAAGCAGTATTTAACGGCAATAATCCAAATGTAGGCAATAACAAAGTCATCATTATTGATCCTACGTCTGTAGTGATTCGGGATGGTAATGCTGGTAAGAACTACTCTGTAAGCACTATTAAATCTTCTGGCAATATCACGCCTGCAAGTCTCATAGTGACCGCCACTAATGATGCTAAATTTAGTGTTGAGACTGACGCAGTTGGGTATGCGGGCGCTCTGTATAAGGGCTTCATCAATGGTGATACTGCAGCTAGCCTCCCGTCAGGAAGTCGTGATTTGCTGATTACCCGCAGTGATGCCTCTAATAATGCTGCTGGAACCTACACATTAACGCCAAGTGGTCATGGTGCACAGGGTGCGGTTGTGGGTAATTATCAAGTGAGTTATGTCAATGGTCTTTACACCATCCTAGGGCCGCAAGATATCTTAATTAGAGTCAGCGCAGTAACAAGCTATGCTTCGACCCCAACATACCAGTTCACCGCAAAATATATTGCCGCGAATGGAACAACCATCTCTTATATCGGTACTAATGGTAGTGACCTCAATCCGATTAATTTAAGCTCTAGTGGGTCCGCGCCGTTTACATTAAATGATGGGGTAGTTGGGGGTGGACGCCTGACCACTGCATTTATGCCGCTATCTACAACTCCAAGCGCATCTGGCCTAGTCAATGCCGGTCAATATAACGTGACTTCAACTGCCAATCCTACTAAGACCGGTTTCGTCAATTTGACAGTTGTAGGCTCCTTGATAGTAGAACCTATGGTGGTAACAATACCGAATCTGAGCGCGAGTTCGTTTACCAAGGTATACGATGGCTCAGCAGTAATGGGTTCGCAAGCCACAAATCTGTTTGGTGGAGCATCCCTCTTAGTTGCTAGTGACGCGGCAGCAATATCTGCCATTGGTACCTACGATGATAAAAATGTAGGCACATCTAAAACGGTCACTATTAAGTTTGGTATTAGTGGAAACGATGCCGCAAACTATGTGCTGTCGACAAACCAGGTTTCAGGTAGCTACGGCACGATCACTCAACTCAATTCAGTAACTTATGTTGGCCCAGCTGGCGGTGATTGGTCTTTAGCAAGTAATTGGGCGGGTGGGGCGATTCCAGACTTGTCGAACGTGGCTAATGTCATTATTCCTGCAGGCACATCAGTTTCTTATGGCTCCGGAATTGCTGGCCCTGTCACTAGCCAGGTCACTGCTAACGGCGCCCTGAGTTTGGCTAACGCTGGCGGAGCAGTTTCTCTTGGTGGTATCTCTGGTGCCGGCTCAATCGCATTAGGTGCTAATACCTTGTCATTAACAGCAGCAAGTGGTAATTTCTCTGGAGTAGTTAGTGGCACCGGTGGTCTTACTGTAGCCGGTGGTACGCAAACGCTTTCTGGTGTTAATACTTACACTGGCAATACTGCCATTAATACCGGTGCCAGCCTGATCATTGCGGGTTCAGGTCAATTGGGTGGCGGAAGTTATGCTGGCACGATTGCTAATAATGGCTCGCTTGTTTATGCCTCATCTGCCACTCAAACCGTCAGTGGTGTGATTTCAGGATCGGGCTCACTGACACAAGCTGCTACTCCTAGTGGTGCTCCTGTTGGCACTCTCATCCTCACAGAAGCTAATACCTACACTGGTACAACTACGGTAGATGCAGGAACCTTAGCTATTACTAATGCCGCTGCTCTAGGTTCAAGCTCTGCTGGTACTACCGTGAACACTGGTGGCACTCTAGATCTCCGCAATGTCACTGGTGTTGCAGAACCGATTACTCTGAACGGAGGTACTTTAGCTACTAGCACTGGTACAAGTAGTGTGACTGCGCCAGTGGCCATTACCGGCAATAGTGCGGTGAGTGTGACTGGCACCCAACTGACCATCAGTGGTGTTATCTCCGGCACAGGCGCTCTGGATAAAACTGGTGCAGGCACCTTGGTACTCTCTGCCGCTAATACCTACACTGGTACAACTACGGTAGATGCAGGAACCTTAGCTATTACTAATGCCGCTGCTCTAGGTTCAAGCTCTGCTGGTACTACCGTGAACACTGGTGGCACTCTAGATCTCCGCAATGTCACTGGTGTTGCAGAACCGATTACTCTGAACGGAGGTACTTTAGCTACTAGCACTGGTACAAGTAGTGTGACTGCGCCAGTGGCCATTACCGGCAATAGTGCGGTGAGTGTGACTGGCACCCAACTGACCATCAGTGGTGTTATCTCCGGCACAGGCGCTCTGGATAAAACTGGTGCAGGCACCTTGGTACTCTCTGCCGCTAATACCTACACTGGTACAACTACGGTAGATGCAGGAACCTTAGCTATTACTAATGCCGCTGCTCTAGGTTCAAGCTCTGCTGGTACTACCGTGAACACTGGTGGCACTCTAGATCTCCGCAATGTCACTGGTGTTGCAGAACCGATTACTCTGAACGGAGGTACTTTAGCTACTAGCACTGGTACAAGTAGTGTGACTGCGCCAGTGGCCTTGACTGCGAATAGCACTATTAGCGTTACTGGAACTTCCTTGGAACTTACCAACGTGGTTTCTGGTAGCGGTGGATTAACGAAGACGGGATCAGAAACTTTGCTATTGGATGCTGCTAATACCTATACAGGCGCGACAACGGTTGATGCTGGCATTCTGAAGTTAGGTGCCAACGCTTCGATTGCAGACTCCAGCAAGGTTACTGTTAATGGCACGCTAGATATGAGTGCTATTGCAGCAAATGTGTACATCCAAAGCCTCGCTGGTTCTGGTTCAGTCATCTCGGGTTCAGTTGCACCAAATTCATTGGTGATCACAAATGCAGGGGATACATTCTCAGGCGTATTGAGCGGCACTGGTGGACTAAGAATCGCTGGCGGTACCCAAACATTAACTGGCATTAATACCTACACTGGTCCAACCGTAGTAGATCCAGGCGCTAATTTGATTGCAGGCGTGCGATCCATCCCTGGAGACATTGTGAACAACGGTAGCTTTGGATTTAGTCAATCTACGGCAGGATCATTTACTCACAATATGAGTGGATCCGGCACCATGGTCATTGGTGGAACTGGGGTTATCACGTTGACTGGTACTAATACCCAAGCTGGTGGTACGCAGATTAATGCAGGGGCATCGTTGATGATTGGTTCTGCTAATGCGCTAAGTGGTAATCAGGTGCAGTCTAATAATGGCTCATTTGGTATTGCTGACAATATTGTCTTATCCAGCCTCAGCATTACTGGCACAGTCACTCTCACTAGCGACATTTATACGACCGGCGCTCAGTCCTACGGTAATGTGAAGCTTGCTCCATCTGCTGACAATCTCACTACATTGCAGACGGTCAATAGTGACATCACCATCACAGGCACCCTGGATGCAACGGTTGGAAAGATCCAGTCGATTTTGATTAACGCAGGCACTGCTAAGGTCACTTTTGGAGATAGCATTGGTTCTATTGCAAGACCGAATAAATTGACTGTGACGGGCTCACGTATCTTTATCTTGGCTGATATTTTGACTGGTGATAAGCAGGAATATAACGGCGCCACTTCAATCGGCGATGGCACTTACTTAGGTAAAGCCTTGGTAAAAGGATTCTTGTACGACTCACACTATCAGTACTTTGAGTATGCTCAAGGTAATGTGACAAGCAAAATTGATTCCCTCAGAAATGACCCACGTTTTGTCAGGACCTTAGTTTCTAAAGATCCAACCGTCACCTTTAATGGTCCGGTAGATGATTTGGCTGACTTTACGCATACATTATTGGTTGCAGCCATTGCCGCTAATGCTACGAGTGCCTTAGCTGCATCGACTATGCCGATCATTAACTTTAATGACTCGGTTAGTAAAACCATCCCGCTCTATAGCCTGAATGTGCAAACTGTTGCGGCAAGTACTAATGTAGAAGCGCCTAACTTATCTGTGTATGTAGGCCAAATTAATCTTGCTGGTAATGTGACTACCTACTCAAATCAGGTCTTCCATACAGCCTCGATGCCAGCGCTCAATGGTAGCCAGCCTATTACTTTCTCTGTATATGATGCCAATGCCTCAGTGTCATTCCTGTTGCCACCAGCTGTCAATGGAGTTTCTTCAAATCCGTACATCACTGTAAATGGTCAAACTAATCTGGGTAATTGGGTCTCCAACTTCACCCAAAACTCTGCACTGGGTGCGCCCCCTGCAGTACTGACTACGGCTAGCTATTCTCCTGGAAGTGAGGTGGGTGCGTTGCGAAGCATTATGGACTACCACGCTGATCAAGTACAGATGACTATTGTTCCAAAATCACTTTCTGGTGTCACCGTCAGCTCTCCTGAGGATGTTGAGATTGTTGCGGGCAAGGCTGCAAGTAAAAAGACTGGAAAGTCTTCATCTTCAGGCGATGAGCTATGCTCTTCCGACAAGGATGGCAACACAGTGTGTGAAGAAATCTAATCTTTTTTCTATGATGCTAAAACTTTCTAGCAAAACTTCAATCTATGTTGCTTGCTTTATCTTGCTCTGGGCTCATTCACTCGCAACAATAGCCGCTGATGCAAAAGAAAACTTTGAGTTTATTGCTACAGTTAATGGAGTCCCCATTACAAAAGGCCTGCTGGATCTCAATGTGAACCTAGCTATTGGGCAAGGACAAAAAGACAGCCCTCAATTGCGCGAGAGCATGAAGAATGAGTTGATCAGTCGAGAGCTAATTGCTCAAGCAGCAACTAAAGAGGGCCTAGCAAGGGACATCGATCTCACCGATCAAATTACCCAGATGAAGCAGACGCTATTAGTCCAGGCTTATTTGGAGGCGCACTTTAAGCAAAACCCGATTTCTGATGCAATGCTTAAGGAAGAATACGAAAAACAAAAGCAAGCTTTGGGCGGCGGTACTAGTGTTAGTCAATTTAAAGTCAGTCAAATAGTACTATCCACTGAATCTGCTGCCATTGCCGTATCAGGTCGCCTAGCGAAGGGCGATGATTTTTCAAAGGTGGCTCAAGAAGTATCGATTGATGATGCGACTAAAGTGCAGGGCGGTTCACTAGGCTGGGTTTCTCCAGGCCAATTATTGCCCGCCATATCCACAGTCATGACTAGTTTGAAAAAAGGTACAACTAGTAGCCCTATTCAGATTCAGGGGGGATGGGTCATTATTCGAGTGGAGGATAGCCGTTCTGCCAAGATAGCTAGCTTAGAAGCTTCAAAGCCGCAACTAAGACAGGCCATTATTCAGCAGTATCTCAATCAGACCCTAAAGCGCTTAAGTGAGAGCGCAAAGTTTGTGCGTTAAGCTAGCTTCATGAGCATCAAGCAATTCAACGCCACCTACCTTGCGGCAGACGACCGTATACTATTCCGCTTTAATACAGCCGAGGATACTGAGTTTCGTTTTTGGCTAACCCGTCGTGCGACTTTATTCATCCTAGCTGCCACCCAGCATCTCATGATGAAGGACTTAGAGCAGACCCATTCTCCGCAAGTGGCAAAAGCAATTGCTGAATTTTGCAAAGAGGCAATGCAGATAGATCCCAGCAATCAGGGCGCCCTCCAGGCTGACACCTATCAACCGGCATCTAACTATCCCTTGGGAGCTGACCCCCTCTTAGTAATGGATGTCAAATGCACCCCTGAAAAACAAGGTTTAGAAGATGGCGTATCACTAGACCTGGTTTTACCAGGTGGCGCCAATATTAACGTCAAGATGGCAGGATCGACTTTGCAGACCATGAGTATCTTATTAAATCAGCTACGTGAGCACGCAGCGTGGGGTGAAGTGCCCTCCGTTAGTGAAGTGGCTATTCAGGCTGAAGATAAAAATAAATCGGGCAATAAGCCCTTAGTCCACTAGCTTCGTATTAAAACGGCAACTTTGCCTCTGGCTTAGCTGCCAGCAATACCGCCTTAAATTCCGCCTGAATTCGCTTAATCGCCTCTTCACTATCAGCCTCAAAACGCATTACTACCACTGGAGTGGTATTGGATGGTCTTGCTAGACCAAAGCCATCCGCATACTCCACACGCACACCATCAATCGTATTAATGGATTCTGAAGTAGGGAACTTGGCATTGGCTTTAATCGTTTCTAGCAGAGTAAACGGTTCACCTTCAGCACAAGCGAGTTGCAACTCTGGAGTGCAGATGGCATTGGGCAAGTTATTGAGGGTGTCGCTCGGATTCTTTTCCTTGCTGAGGATCTCTAACAAGCGTGCGCCGGTATAAAGGCCATCATCAAAACCAAACCAACGATCCTTAAAGAAGATATGACCGCTCATCTCACCAGCAAGCGGGGCGCCAGTTTCTTTCAGCTTGGCTTTAACTAAGGAGTGACCGGTTTTCCACATGATGGGTTCGCCGCCATGTTCTTTTACGTAGGTGGCTAAGTTACGAGTGCACTTCACATCGTAAATAATCTGCCCGCCAGGATTGCGGGAGAGGACGTCTTTAGCAAAGAGCATCATCTGACGGTCTGGGAAGATCACCTGACCATCTTTAGTCACTACACCTAAGCGATCAGCATCACCATCAAAAGCAAGGCCTAATTCATTATCGGTAGTTTGGAGATTCTTAATCAGGTCTTGCAAGTTTTCAATATGGGCTGGATCAGGATGGTGGTTAGGGAAATGACCATCGACTTCACAGAACAGCTCTTGAACTTCACAACCAAGGGCTCTAAATAACTTGCCAGCAAATGCACCACCAACCCCATTACCGCAATCGACTGCAATCTTCATCGGGCGAGCAATCTTGATATCGCCAACGATGTAGTTGAGATACATCGGGAAAATATCAAAGGTGCTTCGACTTCCTTGTCCGCTAGCAAACTTCTTAGCTTCAATGCGTTTACGCAAATCCTGAATCTTTTCACCATAAATCGCAGCTGTGCCCAAAACCATTTTGAAGCCGTTGTAATTCGGGGGATTATGGCTGCCGGTAATCATGATCCCGGACTTCGGTGTCTTGCTATTAATGGTGTGATTAGCCGCAAAGTAGACCATGGGTGTAGCGACCATGCCAAGATCAATCACATTAATACCGGTAGAGAGAAGACCTTCTGTTAAAGCTTCAATCAAGCTAGGGCCAGATAGGCGACCATCGCGACCGATGACGATATCGGTCTCACCAAGCTCGCGCATTTCAGTACCAAAGGCTTGACCAATCAGTCTGGCAATCGAGGGATCTAAGGTCTCATCAATAATGCCGCGAATGTCATACGCTTTAAAAATTGAAGGGGATAGTTGCACGGTTAATCCAGTATTAAATAATTATTCTGCGTTGAAAATCTCATTACCAGTCGTTGGGGTAGCCATCAGCTCGTCACCATGCAGGTGAATATCAAAACGTTCAAGTTTTTGACTTAAGACAATTGAAATCACACTCAAATTGCTCGAGCCCTTGACAGTAGAGTGTGTCACCTTATTTTCTTCGCTTGCCATAATTATGAATTCCAAAGAATGTGAACAGAGATTAAGAATTTAATAAATTTATGCGGGCAGCAGTCACAGCATCAATATCTACGCTGGCAGCAATATCATTCTGATGACTTGCAAGGGCTTTTTCAATTGGCTTTGCTAAGACTTTGCCGTACTCCACACCAGGTTGGTCAAAGCTATTGATATTCCACAATGCACCTAATGTCGCAGTGCGGTTCTCGTATAAAGCGAGTAGGGCACCAAGGTAAAACGCATTGAGCTTAGGCAGCAACAAGAGGTTACTAGGGCGCTTGCCTGGATAGACATCATTTGGATTTGCAGCAGTCTTGCCATTAGCCAATGCCTGCGCTTGTGCCAAGCAATTGGATAGCAGAATACGGTGATGCGCCACAGCCTCTGGCCTATCACTCATCGGGTCACGTACGGCAATGAAATCAATTGGAATGATCTCCGTACCCTGATGAAAGAGTTGGAAGTAAGAGTGCTGCGCATTACTACCGGCACTACCAAATACCACCGGAGAGGAATGCTTTACTGGCTTGCCATCACGATCTACGCTCTTGCCATTGCTTTCCATATCGAGCTGTTGCAACCACTTCGGAAACCAATCCAATGCATCTGCATACGGAATGGCAGCATAAGCTTTAATGTTGTGTTTCTCTTGCTGATACAGCAAGGAGAGTGCCATGATGACAGGTAGATTTTGTTCTAGGGGCGCATTCTTAAAATGTAAGTCCATTGCTTCCGCGCCAGCTAAAAACTGCTGGAATGTTTCAAAGCCATATTGCAAAGCAATCGGCAGGCCGACTGCTGACCAAACGGAGTAACGACCGCCGACCCAATCCCAGAAAGGGAAAATATTGTCTTCGCTGACGCCAAAGTTTTTGGCAGCAGGAATGTTGGCAGTCACGGCATATAAAGCATGCTCAATTTGACTGTGAGTGCAACCGCTGTTCTTAAGCCAAGCAACAACGGCTTTGGCATTCATAGAAGTTTCAAGGGTCGTGAACGACTTTGAGACCACAATCACGCGAGTGCTATGAGGCTGAGCACGTGCCAGGATGCGCGCTAATTCGGCAGTATCAATATTGGCCAAGAAATGCATGCGCATGCCACGGCTTTCAATGCCGGGAACATGGGCTAAAGCTTCAATAGCTAGGCGAGGACCAAAGTCTGATCCACCAATGCCAATATGAATGACGTCAGTTACACCAACCCATTTATTACACAGCGCATCAATCCGATGCCAAACCTCAGATACTGCTGGCATCACATCTTTGCCATCGATCATTACTGGGGTTTTACTTAAATTGCGCAGTGCAGAGTGAAGGGCGGGGCGATCTTCGCTATTGTTAATGTGCTTGCCTGCAAACATATCCACAATGAACTGCTCCAGATGACTCTGGCGAGCAGAAGCAAAGAGCTTTTTCCAGCTAGCCGCATCAATTCCTTGATAGGCGGTGTCGAGCACCACATCAAGGGCAGAGTGAGTACTTTGGTTGGCTAATGGGGCTTGCACAGACATAGCTAGATTTTATCAATAAGGACATTCAAATCACCCTAAAACGCTGAAAATGTTACGATTTGAGCAATATAAGTACTTTAGCTTAGCTAAAAGTCATTACAAAATTGAGACATATCTGAAATCAGGTCAGGAATAGCGGATGGAGCAGGTTGATTGCGTCGTTGTAGGCGCTGGAGTGGTGGGTTTGGCAGTTGCTCGCGAGATGGCTTTGCAAGGCCGAGAAACTATCTTGCTCGAGCGAGAAGATTCTTTTGGAACCATCAGTAGTGCGCGCAACAGTGAAGTCATTCACGCAGGGATTTATTACCCAAAGGATTCTCTCAAGGCTAAGCTTTGCGTACAAGGTAATCGTCTCTTGTATGAATACTGCCGCAGTCATCAAGTGAGCACGCAAGCCTACGGTAAGTTAATTGTTGCTGCAGACGCTAGTCAGTTAAATGACCTTCAGGCAATTCTTTATAAGGCCCAAAATAACCAAGTACCTGATATCAAGATGATTTCAGGAGCGCAAGCTAAAGCTTTGGAGCCAGAGCTACGGTGCGAGGCTGCAGTACTCTCCAGCTCAACCGGTGTAGTTGATAGTCACGGGTTAATGCTGTCACTACTGGGTGGCTTTGAAGATGCAGGCGGTATGGTGGCTTATCAATCACCTTTACTCGGCGCTAAGCCAATTGGTAATTATGCTGAAGGTGGCTTTGAGCTCACCATTGGCGGTGCTGATGGCATGACTATTCAGACCAAGTTGTTAATTAATTGCGCAGGACTCAGCGCTCCAGCTCTTGCCCAAAAAATTGAGAGGCTCTCAAAAGACTTCATACCCAAAGCTTACTTTGCCAAGGGTAATTACTTCTCCTTGTCTGGCAAATCGCCATTCAGTCATTTGATTTACCCCATTCCCGAACCAGGTGGACTAGGCGTTCATCTCACCCTCGATATGGGTGGTCAGGCCAAATTTGGTCCAGATGTAGAGTGGTTGGATATTGACGAGGAAAGTCAGATTAACTACACAGTGGATCAAGGGCGGGGAGACGGCTTTTATGCAGCCGTCAGAAAATATTGGCCTGGCCTAAAAGATGGCTCTTTACAAGCAGATTACTCGGGCGTCAGAGCTAAAATCGTCCCGCCAAATGCCCCAGCAGGAGACTTTTACTTTGAAGGGCCCCAGCAGCATCAGCTTCAAGGCTTATTTAACTTGTATGGCTTTGAGTCTCCTGGACTTACCTCTTGTTTAGCAATTGCAGAGCATCTAGAAGTTTTGATTAAAGAGTCTAAATAAATTAATCTAATGCACGGAACCAAATGGATTTAGTAGCTTAACCTTAAAGCGTTTGAAGTCCTTTGTATTTCTAGTAACTACTGTAAGTTTCTTTTCAATGGCTGTGGCTGCAATCATTGCATCTTCTCGTACTGTATTTGATTGAGAATGCATCAGTTTTGCCCATAAACTAAAGGCCGCTCCACTCATAGCTAAAACATTGTGATTCTTGAGAATATCTTCTAACCAAGCCTCAAGAGATGCTGCTTTATTTTGATCTTGTTCTCTTATTAGTTCTATCCCGGTCTGAATTTCCCCAATAGATACGGCAGAAATATAGAGGTCCTCATCTGCTACGGTACTGAGCCATTCTAAAACCGCACCATGAGGCTTTGATTTGCGTAATTCGGAGATGACATTGGTATCTAGTAGGTACATATTGGCAATTAAAGTTTGATGGGTTTACGAGCTAAACCTCGCCCGCGCTTTGGCAGAATTAAATCTCCCTTTGCCTCCTCGGAGAGAAGAAGTGATTTAAGAGATGGTTTTGCTAGCTGCTTCAATGTTTTCCACTCCTTAATAGTGATTAGAACGGCTGTCTCATGCCCTCTTTTTGTAACTACCTGAGGCCCTTGTTTGAGACAGGCGTTTAATAATTCGCTAAATTTAGCCTTAGCGTCTTGTACCGCCCAATGGTTATTTGTCATTTTTTCTCCTGACTAGATATCTGACTAGTTTATCAGGGTGTCAACAATAAATAAAAGGCGCTAGAGGATATTAGAGCGGTGCGAGTGGAGAAATAAAGTAGGGCCTATTTGAGTTTTACGTAGAGCACTTCTGAATTCCTTATAATCTAGGACTCAATTCGCAAAGGAAGAGTGGCAGAGCGGTTGAATGCACCAGTCTTGAAAACTGGCGAGGATGAAAGTCCTCCGTGAGTTCGAATCTCACCTCTTCCGCCATATACGACAGCAGAGCCCCTAACCGTGGGGCTCTTTGTTTTTGGGGCTCCTCTACCCAACAGCAAAACATGGTGTGGAAAAATTCCCATATATTTGCTAATACTCAGAGTGTTAGCAGGTCACCAACTAATAGGACTCAAGCGCCTTCTTAAGTTCAGCTTCAACCTTATTTTTTAAACTAGTCGGACTAATCACCTCAACACCAGATCCATGTTTCAGGATATCCATGACTAATTCAGGATCTTGGTTGTAATCAAACTCCAGGCTGTAATAACCATCTTTATCAAAGTTGCCCACTTGTTGGCCATGCCAATGCTCGCCCGATCGCTCATAGCTTCACCAATGCAAAGATCACGCCACTGCAGACCCTTCAGCCTATTCGGGCGCGAACTTCAAGATTAGGAGCGCCGTTAGCTATTGCAGGCAATCCCATGGATCGGATTGCTCAGCATCTAGGGAATATGGGTATTTAAGCTATTTTTGACATGTCACCTCCGGTTGGTGGCATGTCAATAAAAATGCATATTTCCGGCTAAATTGCCCTGGAATGTCAATAAAACTGCTAATAATCGCAGTTATTGTCAATAAATCTGCCTATTCCAAGTGAATTTAGCTTTTGAAGCTAGTTAGTAAAAAACATTCAAACCGCTATTTCGTAAGAAAAAGTGAGGATATATTTAAAAATATAGGAATCCATTGAAATATGTAAGAAAAAGTGTGTAAATATGTGTAATCGTAAGAAAAAGTGTCTATATGTAAGAAAAAGTGTGGGAAAATAGCTATTCGAACGAAAAAGTGGGGCTTGGGGGAAATATGGGCGATATAGGCTATTCACAGGTAAAAAGTCAGCTTGATCTGAGTGCTTTTGACCCACTTGTACCTGCACGTCTTGCCTCGGTGACCAGCGTAACGCCCACCCAGGGTGCATTGTTGATACCGGCAAAAGTAGCCCCTAAGGACGATCGCCCACTAAACCACCTTTTATTTGCGCTAAAGCATGAAGGAGTTAATCTCCAATTGTTATCGCAGGCCTTAAGAAAAATCCCAGCCCAAGAGATGCTGGCTACAATTTGCGAATCGCCAACAGGCGTTTACATTCGTGCGGCTTGTTTTTTGTGGGAAGCCTTTAATAAGCAAGAGTTAAAGGGCGCGCCAGTAATTACGGGGCCTATGGTTAATTTATTTGACCCCAAAAAATACATTACAGGACCAAGCATACGCAATGCCAAATGGCGAGTTAACTTCAATGGCTTGGGTTCTTTGGATTACTGCGTAACTGTTGAGCGAACTGCGCGCATTAATAGTTTGCTTGAATCTAACATCCTTCAGAAGGCAAATGAATTTTTATCAGAACTAGGTGGGGCCGCATCCGATAGGGCAATGTCTTGGGCTTATTTAAGTGAGACCAAAAGCTCTTTTGAAATCGAGCATGAGACACCGAGTGCCACGAAAGCAGAGGCATTTGTAGAGCTACTTAAAAAAGCCCATCTGACTACCCAGCTAGATGAAGAGTACTTAGTTGGCTTGCAGAATACCGCCATTACCAATCCTTTGGATAGAGCAGTTAACTATCGCCACCAACAAAACTGGTTAAGCAGTCCATTGCGTGGTGCTGCTGGCGTAACTTATATTCCGCCGCCACCTGAAATCGTTAATGACTTGATGAAGGGGTTGGTAGATTTTGCCAATACCGCACCAAAGCAGATCGATCCTTTAATTGCTGCTGCGATTGTTTCATTCGGATTTGTTTTCATTCACCCATTCATGGACGGTAATGGGCGCTTATCGCGCTTCTTATTTCATCATGCGTTGTGCCAGTCTGGCTTGCTGCAGAGGGGATTACTGCTGCCAGTATCCATTGCGATGAAGCGCAATGAAGACCCATACCTAGCAGCTCTAAAGAGCTTTTCTGAGCCTGCTCGCAAGCGCTGGGAAGTTATTTGGATTGACGGTGATGAATATCAAATGACCTTCAAATCAGATGATTCCTTATATCGCTATTGGAATGCCACTGCCTGCGTTGAGTTTGGATTGGAGATGGCCAAGCAGGCGTTAGAAAAGGACTTAAGAGAAGAGACTGAGTTCTTGGCCAAGTACGACATTATTTATCGTGCAATTGATGGTCAGTACGATATACGGGGCAAGGACCTCAATACTTTAATTCTGGCTTGCATGGAGCAAAACGGAAAACTATCGGCTAACCGTCGTAAGAAATTTACAACAACAGTACCTGAAGAAATATTTAATGCTATTGAGATTGAATATGCGAAGGTAGTTGGCTGATTCAAAAAAGCTTCGTACTCATTCCGTCAAGGGCACCCCAAAGGGGTGGCTTGCGCACCCTTGATGGCCACGATTAAAGTAACGCTCTTTTATGCCCAAGGTGGCAGAAAGACACATTGGGCATAAAGACCCAAAGCGAGTTCATTTAGTAACTCAACAAAAACCCCACAAATATCCCGAGCCTATATCTACCGCCCCAATAATTGATCTCAGCGCTTCACGCCTATGCGTTAAAGCTAGAGTCGCACCTAGTAGCGTAGGAATGGATGGGTTCACGCTCCATCACCAGGTATGAAGCCAACTAATTTCATAAATAACTATTGATGGGGTGGCATATGACAATTTCAAATACAGACTTGCAAGAGTTAGCTAAGGTTTCCTTGGATGAGTACCGGCGGCGAACTTTGGCGCTCACCAGAGCAGCAGGAGATATATTTCAAGACCGGTAGATCAAAGACTATGAATAGTAATCACTTGAGGCGCTGTGCTACCGATCTGAACTTCTTTTGAGATGACTGAGTCTGTCATAAATAAAGTGAGATCAAGTATTGCGGAGCCATTTCCAATGGATGTAGCTGAGGCTATTTTTACGGGAATGGAGATACAGGCTCAAAAGTTAATTGCCCGAACTGAATCTTAGAATTAAAAAACCCCAGCAATCACTTGCTGGGGTTTTGTCTTTCTAGAAACTAGAAAAGATTAGTGCATTACTTCTTAGCAGCTGGTGCGCTCACTACGGCAGCAATCGCTTCTGTGTAAACCACTTTAACTTGATCGTTTACAGCTATATCTTTCATTAAGTCAGGATTCTGAACTTTAACTTTGAAGATGTTTCCTTTAGGACCTTTTAAAGAAACGATATTTTTAGCTGTATCAATCGCCTCGATATTGGCAGTCGCTGTGATGGTATTCGTAGTGATCATGCCTGGCTTGTCGCCTTGCGGGGCAGTAGTAGTGCTTGTAGTAACTTGCTCGCTAGTTGTACCTGGGTTCTTCACCTTAACCAACTCAATAGCAACAGCTAGTTCGTAGACCACATCAAAATGATCACCAACTTTAATTTCAGCAAAGTTCTTTACTTCAGGACCAGCAACGATAGAAGTCTCGCCATCTTGGTTTTTGAGGGTAACAGTGCGTGTTGCAGCATCAATCTTGATCACTTCACCGTCATAAATGAGGGCAGCCTCTTGAGCAGCTACTGCAGCTACTGGAGCTTTTGGCTTAGTGAGGAAAAAGTATGCGCCGACTGCGATAGCGGCAAGAACAACAATAATGATTATTTTTTTCATAACGGTATTAATCCTTAATTAATTGGGTCACATTACCCATGGGTAGTAATGCGGTAATTGGTAAATATAGTTGTTTTTAACAATTATGGAGATTGTATTACTCATGTTATTAATCAGAATGAGTTTTCAGGGCAAATTCGCTTAAAAAGGCCTAATTACGCGCTATTTATGGATATTCCTCAACCTTTAGTCTTTTAATAAGCACATACTGAGTGAATGACATTAATCGGAGCGCAGAGTGGTGCTTTTCCTATCGATGCTGCTAATGGCATCTTTAGTAAGAAAAACATCCAGATCCCAGCGAAATGAATAATCTCCCGAATGGCGCAGTTGGTGCTACTGGCAAAGTAAGACAGGCCATTATGGTTTGGGATATGCCAGTGAGGGTATTGCATTGGCTTCTAGTAATCTGTTTTGCAGGCGCTTGGCTCAGCTCAGAGAGTGAGAGTTGGATCTTGATTCACTATGCATTTGGCTACACCGCATGCCTGTTGGTTCTCATCCGATTGGTATGGGGCTTGATTGGCACCCGTTACGCTAGATTTAGTCAATTTCTCAAAAGTCCTCGGGCAGTCATGGAGTACTTTATGGCCATGTTACGTGGCCATCCTCATCACGATGTTGGTCACAATCCAGCGGGTGGTTTGGTGATGTTTACGCTGATGTTGCTCATCCTGTTAATTGGTTTTACTGGCTATCTATCGGTTAAAGAGTTTTTGGGTGACTTTGTATCAGAGGCTCATGAAGTATTTGCCAGCTTGGCTCTTGGCTTAGTCATCATTCACATCATTGCGGCCATTGGCATGAGTGTGATCGAAAGACAGAATCTCGTCAGATCCATGGTGAATGGTAAAAAACAGGGCATGCCAGAGCAAGGGATACGTTATCCGCAATATGTCATTGGCGCCTTGATCTTTTTGGGCGCACTTTACTTTTTCTATCTGACCTTGAGCGGTGGCTTGCCTAGTCTGACTCAGTAAGATGGGTCGTGGTGGCTGGGTAGGTGATCGTTGTACGATAGACAATATGAAGCTCCTAATAGCCCTTTATTTCTTTATCCTGGCTACGATTCAGTTGGGTTTGTTATTGGGTATTTATCACTACCACCGCTCTCAGGGTGAGCTCAGACCAAATCGATACTGGATGAGCTCATTGATGATTAATATCGCTGCTCTATTGATCTTTGCTAGCGGCATTCTCGTAATCCAGGACCTGCAAAAGCCCGAATTTAATTTCACAATAGCCAATTCTCTGTTTTATATCGCTGCCGTCTTTCAGCTCCTGTTTTGTAAATCTCTGATTGGACCAGTCAGCAAGCGTTTGCAATATGGCTTTGCGCTCTCCGCCATTATTTTTGTGCCGACTTTTGAGTATCTTCGTATTGATGGAAGCTACGAGATCCGCACCATATTTATGTGTGTCATAGCCGTCATATTCTTCTCGTGGCAAATTGCGATACTCAGACAGCAAAGAGGTTTAGAGCTCTCTCGGCAATTAATGTATTTGCAATACGCAACTGCCGCCGAGCTTCTTTTTGCATTGGGGCGTTTAGGGGTTTTAGCTTCTACCGGTTTCACTATTAGTAGGGTAGAGCAAATTCCACAGTTATTGATTCTGCTCACCATTGGTCAGTTAGTGATCAACACTCTCTCTTACATTGCGCTAGGGGGGTATTGGACGGAAAAGGTTGTCTTAGCAAATGCAAAATCCCAGACTGAGAATGATGAAATCAAAGCGCTCCTAGCTGAGCGAGAGAGCTTGATATCCCAGTTACTCAAAGCCAACAAAACAGTCGCAACTGGTGCCTTATCTGCTTCGATTGCCCATGAGCTTAATCAGCCATTAGGCGCTACATCTCTAAATATTCAATTTTTGCAAAAGAAGCTTTCCGAAGGAGGTTTAAGCTTCGATCAGAATCAAGAAATCTTAGCGGCGCTCCTGTCTGATAACCAAAGAGCGTCAAATATCATTCGGTCTCTCCGATCAATCTTTTCTGATGGAAAAGTAGGTGCCGAACAAACCGAATTTGGCGAATTAATAGAATCTGTTCTGAAGATCACCCAGCCAGAAATTGCATCAAAAAATATCCAGATTGTCCTTAGACTCGCACCAAGTACATGGGCCAATATCAACCGAGCAGAAATTCAGCAGGTTCTCCTCAATTTAATGAACAATGCCACTCAAGCGCTTGCGGATTCAAGCACCATGCCCAGGATTTTGCAAATAGAGTGCTCTGGTGTCACTGGGGGTGTTGAAATACTAATCATTGACAATGGCCCTGGCGTCCCTGCGGATATGCAACCCCATTTATTTGAATTGCTCACCAGCAGTAAAAAGCGCTCTGGCATGGGCTTGGGTTTATGGCTTTGCCAACACATTGTGACTCGTCATGGCGGTCATCTGCGCTTTCAAGATGCCCCAAGTGGGGGCGCTCAATTTACGATCTTCTTGCCCTCAATACAGGGCTAGGTATTAGCCCTATAGCTAATTGCCTACGGCTATAGCAATCTTTACATTCGTGAGATAACTTTTTTACCAACACATGTGTTACTTCAAGGCTTTCATGAAAACCAAACTCTCCTTCATTGCTCTATCTATTAGCCTCATTTGCGGTAATCCCGCTATTGCCGCTGGCGGTGGTGGCGTGGTTGCTGACCCTGGCGCAATGCAGGGCAAGCACTTTGACTCTAAGGGTAAGGCGCCGTCCACATTTACGGTCGATCTACAAAATGGCTTGCGCAAAACTTTGCCATTTGAGGATAAGCGTGACTTTGAAGAATCTAAGAGGGGATTTATTGCGGCGCCTGCCTATAAAACCATCATGGCAGATGCCGGTAACGTCGCTTGGGATATGGGTAGTTATGACTTCCTCTTGCAAGGTAAAGACTTTGATAGCGTTCACCCATCGTTACAGCGTCAAGCGATTCTCAATATGGGCTACGGCCTCTATGAAGTCGTACCAGGAAAGATTTATCAAGTACGTGGTTTTGACTTATCGAACATCAGCTTTGTCAAAACCAATACGGGTTGGATTGTCTTTGACCCATTGACCTCAAAAGAAACTGCTAGAGCAGCTTTAGAGTTAGTAAATGAGAAGTTAGGTAAGCGCCCAGTAGTGGCCGTGGTGTACTCCCATTCTCATGCTGACCACTTTGGTGGTGTGCGCGGTGTTGTGGATGAGGCAGACGTGAAGAGTGGCAAAGTGAAGATTATTGCCCCAGCTGGTTTCATGGATCACGCTGTAGCAGAGAACGTCTATGCGGGTAATGCCATGACGCGTCGTTTGTATTTCCAGTACGGCGTTTTATTGCCACGCAGCCCATTTGGACACGTTGACCAGTCGATTGGTAAAAATACTGCGGCCGGTAACCTGGGTTTAATTGAACCAACTATTCTGATTAATGAGCCATTTGAAAAAATGACGGTTGATGGTGTAGAGATGGAGTTTCAGAACACACCTGGCACAGAAGCTCCAGCGGAGATGAATACCTATTTCCCACAGATGAAAGCATTCTGGGCTGCAGAAAATATCACCGGCACCATCCACAATATTTACACCTTGCGCGGCGCACTTGTACGTGATGCATTAGCCTGGTCCAAGAATATCAACAACGCCTTGTATCGTTACGGCACTGAGGCGCAAGTGATGTTCGCTTCACATTCCTGGCCGCGTTGGGGTAATGATCGCGTGCAAGAAGTGATGCGCACGCAGCGTGATAGTTATGCACACCTAAACAATGAAGTCCTGCATTTAGCGAACAATGGTGTGACGATTAATGAAGTCCATAACGTCTACAAGCAACCGGAGAGCCTGAAGTCTCAATGGGCAGCGCATAGCTACCATGGCTCAGAGGAGCACAACAGTCGCGCTGTGATCAATCGTTACCTAGGTTACTGGGATGCTAATCCTGCCACCTTGATTCCCTTATCACCAAAAGATTCAGCGCCACTCTACGTAGAGATGATGGGTGGTTCAGGCAAGATCATGGCAAAGGGTAAGCAGCTCTATAAGCAGGGAAAATATCGTGAAGCAATGGAGATCGTCAATAAGTTAGTTTATGCAGAGCCAAACAACACGGCAGCTAAAGATTTGCTAGCAGATATTTTTGAACAAATTGGCTATCAAAAAGAAAGTCCAAGCGTACGTAATAGCTTCTTGGGTGCTGCCTATGAATTGCGTCATGGCATGCCTTCTGGAGCGTCACCAAAGACCAATGGTCCTGACATGATCAAAGCGATGACTACAGAGCTTTGGTTGAATGCCATGGCGATCAGCATGGACAGTAAAAAAGCTGCTGGCATGAAGTTCACTATCAACTTGAGTACGCCAGATAATGGTGAAAAGTTTGTCGTAGAGATGAGTAATTCTGCGCTGAGCAATATCAAGGGCTATCAAGATAAACAGCCAAACCTGACTATCACCGTCAATCGTAGCGATTTAGAAAAAGTCATGGGCGGACAAACTACTTTTGAAAAACTCCAATCAGAAGGTAAAGCCAAGTTTGAAGGGGATCGCAAAGCATTTGAGCAACTGCGCAGCACGATGACTATCTTCACTCCCGACTTTGAGTTGATGCCTGGTACGAAGGCCAAAAAAGCACCTCCTGCCAAACCAAGCAAGGATCCGTTTGAGGCTCCTCCAATTGCTAATTCAGAAGGTGCTTAAGGAAAATAAAATAGCAGACAGGTATTAGAAAGATGGGCTCCTCGGAGCCCATTTCTTTTTTAGTAAGCAGTCAATGATTCAGGCTGCGAATGCGCCACCATCTTCCAGTGCTTTGAGTTCATCACCAGCAATACCCAATTCCTTGAGTACCTCATTCGTGTGTTCACCAAGCAAAGGAGGGTGTCGAGAAACCTGTTGCGGTGTGCCCATCATCTTGACTGCAAAGCCAATATTGGGAACTTTGCCTTCAATCGGGTGATCAATCTCCATACGCATCTGGCGATACTGCCCATGCTCACTATCAAATGCCTGTGGGTAGGTATTGATCGGTCCGGCCGGAATGCCTGCTGCCAAGAGGAGATCCACCCATTCTTCACTAGTCTTGGTGATAAACGTTTTCTCTAGCTCCGCAGCCAGTATTAAGCGATTGGCAAGGCGTAGTGGATTGGTTCTAAAAAGTGGGTCTTCAAATAATTCCGGGCGATCAATCTTGTCGCAGAGGAGTTTCCAGAGTTTTTGATTGGTGGCGCCCATTACGAAATAACCATCAGCAGCTTTCATAGCCTGATAAGGTGCGCTCATATGATTGGCTGTACCCAACTTGTACGGCTCAATACCGGTGCCCCAGTATTGCGCTGTATCCCAAATCGAGAAAGCCAACGCAGAATCAAATAGGGAGGCATCAATAAATTGACCTTCACCCGATTTGGTCTTGCCAATATAGGCTGACAATATTCCATAGACTGCAAAAAGGGCGCAACCAATATCCGCCACTGGAACGCCCGCCTTTACCGGAGGACCGTCTGGATAACCTGTCACGCTCATGACACCAGACATGGCTTGTGCCATTAGGTCAAAGCCGGGACGATCTGCCCAAGGTCCTGTTTGCCCGAATCCGGAGATGCTGGCATAGACTAATCCCGGGTTGAGATCTTTCAGGGAGGGGTAATCGATACCCAGTTTTTTCATGACGCCGGGACGATAGTTCTCGACCAAAATATCTGCAGTTTTCACAAGCTCAAAAAATACTTTTTTACCGGCTTCTGTTTTGAGGTTGAGCGTGACGCTGCGTTTATTGCGATTCATATTCAGAAAGCCCATGCTGTCTGAACCTTTCATCTTGAATCCCATTGCCCCACGGGTTTGATCTCCAGTACCAGGCGGCTCAATTTTGATGACATCGGCACCCAAGTCAGCAAGCAACATGCAGCAGTAGGGGCCGGCCATGACTTGACTTACGTCAAGAACTCGAACGCCAGCCAGGGGTAAAGGCTTGCTGGTAGGTGTTTTCATCATTGTCTCAATAGTTTTTATATGTTTAGATAGCAATCTTAGTTGATTGTTATCAATATAAAACAAAAAATGGAGACAGCATGATCAATCAATCCTCCAAGCGGATTCTGTTTAAGCTTGCTTTCTTGGTCCTAAGTATCTGCAGTACTTTGTCATTGACTGCTAATGCTCAACAGGCCTTTCCAACAAAACCCATTCGCTTAATTGTAGGCTTCGCTCCTGGTGGCGGCACGGATATTGTGGCTCGTGCCATTGCTCCCAAGATGAGTGAGATCTTAGGCCAAAGCGTCATTATTGAAAACAAATCTGGTGCAGCTGGCACTATTGGTGCAGACCTCGTTGCTAAATCAAATCCAGATGGCCACACCTTGCTCATGGGCCACTCGAATTCCAATGCGATTTCTCCATATGTTCTGAAGAATGTGCCATACAACCCAGCGACGGATTTCACACCAACTACCTATTTAGGTTACGTGCCAAACGTGTTGGTTGTTAAGTCCTCTCTGCCAGTGAACTCAGTGGCGCAATTGATTTCCTTGGCGAAGCAAAACCCAGGGCAGATGACTTACGGCTCTTCCGGTATCGGCAGCACCCAGCATCTAGCAGGCGCTTTGTTCTCGAAGATTGCTGGCGTAGAAATGAGTCACGTACCCTACAAAGGTAGCGGTCAAGCGATTGTGGATTTATTGGGCGGTCAAATCACCATGAACTTTGATACCTTGCCGCCAAACTTGCAGCAGATTCGCCAAGGTAGTTTAAAAGCTTTGGCAATCTCTACGCCAAAGCGCTTGGCATTGCTACCCAACGTCCCTACATTTAATGAGGTAGGTATTGTTGGCTTTGATGTGACTAACTGGTATTCCGTGATGGGGCCCAAAGGCATGGATCCTGCAGTCGTAAATAAGATTGATCAGGCCGTAAAAGCAGCCACCAATGATCCAGAGATTAAGAAAACATTAGATTCTCAAGGCTTACAACCAGAGGGCCCAGCAACACCAGCAGCCTTTAATTTGTTCCTGGCAGGTGAGTTGGCGAAGTACCAGCGCTTGGTAAAGAGCTTAAATATCAAGGCTGAATAATTCCCCTTCTATTTTTTACTCCATGACAACAGCTACAGACTCCACCCCAGATCGTATTGCCGAAGTTCGCTTAGAGCTTCGCAATAAGATTGCGTACATTACGTTTGACCATGTTGCCGCTCGCAATGCAATGACAGTGGGAATGTATCAAAGCCTGAAATCGATTTGTGAGGATTTGGCTCAGAGTTCTTCGGCTAGAGTTGCCATTTTGAGAGGCGCTGGCGGTAAGTCCTTTGTCTCGGGAAGTGATATCGCCCAGTTCTCTAGCTTTACTACTGGCGATGATGGGATTCGGTACGAAGAGGGCATTGATGCCTACCTCGCACCTTTAGCTATGTTGCCTATGCCAACGATTGCAGTTATTGATGGCATGGCAGTTGGTGGAGGTCTAGCAATTGCGAGTTGTTGCGATTTCAGAATCTCCACACCCGATGCGCGCTTCGGAGTGCCGATTGCCAAAACACTGGGTAATTGTTTATCTGCTGGCAACGTCGCTTGGCTTATTGCGCACCTGGGCATCAATATCGTCAAGCGTATGTTGTTATTGGCGGAGCTGGTGAATGCACCCGAGCTACTCAAACAGGGTTACCTACTAGGTGCCTATCCGGCTGAAGCGCTTGAGCATGAAGCAAATCAGCTAGCTGAGCGCCTAATGGGCTTGGCGCCCATCACGCAAAAATCTAGCAAACAAGCGCTTGCAAGAATCATCAAAAATAATTTACCCGATTGCAATGACCTAATTCGAGAGTGTTATGGCAGCGATGACTTTAGGAATGGGGTTGCTTCATTTCTGGATGGTAAGCCACCTAGCTGGTCTGGAAAGTAAGTCCAGCTCTAAGCAATATCAGAGCTTTATAAGAATATCTCTTGAAGATTATTCAGATAGCGCAATCCTTGTTCAGTTGCTTTGAGCTTGTTAGGGTTTGAATCTAACAAACCTTTTTTACTAGCCTCATCCAATCCTTTTGACACTACATTGAGCGGCAAGCCAGTGCGCTCTCCAAATGTAACGGTGTCCACACCATCAGTCAGGCGCAAGGTATTGAGCATGAATTCAAAAGGGAGATCTTTGGCCGGAATCTCTTTCGCTTCGATCAATGCATTGCCTTTAGTTTCCATCGCCTGCATATAGGTTTCTGGATGACGTTCTCGCACCTGACGCGTAATTTTGTCAGGGAAGGAAATTTTTCCATGCGCGCCTGCACCAATCCCGATGTAATCCCCAAAGCGCCAGTAATTGAGATTGTGTTTGCACTCCTGATCTTTCTTGGCGTACGCAGATACTTCGTAGCGTCGATAGCCTGCCGCCTCTAGTAGGTTCAAGTTCTGCTCAAAGATCGCATCAATCTCATTCTCGCTGGGTAGTTTTGGAGGAAAGTTCGCAAAGTAGGTATTGGGTTCTAGCGTCAGGTTATAGAAAGAGAGGTGTGGCGTCTTAAACGAGAGAGCAGTTTCAATATCGGATTTTGCGGCTTCTAGACTTTGATTCGGTAAGCCAAACATGAGATCGAGATTAACGGATTTAAAGTGTTGCAGAGCAATGGCAATCGCGCGCTTGGCTTCTTCACCACTATGTATGCGCCCTAAAGCTTTGAGTTGGGCATCCTGAAAACTCTGAATACCTAAAGAGACGCGATTGATTCCTGCCTTAGCAAAGCCAGCAAACTTATCGGTCTCCACTGAGCCAGGATTGGCCTCCATAGTAATCTCACAATCGGGCTCTAGGTTCACTCGTGCCCTTACGGCTGAAAGGAGTTCATTCATGCCATGGGCAGATAACAAGCTGGGGGTGCCACCACCAATAAAGATGCTGTGTACTTGACGACCCCAGATGCGAGGTAGCTCTGTTTCTAAATCAGTAATGAGGGCTTTGATGTAGCGCGCTTCATCAAAACCTTGCTTGCCATCTTTGATTTGATGTGAATTGAAATCGCAGTAAGGACATTTCTTTTCGCACCACGGAAAGTGAATGTACAAAGACAGCGGAGGTAGGGCGGTGAGTTTTGGCTGCGTAGCCAAAACAGAATTAAGCGTATTGAGCACGGATTTGGAGTTGAGTAATGAGTTCACGCAAGGCTTGACCACGATGACTGATCTGGTTTTTCTCAGAGGGCTCTAATTGGGCGACGGTCTTGCCCAGCTCTGGTATAAAAAAGTGGGGGTCGTAACCAAAGCCACCATCACCCCGTGCATCATCAATAATTTGGCCATACCAGCGGGCTTGCACAATCAGGGGCTCTGGGTCTTTGGCGTTATTGACCATCACCAGCGCGCAAACATAGTGCGCTCCACGATCAGCTTTGCTCTGCAATGCTGCAATCAGTTTTTGATTATTAGCTGCATTATCGCCATCAAGCCCTGCGTAACGCGCTGAGTACACTCCAGGTGCTCCATCTAAGGCATGGGCACAAATCCCGGAGTCATCTGCGAGTGCGGGTAAGCCGCTCGCAGCACTAGCATGACGTGCCTTAGCAAGGGCATTCTCAATAAAGGTATGGTGCGGCTCTTCCGCCGCCGGAATACCCAATTCACCTTGAGGGATGATTTGAAAGTGAAACGGCGCCAAGAGTTCCTGAAATTCACGGACTTTGCCAGCATTGTTAGAAGCAAGAACGAGCTTTTGCACCATCTACCTTTTATTTAAATGCTTCTTTTTGTAGCTGAGTTAAATCACGAATGCCTTTTTCGGCCAGATCTAACAAGGCATTTAATTCAGCGCGGGAGAAAGCGGGGCCTTCAGCAGTGCCTTGCACTTCAATCATGCCGCCTTTGCCTGTCATAACCACATTCATATCGGTATCGCAAGAAGAGTCTTCTGGGTAATCTAAATCGAGTACGGGTACGCCTTGGTAGATCCCAACAGAAATCGCTGCAACACTATCAATAATCGGATCGGCTTTAAGTGCACCACTTTGCAAGAGAGTATTAATTGCATCTCGTGCTGCTACATAAGCGCCGGTAATCGATGCAGTTCTTGTTCCGCCATCAGCTTGCAAGACATCGCAATCTAAATGGATGGTTCTTTCACCCAATACTTTCAGATCAAATACGCTGCGCATCGCACGGCCGATCAAGCGCTGAATCTCTTGGGTGCGACCAGATTGTTTGCCACGAGCTGCTTCACGGTCGCTGCGGGTGTGGGTCGAACGGGGGAGCATGCCGTATTCAGCGGTAACCCAACCTTCACCAGAGCCTTTTTTATGGGGAGGTACCTTTTCCAGGACGCTGGCTGTACAAAGGACTTTGGTGTCGCCAAACGCAATCAGGACGGAGCCCTCGGCATGCTTGGTAAAGGCACGGCTGATACTCACAGGGCGCAATTGCGTTGGGGTGCGACCACTTGGGCGGGTGATGTTGTGCTGAGTCATGGGGTATGCTCCTAAAGATCTACAATGTCCCTATGATATCGAGCATGACTGGTTATGGCAGCGCTTCTCGCCAAGTCTCCCTAGGGGCTGGCGTAGTAGCTGATCTGCAAGTGGAATGTCGGGCTGTAAATAGCCGCTTTCTGGATTTGGGCTTTCGTCTTCCGGACGAATGTCGCGGGGCTGAGCCTGCCTTACGAGAACTGGCTACGCAAAGCCTTTCTCGGGGTAAGGTCGAGTTCCGGGCCGCATGGCGCGTAAATTCGGGTGCTGCTGGGGCGGCTAAAGCCAATCCCCATGCCTTAGGCGCCTTAAGCAAAGATCGCCTAGATGCGCTTTACACCCTTCAAGAGCATGCTCAAGTAGCCTTTCCGAATGCAGAAGTACTGCGTATCTCCGATATTTTGCGTTGGCCCGGAATTGTTTCTGAGCCGAGAGGTGAAGAAGAGGGTTGGATTACTGCTACTGTGGAAGCCGGCCGCGCTGCCTTAGCCGCCTTAGTGGATAGTCGCCATGCCGAAGGCAAAGCCTTGGTAACGGTCCTAACTACTATTACCAGCAAGATGCGTGAGATTGTTAAGGTGATCGAACCAAAGGTTCCAGTCTATGTCGCCCAGTATCAAGAGAAGCTCACCGAGCGCTTGGCAGAAGCATTAACTGCCCAAGAACAAGGCAAGAGTAGTGGGTCTGGCACCGAGTTGATGGAGCGGATCCGTCAAGAGGTGGTGCTCTATGCCGTGCGTATCGATGTGGCAGAGGAATTTGCCCGACTCAAGACTCATCTTCAAGTAGTTGATACTGCCTTAGCGGGCAAGGGTCCGGTAGGTAAGCGTTTGGATTTCTTAATGCAAGAGTTAAATCGTGAAGCCAATACCTTGAGCTCCAAATCGGTTTCAGAAGAATGTACACAAGCTGCTTTAGAGCTCAAGCTCTTGATTGAGCAAATGCGTGAACAAGTGCAAAATTTAGAGTAAGCATTATTTCTACAAATGATTATGGCAAGCCCTAAACCTAAAGCAAATTTAACTCCTGCCTACCAAGGCAGCATGCTGATGATCGTCGCTCCATCAGGGGCCGGCAAATCTTCTTTAGTGAATGCCTTGTTACAAGAGGATGCAGCCCTCAAGCTCTCACTCTCAACAACAACGCGTGCGCCAAGACCGGGTGAGGTAGATGGCAAGGACTATCGCTTTATCAAGAGAGATGCATTTATCGCCGAGCGTGACCAAGGCAATTTTTTGGAGCATGCTGAAGTACACGGCAATTTTTACGGTACATCCAAAGCCTGGATTGAGACTCAGATGAAAACCGGGCGCGATGTGATGTTGGAAATCGACTGGCAGGGTGCGCAACAGATTCGTCAAATCATTCCGGAAGTGCAGTGGATCTTTATCTTCCCGCCTTCATTTGAGGCG
The DNA here is from genome assembly GCF_018688255.1 of Polynucleobacter corsicus. Classification (NCBI taxonomy): domain Bacteria; kingdom Pseudomonadati; phylum Pseudomonadota; class Betaproteobacteria; order Burkholderiales; family Burkholderiaceae; genus Polynucleobacter; species Polynucleobacter corsicus. Next base: position 775,752 of record NZ_CP061314.1, read on the forward strand.
CTAGAAGAGCGCTTGCGTAAACGGGGTCAAGATGATGAGGCCACCATTCAGAGGAGATTGGCTGCAGCGCATTTAGAGCTCCAGCATGCTTATGAAGCTGATTTTATTGTGATCAACGATGATTTTGAGCAGGCATTGATTGATTTACGACAGGTGGTTGCAGCCAGCCGCTTGCGCTCAGGGCCGATTATGGCTCGTAACCCTGCGCTTTTAAAGCGCCTCGGAGTCTAATCAGTTATCCTATGGGAGTTGAAGCTAAATTTAAGTGAGTCCAGCATGGCCCGTATTACTGTAGAAGATTGTCTAAAAACCATCCCCAATCGTTTTGAGCTGGTATTGGCTGCGACTTATCGTGCACGTCAATTAGTTCAAGGTCACTCCCCACGTGTTGAGTCCAGAGATAAAGCAACCGTAGTTGCATTACGTGAAGTTGCTGCTGGTGTAACCGACCGTGACATGTTGACCAAAGTACCTTTGTAATTTAGGGGTTCCGTTGTGGAGCTCCCCTTAGGCGACCCAAACACATCGGAACTCAAAGGTCAGATCTCGCCTAAAGAGATCGCTCACAGCGATAAGTCTTCCATCATCGCGACATTGTTGGCTCAATCGAGTCGACACCTGTTTGGCCCAACCTCTGCGCCTGCATTACCTCTAAAGCACCAAGTTGTTTCAATTGATGGACTGATTTCTAAATTGGGTTATCTTAAGCCTGAAGAAATTACCCTCATTAAGCAAGCCTTTCATTTTGCTGATGCGGCTCATCTTGGTCAGTATCGCCACAGTGGTGAACCTTACATTACCCATCCAGTAGCAGTTGCTGAGCTTTGCGCTACCTGGCGCTTAGACGCGTCATCCATCATGGCGGCTTTAATGCATGATGTGATTGAGGATACGGGTTGTACTCAAGCAGACCTAGTTGGTAAGTTTGGTAGCAAAGTAGCAGAGCTCGTAGAGGGCTTAACTAAGCTCGATAAGCTGGAGTTCCAAAGTCATGCTGAGGCACAAGCTGAAAGCTTTCGCAAGATGTTTATGGCAATGGCGCGCGATGTCCGAGTCATTTTGGTCAAGCTCGCAGATCGTACACACAATATGCGCACGCTTGATGCTGTCCCAATGGAAAAGCGTCGCCGGGTAGCTGCTGAAACGATTGAGATCTACGCTCCGATTGCACACCGCTTAGGTCTCAATGTCATTTACCGCGATTTACAAGACTTGAGTTTCCGTTACTCCATGCCCATGCGCTTTAGGGTGATTGAAGGTGCAGTAAAGCGGGCGCGCGGTAACCGCAAGGAGATGGTGGAGAAGATTTTGCAGAATGCCCGGATGGCATTTGCAAAAGCCAATCTCGGAGTGGATCTGCAGGGTCGAGAAAAAACCCTATTTAGTATCTACAGCAAAATGCGCAGTAAGCATTTGAGCTTTTCTCAAGTGCTCGATGTGTATGCGTTCAGGGTCACTGTCCATTCAATTGATGAGTGTTATCGTGCGCTCGGCATTTTGCATGCGCTCTACAAGCCCATGCCTGGAAAGTTTAAGGATTACATTGCCATTCCTAAGCTCAATGGTTATCAGTCTTTGCATACGACGCTATTGGGTCCATCAGGCGTGCCAGTAGAGTTCCAGATACGTACAAGCGATATGCATGCGGTTGCTGAAGCAGGTGTTGCTGCGCACTGGGCCTATAAAGATGGCGGTCCCGATATGAGCGAGGTGCAAAACCGCGCACACCAATGGCTGCAATCCTTGATTGATATTCAGGATAGCAGTGGCGATTCTCAAGAATTCTTAGAGCACGTCAAAATTGATTTATTCCCGGATGCAGTTTATGTCTTTACGCCGAAAGGGCAGATTAGAGCCTTGCCGCGTGGTGCTACCGCTCTCGATTTTGCTTATTCCGTTCATAGTGATGTAGGTAATACTTGCGTAGCAGTCAAGATTAACGGCATGCAGTTACCTCTCCGTAGTGAGTTAAAGAACAGCGATATTGTTGAGGTAGTGACATCTGCGAACTCTCAACCTAATCCAGGTTGGTTAGCATTTGTGAGGACAGGAAAGGCTCGCGCCTCGATTCGGCATTCACTGAAGACCAAGCACTATGCCGAGTCTTTGCAGTTAGGTGAACGCCTGTTGGCTAGTGCATTGCGTCAGCAGGGAGTTGATGCTGGACTACTATCACCAGAGCTCTGGGAAAAGTTATTGCATTGGACTGGCGATAAAACGCGCGAAGAGGCCTGTGTGAATATTGCCTTGGGCCGCAGATCCTCTCAAGAGCTGGCAATTCGCTTAAATATTTTGATTGATGATGAGGGTGGCTCCGACCAAATGCGCTTGGGCGCGGCAGACTGGGTCTCCCCCCAACAAGAAATTGCCTCACACCATCATCAGCGTCAAGCCATCCTGGTGGATGGTCGCGAAGGAAACTCGATTCATTTTCAAACCTGCTGTCATCCTATTCCAGGCGATAACATTATTGGTTATCTTGGTAAGGGTGAGGGTTTGCAGGTGCATACCAATGACTGCCAAGTAGCCCTCAGAATGCTCTCTAAAGATAGTGATAAGTGGGTAGAGGTCGAGTGGGGTAAAGAGGTTAATCGGGAGTTTGAGGTTGACCTAGCGATTGATACGCATCAAGGCAAAGGCGTATTAGCTAGAGTGGCAAGCAGTGTGACTGCTGCAGATTCCAACATCATGAACGTATCGATGGATGATCGCTACAAAGAAGATGCTGTCACGATTCGTTTCACCATTCAGGTATCAGACCGCTTACATCTCGCTAAAGTCATGCGTAGTTTGCGTGCAAACCATGATGTGATGCGCGTGACCCGCGTCCGGGTTAGTTAGATTCCTGTAAATCTCTTTTATTTGTACTGAATGTCCAGGATTTCAATCTCAGTTGGGCCCGTTGGCGTTTGAATTTTGACGCAATCACCTAGGCGCGATTTGATTAAGGCTTTGGCTATAGGTGATACCCAGCTGACATGACCCAGATCTAAATCAACCTCATCGACGCCCACAATCGTAATGCTGGTCTTTTTGCCAGCATCGACACCTTCCAAGTTCTCATAAGTGACGGTGGCCCCAAAAAAGACCTGATCGGCATCGGCTTCACCCGATTTTCGGACTTGGTTATCGACCACCACAGCAAATTCAAGGCGCTGGTTGAGGAAGCGAATCCGGCGATCTATCTCCCGAAGGCGCTTTTTTCCGTAAATATAGTCACCATTCTCGGAGCGGTCGCCATTGGAGGCGGCCCAGTGAACAACCTTGACAACCTCTGGCCGATCCAGGTTTAGGAGCTGTAAAAGCTCGCTTTTAATGCGTTCGTGACCAGCAGGTGTGATGTAGTTCTTCTCTTCCATGGCATAATTATGACTGTTGCGGCTGTAGCTCAGCTGGATAGAGTACTTGGCTACGAACCAAGGGGTCGTGGGTTCAATTCCTGCCAGCCGCACCAACCCTTACAGGGCCTAGTTGAAAAACTGGGCCCTTTTTCTTTTTTGAGGCATTTCATAGTGGTTTCATGTAGATCCCTTATAGTTTGCCTATGAGCATTTCGGCCTCCAATTCTTCAATTTCAATCACTCCAGTGGCGGTTTGGTCGCAGGTGGATGCAGGCCATGCACAAGTTAGCTTGAGTGGCGCCGTTAATGTGTATTCCCTGGCTGGAGTGTGGAGTGATGTTCGGAAACAGCAAAATCAGTGGCTAGGGCAAGGAAGTACACAAGCGCACTCACTGATTTTTGACGCATCAAAAGTCAGCTCTTTGGATGGATCGGCATTTGCATTTTTGATTGATGTGCAAGAGGCGCAGAACAAAGCAGGCGGACAGTTTGATATTCAAGGTTTAGATCCTAAGTATCAGCCGCTCTTGCGTGAATTCGATCCAATTAATAAATTATTCCCGGCACCTACTGCAAAACAAAAAAGAAGTTTTGTTGTGAGTACTGGCATGGCTGCGCAGAATTTGATAGATGATGCTCGCGGCCTAGTGAGGTTTACCGGTCACCTGTCAGCGGATTTAGCTTGGTCAATCCGAAATATCAGGCAAGTTCGCTGGGGGGACTTTGTGAACGCTGCTGTAGAGGCAGGTATTGCCGCATTACCTATTGTTGGTCTAGTTGCATTTTTGATTGGCGTTATTCTGTCCTTTCAGGCTGCGATTGGTATGGAACAATTTGGCGCCGTCTCATTTGTTGGGCCACTCGCTGCGCTAGGTATCGTCAGGGAGATGGGCCCACTGATTACTGCGATCTTGCTTGCCGGCCGCTCATCAGCAGCATTTGCAGCCGAGATTGGTACGATGACTGTGAACAGTGAAGTCGATGCATTAGTCACTGGCGGCTTAAGCCCCATCCGATTTCTAGTGGTGCCAAGAGTGCTAGCTGGCATATTAGTGGCGCCAATATTGACCTTATTTGCCGACATCGTCAGTATTTTTTCTTCCATGCTGACCATGCAAATTTATGGCATTCCCTTTATTAATTTCTACAACGGCATGTTAGCGGCTGTCGATGTTGAGGATGTTCTATCTGGTCTTCTTAAGGCTACTCTCTTTGGCGTGGTTGTCTCTGCAATGGGTTGTTTACGAGGCATGCAAACCGGTACCGGTGCAGCGGCTGTAGGTATTTCCGCAACCCGGGCAGTGGTGAGTAGCATTGTCATGATTGTGCTGGTCGACGGTATCTTTGCTTACATCTCTTACAGGACAGGTTTCTGATGGATGCTTTGGATAAAGCGATTGATGTGCAAAACCTCACTGTGGGTTACGGCTCAAACGTGCTATTACAAAATCTCAACTTCTCCGTTAATAACGGTGAGATCTTTGTGATTTTGGGTGGATCAGGTTGCGGTAAATCAAGTCTCTTAAAGAATTTATTCGGCCTATATCAGCCTCTTGCTGGGGATGTATTGATCGAGGGTCAAAATATCACTATCGCCCAAGGTGCTGAGCGCCAAAAAATCATGACGAGCTTCGGGGTCATGTATCAGCAGGGCGCTTTATTCGGCTCCATGAATCTACTGGATAACGTGACACTCTTTATGGAGGAGTACACCAAGTTGACTAGAGATCAGATGAATTTATTAGCCCGATGCAAACTGGACTTGGTGGGCTTACTGCCATATGAAACGTATATGCCTAGCGAGATTAGCGGCGGCATGCAAAAGCGGGCTGCAATCGCACGGGCGATGGCTTTAGATCCTAAAATACTATTTCTGGATGAGCCTTCAGCGGGTCTTGATCCGATTACGTCGGCTGATCTCGATAGTACGATTTTAGATCTTTCAAAAAACTTAGGATTTACCTTTGTGATCGTCTCTCACGAGCTAGCCAGTATTTATTCCATCGCCGATAAAGTCATTATGTTGGATAAGGATGCCAAGGGCATTATTGCGCAAGGCGATCCTAAGGTATTAAGAGATAGCAGTAAAGATCCCCGAGTGCATCAATTTTTTAATCGCATCATGAGCAAGGATGCAGCATGAGCAATAACTCCAACCCTAATTACTTCCGTCTTGGCATTTTTGTGCTCGCGGCAATCGGTGCGTTACTCACTGTCATCTTGATCTTTGGCTCAGGGCAATTTTTCAAAAAATCATTCATGGTCGAAACCTATGTCAAGCAATCAGTGACAGGCTTAGATGCTGGTGCGGCGGTACGCTTTCGAGGCGTTAAGATTGGACAGGTGACGATGATTGCTCTCTCGGGTGACTTGTATGAAAAAGAGGTCCCGATGGTACAGAAGCAAGAGTATGTTGTTGTGAGAATGCAAATCTATGGCGATGCTATTGAGAAAAGTCATCTGGAAACATTCATTAAAGATAACTTGCGTGCGCGCATTCGATCGATGGGCATTACTGGCGTCAACTATGTGGAGTTAGATTTCTACCCAAGCGCTACCCAATACTCTCCCTTACCTTTTCCATGGGCGCCCGAGTATGCAGTTGTCCCATCAATGCCAAACCAAGCAGATGAAATTATTTCAGGAATACAAAAGTTAATTGGTGCTCTCAACGGTCTTGATGTTGAGGGAACCCAGAGGAAGTTTGATGCCTTATTGGATAATTTGAATAAATTAATGGCTGGCGATGGTAAAAATAATGCGGGCCTAATTAATTCAGTGCAAGATCTCAATGTCTTGTTGGATCGAATTGCTAAAGTCACCGATAAAGATCAACTCAATATTCTGATGCGTGAATTGGTTGCCACCATGGTTTCTTTGCGTCAAACCGTTACTAGCGTTCAGGGCGACACCACTGCAACCTTGGAGAACCTGCGTCAGGCCAGTGAACAGTTAAATGAATTTACCCGTGTCGCAAGTCAATCGCCGTCTACTCTAATTTGGGGTGAGCCACCTGCACGTATTACGCCTCCAATGAATGGAGCTCAAAAATGAAAATTCAGATGACTAATCACCCACGCCTTATTCGGTTTGCCGCCTTTGTATTCATGGCGGCAACATTAAGCGCATGCTCATTGCCTAAAAGACCAGCATTAGAGACCAGTAGCTGGATGGTTGCCCCAGAGCGTACAGGTGCCCCCTATAAGCCACGTAGTGATTTGTGGCTCAAGATGGGTTCATCCTCAGCAACACCACCTTTTGACGGCAAGTCTTTGGTTTATCGCTTGGGTGATCAGCGTTATGAAAAGGATTTTTACAATACATATTCCGCCTTGCCAAATGAGATGGTCGGTAATGCAACACGTCAGTGGTTGAATCATGCCCAGATCTTCTCTATGACTGTAGGTCAGGGCAATAGCTTCTTTCCGTATTACATCTTGCAGACATCCATAGAGGAATTTTATGGCGATTACCGGGTTCGTCCGGAGGCCGTTGTAACGATTGAATTTTTCTTTACTGCCACTGATCCCCAAAAGCGCAATCCGGTGATTGGTAAAAACCGCTACACCAAGAGAGTTGCACTCAAGGACAACACTCCTCAAGCATTGGCCTTAGGTCAGCAAGAGGCCTTGGCGCAAATTTTGAAAGAGTATGAGGTAGTGCTTTATAAATACGCTGGTAATCTGCCTCCACCTCTAGGGCAGTAGGCATTCTAGAATGACAGTACAGATAACAATATTGGAGAAGACATGGATTTAGGGCTCAAAGGTAAGGTTGCATTGGTGATGGCATCTAGTCGAGGTTTAGGTCAGGCGATGGCCGTCTCCTTGGCGCGTGAGGGTGTCAAAGTAGCGGTGACTGGCCGCAATCCGGAGGGATTAAAAAAATCGGTAGAGATGATTGAGGCTGCCGGTGGAAAAGCTTTAGCTCTGAGCTGGGATCTTTCTGATGCATCTCTGATCGATAGCTTGGTGAGCAAGGTAGAAAAAGAACTGGGCCCGATTGATATTTTGGTAAACAACACCGGCGGACCTCCTCCAACATTGGCGGCAGGGCAAGATCCCGCTTTGTGGCAAAAGAGTTTTAACGATATGGTGCTATCACTCATCAGCATCACCGATCGAGTTCTACCAGGAATGCGTCAACGTAAATGGGGTCGCATTATTACGAGTACCACTTCAGGAGCTATTGCCCCTATTAAAAATCTGGCCATCTCAAACACCTTGCGAGCCGCGTTACTCGCCTGGTCTAAAACCTTGGCGGCAGAAGTGGCAGCCGATGGCATTACTGTGAACGTGATCATGCCGGGTCGTGTAGCAACTGATCGCTTGCGTCAATTAGATGAAGCACGTGCTCAACGTGAAAATGTGAGTTATGACTCCGTTGTTCAAGCTAGCTTGAGGCAAATTCCGATGGGGCGTTATGGTGATCCACAGGAGTATGGAGATACTGCGGCATTTCTAGCTAGTCAAAATGCCTCATTCATCACTGGGTCAGTGATTCGTGTGGATGGTGGCCAGATTCAGGCGATCTAAAGCAGTGTTAAGCAGCTTTTTACGGGCCATTCAGCGAGACCTTCGATCAAGTGAGCTAGTAGCACTATTGGTCGCGCTGACGCTCTCTGTAGCTGCCTTATCCAGCGTCAGCTTCTTAGCTGACCGAATGCAGCGGGCCTTTCAGTTCGATGCACGCCAGCTACTTGCTGCAGATCTATTGCTGGTTTCTGATCAACCCCTGCCTGAGCGCTTTATTCAGGAGGCTCAGGGGCGACAGCTAAGCGCAGCTCAAACGATTGTTTTTCCGAGTATGGCTACGGTAGGGATGCAAAGTAAGCTGGCTTCCCTTAAAGCTGTAAGTTCTGCTTACCCCTTGCGCGGTAGCTTGCAGGTATCACCTTCATCAGTCAGCACAACTCCACCAGTAGGTTCGGTCTGGGTGGATCCGGCAATGCTCAGTGCGCTCAAGGCAAAAGTGGGCGATTCGATGCTATTGGGTGATAAGACATTTTTCATTAGCGGTATCTTAGAGCGCGAGCTTGACCGAGGCGCTGGCTTTATGAACTTCGCGCCACGCGTCATGATGTCACTGGATGATTTGCCAGCCACCGGTCTGATTGGTCTGGGCAGCCGCGTGACCTATCGACTGCTTTTGGCGGGGAATGATTCAGCTATCTCTGACTATGAGCAATGGGCTACGCAATCGATTAAATCCGAAGGGCTTAGAGGGTTGCGCATTGAGACTTTGGAGAATGCTCAGCCTGTCATGCGTAAAACCCTTGAGCGGGCAGAGCGCTTCTTATCTTTGGTTGCCTTACTGACAGCCATGGTGGCTGCGGTAGCGATTGCCTTGTCAGCGCGCCGTTATGTTTTAAAGCAGGCTGATGTTTGCGCAGTGATGAAATGCCTTGGCGCAAGCCAAAAGACCATCCTAGTAAACCAAGTCAAGATATTGGGCGCTCTGTGTATATCAGCCGCTGTGATGGGTGCCGCAATTGCTTACGGCGTTCAAGAGATATTGATTGGGATCTTGGGCAATTTACTAGTTGCGAATCTACCCGCGCTCTCACTCTGGCCCCTGGTCTGGAGTATTTTGTTTTCCTCCTGTTTGCTAATCGGTTTTGCTGGACCACCCTTATTTAGTTTGGTCATGATTTCACCGGTGCGACTGATTCGTAAAGAGTTGGGATCTGTAAACATTAAGGTGTTGTGGGTTGCACTTTTTGGATTGACTACTTGTCTTGTCTTGATCGCGTTTGCAGCTCAAGATTGGAAGCTGGCCTCTTGGGTTGCTGCAAGCTTTGGCTCAGCCATTGTGGTCTTTGCCGTAGTTTCTTGGTTATGCCTAAGCTTGCTTAAAATCTTATTTACAAGGTGGAGTAGTCACAGCTTCGCATTACGCTTTGCACTTACAGTGCAAGCACGTCGCTCTGGCTTCGCAGTCATGCAAATTACGGCGCTAGGTATTGCCTTGATGGCCTTATTGCTCATCCTATTGCTCCGACAAGATTTATTGGCTACCTGGCAGGGCAATATCCCAGTCGATGCGCCCAATCGCTTCATGATTAATATTCAGGAAGATCAAAAGCCTAGCATCACTCGCTCACTACTGGATGCGGGAGTAGCAAAACCCAGCTTTAGTCCCATGGTTCGTGCGCGCTTAGTGGAAGTCAATGGAAAGTCTATTGGACCCAATGACTACGTTGATGAAAATGCACGCCGCTTGGTTGATCGAGAATTCAATCTCTCATACACCGAGCAGTTGCCTGAGGGTAATCGGATTACTGCTGGAAAATGGCTTGAAGGTAGTGCGCCGCAAGTTTCTTTGGAGATGGGGATTGCAAAGACTTTGAAGTTAAAGCTGGGCGATCAAATGACCTTTGAGCTTGCCGGTGAAAAAGTCACAGCGCCCATTACCTCTTTGCGTAAGTTGGACTGGAGTTCGATGAAAGTGAATTTCTTTGTCATCATGCCCCCTGCAATGCTCGCAGAGATGCCCCAGTCTTGGATTACCTCGTATTATCAAGGTGCCGCAATTGAAGGTTTAGATTATCAACTTACACAGACTTATCCCAATCTCACCATCGTCGATGTGGGGACATCGCTAAAGCAAATACAAGATGTACTGGACCGACTGTCCTCTGTATTGGGGCTCTTGTTCGCATTCACGATTGCGGCAGCGATTTTAGTTTTAGTAGCTGCGATAGCGGCAACACAAGATGAGCGTTTTAGGAGCGCAGCCTTGTTAAAGGCAGTGGGTGCATCACGCTATCTACTGGGGAAGATTGCATTAGCCGAGCTACTAATTATTGGAGTGCTGGCAGGAACTTTAGCGGGACTCGCTGCCGGAATTGCAGCATGGGCACTGGGCCGTTTTGTATTGGAGATTGAGTTCAATGCATTTATGCAGTCTTTGGCGATGGGGATCGGCTTTGGGGTAACTGCTTGCCTACTAGCCGGTTATCGCTTTCAGAGAAGAATTCAGACCGCTACTGCAATGGAATGTTTGCGTGAGACTTAATTCAGTTTAACTAGGTTCTTCGGTAATTCCACTAAGCGCGTTCCACTAAAGCGGTCTGGCAGACTTTGGCGTAGCAAAGGTTTAACGCGATCTAAGTAAATGCTCAGTGGCCACAGAAATAAAGCCACCGCAAATAGCATTTCAATAATTTGCCATCTCTGCAGTTCGAACATCCACTGCAAAATCACGCAAGGCACTAGCCACAAAGACCCAAAAAAATAACGCCAAATCGCTTGTCTGCGAGTCAGGTTGTATCCGCCTGGACCAATCATGCGCACTCGCCATGTTTGCATTGCCAGTGTCTGCCCCGACTTCGTCCAATACCAGGCAAAGTAAATGCCTAGTACGGCGTAGAGATAGAGAAAGGTGAGCCAACTGGGGAGAGATACGCCAAACAGAATACCTAATCCCAAATTGGGAAGTAGGAAAGTGAGAGCGATGACGCCTAATAAAACCAATTGCTCATACAGAATGCAAGAGACCCGTCGCCAAAACTGGGGAGCGGGGAGTAGGTTTAATTCTGCGGGGCTAATCATGACTTAAGGATTACTTGAGCCGCTATCGGGGCTGCTGTTCGTTGCAGGAGGTTCTGAAGCAGGAGCGTTGCCGGCTGTTGGAGGCAGTGCTAAGTTCGATTGATGTTTAATCGGATGCTGTTGCAATGTAGGCGCACTTACAGTCGTTGGTTTTTTCTTATTGACCTCTGCTTGAGCTAGCTTTTTCTTTTGCTCATCACTCAGTTTTTGATAAGCACTCCAAGCCTCAGCTTTTTTCTCAGCGGGAAACTTGAGGCTGCTTAAATAGTTTTCGCGTGCAATGCGGCGGTCTTTTTGAGAGAGCTTGGACCAACCCATCATGCGGGACTGCAGTCGCTGTTGATCAGCCTCACTCATCCGAGAATGTAGATTGGCAACTTGTATCCATTTTTTACGACTGTCTGGGAGCATGTAATCCCAATCGTCTTCCAATGGAGCGAGGATTTTTTGTTGCCCTGGTTTAAGGCTCTCCCAAGTACCATCTGGCTTTTTCTCTGGGATGCCAGTAGTTTTTCCATGGCCTGCTGCCGATGTTTGGGCAAATACGCCTGAACTTGGAACTGATCCTAGGACGCCAATCGCCAGCATCATGCTGATGCTTAGTGAGGCGCTCAAGGACCGTAGATTTTTTAGCATGCGCTAACTGTAGCTCGCTATGACAGTTAGGATGGAGTCTTAGCTGTGCTGAGGCTGTCTTGATCTGATTCCGCTAAAGGCCCGTTTTTGAGGAAACCCAAAAAGCCGCTATCAGCATAAGCATCAGGTGGGACATCGTCAGTTAAGAGGGCGACATCGAGCTCGGCAATATCGTTGATGCGGGAATCTTGCTGCCATTGGGCGATGCCGATGAGACCGAATACTAGAACGGCCAAGGGGGCAACCCAACCCACGTTATCCCATAATGAGCGAGAGCCAAAGGACCAGTTTCCGCTAGAGCTCGCTAAAACAGGCTGCGCAATGCGTACTTTTTCTGGTTTTTTGACAGAAAGCGCCTTGAGGCGTGCTGCATACAGACGATCTTTGATTCCAGCGGGCAGGGATTGGGATCCTTGGCGGAGCAGGGCGGCAGCATTCAGACCAAATTGATCTGATTCTGTTGTGCTGAGGATGTCTTCGTTGCGGTTCACAGGGCAATTCCTTTTAATTTCAATGCTTTAGCTAGAGCCTGAGTGGCTCTTGAGCAGTGGGTTTTGACGCTTCCCTCGCTACATCTCATCGCAAGGGCAGTTTCAGTAATACTCAGCTCATCCCAATAACGCATCAGGAAGGCTTCTCGTTGACGGGCAGGCAATTTTGATATTTCTGACTCTAGAGCATGTAATAGCTGAATACGTTCAAGCTTAAATGCACCATCTTGGTGAATTTCACTATCATCTGGAGCTGACAGTGACTCCAGGGGGTCAAAATCATCGCCTTCATCCGATTTCTTACCCATGTTCGAGAACAGGGTGACCCAGGTATTGCGAACTTTTTGACGTCTAAACCAGTCGTGAATGCGGTTTTGCAGAATTCTGGTGAAGACCAGAGGTAATTCTGCTGCAGGCCGATCACCATACTTTTCAGCCAGCTTGATCATGGCATCCTGAACAATGTCTAAGGCCGCATCGTCATCTCGCACAGCATAGACCGCTTGCTTGAAAGCGCGCTGCTCAACACTACTCAGAAAGTCAGAAAGTTCTTGGGGTAAAGCCATTCAGTAGATTAGACCTGAATCAGAGGGAATTCGTTCATTTTAGGGGATTGCTATAGAATATAGGGCTTACTACCTAGAATCTCATTCAAGAAGTGGTTTTTTCCGGTAGCAGCGCCGTTCGAACTCAGGCCACAAGCAAGAGATAGAACAGACCAATCAATTTTTTGCCGAAAATTGCAAAGGACGAAAGAAAATGAATACAAGCAGCGCCGAATTTTTAGCTTCTAAAGCTAACCAAGACACAGCCAATACAAATCCCGCAGCAACTCCACCAGAAATGATTGGTGCTGAGATGCTGGTGAAGGCTTTGCACAAAGAGGGTGTCGAATACGTTTGGGGTTATCCAGGTGGTTCCGTTCTCTTTATCTACGATGAAATTTTTAAGCAGGACAAGTTTGAGCACATTCTTGTTCGCCATGAGCAAGCAGCGGTTCATGCGGCCGATGGCTATGCACGCGCAACCGGTAAGGTTGGCGTTGCCTTAGTAACTTCAGGTCCCGGCGTAACCAATGCGGTTACCGGAATTGCGACTGCTTACACTGATTCAATCCCGATGGTGGTCATCAGCGGTAACGTACCAACGTATGCGATTGGTGAAGATGCTTTCCAAGAGGCGGATACCGTGGGCATTACTCGCCCAGTGGTCAAGCACAACTTCTTGGTAAAAGATGTGAAAGACCTCCCCCTAGTAATTAAGAAGGCCTTCCATATTGCGCAGACAGGTCGTCCAGGCCCAGTTTTGATTGATATTCCTAAGGATGTATCTGCGGCCAAAGGACCATTCGTCTATCCAGAAACCTTGGAGATGCGTTCATACAACCCAGTAGTTAAGGGGCATAGTGGACAAATTCGTAAAGCGGTTTCTTTATTACAAGAAGCTGAGCGCCCATTCATCTATACCGGTGGTGGCGTGATCTTGGCTGATGCCGCGCCAGAATTAAAAGAGTTTGCTGACTTGCTGGGTTATCCCGTTACCAATACCTTGATGGGTCTTGGCGGCTTCCCAGGTACCAGCCCTCAGTTTGTGGGCATGCTGGGTATGCACGGTACGTATGAAGCCAATATGGCGATGCAACACAGTGATGTGTTGATTGCAGTTGGCGCCCGTTTTGATGACCGCGTGATTGGTAATACTGCGCACTTCGCAAGTCATCCGCGCAAGATCATTCATATTGATATCGATCCATCCGTGATTTCAAAGCGGGTGAAAGTAGATGTGCCTATCGTTGGCAATCTCAAGGAAGTATTGCAAGAGATGACCGCTCAGCTCAAAGCTGCCGGCCCACGCAAGAATGACGCTAAGTTGGCGGCATGGTGGGCACAGATTAATGAGTGGCGTAAAAAAGATTGCTTGAAATATGACGAAGCATCGCAAATCGTCAAACCGCAATATGTAGTTCAAAAGTTGTGGGAACTCACTGGTGGTGATGCATTTATTACTTCTGACGTAGGTCAGCATCAAATGTGGGCTGCACAGTTCTATAAGTTCGATAAGCCACGTCGTTGGATTAACTCAGGTGGTTTGGGCACGATGGGTGTTGGCTTGCCATATGCCATGGGTATCAAGAAGGCATTTCCTGATCAGGATGTTTTCGCAATTACTGGTGAAGGTTCTATCCAGATGTGTATTCAAGAGCTGTCCACTTGCAAGCAGTACAACACACCTGTAAAGATCGTGTCATTGAACAACCGTTACCTCGGGATGGTTCGCCAATGGCAAGAGTTAACTTATAACAAGCGCTATTCCAGTTCATATATGGATTCATTGCCAGACTTTGTGAAGTTGGCAGAAGCCTTTGGGCACGTGGGTATGCGTATTGAGAAGAAGTCTGATGTTGAAGGCGCCCTTAAAGAAGCTATTCGTTTAAAAGATCGCACCGTATTTATGGATTTCCAGACAGACCCAGAGGAAAACGTTTGGCCAATGGTTCAAGCGGGTAAGGGTATTACTGAAATGCTTTTGGGTAGCGAGGATCTCTAATGCGACACATTATTTCTGTATTGATAGAGAACGAGCCGGGGGCGCTATCTCGCGTGGTTGGTTTATTTTCTGCCCGTGGTTACAACATTGAAGCCTTGAGCGTTGCACCAACCGAAGATCCATCCTTGTCGCGCATGACTATTGTCACTCTTGGCTCTGAGGATGTGATTGAGCAAATCACTAAACACTTAAATCGCTTAGTTGAGGTGGTGAAGGTATTTGATTTGACTGAAGGCCCTCATATTGAGCGTGAGCTCATGATGATTAAGGTGCGCGCAGTAGGTAAAGAACGTGAAGAATTGAAACGTACAACGGATATCTTCCGCGGTCGCATCATTGATGTGACTGATAAGAGTTACACCATTGAATTAACTGGTGATGGCGCCAAATTGGATGCCTTCATTGATTCGATTGATCGTGCATCGATTCTGGAAACTGTCCGTTCGGGTGGTTCTGGTATTGGGCGCGGCGAACGCATTCTGAAGGTTTAATTTTTTTAACTAATTACTGCATTAACTACATTTTCAAAACAAGGAAAGAGCATGAAAGTTTTTTACGATAAAGACGCCGATTTGTCCCTCATTAAAGGCAAAAAAGTAACCATCATTGGTTACGGATCACAGGGTCACGCACACGCATTGAACCTTAAAGATTCAGGCTGTAACGTGACCGTTGGTTTGCGTAAAGATGGCGCTTCCTGGAGCAAAGCTGCAAATGCTGGCTTGACAGTAAAAGAAGTTGGCGCAGCAGTTAAAGATGCTGACGTAGTGATGATGCTCTTGCCTGACGAGCAAATCGCTGATGTATACAGCAAAGAAGTTCATGGCAATATCAAGCAGGGCGCTGCATTGGCATTCGCTCATGGCTTTAACGTTCACTACGGTCAAGTTCAGCCACGCGCTGACTTGGACGTAATCATGATTGCACCTAAAGCACCAGGCCACACTGTACGTGGTACTTATGCTCAAGGCGGCGGCGTTCCTCATTTGATCGCTGTGTACCAAGATAAATCTGGTTCAGCGCGTGATGTTGCTTTGTCATATGCAACAGCTAACGGCGGTGGTCGTGCCGGCATCATTGAAACTAACTTCCGCGAAGAAACTGAAACTGACTTGTTCGGTGAGCAGGCTGTTCTTTGTGGTGGCGCAGTAGAGTTGATCAAAGCTGGTTTCGAAACTTTGGTTGAAGCGGGTTACGCTCCTGAGATGGCTTACTTCGAGTGCTTGCATGAGCTCAAGTTGATTGTTGACTTGATCTACGAAGGTGGTATCGCCAACATGAACTACTCTATCTCCAATAACGCTGAGTACGGTGAATACGTCACTGGCCCACGTGTTGTGACTGAAGATACTAAGAATGCAATGCGTCAGTGCTTGAAAGACATTCAGACTGGTGAGTACGCCAAGAGCTTTATCTTGGAAAACAAGGCAGGTGCGCCTACTTTGATTTCACGTCGTCGCTTGAATGCTGAGCATGACATCGAGGTGGTTGGTGCGAAGTTGCGCGCCATGATGCCTTGGATTGCAAAGAACAAATTAGTTGATCAAACAAAGAACTAAGTAAATAGTAGTTAGAAACTAATAGTAGTAACTAAAAAGGCTCAGAACAAAGATGATGTATCCACACCCCATTATTGCGAAAGAAGGTTGGCCGTATTTGGCATTAGTGGGGGCCATTACTTTGCTGGTCCACTATCTTGGTGGCATTGCATGGTCATGGCCTTTGTGGATCATCTTTATCTTTGTTCTACAGTTCTTCCGAGATCCGCAGCGTATTGCTGCCATAGGCCGTGATCTAGTTTTATCTCCTGCCGATGGTCGTATCGTCGTCGTAGAAAAAGCGAACGATCCTTATGCGGGTCGTGAGGCTTTGAAGATTAGTGTTTTTATGAACGTATTTAACGTTCATTCCAACCGTAGTGCAGTTAACGGTACGGTAAAAGAAATTCAGTATTTCCCTGGCAAGTTTGTCAATGCCGATTTAGATAAAGCCTCTACTGAGAACGAGCGTAATGCTGTTGTGATTGATGCCAATGGCCAAATCGTGACTCTGGTGCAGGTTGCAGGCCTGATTGCTCGCCGCATTCTTTGTTATATCCATGTTGGCGATAGACTTAAAGCGGGTGAGCGTTATGGCTTTATTCGCTTTGGCTCCCGTGTCGATGTATATTTACCTTTAACAGCTGAGCCTTTAGTCAGCGTTGGTGATAAAGTTTTTGCTACGAACACTGCATTAGCTCGCGTACCTGGCTTAGATTAATTAAGCCGCTTTAACTAGGAATATTCTTTGCCTACATTTCGCCGTCGTGGCCGTATAGACCGCAGTCGCATAACGAACTCGCGCACTAATCGCACTCAAGATGAGTGGGCAGAAGACTTGGGTGATGGAATTGATTTTGAAGTGGAAGAGTTGCACGTAGATAAGCCACGTAAACGTAGTAAGGGCATTTATTTACTTCCCAATGCATTCACTACCGCAGCCTTGTTCTGCGGTTTTTTTGCTATCGTCAATGCGATGAACCACCAGTTTGAGATAGCTGCTATTGCCATCTTTGCGTCTTTAGTTTTGGATGGCATGGATGGGCGCGTTGCTCGCATGACTAATACCCAAAGCGCCTTCGGTGAACAGTACGACTCTTTGGCTGACATGGTGTCTTTTGGTGTTGCGCCAGCCTTAGTTGCTTACGAATGGGCTCTAAAAGACTTGGGTAAGTGGGGCTGGTTGGCCGCCTTTACCTACTGTGCAGGAGCAGCCTTGCGTCTGGCGCGCTTTAACGTCAATACTGGCGTGGTAGACAAGAAGTTTTTCCAGGGCTTACCTAGTCCAGCCGCTGGCTCTTTAATGGCTGGTTTTATTTGGCTGGCTGATGACAACAAGATCCCCGTGCGTGACAGTGCCATCCCTTGGATCACTTTCTTTTTGGCTGTTTATGCTGGCTTGACCATGGTGTCCAATGCCCGTTTTTACAGTGGCAAGGCTTTAGATGTGCGCTACCGCGTACCTTTCGGCGTCATGGTGCTGATGATTCTGACCTTTGTTTTGATTTCTTCTAATCCGCCCTTGACCCTGTTCGGCCTCTTTGTGGTGTATTCCATCTCAGGATATGTCATTTGGGCTTGGGAGCATCTCAGCGGCCGTCGTTTTAGCTAATTTAGAATATTTAGGTTATATTTAATCCATGTTGATGAATTTTTCCCTTTCTAACTTGCTTCTACTAGCACTAAGCCTACAGCTTGGGGCAGGTAAGGCCTGAGTTAATGAGATTAAAGTAATTCATTAGCCACGACATACCAGCCCCAGCAAATTGCTGGGGCTTTTGTTTTTAGGCTTAGTCATTAATAAATATGAATCAGCAGTAAGCATAATTAAGCAATATTGAACCGGAGAGTAGTGATGAGCGACAAAGTAATCATTTTTGATACCACCTTACGTGATGGCGAGCAATCGCCTGGCGCTTCCATGACCAAGGATGAGAAGGTTCGCATCGCTCGTCAGTTAGAGCGCCTCAAGGTGGATGTGATCGAAGCTGGATTTGCGGCGAGCTCCGAAGGTGACTTCCAGGCAATCTCTGCAGTAGCAGCAGCTGTGAAAGATTCGATTGTCTGCTCACTCGCACGCGCTAACGATAAAGATATTACTCGCGCTGCTGATGCATTGAAAGCAGCTAATGCAAAACGGATTCATGCATTTTTGGCAACCAGCCCATTGCATATGGCCGTGAAATTGCGCATGTCTCCAGAAGAGGTTTTGGAGCAGGCTAAACGTTCCATTCGTTTTGCAAGAAACTTAGCTGAGGATGTGGAGTTCTCGGCAGAAGATGGCTATCGCTCAGAAATGGATTTCTTGTGCAGAGTAGTTGAAGGCGTTATTAATGAGGGTGCTACTACCATCAATATTCCGGATACCGTAGGCTACGCTACTCCAGAGTTATATGGTGAGTTCATCAAGACCTTGCGTACCCGAGTTCCTAACTCTGATAAGGCGGTATGGTCTGTGCATTGCCATAATGACTTAGGTATGGCTGTTGCTAACTCTTTGGCAGGCGTCAAAATTGGTGGTGCACGTCAAATTGAATGCACTGTTAATGGCTTGGGTGAACGCGCTGGTAATACAGCATTAGAAGAAATTGTCATGGCTTTGCGTACCCGTAAGGATTATTTCGATATGGTGTGCGGTATTGATGCGACTCAAATTGTTCCTGCATCAAAGTTGGTCTCGCAAATTACTGGCTTCGTTGTTCAGCCGAACAAGGCGGTTGTGGGTGCAAACGCATTTGCGCACACCTCAGGAATACATCAAGACGGCATCCTAAAGAATCGTGATACTTACGAGATCATGCGCGCGGAAGATGTGGGCTGGTCTGCGAATAAGATTGTGCTCGGCAAGTTGTCTGGTCGCAATGCTTTCAAACAGCGCTTACAAGAGTTGGGCATTGCGATTGAAGCCGAAGCAGATTTGAATGACGCTTTTGTCCGCTTCAAGACGCTAGCCGATCAAAAATCAGAAATCTTTGATGAAGATATTATTGCCATCATGTCAGACTCTGCTGCAGCCGAAGAGGGTGAATTTTATAAATTCATATCCTTGAGCCAGCATTCTGAAACAGGTGAGCGACCAAAGTCTAAAGTGACCTTCCGGGTTGGGGATAAAGAAGCGAGCTCTGAGGCTGAAGGTAATGGCCCAGTGGATGCGAGCTTGAACGCTATTGAGCAGATCGTGAAGAGTGGGGTAGAGCAATTACTCTATTCTGTAAATGCAATCACCTCAGGTACGCAGTCTCAGGGTGAGGTTACTGTCAGACTTGCAAAAGGTGGACGTATTGTTAATGGCGTGGGTACTGATCCAGACATCATTGCAGCTTCAGCGAAAGCCTATTTGTCAGCCCTTAATAAATTGCATGATCCTAGTCAAGCTAAGCTCAATGCGCAGATGACGCCTTAAGAAATTCGCGGCGGCATCTGCAGCTTTTGCAACGCGCCGCTTATTTATTTAGATCTGTACTCTTGTAGTACTTGGTGCCTTTGCCAGTGATTTCTGCGGCAAGGCCTGAGTCTGTGAGCTGATACATCAGCACGCCAGGGGCGACCACAGTTCCGCCTTGATAGGCGCCACCAGTGGTTTCATATTTAGCGGCTGCAGTGACTTGGCCGCCAAAAGTCCAGCCGGAGTTAACAAATTCATTGAGTGCGGCTTGGGTTTGAAAAACAAAAATATTTTGGAAAGATTTAATTCCCACGCCAAGACCTGCTTGTACTTCAGCCATATTCATATAGACAGGTTTCGCGCCAGACCGATTGATGACAACGCCACTGCCTGTTCCGCCTCCTGCAATGAGTATCTTCATGCCAAAGTTACTAAAAGTAGCGTAGCCAGCCGACTTATCAATCAGCTCTTTTGATTTAGGTTCTATTTGATAGAGTGCCTTGAGGGTGTCTTCACTCTTTTTAAGGACATCTTGGCGTTGCTGGGCAATGGTTTTCTCGGCGGCAAAAGGATTTGAAAATTGCGCAAAACTCAGTGAAGGGGATAGGGCTAATAAACTATAGGCTAATGCTTGGATGAATTTAGTTTGCATCGATTTTTTCCTTGGCTGTGTTTCCGCAATGAATGAATTCCCTCTTTATACTCCAACAAGCCTTTCCTCCCAATAACAATCCAATATGACTCTTTTTACTCGCTGCATCTTTACTCTCTTCATGCTGTCTTTACTGGGCTGTAGCAGCTTGCAGCGCAAAGCGGCAGTGCCACCTCAGCAGATGGGGCAGGCTCAAATAGCGGGTCTCAGTAGTGCGCGATATATGGTGGCCAGTCAGCCCAGTATTGATCAAATGGCTGCAGACATTCAGGCGGGATTTAAGGTGAGGGATGAAAAAACCTTAAATGCGCCGGCAAACTACTTATCACTCTCCGGTGGTGGCGATGATGGTGCATATGGCGCAGGATTATTGATAGGGTGGGCTGAGCGCGGCGATCGCCCGCAATTTAACTTAGTCACTGGCATCAGTACCGGCGCATTAATTGCTCCCTTTGCGTATATGGGAAAAGAATACGATCCCGTCTTACGCGATGTTTATACAAAATATGGCCCTAAAGACATCTTCATTGAGCGCGGATTGATCTCCGGCATTTTGAGTGATGGCTTATCCGACACGACCCCTTTGTTTCAGCTGATTTCAAAATACATTGATCAAGATTTTCTGAAGAAGGTGGCACATGAGTACACCACCAAAAACCGCTGGCTTTTGATTGGAACAACCAATTTAGATGCAGGCGTACCTGTAATCTGGAACATGGGCAAGATTGCCAGTATTGGCACTCCAGAGGCTTTAGAGCTTTTTAGAAAAGTCATGCTGGCATCTGCATCGATACCGGGCGCATTTTCACCGGTGATGTTCGATTTTGAGGTTTCTGGCCAAAGCTTTCATGAGATGCATGTGGATGGTGGTGCTATTACCCAAGTATTCCTGTACCCCAGTGCACTATCTCAAAAAGGGAAAGAGCTGAATGTAAAGTTACAAAAGGAACGCAATGCCTACATTATTCGCAATGCGCGCTTAGATCCTGAGTGGCGTGAGACACAGCGGGAGACCCTCAGCATCATCCAGAGAGCAATCTCCAGTCTGATTCAGACTCAAGGCATTGGAGATCTCTATCGCATCTATCACACCACTGAGGTTGACGGCGTCAGCTTTAATCTGGCCTATATCGGATCCGACTTTAAATTTCCCCACAAGACCGAGTTTGATACCGCCTATATGCAGGCTCTTTTTGATTACGGCTATCAACAGGGCCTTGGCGGCAAGGAGTGGCAAAAGTACCCTCCTGGCTATAAGCGGGGATTTGATGAGGAATTGCCTAAAAAATAGGCATTTCCAGGTATTTCCATCATCATTTCCATATAAATCAAGGACTTGCCAAAATATCCACTGCTCAACCCTGAATTGAGTGCCTGGCCCCTGTGGCCAGGGATTTAAGGCGGATCTGCTACAATTCGAGGGCTTTGATTTTTAAAGCTTTTTTGTTTTATTTGATTAATAAGTGCACGACACAAGTTGGGTGAAAGCTCAGGTGTTCGCAAGTAAGGAGTATGAAAATGGCAGTTGCTGATATTAAAACGGCGGAAATCGTCAAAGACAACGCGCGTAGCGCAAACGATACGGGTAGCCCTGAAGTTCAAGTTTCATTGCTAACAGCCCGCATTAATGAATTAACCCCCCATTTCAAAGCTAACGCTAAAGATCATCACAGCCGTCGTGGTTTGTTGAAGATGGTTTCACGCCGCCGCCGCCTTTTGGATTACCTCAAGGGCAAGGATCTGGGTCGCTATCGCGCATTGATCGAGAAATTAGGTCTCCGTAAGTAATTCTTATCGGTATTGCAATGCCATCTATCTTAGGGTTGTTTCGTTACAGAATCAGTCTTAAGCAGATGGCATGTTTTTTGGGCGCTTCAAGATTATTTGTGTAGGGGATCGTGTCATTCCAATGAGTTTCTGGGTTGTGAAATCCAGTGCCTCCCTGGAATGGCATCCCTTGTGATCTTTAATCGCTCCAGTGTTGTCGCGACACTGCTTTATCCCGCGACAAGCGTGAAATCCATGTGGCTTTTACGTGAACAATTTGGAGAAGATCAGAATGACTATGTTTAAAAAAGCAGTAAAGACGTTTCAATGGGGCAATCATCAGGTAATCATGGAAACAGGCGAGATTGCTCGTCAAGCTGGTGGTGCTGTCATCGTTAACGTGGATGACACAGTAGTAATGGGCACAGTAGTTGCCTCTAAGTCCGCTAAGCCAGGCCAGTCATTTTTCCCATTGACTGTTGATTACTTAGAGAAAACTTACGCCGCAGGAAAAATTCCTGGTGGTTTCTTCCGCCGTGAAGGCCGTCCATCCGAAGGTGAGACATTGATCTCCCGTTTGATCGATCGTCCATTACGTCCATTGTTCCCAGAAGGTTTCTTGAACGAAGTTCAAGTAGTCATTCATGTGCTGTCTATCAACCCAGATGTACCTGCTGATATTCCTGCATTGATCGCTGCTTCTGCAGCTTTAGCGGTTTCAGGTATTCCATTTGCTGGTCCAGTAGGCGCAGCACGTGTTGGTTACGCTAACGGCCAATACCTCTTGAACCCAACTCGTACAGAGCAAGCTACTAGCGAAATGGATTTGATTGTTGCTGGTACTCAAGCTGCTGTATTGATGGTGGAGTCAGAGGCTAATCAGTTGTCCGAAGAAATCATGTTGGGTGCAGTTGTATACGGCCATGACCAAATGCAAACTGCGATCAACGCAATCAACGAATTGGTAACCGAAGCTGGCAAGCCAGAGTGGGATTGGACTGCTGCTCCTAAAGATGAGCCATTTATTGCTAAGGTCACTGCACTAGCTGAAGCGCCATTGCGTGAGGCATATCAGATTCGTCAAAAAGGTGCTCGTACAGATAAGCTGAAAGAAACTACTAAAACAGTAATGGCTAAGCTTGCTGAAGAAGGTGATGTTGATGCAGTAGCTGTCAATGACATCATGTTCGAAATCGAAGCCAAGATTGTGCGCAGCCAGATTTTGAATGGCGAGCCACGCATTGATGGTCGCGATACACGCACTGTTCGTCCAATTGAAATTCGTAATGGCGTATTGCCACGCACACACGGTTCAGCATTGTTTACCCGTGGAGAGACACAAGCTCTCGTAGTAGCTACTTTAGGTACTGCACGTGATGAGCAGATCATTGATGCACTCGAAGGCGAGTATCGTGATCGCTTCATGTTCCACTACAACATGCCTCCGTTCGCCACTGGCGAAACTGGTCGTGTAGGTAGCCCTAAGCGTCGTGAAATTGGTCACGGTCGTTTGGCTAAACGTGCATTGATTCCAGTATTGCCAAGCGCAGAAGATTTTGCTTACAGCATTCGTGTGGTTTCAGAAATCACTGAGTCCAATGGCTCCTCATCGATGGCTTCCGTTTGCGGTGGCTGTTTAGCAATGATGGACGCTGGTGTTCCAGTTAAAGCGCACGTTGCTGGTGTTGCCATGGGCTTGATTTTGGATGGCAACCGCTTTGCTGTGTTGACAGACATCTTGGGTGATGAAGATCACTTGGGCGATATGGACTTCAAAGTAGCGGGTACTGCTAATGGCATTACTGCTTTGCAAATGGATATCAAAGTTCAAGGTATTACTAAAGAAATTATGCAAGTTGCATTGGCCCAAGCTAAAGAAGGTCGTTTGCATATCTTGAGCAAGATGCAAGAAGCGATGGGTTCAGTTCGTACTGAATTGTCTGCACATGCTCCGCGCATGGTTTCTTTCAAGATTCATCCAGACAAGATTCGTGAAGTAATCGGTAAGGGCGGCGCAACAATTCAAGCCCTGACTAAAGAAACTGGTTGCAGCATCGACATTAAAGATGACGGCACTGTAACAATCGCTTCTACTTCTGCTGAAGGCATGGCTGAAGCCAAAGCACGTATCGAAGGCATTACTGCTGAAGCTGAAGTAGGCAAGATCTACGAAGGCCCGGTAGTGAAATTGCTTGAGTTCGGCGCTTTAGTAAACATTCTTCCAGGTAAAGATGGTCTCTTGCATATCTCTGAAATTTCTAATGAGCGTGTAAAAGAAGTTAAAGACTACTTAGCTGAAGGCCAAGTTGTTCGCGTGAAGTTGTTAGCTGCTGATGAGCGTGGTCGTTTACGTTTATCTCTCAAGGCTGCGATGGCTGAAGAGGGTGGCACGATTGCTCCTTTGGCGGGTGCTGAAGTTTCTGCTGAAGCCGCTCCTCCATCTGACGAAAACGCTTAACTAGTTTATTTAGCAAGCGGAATTCATATGCGCGTAATAGAAATCAAAGAATTTGGCGCACCAGAAATGCTGGTGTCTGCCACTCGTCCTGACCTAGCACTTCCTGGTGCTGGGTCTGGCGAGATTCTGATTCGTGTTTTGGCTGCCGGGATTAATCGTCCTGATGTTTTGCAACGTAAAGGCCATTACCCGGTTCCAGCAGGCGCATCTGACATTCCGGGCCTGGAAGTGGCTGGTGTAATTGTTGGCGGTGATTTAGGTCACGCCGATAACCTTTTTGGGCTCAAGGTGGGCGATAAGGTCTGCGCGCTAGTGCAGGGTGGTGGTTACGCAGATTCGTGTATAGCCCCAATTGCCCAATGTTTGCCTTATCCTAAAGGATTTACTGATCAAGAGGCTGCCGCATTACCAGAGACGTTTTATACCGTGTGGAGTAATGTCTTCATGCGTGGCCAACTATCTGAAGGCGAAACTTTATTGGTTCAAGGTGGCTCGAGCGGTATCGGTGTAACTGCTATCTTGATTGCGAAAGCCTTAGGTCATACAGTATTTGTGACTGCAGGTACTGATGAGAAGTGCGCTGCTTGTGTTGCCTTGGGTGCTGACTTGGCGATCAACTACAAGACGCAAGACTTTGTCGAAGAAGTAAAGAAGGCAACTGACGGCAAGGGTGTCAATGTCATTCTAGATATGGTCACCGGCGCTTACGTACAAAAAGAGATCGATTGCCTGGCTGATGATGGTCGTATTGTGATCATTGCAATTCAGGGTGGATCCAAAGCTGAAGTGAGTACGAATCAAATTTTGCGTCGTCGCTTGACCATTACCGGTTCTACATTACGTCCACGTCCAGTGTCATTTAAGAAGCAGATTACTCAACAGTTGCATGCCCATATCTGGCCTTTGCTAGATTCGGGGAAATTAAAGCCTGTGATTTATAAAACATTTAGCCTAGATCAAGCGGCAGATGCTCATCGTCTGATGGAATCTTCTGAGCACGTTGGCAAGATTGTTTTAACTGTTTAAGTATTTAAATTAATTTCATGCGTCCCATCACTGTTATCGGCAACTGGAAAATGAACGGCAGCTTTGCAAGTAATGCAGACTGGATTAAGACCGTTTGCCGTGGCATGGAGCAGGGGATGCCTGCGGGTCGTAAGTATGTGGTGTGCGCCCCAGCACCTTATTTGTCACAGTGTGGTGAATTAATTCGTGACTGCTCTTTAGCTTTTTTAAGTTTAGGTGCTCAAGATGCATCGGCTTATCCAGTGGGAGCTTATACCGGTGATGTTTCAGCAGCTATGCTGAAGGAATTAGATTGTGCCTACGTCATCGTGGGGCATTCGGAGCGCCGCCAGCATCATCAGGAGGCTGATGAGCAGGTAGCAGAAAAAGCGCTGCAGGTATTAGACAATGGCATGATTCCCGTGATTTGTGTTGGTGAGTCTGCAGATGAGCGTAACTCTGGACGTGAAGTTGAGGTTGTAAGAGGTCAGATTTCAAAGCAAGTTGCGATTTTGCAAGACCGTTTGGCCGATTGTCTGATTGCCTATGAGCCTGTTTGGGCTATTGGAACTGGTAAGGTGGCCAGCGCTCAAATAGCTCAGGACATGCACAGAGCCATTCGATTGCAGCTGGCAGAGTTTGATGAGGATGTAGCTTCCCATGTGGGAATTTTGTATGGCGGCAGCGTCAAACCTGATAATGCCGTTGAACTATTTGCAATGCCAGATATTGATGGTGGATTGATTGGGGGCGCTTCATTGAACCCTCAGGATTTTTTAGCCATTTGTCAGGCCTAGATTTTTTATTTGGAGATAAGCCATGGAATGGTTTAAGACTTTATTAATCGTTTTACAGATTATTTCAGCTTTGGCTGTGATATTGCTCGTATTGCTTCAGCAGGGCAAAGGCGCCGACATGGGCGCTGCTTTTGGCTCTGGATCCTCAGGCAGTCTTTTTGGCGCCAGCGGCTCAGCCAACTTCCTTTCCCACACAACTGCTATTTTTGCGGCAATCTTTTTTGTTTGCACTTTAGGCATTACTTGGATCGGAAATAAAAAGGAAGTTAGCCCTGGAATTTTGTCGGGTACCGTGGCTCCAGTTGCAGTTCCTGCGGCTGCACCAGTAGCCCCAGTTCAAGATCCGACCAAGCCAGCAGTTCCAAAGTAAAAAATAGGGTTTTAAGTAGTTTCTAACGCTATTTTTGAGGTAAATGAGTGGTGCAATGCAGTAGAATTGACAAGTTTTGCAAGATGCCGACGTGGTGAAATTGGTAGACACGCTATCTTGAGGGGGTAGTGGCTTAGGCTGTGCGAGTTCGAGTCTCGCCGTCGGCACCAAATTGTAAAAATTGTAGGGGGTTTATGCCCTAAATCAAGGTTTTTTGTAGTGGAGTAATTGATAATTTGTAGCTTCTTAGGACTTACCGCACGAACGACTCAGGGCCATTTTGAATCTCGCTAATTACTTTCCAGTTCTGCTTTTTATCCTTGTAGGTATTGGGGTTGGTTTAGTGCCCATGTTCCTCGGAAAAATTTTGGCTCCTTCGAAGCCAGATGCTGAAAAACTGTCGCCCTATGAGTGCGGTTTTGAGGCCTTCGAAGATGCGCGTATGAAATTCGACGTACGCTACTACCTCATCGCAATCCTTTTTATCTTATTTGACTTAGAAACAGCATTCCTGTTTCCTTGGGGTGTGGCTCTGCGTGATATTGGTTGGTTTGGTTATGCCTCTATGGTGATTTTCCTCTTGGAATTTATCGTTGGCTTCGTATATATCTGGAAAAAGGGCGCTCTCGACTGGGAGTGATCGATATGGCATTAGAAGGCGTTCTCAAAGAAGGATTTGTTACCACTACTGCGGACCAGTTAATCAACTGGACTCGCAATGGTTCTTTATGGCCAATGACATTCGGTCTGGCTTGCTGCGCTGTAGAAATGATGCACGCTGGTGCTTCCCGTTATGACTTGGATCGCTTTGGTGTGGTGTTCCGCCCATCTCCCCGTCAATCAGATTTAATGATTGTGGCTGGCACTTTGTGCAACAAGATGGCTCCAGCACTTCGAAAGGTTTACGATCAAATGCCTGAGCCACGCTGGGTGATCTCGATGGGTTCTTGTGCCAATGGTGGTGGTTATTACCATAACTCGTATTCAGTAGTGCGCGGTTGCGACCGCATTGTGCCAGTCGATATTTATGTTCCTGGTTGCCCTCCAACTGCCGAGGCCTTGATCTACGGAATTATTCAGTTGCAATCCAAGATCGCTCGCACCAACACGATTGCGCGGAAGGCTTAAACCATGTCAGACCGTTTAGTTCAACTCGTTGGTAATCTAGAAAAAGTTTTAGGTAAGCGTGCTCAATCTATTGAGATCGCTTTAGGTGAAGTGACTGTTGTGGTTCATGCAGACACCTATTTTGAATCCGCCATGCTCTTGCGCGATGAGCCTTCATTGGCTTTTGAGCAGTTAATGGATTCATGTGGAGTGGATTACCAGGACTACCGGGATGGACAGTGGGGTGGTCAGCGTTTTGGCGTAGTAACCCATCTTTTATCCATAGCTCATAACTGGCGTCTGCGTGTGCGCGTATTTGCACCTGAAGATGCCTACCCAGTAGTTGCATCACTAACACCAGTATGGGCCTCGGCTAATTGGTTTGAGCGCGAAGCTTTTGATCTCTACGGTATTTTGTTTGATGGTCACGAAGACCTACGTCGCATTTTGACTGACTATGGTTTTATTGGCCATCCATTCAGAAAAGATTTCCCAATCTCTGGCAACGTAGAAATGCGTTATGACCCAGAGTTAAAGCGTGTGGTGTATCAGCCAGTCACGATCGAAGCGCGTGAAATCACGCCGCGTATCGTGCGCGAAGAGCAGTATGGAGGCCCGGTTTAAGTCATGGCACAAATTAAGAACTACACCCTCAACTTTGGACCTCAACATCCTGCCGCCCACGGCGTACTACGTCTCGTGTTGGAGCTTGATGGGGAAGTGATCCAACGCGCTGATCCGCATATTGGTTTATTGCATCGCGCCACAGAAAAATTAGCAGAGACACGTACTTGGATTCAGAACGTTCCTTATATGGATCGTTTGGACTATGTATCCATGATGGCAAATGAGCATGCTTACGTGATGGCGATTGAGAAGTTGCTTCAAGTAGATGTGCCTTTGCGTGCACAGTACATCCGGGTGATGTATGACGAGTTAACGCGTTTGCTCAATCACCTCTTGTGGATTGGTTGCCATGGTTTGGACGTTGGCGCTATGGCCGTGTTCTTGTACGCCTTCCGCGATCGTGAAGATATTTTCGACATGTATGAAGCCGTATCTGGTGCTCGTATGCATGCTGCCTACTACCGTCCAGGTGGCGTTTATCGTGACCTACCAACACAGATGGCGCAGTTCTCAAAGTCTAAGATTCGTAGCGCCTCTGCCATTAAGCGTTTGAATGAGAACCGTAGCGGTACATTACTTGATTTCATTGAGCAGTTCTCCAATGGTTTTGATGCCAACGTCGATGAGTATTGCAACCTCTTAACGGATAACCGTATTTGGAAGCAACGCTTGGTTGGTATTGGTGTCGTGACTCCTGAGCGCGCGTTGCAGCTTGGCTTCACTGGTCCAATGCTACGTGGTTCCGGTATTGAGTGGGATTTGCGTAAAAAGCAGCCTTATGAAACTTACGACAAACTCGATTTTGATATTCCGGTTGGTGTGAATGGCGACTCATATGATCGTTATCTAGTCCGTATGGAAGAAATGCGTCAATCCAACCGCATCATTAAGCAGTGCGTAGCTTGGCTCAAGGCGAATGATGGCCCCGTCATGAGTGACAACCATAAGGTATCTCCGCCAAAGCGTGTGGATATGAAAACCAATATGGAAGAGTTGATTCATCACTTCAAACTCTTTACTGAAGGTATGCACGTTCCTAATGGAGAGGCTTACTCTGCTGTTGAGCATCCAAAAGGTGAGTTCGGAATTTACTTAATTTCTGATGGCGCTAATAAGCCTTACCGCATGAAGATTCGTGCGCCAGGCTTTGTACATCTTTCTGCAATGGATGAGATGTCACGTGGCCACATGTTGGCTGATGCTGTAACTATTATTGGAACCCAAGATATCGTGTTCGGGGAGATTGACCGCTAATACAGCGTGCCAAGGATGAATTTATGACAACAACCCTTCAACTATCAGACAAAACGCTCGCAGATATTGCGCGCAATGTTGCGAAATACCCTTCAGAGCAAAAACAATCTGCTGTCATGGCCGCCTTGATTGCTGCCCAAACTGAATTAGGTTGGGTTTCTCCTGAGGTGATTGAAACTGTTGCCCAAATTTTAGAAATGCCAACCATTGCAGTGGATGAGGTGGCTACTTTTTACAATATGTACGACACCAAGAAAATTGGTAAGTACAAGTTGGTGATCTGCACAAACCTACCTTGCCAGCTAATGCATGGTGAGACCGCAGCAAGCTATTTAAAAGAAACACTTGGTATTGGCTACAACGAGACTACGTCTTGCGGTACCTTCACTTTAAAAGAGGGTGAGTGCATGGGTGCTTGCGGTGATTCTCCGGTTCTGCTGGTGAATAACAAACGCATGTGTAGCCATATGAGTAATGAAAAGATTGATGCCTTATTAAGTGAACTCCGTGCAGAAGGAAAAGCAGCATGACCAGCTTGCACGATAGACACATTAAGCCTTTGATTCTGGCGGGATTGAATGGCGAGAACTGGCGTTTAAAAGATTACGAAAGCCGAGGCGGTTATCAACAGCTGCGTCGCATCATTAATGACAAGGTTGCACCAGACGCCATCATTGCAGAATTAAAAGCATCATCATTACGTGGTCGTGGAGGCGCAGGCTTCCCAACGGGATTGAAGTGGAGCTTTATGCCCCGTCAGTTCCCTGGCCAAAAATATTTAGTTTGTAATAGTGACGAAGGTGAGCCAGGTACATTTAAAGACCGCGACATCATGCGTTACAACCCGCATGCCTTGATTGAGGGCATGATTATCGGTGCCTACACTATGGGCATCTCTGTGGGCTACAACTATATCCACGGTGAAATTTGGGAAGTCTATTCCCGCTTTGAAGAGGCTCTTGAGGAGGCTCGTGCTGCCGGATATCTCGGTGACAAGATTATGGGAGGTGATTTCAACTTCCAATTGCATGCTTCTCCAGGTTGGGGTGCCTATATCTGCGGTGAAGAAACTGCACTCTTAGAGTCATTGGAAGGTAAGAAGGGTCAGCCACGCTTTAAGCCTCCTTTTCCTGCCAGCTTTGGTTTGTATGGCAAGCCTACTACGATCAACAATACGGAAACATTTGCTGCTGTGCCATTCATTATGGCAATCGGTGGTCCAGCGTATTTAGAGCTAGGCAAGCCAAACAACGGCGGTACGAAGATATTCTCTATTTCTGGCGATGTTACCTATCCAGGTAATTATGAGATTCCATTAGGCACACCATTTGCTGAGTTACTAAAGCTCGCCGGTGGCATGCGTGATGGCATTCCATTGAAGGCTGTCATTCCTGGTGGTTCATCGGCCCCAGTTATTCCGGGTGCAGAGATGATGACGCTCACCATGGATTACGACAGCATTGCAAAAGCAGGCTCCATGTTGGGATCTGGCGCAGTCATCGTCATGAATGAAACACGCTGTATGGTTCGCGCCTTAGAGCGCCTGTCTTACTTCTATCACGAAGAGTCTTGTGGTCAGTGCACCCCATGTCGTGAAGGTACGGGCTGGTTATGGCGCATTGTGAGTCGTATTGAGCGCGGCGAGGGTCGCCCTGAAGACTTAGATTTATTAAATGATGTAGCAGCCAATATTCAAGGTCGTACGATTTGCGCCTTGGGTGATGCAGCTGCTATGCCGGTTCGTGGCATGTTGAAGCATTACATGGATGAATTTGTGTATCACGTAGAACATAAGCGCTGCTTAGATTCTGTTAAACCTTTATAAGACATTGAGCACGGGACATCTTAAAGTGAGCATGGTTGAAATCGAATTAGATGGTAAGTTGGTAGAGGTTCCGCAAGGTTCGATGGTGATGCACGCCGCGAATAAGCTTGATACGTACATTCCGCACTTTTGCTATCACAAGAAATTATCTATTGCTGCTAACTGCCGTATGTGCCTGGTAGAAGTAGAGAAAGCACCAAAACCACTGCCAGCTTGCGCAACACCAGTGACGCAAGGCATGAAGGTGTTTACGCATTCCGCTAAAGCAGTTGAAGCGCAGCGCTCAGTGATGGAGTTCCTGCTCATCAACCATCCTTTAGATTGTCCAATTTGCGATCAAGGTGGTGAGTGCCAGTTACAAGATTTAGCGGTTGGTTACGGTAAGTCGAATTCACGCTACGAAGAAGAGAAGCGGGTTGTATTTCATAAGAATGTAGGACCTCTCATCTCCATGCAAGAGATGACCCGTTGCATTCACTGCACCCGCTGCGTACGCTTTGGCCAAGAAGTGGCTGGCGTAATGGAGTTGGGTATGGTCAACCGCGGCGAGCATTCTGAAATTACTACTTTTGCTGGCCAAACCATTGATTCAGAGTTATCTGGAAATATGATTGATATTTGCCCGGTAGGCGCCTTAACAAGCAAGCCATTTCGCTATGCAGCGCGTACTTGGGAATTAGGCCGCAAGCGTTCAGTAAGTCCGCATGACAGCTTAGGTGCGAACACTACCATTCAAACAAAAGCTAACAAAGTCATGCGTGTCGTTGCTCTTGAGAATGATGCAATTAACGAATGCTGGATTAGCGATCGTGATCGTTTTGCATACGAAGGTTTAAATAGCGCAGATCGCATAACAACACCGATGGTGAAGCAGGGTGGTCAGTGGCTAGAGACTGATTGGCAATCCGCAATGGATTACGTTGCTCACTCACTAAAAACCATTTCTGCTGAGAGTGGTCCCCAAGCAGTTGCTGCCTTAGCGCATCCAATCTCTAGCACTGAAGAGTTACACCTTCTCCAGAAGATGATTCGTGGTTTAGGTTCTAATCAAGTCGAGACTCGCTTACGTCAAACTGACGTCAAGGGTTCTGCCTCTGCCCCATGGTTGGGTATGCCGATTAGCAAATTAAGTGAGTTAGATCGTGTTTTAGTCATCGGTAGCTTCTTGCGTAAGGAGCAGCCTTTGATTGCTGCACGTTTACGTACTGCAGCTAAACGTAGTTTGCAGGTTTTACGCATTGATGCTGGTGGTGATGATTGGTTAATTCCTGCTACTGGTATTGCTGCAGCTCCAAGCGCGTGGGTTGATACATTAAGTGAGGTTGCATTGGCGGTAGCTAAAGCGAAATCTGCTACCGCCCCAGCTGGCACACCTAACCTACCTGTGTCAGCTGTTGCGCAAAAGATTGCGGATAGCTTGCTTTCTGGTGCCTCTACTTCAGTATTGCTGGGCTCTGCAGCAATCGCACATCCACAAGCATCTGATTTACATGTGCTGGCGCAATTCATTGCTGAGCAAACTGGCGCAACTTTAGGTTTCTTGCCGGTTGGCGGTAACGCTGTTGGTGCTAGTTTGGTAAACGCCAACGGCGCTGGCATTGAATCGGTCTTGTCTGGTGAGCGTCGTGCTGTGATCTTGATGAATATCGAGCCAGATGCCGACTTACCAAATCCTGCGCAAGCACGTGCTGCACTAGCTAAGGCCAATACGGTGATTGCTCTCAGTGCTTATAAGAGCGCTGATCTTCTTGAAGTAGCTGATGTGATTTTGCCGATCTCTACATTCACAGAAACGGTGTCTACTTTTGTTAATGCAGAAGCTCGTGCTCAAACCATCCAGCCCGCTGTAAAACCTTTGGGCGATTCTCGTCCAGCATGGAAGGTTCTGCGGGTTCTTGGTGGCTTACTGAATTTAGATAGCTTTCTCTACAACATGCCTGAAGAGGTATTGGGTGAAGCGCTTGGTGAAAATTACTGCACTAAGTTGTCAAATCAATCTACAGCTACTGGCTTATCTAATGGCAATGCAACGCCATCAGCAGGTTTAGAGCGCCTATCTGACGTGGGTATTTATGCCGGCGATCAAATCGTACGTCGTGCATCTGCATTGCAGTTAACTCGCGATGCAAAGCGTGGCAATCAAGTTGGCTTGGGTGAAGACCTCTTTAGCGATTTAGGATTGAAAGAGGGCGATGCTGTGCGAGTGACTCAAGGCGGTCAATCTGTAGATCTGTCAGTGACATTGGAAGCAAATTTAGCCCAGGGCGCTGTCAGAATCTCCGCAGGTACTATGGCTAGCGCTCAACTGGGGCCGATGTTTGGTCCCGTAACTGTTAGCAAGGCATAAGGGACGAGATGGATAATTTCTTGAACCTCGTTACCACCCAAGGCGAAGCTATCTTTGGTTCGCTGTGGCCGCTCGTGTGGGCATTGGTGCGCATCGTCATCATCGTATTGCCGATGTTTGCTGCGGTTGCTTATATGACTCTGTGGGAGCGTAAGCTGATTGGTTGGATGCATATCCGCCTTGGACCAAACCGTGTCGGTCCTTTGGGATTGCTACAACCGATTGCCGATGCCTTGAAGTTGTTGATGAAGGAGATCATTTCTCCTACGCAAGCAAGTAAGGTTCTGTATTTCATTGCACCGGTGATGGTGATCATGCCGGCGTTTGCTGCTTGGGCTGTGATTCCTTTCCAGGCCAAAATGGTCTTGGCTGATGTTAATGCTGGATTGCTATATGTAATGGCAATTTCATCTATTGGTGTTTATGGCGTGATCTTGGCTGGTTGGTCATCTAACTCCAAGTATCCATTCCTTGGCGCCATGCGCGCTTCAGCTCAAATGATTTCTTATGAAATCGCCATGGGTTTTGCATTGGTTACCGTGTTGCTAACCTCAGGTTCTTTGAATCTGAGTGAGATTGTCGCTTCTCAGGAGCAGGGCTATTTCGCTAATATTGGTTTGAACTTCCTCTCTTGGAACTGGTTGCCATTGCTGCCCATGTTCGTGATTTACTTTATCTCTGGCGTTGCTGAAACTAACCGCCATCCATTTGATGTGGTTGAGGGTGAGTCTGAGATTGTTGCGGGTCACATGGTTGAGTACTCCGGCATGGCATTTGCAATGTTCTTCTTGGCTGAATACGCCAATATGATCTTGATCGCCGCTTTAGCATCCACTCTGTTCTTGGGCGGTTGGTTGCCAATTTTGGATTTACCAATCCTGCGCGATATCCCCGGTTTCTTCTGGCTGTTTGCCAAAACCTTCTTCCTCTTGTCTTGCGTCATTTGGTTGCGCGCTACATTGCCACGCTATCGCTATGACCAGATTATGCGTTTAGGTTGGAAGGTCTTTATTCCCATCTCCGTATTCTGGGTCGTTGTCGTTGGCGCATGGGTTGTATCTCCATTGAATATTTGGAAATAAGTTGATCAATCATGTTTAAGAAAATTTCCCAATTCCTCGATAGCTTGATGTTGAAAGATATTTTGGTCGGTATGTCGATTACCGGTCGTTATCTCTTCAAGCCAAAAATTACCATTCAATACCCTGAAGAGAAGACGCCTCAGTCTGTTCGTTTCCGCGGTTTACACGCTTTGCGCCGTTATGAGAATGGTGAAGAGCGTTGTATTGGTTGCAAACTGTGTGAAGCAGTTTGCCCAGCTTACGCAATCACGATTGAAACTGCTGAGCGTGATGACGGCACGCGTCGTACCAGCCGTTACGACATCGATTTAACCAAGTGTATTTTCTGCGGCTTCTGTGAAGAAGCCTGTCCAGTTGACGCTATTGTTGAAACCAATATTTTTGAGTATTTCGGCGAGAAACGCGGTGACTTGTATTTCACCAAAGACATGCTCTTGGCAGTAGGTGATAAGTACGAAAAAGATATTGCCGCTAACCGCGCAGCTGATGCGCCTTATCGTTAATCGAATCAAGCACAAGAACATATGACATTCGATACCTCTACATTATTTGCAGCATTCTTTTATGCTTTCGCTGGCCTTTTAGTGCTTTCAGCATTGCGCGTGATCACTGCGCGCAATCCAGTACACGCCGCACTCTTTTTAGTGCTCGCTTTCTTCTGCGCTTCTGGCCTGTGGATGCTACTCAAAGCAGAGTTCCTCAGCTTGGCCTTAATTCTGGTTTACGTTGGCGCTGTGATGGTGCTTTTCCTGTTCGTGGTCATGATGCTGGACCTTGATATTGAGCATTTGCGTCGCGATTTCAAGAAATTCCTTCCAGTAGCTTTCTTGATGGGTGCAGTCATCGTATTGGAGCTGTCTATCGTCTTGATTCGCAGCTTTATCGGTACCAGCACTCCCGTGCAGCCTATGCTTGAAGAAATGGCTACCAGTAATACACAAGCTTTAGGTATGTTGATCTTCGTTGACTATGTGTATGCCTTCGAGGTTGCTGGCGTCATCCTGTTAGTGGCCATCATTGCCGCTGTCGCATTGACCTTGCGTAATCGCAAGGATTCGAAAGCCCAAAATATTCATGAGCAAGTGAATGTGAATTCTGCTGATCGCATGCGTATCGTCAAGATGGATTCTGATATGGCTGCAAAGCAAGATACCCGCGGGGAGAAGAAATGACTATTACCCTGGCTCACTATTTGGTGCTCGGTGCAATCTTATTTGCGACTAGCGTGATTGGTATTTTCTTAAACCGCAAGAACATCATCGTGCTTTTAATGGCAATTGAATTGATGCTCCTCTCGGTAAACATGAACTTTATAGCCTTCTCTCATTATTTGGGGGATATGGCTGGTCAAGTATTCGTATTCTTCATTTTGACTGTGGCTGCTGCTGAGGCGGCAATCGGCTTGGCAATTTTGGTTGTTCTCTTCCGTAAGGTTGACACCATCAATGCTGAAGACCTTGATCACCTAAAAGGCTAGTCATGCAATTGACCTTAACTCTCCCCGTTCTCTGCGCAATTCCGCTGGCGCCATTATTTGGCTCAGTTATTGCGGGGTTCCTTGGCACCAAATTAGGTGGCAACCGTATCGGTAATGGTGCTTGCCAGTTCGTCACTATTCTTGGTGTGATGCTTGCTTTCGTTCTGTCTTGTTTTGTACTTGTACAGGTCATGGATGGTTTCTATTTCAATGGCACTGTGTATCGCTGGATGCAATTGGGTGAGCTCAATCTGGACATTGGCTTCTTGATTGATCCGCTGACTGCCACCATGATGTGCGTCGTGACCTTTGTCTCTTTAATGGTTCATATCTACACCATCGGCTATATGAAAGGCGAGGAAGGCTATAACCGCTTCTTCTCTTACATCTCACTCTTTACCTTTGCCATGTTGATGCTGGTCATGAGTAATAACCTCTTGCAACTCTTTTTCGGTTGGGAAGCGGTCGGTGTGGTTTCTTATTTGTTGATTGGCTTTTACTATGAGCGCCAATCCGCTGTATTTGCGAACATGAAAGCCTTCTTGGTTAACCGTGTTGGTGACTTTGGTTTCATTCTCGGTATTGGCTTGCTGCTAGCCAGCACTGGTTCCATGAACTACGACGTGATCTTTGCCCAGAACACAGCTTTGGCTGCACAAACATTGCCAGGCACGAGCTGGAATTTAGTCACCGTAGCTTGCATCTGCCTCTTTATCGGCGCGATGGGTAAATCAGCTCAATTTCCATTGCATGTTTGGTTGCCAGACTCCATGGAAGGCCCA
This sequence comes from Polynucleobacter corsicus, assembly GCF_018688255.1. Taxonomy (NCBI): domain Bacteria; kingdom Pseudomonadati; phylum Pseudomonadota; class Betaproteobacteria; order Burkholderiales; family Burkholderiaceae; genus Polynucleobacter; species Polynucleobacter corsicus. The sequence goes on from NZ_CP061314.1 coordinate 812,793, forward strand.
ACTCCAATTTCTGCATTGATTCACGCTGCAACTATGGTGACTGCCGGTATCTTCATGGTGTCACGCATGTCGCCTCTATTTGAGCTATCTGATGCAGCATTGAGCTTCATCTTGGTGATTGGCTCCATTACCGCGCTATTTATGGGTTTCTTGGGCATTGTCCAGACCGATATCAAGAGAGTGGTTGCTTATTCCACTCTCTCTCAGTTGGGATATATGACTGTCGCCTTGGGGGTTTCTGCTTATCCAATCGCCATCTTCCATTTGATGACACATGCATTCTTTAAAGCACTTCTGTTCCTTGCTGCGGGTAGCGTGATTTTAGGTATGCATCACGAGCAAGATATGCGCAAGATGGGTGGTCTGTGGAAGTACATGCCAATCACTTGCCTCATGATGTTGTTGGGTAACTTGGCATTAGTCGGCACGCCGTTCTTCTCAGGCTTTTATTCAAAAGACTCCATTATTGAAGCGGTAGCGGCTAGCCATATTCCTGGCTCTGGTTTTGCCTACTTCGCAGTGATGGCTAGCGTCTTTGTAACGGCCCTGTACTCATTCCGCTTGTACTTCTATGTGTTCCACGGTAAAGCCCGTTGGGGTCATGCAGATGCTCACGCGCATGATCACCATCATGATCATGCAGAGCAGGGGGATGATCATGCTCACCATGGTTTAGCTCCTGGTCAAAAACCACATGAGTCACCTTTTGTTGTTACTTTGCCGCTGATCTTGCTAGCGATTCCATCAGTCATTATTGGTTACTACACAGTTACGCCTTTGTTGTTTGGCACTTTCTTTGGTGATTCCATCTTCGTGGATATTGGCAAGCATCCTGCTATGAAAGAGCTCGCTGAAGAGTTCCATGGCCCAATCGCCATGGCAATACATTCATTCACTTCACCAGTATTGTTATTGGTTGTTCTAGGCGTATTGACTGCAGCGATCGCTTACCTTTGGGCTCCGAAGTTACCTGGTGTAGTAGCTCAAGCATTTGCGCCTATCAAGAGGTTGATGGATAACAAATACTATCTCGATGATCTAAACCAAGCGGTATTCGCTAAAGGTTTGTTATGGATCGGTGGTATTTTGTGGCATCGCGGTGATCAACAGGCTATCGACGGCTTCTTGGTTAACGGTAGTGCGCATGCAGTAGGGCGCTTTTCCACAGTGATTCGCCATTTGCAATCCGGTTATCTCTATCACTATGCTTTCGCAATGATTGCGGGCTTGGCGGTATTGTTGGCTTGGGTTTTATACGCTTACCTGCCTTTTGTTCGCTAGGCCTTTGTTACTTAAGTAGCCATCATGATTCTTTCTTACGCCATCTGGATTCCGATTTTCTTCGGCATCATTATTTTGTTCTACGGTTCAGAGAGGCCTACAGCCGGTGTTCGCTGGTTAGCCCTTTTCGGTTCCGTATTGGGCTTTATTGCAACGCTGCCATTAATTATTCATTTCGATATCGCCAATCCAGGTATGCAATTTGTTGAGAAGATGAGTTGGATTCCGCGTTACGACATTAACTACCACTTAGGTATCGATGGCATATCGGCCTGGTTTATTGTTTTGACAGCATTCATCAACATTTTTGTGGTGATTGCTGCCTGGGAAGTGATTGATAAGAAGGTTTCGCAATACATGGCTTCTTTCTTAATCCTTTCTGGATTAATGATCGGCGTATTCGCAGCCCTAGATGCTCTATTGTTCTATGTATTTTTTGAGGCAACCCTAATCCCGATGTATATCATCATCGGTGTGTGGGGCGGTCATAACCGTATCTACGCGGCATTTAAGTTCTTCTTGTATACCTTGCTTGGCTCATTGCTAACTTTGATTGCCATGCTGTACTTGTATAACGCAACTAATACCTTTGATATTTTGGCTTGGCATAACGCACGTCTAGACATCGTTGAGCAAATCCTCTTGTTTTTTGCCCTCTTTATGGCATTCGCTGTGAAGGTGCCGATGTGGCCTTTGCATACCTGGTTGCCAGATGTTCACGTTGAAGCGCCAACTGGCGGATCTGTAGTGTTGGCTGCGATCATGTTGAAACTCGGAGCTTATGGCTTCTTGCGTTTCTCATTACCAATTGCTCCAGACGCAAGTCAGTATCTCGGACCATTCATCATCTTCTTATCCTTAGTGGCTGTGATCTACGTAGGTGCAGTAGCGCTGGTTCAGAAAGATATGAAAAAGCTGGTGGCCTACTCGTCAGTAGCGCACATGGGTTTTGTGACTCTTGGCTTCTTCCTCTTCAGTCCGCTAGGTATTGAGGGCGGTATTGTGCAGATGATCTCTCATGGCTTTGTTGCTGGCGCCATGTTCCTTTCGATTGGTGTGTTGTACGACCGCATGCATACCCGCCAAATTGCAGATTACGGCGGAGTTGTGCACCGTATGCCTGCTTTCACAGCGTTTGCAGTGTTGATGGCTATGGCGAACTGTGGTCTACCTGCTACCTCTGGATTCGTGGGTGAGTTCATGGTGATTCTGGCTGCCGTGGACTATGACTTTGTGATTGGTATCTTAGCCGCGACTGCTTTAATTCTGAGCGCTGCTTATTCCTTGTGGATGGTCAAGCGCGTATTCTTCGGTGCGATTACTAATAAGCATGTTGAGGAATTAAAAGACCTCAATGCACGCGAGTATTTCATGATGGCGGCGCTTTCCATCTGTGTGATCGGTATGGGTGTTTATCCAAAACCGTTTACTGACATCATTCATCCAGCCGTGATTAATCTGCTACAGCATGTCGCTGTCAGCAAACTCTGAGTAAAAGCTAATGCAAGCATTCGACCTATACGCCGTCCTGCCGGAACTCGTTTTACTGGTAGTCACCTGCTTTTTGCTGGTGGCGAGTGTTTATGTACCTGAGCGTCAGCCAGCTACTCCTGGAGTAGAGCAGGATATATTCCACACACCACGTGGTGTTGGTTTTGTTTACTTTTTCACCATCATCTTGTTGGTCTATTTGATCTTTGCATTTGTAGGTCGTATGGGCGATGTATCCATCGTGGCCATGAATGGCTTATTTCAGTCAGACCCCATCTCAAACCTATTAAAGGCTTGTTCATGCGGCGCTGTATTGGTGAGCTTGGTGTATTCAAAGCAGTATCTGACTGATCGTGCATTGTTCCGTCCTGACTTCATCGTCTTGGTTTTGCTAGCCCTATTGGGTCAGTGCGTATTAATCTCTGGTGCAAACCTGCTCACGCTCTATTTAGGTTTGGAGTTGATGGCTTTGCCAACCTATGCATTGGTTGCGATGCGTCACAGCAGCGAGAAGAGTGTTGAAGCCGGTATCAAATACTTCATATTGGGCGCTTTGGCGTCTGGTTTCTTGCTCTACGGTATGTCTATGCTGTATGGCGTAACTGGCTCACTTGATCTGATTGAAATCTTCCGTACTGTTGCTGATCCTCGTGTGAATCATTTAGTGATGGCCTTCGGCTTAGTATTTATTGTTTCTGGCTTAGCTTTTAAGTTAGGGGTTGTGCCGTTTCATATGTGGGTGCCTGATGTATACCAAGGCGCTCCAACGGCAGTGACTTTAATGATTGCAGCTGCACCTAAGTTGGCTGCTTTTGCTCTACTATTCAGACTTTTGGTAAATACATTGTTGCCGCTGATGGGTGATTGGCAGCCCATGCTGGTGATCCTTGCCGTTTTATCTTTAGTGGTAGGAAACGTCACTGCTATTGCGCAAACCAATATCAAGCGAATGCTGGCTTATTCTGCGATTGCGCAAATGGGTTTTGTGTTGCTGGGCATGTTATCCGTATTTGATGATCATGCATTTAGTGCATCGATGTTCTATGCCATTGCCTATGTATTAACTACGCTAGGCAGCTTTGGCCTCTTGATGATGTTGTCACGCAAGGGTCATGATTGCGAAACTATTGATGACCTCAAGGGTTTAAATAAGCGCCATCCCTGGTTTGCATTCATTGGCTTGGTTATGATGTTCTCCTTGGCCGGTATTCCGCCAACAGTGGGCTTTGCGGCCAAGCTTGGCGTACTTGAAGCGCTGGTTGATGGTGAGCATACCTTCTTAGCAATTATTGCCGTAATGGCTTCTTTGATCGGCGCCTTCTACTACCTGCGAGTGGTTAAGGTGATGTACTTTGATGAGCCAAAAGAAGAGTATGCTGCTGAGATTTCTGGATCTGGCTTTGCTCGTGGACTGCTGAGTCTGAATGCGATCTTTGTTCTGGCTTTAGGGATCTTCCCAGCTGGGCTAATGGCTGTTTGCTTGAATGCCATGCGCCGTACCTTATTAGGCTCATAGTCGAAATCACCATCTAGCTAGTGATTTAGGCTCCTCATGGGAGCCTTTTTCTTTGATGTCACCTGGATTTTGTATGATGGATGTTCAAATAATGAAAAACGCACCATGACTGAAAAATCATTTAAAGACCTGCCAATCGGTGATGCCCATTTGAGGGAAGAGCGCTTGTCTGGTGAGGATATTTATGGCGGCATCTTTTTGAATATGAAGCGCGATCAAGTGAGTCTGCCAGATGGTAATCAGGCCGTACGTGAATATCTGACGCACCCTGGCGCAGTCGCTATTTTGGCGATCTTAGATGATGGCAGGGTATTGATGGAGCGCCAATATCGCTACCCCATTGCCAAGGCCTGTATTGAGATTCCTGCGGGCAAGCTGGAAATTGGTGAAGATCGATTGCTTTGTGCCAAGCGAGAGCTTGAGGAAGAGACAGGCTACTCTGCAAGTAAATGGAGTTTTATACGCCGTATTCATCCGGTGATCTCTTACTCGACGGAGTTTATTGATATCTATCTTGCTGAAGATTTAGTCTCCGGCAAAAGCCACTTAGACGATGAAGAGTTTTTGGATGTCTTTGCCGCCCCTCTAGAGCAATTATTGGAGTGGGTGGAGCAGGGTGAGATTACCGACGTGAAAACGACCATTGCGACCTATTGGCTGGATCGCTATCGTCGTGGTTTAGTAAGCCCTGAGCCAATTTCGGGGTAATTTAACTATCCTTTAAAATAAGGCTATTGAATTTAGTATTTTTGCCCCTATATAAGTCTTATGAAAGTTTATAACCTCGCTTGCCCACTGTCTCATCGCTTTGAGGGATGGTTTGCCTCTGAAGAGGATTGCCTTGCTCAGCAAGATAAGGGAATGCTGGCGTGCCCTATTTGCGATAGCACTGAGATCACTCGTATGCCATCGGCTCCCCATATTGCCAAATCAGGATCTAATAAAGATATCCCGACTTCAACTGAACTGACTGTCGCTAGTTCAGCCGCAACAGATTCTACTGGTGTCAGTGGCTCATTAAGTGGTGATGTTGTTGCTTTGACTGGAAGCGACCATTCCCAGTTAGAGGCACAGGTACAGGCAGCCTTTTTAAAGGGCATGCGTGATTTAATGGGTAAATCCGAAGATGTAGGAAACTCTTTTGCAGAAGAGGCGAGAAAGATTCATTACAAAGAGTCACCCGAGCGCAGTATCCGCGGTCAAACCACTCTAGATGAAGCTGAGGCTTTGCGTGATGAGGGAATTGAGGTCATGGCAATGCCGATGATGCCTGCTTTCAAAAACACTCTGCAGTAGCCAGTACCCTCCTAATTCCCCTATACTTAATGTGTGCCCAGGTTCTGGACACTACCATTCATTAGGATAGGAGAATTACCCCATGAAACGCTTTTTTTTAGCATTGTTTGCAGCTGTTCTAGCGCTCACGATTGTGGCTTGCTCCAAGTCCTCTGATACTAAAGAAATTAAGGTGGCCGTTTCTCCTGCATCTCCCCCTATGTTATTTGATGACAAAGGGCAGATCGTTGGTGTTGATATGGATATTTTCCTGGGCTACTGTCAGTCACGCGGCTGCACTTTAAAAGTCACCCCATATGATTGGGCAGGAATGTTGGGCGCCGTCTCTAGCGGTCAGGCTGATGTAGCTTTCTCAGGAATTTCTATTACTGACAAGCGTAAAGAGGTGATGGATTTCTCTCAGCCTTACTATGACAATGCCTGGCATTTAGTTAGCATGAAGAATAAAAATATTCAGATCACTGATTTGAACCAGCTTAAGAAATACTCCATTGGCTATCCTCGTGGTATGGCTTACGATGACCTGATTAAAAATGAGCTAGAGCCCAAGGGCTACTATTCATTAAGTAAGGTCAAGCTCTATCCCTCCTATGCAGAAGTGATTACCGATCTACAGAATGGTAATTTAGATCTGGCCTTTATTGAGGAACCAGTCTTTCTGAATTACGAAAATAAATTGCAGTTGCCGATTCAGAGTAGCTATGTATTTAAGGGCTTTGATAAGCTAGGCTTTGCTTTTGCTAAGGGCTCTAAGTTGCGCGATGACTTTGATAAGTACCTTAATGAACTTGGCCCAGAAAAAATCAAAGCCATTTTAGATAAGTGGATGAAATAAGCTTTATTTATTAATACCCTAATCCGTAGTCGAAAGCCTGCCCTGTGACCTTTCTGGATATTCTTGCCCAGTTAGCGCAGGGCATTTCTTATACGGTTTTAGTCACTTTCGTTTGCTCTCTCACTGGCTTGGTCGTTGGCTTAACCGTTGCGAGTCTTCGTCGTCTCGATATCCGCTGGCTTACCCCTCTCATTGATTGCTATACCTATGTCTTTAGGGGCGTGCCAGTTTTAGTCCTATTGTTTATGGTCTACTTTGGCCTACCAGGTATCGGCTTTAAGGTTCCACCGTTAATGGCAATGGCGCTTAGTTTAGGCCTAGTAGCATCCGCTTATTTAGCCGAGGTATTTCGGGGGGCATTTAACTCAGTAGATCCTGCTGAAGTGATTGCAGCCCAAGCCATGGGAATGACTCGTACTCAGGTACTGCGATTTATTGAGTTACCCCAGATGTTGCGATTTTCAGTCCCGGGTATGGTTAACGAGTTCACCTCAGTACTGAAATATTCTCCATTTGCCTATACAGTGGGGATTCCGGAGATTACCAAGCAAGCTATGACACTCACTTCAACCACACTCCGTGGCATAGAGGTCTATTTAGCTGTGGGCATTTTATATTTCGTGATTTACCGAATTTGCTTAATCGGCGTTCAACTTCTGAGTAAGCGTTTCCAAATTCCAGGGATGGCTCCAGCATGAGCAACAGTATGAGCACTAGCACCACATTATTTAAAGAGGTAATCCTTTGGCATTAATTCAAGTGAGCGATTTGGTAAAAGAGTTTGATGGGCAAACTGTCTTATCCAACATTAACCTCGATTTAAAAGAGGGCGATGTGCGGGTCTTGATGGGCGCTTCTGGCTCTGGAAAATCTACTTTATTGCGTTGCCTGAATCGCTTGGTTGAGCCCACCTCAGGTTCAATTATTTTCAGAGGCAAGGAAGTATTGGGTCCTAATGTCGATGTGCGGGAATTGCGTAAGCAAATTGGTTTTGTATTTCAGCAGTTCGCTTTGTACAGTCATCTGACCGTATTGGATAACGTATCACTAGGCCTACGCAAGTTACATAAGATGGGTAAAGCAGAGGCAAAAGAAAAAGCGTTATTCGAACTATCCCATTTTGAAATGACACCCCATCAAGATAAATATCCCTCGCAGCTTTCTGGCGGACAGAAGCAGCGGGTGGCTATTGCCCGTGCACTCGCCATGGATCCGGCAGTCTTAGTGCTCGATGAGCCTACCTCAGCACTCGATCCTGTCATGTCTAGAGATGTTGCTGATCTGATCAATCGCTTGCATAGTGAAGGGATCACGATGATCTGCGTGACCCATGACCTGAACTTGGCACGCAATATTGCAGATACCGTGATGTTTTTGGATCGCGGCGTCATTCGGGCTGATGATCGAATCGATGTATTGAGCAAACATTCCGATCCAGATATCAAAGCCTTCTTTGGCGCAGAGGAAAAGCGCTAATGGGAGGATGGCCATCTTTTATACGGGATCTCACGGAGCAGATGCCCTTGATTTTGACGGGGCTAGTGAGGACCTTGCAATTGGCCGGCTTGATTAGCGTTTCAGGATTGCTTTTGGGCATCGTCGTGTTTTATCTCACGCTGAGTAAAAATCAATATGTACGTAGTGCCATTAATTCTTATATCTCCTTTTTTATCGGCATGCCCTTGATTGTTTTATTGTTCCTGATGTATTACGGCTTGCCACAGTGGGGCGTTCGACTTTCTCCATTCACAGTCGCTTTCATTGGCTTTACATTCAACGTAGCAGCTTACAACGCGGCATATCTAAAGACCGCCTTCAATGGTTTGGATAAAAGTCAGTTGGAAGCAGCTAGTGCACAGGGCTTCAGCCCACTGCAGATCTTTCGCTTGATTACCTTGCCGCAGGTGATTCGCCTTTCTATTCCGGCACTTACCAATCAAGTAATTGCCAATCTCAAAGATAGTTCAGTTGCTTTCTTGATTCAGTACACCGAATTCTTTGCTCGGGTACAGGAGTTGGCTGCGACCAACTTCCAATTCTTCAAAGCCTATTTTTTGGCCGCTTTAGTTTATCTGGCTCTGGTGTCAGTGATTGTATTATTCGCTCGCGCCATTGAGAGGCGTTACTTTATTCCTGCTTAGCTTCACCACTGAATCAAGAATGAATGATGAAAAAATAGCGACCCGAGGGTCGCTATTATTATCTGCAGATTAACAGTTATTTCGAAGTCGGCATCACAAACTCTGCACCCTTGGCAATACTCTCAGGCCAGCGCTGCATCACGCTCTTTTGCTTGGTATAGAAGCGAACGCCTTCTTTGCCGTAGGCATGCATATCGCCAAAGAGGGATTTCTTCCAACCACCAAAACCATGCCAAGCCATTGGAACTGGAATAGGTACGTTAATACCAACCATGCCCACTTGTACGCGGCGAGCAAATTCACGAGCAATATTACCGTCGCTTGTAAAGCAGGCTACGCCATTACCAAACTCACAGGAGTTCACTAAATTGAGCGCTTCGGTAAAGTTCGCTACACGCATGCAAGAGAGTACTGGTCCGAAGATTTCTTCTAGATAGATCTTCATCTCGGAGGTAACGTTATCAAACAGTGTGCCGCCGATAAAGAAGCCATTCTCATGCCCTGGCACTTTCAAACCACGACCATCTACTAGTAACTTTGCACCGGAGGCAACGCCGCTATCGATGTAACCAGTAATGCGCTCTAAGGCAGCTTTAGTAACAATAGGGCCCATTTCAGCATCGAGCTCCATACCGTTCTTCACCTTCAGGGTCTTGGTACGCTCGATGAGTTTTGGCATGATTTTCTCGGCAACATCACCCACCAAAACCGCCACTGAGATTGCCATGCAGCGCTCACCAGCAGAGCCATAGGCTGCACCAATCAAAGCGTCAATTGTCTTATCGATATCTGCATCAGGCATCACTACCATGTGATTCTTAGCGCCACCTAAAGCCTGGGAGCGCTTGCCAAAGTGCGCGCAACGCTCATAGATGTAGTTGGCAATCGGGGTAGAGCCTACAAAGCTCACTGCCTTCACATCGGGATTCTCAATCAAGGCATCTACCGCTTCTTTATCGCCTTGCACTACGTTAAATACACCATCAGGCAAACCAGCCTGTGTCAGTAACTTCGCCATGAACAATGAAGCGGATGGATCGGTTGGGCTGGGCTTCAGAATGAAGGTGTTGCCACAGGCAATCGCCACTGGGAACATCCACATTGGTACCATGACGGGGAAGTTAAATGGTGTCACGCCAGCAACCACACCTAAAGGCTGGCGCATGACCCAGTTATCAATATCAGTCGACACTTGCTCGGTGTAATCACCCTTGAGCAGTTCTGGAATACCAGTAGAGAATTCAACAATCTCGATACCGCGAGTCACTTCGCCCTGGGCGTCGGTAAATACTTTGCCGTGTTCAGCGGTAATAATGGCGGCCAACTCATCACGGTTCGCATTGAGTAACTCGAGATACTTAAACATAATGCGCGCACGGCGCAATGGGGAGGTCTGGCTCCAGGTCTTGAATGCTGCCTGTGCATTTGCTACAACCTCATCAACCTCTTTGCGGCTAGCTAGGGCTACGCGTCTTGCAACAGCGCCTGTAGAGGGGTTAAACACATCGGCAAAACGACCATCTTTAGGATTGACGACTTTACCGCCAACGAAATGGCCAATATCTTCTTTTGATGTAAAAGCTTGGGGTGCGCTCATAGTGATTTACTTAATATTCTATTGTCTGGTTTTGGGTTCAATAAAGATGCTTGGGCTAGATTCCGCACAACTCTGTGGTCTCGTTTATTCTACTGAATCTATTTTATCGCTTTAGCTAGTTTTACGCTTTTTTGGCCCTAAAGGTATGCAAATGAGTCTTTTATTCTCCAGTTACGTTCTAAGCTCCCCTAAAGGGCCTCTAACCCTATCAAACCGGGTGGTTGTGGCGCCCATGTGCCAATACTCTGCAGTCAATGGAGAGGCCCAGGATTGGCATCTCATGCACTGGGGTAATCTCCTAAATAGTGGTGCAGGGCTCTTTATCATCGAAGCCACCGGTGTGACCCCTGAGGGTCGCATTACCCCTGTATGCCTGGGCCTGTGGGATGACCGCACAGAAGCGGCCCTGAAAGACAAGCTCACGAGGGCCCGGAGTTTAGCTCCAGCCACTCCTGTATTTATTCAGCTGGCGCATGCTGGTCGTAAAGCCTCCAGTGCTAGCCCTTGGGCTGGCGGTCAATTACTCTCTAAAGAGCAGGGCGGCTGGGATATGGTTGCTCCTTCAGCCATTCCCCAGCTCAAGGATGAGCGTTTGCCACATGAGCTCTCAAAAACAGAGTTGACCGAGCTCATCACGGCATTTGTTATTGCGGCGCAGCGAGCTGAACGGATTGGGATCGATGGCGTTGAGTTGCATGGTGCCCATGGCTATCTCTTGCACCAGTTTTTGTCGCCCATCGCCAATCAACGCACAGATGAATATGGTGGCTCTTATGAGAACCGCATTCGCTTTCCATTGGAATTATTTGCGGCGGTACGAAAAGCCTATCAAGGTGTCTTAGGTATTCGCATTTCTGCAAGTGACTGGATTGAGGGTGGCTGGACGCCTGAAGAGACGGCTGATTTTGCTGCTCGACTGAAGCCCTTGGGATGTGACTTCGTTCATATTTCATCAGGGGGAATTTCTCCATTGCAAAAGATTGCGATTGGACCCAATTACCAAGTGCCATTTGCCAAGATTGTGAAAGACAAGTCTGGCATTCCGACGATGACAGTGGGCTTGATTACCGACCCTAAACAAGCTGAAGATATTTTGCAAAAAGGCGATGCGGATTTAATTGCTCTGGCACGCGCATTTTTATATAAACCCCGTTGGGCTTGGGAGGCTGCCGCAGCCTTAGGTGGCATCGTGCCTTCAAATGAGCGTTACTGGCGCTGCTTACCGCGTGAAGCCCAGGCCATTTTTGGTGATGTCAAAGTAGGGCAGAGATAATTCTTGCCAAACAATAAATGAAACTCAGCTTTTGGAGATCAATATGAAATCAATCAAACTCATTTACCGTTCTTTAGCCATCATCAGTATTACATTGGGCTCCCACTTGGTTCATGCCCAATCATTTCCAGATCGACTCATTACCCTGGTTGTTCCGAACCCGCCCGGAGGCTTGGTAGATACTTCGGCGCGTTTATTGAGTGAGCCTCTAACTCGGGTGATTGGTCAGCCCGTGATTGTGGATAACAAGCCAGGCGCTAGCGGAAATACGGCCTATCAATATGTTGCTAAGGCCAAGCCCGATGGATATACCTTGCTGATTTCTTATTCTGGATATCACGTTGGCAACCCTTCCTTGATGGACAAATTACCTTGGGACCCAATTAAGGATTTTTCTCCAGTTGGACTCCTGACAGTTTCTACCAATGTGATTGCAGTGCATCCTTCAGTGCCTGTAAATAATCTAAAAGAATTGATTGCCTACGCTAAAACCAATCCTGGAAAGCTCAATTACGCCTCGCAGGGTAATGGTTCGGTGTCTCATATTGGTACTGAAATCTTTAAGCAAAATACGGGTGTAGATATCGTTCACGTACCGTACAAGGGTTCTGGTCCAGCAATTCAGGACGTATTGGCAGGTCAGGTGCAAGTATTTATTACGACACCCCCTTCGGTGATGCAACACGTACAAAGTGGAAAGCTGAAAGGCTTGGCTGTGACGGGTAAAAGTCGTCACCCTGGTATGCCCAATGTGCCTACGACTGCCGAAGCAGGCTTGCCTACATTTCAATTGGAATCTTGGGTAGCTTTATATGCGCCAGCGGGCACGCCAGCACCAGTCATTACTAAGCTGACCGAGTCTGTTAAGAAAAGCCTCACCCTGCCTGAAGTGAAAGAACGTTCAGAGGCAGCTGGTGTTGAGTTGCGTTACTTAACGCCTCCACAGATGGATGCCTTACTGAAAAAAGAATTGCCTTATTGGGATAAGGCAATCAAATCCGCCAATATCAAGCTTGATTAAGTGATCGACAAATGAAGCAACACTCCGTAAGAGAATCTTGGTTAGAAGATGCTGTAAGACATTTGGAGCCGGTATTCTCAAAGGCGGGATATGCCATACCCCCAGTGAGAGTGTCTTGTGGCTTCCCAGCCTCTAGTAGTCCCAGAACAACCTTGGGACAATGCTGGCCTCGTGAGCGCTCTGGTGGGGGAGTTAACGAAATCTTTATTTCACCAAAGTTAGATGATCCCGTTCAGTTATTAGACACTTTGGTACATGAGCTATGCCATGCCGTGGATGATTGCTTTAGCGGTCATGGCGAGGACTTCAAAGGCATTGCTCAGACTGTAGGTTTAGAAGGTCCCGCCAGAATGGCTCACGCAACCGAAGAGTTGATGGTGCGCCTCATGATGATCAGCCAAGAGCTTGGGCCATATCCACATCAGGCAATTGTTTTCCCGCCCCCAAGACCGAGCAATGCGAGTCGCAATAAAGCCAAATGTAGCCAGTGTGGATACGAGGTAACACTATTAAAGAAGTGGGCTACTTATGGCGCCCCCATTTGCCCTAAAGACAATATCCGAATGCAAGAAGCGCTGATCGAGACGATCGAAAATACGACTGAGCACGATACAGAAGCAGTTACAGGATCTAAACCTAAGAAGGATGAAATCCGCCGCGCTATCAGCTAATCAAAATATTGATTAGCTAGCGAGAGCAGAAGGGCTCCAAACAGGATCCTTCTTGCTTGCCTTGGCTATTTCAGCCAAGATCTTTTCATGAAGCTGGCAATCTTCCTCGCTTGCCGCCATGATTTTGAGATTGGTGGGCAAAGCTTTGGCTTGTCCTGAGGCATCAGTACCAACGGTGTAATCAATCAGATCAATCGACAAGTCTTCTTGCCCACGCGTCATGGCTACATAGACTTCAGCCAGTAATTGGGCATCCAATAAAGCGCCGTGCAAAGTTCGATGTTGATTGCTAATCGCAAAGCGTTCGCAGAGGGCATCAAGCGAGTTACGCTTGCCCGGAAACATTTGGCGAGCATCAAGTAGGGTGTCGGTAATTTTGGAGGCAAGACCCCTAAAAGCTGGGCGCTTGAGCAAAGCAAATTCGTTATCGAGGAAGCCTAAGTCAAACGCCGCATTATGAATAACTACTTCAGCGCCATCAACAAACTCAATCAACTCTTCCACAATATTGGAGAACACGGGTTTGTCGGACAGGAACTCACGAGAGAGTCCATGAACTGCAAAAGCGCCAGCATCGATATCGCGTTCAGGATTAATGTAGTAATGGAAGGTGCGATCAGTTAAGCGACGGCCCACCATCTCAACGCAACCAATTTCAATAATGCGATCGCCTGTAGCGGGATTTAAGCCAGTTGTTTCGGTATCGAGAATAACTTGACGCATCAGGTGCCCTCTAAGACAGATGGAGGTATTTCAAGGGGCCCGTTACCCGCGTACTTATCTAGATACAGATAGATTACGGGGGTAATAATGAGCGTAACAAATTGCGAGAAGATTAAGCCGCCTGCTACGCTGATTCCTAATGGTTGGCGCAGCTCCGCTCCGGCACCAAGGCCAAGCGCGATAGGTAAGGCGCCCATGAGCGCTGCAACAGTAGTCATCATGATGGGACGAAAGCGCAAGATACAGGCTTCACGAATCGCTTTTTCGGGAGTCATACCTTGATTACGCTGCGCATCTAGTGCAAAGTCAATCATCAAAATTGCATTTTTCTTCACAATACCAATGAGCAGCAAGATGCCGATCGAAGCAACAACGGTGAGCTCAAATCCGAAGATGCGCAAGGACAAAATTGCACCAATCGCTGCAGAGGGCAGGCCAGCCAAAATGGTGAGAGGGTGGATATAGCTCTCGTACAGAACGCCAAGCAAGATATAAATAACGCCTAGTGCAGCCAACAGCAAAATGACCTGACCCGATTGATTGTCTTTAAATACGGCTGCATCACCACCATAACTCGTGATGATGGAGGGTGGTAAATCCACTGCCTTAACAAAGCCATCTATTGCTTTTGTTGCATCCCCCAAGAAAACATCTGGAGCGAGGTTAAAAGAAATCGTTACCGCTGGAATTTGACCTTGGTGGTTTACTGCAGTGGGTCCCACAGTTCTGACAAAGCTCGCCAAACTGGATAGCGGAATCAATTTATCTGTCGCTCTACCCCGAACGAAGACCTTGTTTAAGTCTGTCTCAAATTGACGATCATTCTCTGCTGTTTCCAAGATCACATAATAGGTATTGACAGGGGTATAAATGGTGGATACCTGCCTTTCACCGAAGGAAGAGTAGAGGGCAGTACGAATATCGGCAATGGATACTCCTGCGCTGGCAGCTTTTTCCCGATCAATTTCAATTTTGACATTCAAACCTTTTAACTGCGAGTCGCTAGTGACATCCTTAAAAATGGGATCAGCGCGCATTTTTTGCAATAATTTCTCGGCCCATTCATTGACGCCTTCAAAGCCAACGCTTTGCAGGGTAAATTGATAGCGACTTTTACTGCTTCGACCACCTAGCTGTAAATTTTGTACTGGGCTCATGTAGACCTGAATACCAGGAATTTCTTTAAACTTAGATCTAAGACCCTCCATGACCTTGCTCATTTTTTGGCGTTCATCCTTGGGCTTCAGAATGATGAAGAATCTTCCGGTATTGCGACCTGAACTTTGACCACCGCCAAGAATAGAGATTGAGGTTGCCACATTGGGATCGCTATCAACCACTTTCGCAGCCTGATCTTGCAAAGCCATCATTGTGCTAAAGGAAGTGTCTTCAGATGCTTCAACAGTCACGCGTAACTGGCCAATGTCCTCTTCCGGAAAGAATCCTTTTGGACTGTAGACAAAGAGAGCAATCGTGATGACAAAGCTGGCCAATGCCCCAAATAACACTCTTCTTCTATTGGCTAAGGCTAAATCTAAAAAGTGGACATACTTTTTTAAAGTCCACTCATATGCGCGATCGAACTGCTTTGTGATTTCATATTCTTTTGGATGCTTACCAGGTTTAGGCAAAAAGCGGCTGCATAACATTGGTACTACCGTTAATGAGACAACGGCCGATACTAGGATTGATAGCGTCACTACAACGGCAAATTCTCTAAAGAGAAGACCAATTGGGCCGGCCATGAAAAATAGCGGAATAAATACTGCAACCAGAGACAAGGAGATTGAGATGATCGTGAAGCCAACCTCTTTACTGCCTTTTAAAGCAGCTTTTAAGGGATCCATACCTTCTTCAACATACCGCATGATGTTTTCTAATACTACGATTGCATCATCTACCACTAAGCCAACAGCAAGGGTAATGCCCAGCAAGGAAATGTTATTCAGGCTGTAGCCTAAAAAGTAGAAAACAAAGAATGCACCGATCAGAGAAATCGGTAAGCTAATGGATGGAATAACTGTTGCAGACAAATGCTTTAGAAATAGGAAGATTACCAAGACAACGAGTGCGATAGTGAGAAGCAGGGTGAGATTCACATCATGAATCGACTCAATAATCGAAAGCGATCGGTCATTGATCAGTGTTAACTGAATAGACTCTGGCATTTGCGCTTGTAGAGAAGGTAACAGTTTTTTAATGGAGTCAACAACTTCAACCGTATTAGCATTTGGTTGGCGAAGTACAGCAATCGCTATTGAGCGCTCACCTTTTGCCGACGCAAAGGTCTTGACGTCCTCAAAGCTCTCTTGTACATCAGCAACATCTTTGAGATAGACTGGATATCCATTACGCTGGGCAACGATCAGGTTGCCAAATTCTTCAGCTGATACTAGTTGTGGATTAGCATAAATGGTGATCAGCTGGCGGGGGCCATCAAGGGTTCCAATCGGGCTATTAGTATTAGCTTTGTTGACTGCAGCTGCCACCTCATCCATGGTGATATTGCGATTTCCCAAAGCATCTGGTTTCACGCTTACTCTGACTGCATAACGCTTTGCTCCATAAACTGCTACTTGTGAAACCCCAGAAATAGTGGATAAGTTTGGAGACAATAGATTCTCTGCATAAGCATTCATTTCAGAGAGGCTGATTGACGGGGAGCTCATGCGCACAATTAATACGGGTGTATCGGCAGGATTAATCTTTCGATACGAAGGCGGTACCGTCATTTCAATTGGCAAACGGCGTTGGGCCCGTAAGAGGGCTGCCTGAACATCTACGGCCGCTTTATCAATATCGCGATCGCTTGTAAATTCAAGGGTGACACTTGTAGAACCAAGTGAGTTGGTGGAGCTGATGACTTTGATGCCATCAATCGTTGAAAATTCTTTTTCAAGTGGCAGTGCAACAGCCGAGGCCATAATTTCAGGTGATGCACCAGGTAAGCTGGCTGATACAGAAATCACTGGCGTATTGAAACTAGGAAGAGCGGCTACTGGAATCTTAGTATAGGCAACAGTTCCAGCAATGACAGTTGCAATTGACAGCAATATCGTCATTACGGGACGTCTAATGCATAGCTCGGAAAGCGTCATTTTGGCTCAGCAGTAGTAGTTTTATCAGCGGGGGACTTCTCTGATTTAGCAGCTTTTGCCTCACGCACTTTACTGCCGGTGCGTAAATTCTGCTTGCCCTCAACCACAATGCGATCGCCAGAATTAATTCCAGTAATGACTGAGGTGCCCATGTACTCATAGGGTACTTTCACCGGCTTTGCGGTGACTTTATCATCCTTATCAACTACATATACTAGACGCCCAGTAGGGCCGATGACAATGGCTTGAGTAGGAACGGCAATCACGTCTTTTAAGTTGCTGGCATTGAGCGAAACGCGTGCAAATTGCCCGGGAAGTATTTCCAACTTATCGTTCGGAATTTGTGCCTTAACACGAACTGCGGCAATCAAGGGGTCAACTTGGTTATCGATCACCAGAACTTGACCTTCATAAGTATTTTTTCCGGTATCACCAATAGTCACTTTTACTTTTAAAGGCGCATCATCTTTTTTATTTTCTAGGATGATGGGAATATCTTTTTCCGGAATGACAAACTGAACATTAATCGGGTTAAGTTGTGTGATTGTGACCATCGAACCTACGCTTGAGGTAGCAGTAGAGTTTGTTGAAGTTGTTACGACATTACTTGCTTGCACTAGGGAGCCGGGGAAGACGTTGATGATGCCTGCTCTTCCGTTAATCGGTGAGCGAATTGAGTCAAAGGAGAGTTGTACCTCGGCAGACCTAGCGGCTGCCTGAGCAGACTTTGCATTGGCAAGGGAGGTTTCTAGACCAGCCTTGGAGATAAAGTTTTTTTCTACCAGCTCCTTAGCGCGTAAATATTGTTTTTGCGCGTCATCCGCTAATGCCTTTAACTTCTCATAGTTAGCGCGGTCGTTGCGATCATCAAGGGTAAAGAGGAGTTCACCTTCTTTGACTTCTTGCCCATCCTTCACGTGAATGGTTTTCACTGTATTCGTAATCATTGGGCGAATATCGACGATGCTATTGGAGATGATCGTACCGGTAGCTTCAATAATGAGAGGTACATCTTTTTTCTCTGCTACTACGCTAGTAATGACTTGAGGACCTCCCGCCTTTTTTCCTGCAGGAAAAAAATAGTCGTAGGTTTTAGACCCAGCATACAAAATGATCAGCACAAGCAAAATGCGCCATTTGTATTTCAGGGTAAATGCTTTAACGGTTGTGAAGTCTAATTTTTTGAGCTTATCTAGTTGTAGGTATGGAGAAGTTTTTTTCCACAGTGCACAGAGGCGGCCCAGCACCCAGTTTTTGAGCTTTGGCAACGAAGCGATCGCTTTATCAAGGGCTAATTCAATTTTTGACACAGTCTCGGTATTTTTCTTTGTTTTATATCGGTTAGGTAGGGAGTCAGCTTTGCTGTCCTAGAACGGGATTATTCTCTCACAAGGCTTCTAAACATGGGTGGTAGTGCCCTGATCCCAATTAGGGCAGAAATTCCATCACGCCTTTGTTTGCTAGGAGGTCTGCCAGTTCATTTCCAGGATGGCCGTTGTGCCCACGAACCCAATGCCAGGAGATCTGATGGTCTGGGATGAGGGCGTCTAATTCTTGCCATAAATCAGCATTTTTGACGGGATCTTTGCTGGCGGTCTTCCAGCCCCTCCTTTTCCAGCCCTCTAGCCACTCAGTCACACCTTTTTGAACGTACTGAGAGTCAGTCCATAGCTCAACCGAGCTAGTCTGCTTCAGGGCTCGCAGCGCATGAATGACGGCGCTAATTTCCATCCGATTATTGGTAGTGTGTTCAGCGCCGCCATGAAGGTGCTTTTCATGGCCACCTGAGCGTAGGACGGCACCCCAGCCCCCGGGACCTGGATTGCCTTTGCAGGCGCCATCGGTGTAAATGACAATATGAGGCAGTGGTTTGGTATGAGACATGCCGTTAATTTACTCGGTCTTGCTTATTTGCTAACTGTTGGCGACTTTCAGCTACTGGGCTTAATTGAGTGATGGCTGGGATGCGAAGACCTTGAACTTGTCCGATCAGGCGGATGCCTTGCTGGCGCTTAATGGCCGAAACTAAGAAAACAGCCCCAAAAATAGGCCACCAGCGGTTGCCAGCAGGCTCCATGAAGTCCATTTTGGCCATACCTGACTCACCACTCAAGGGAAGCTTGTAGCAACCAAAATGGCCTCTATCTAGTGAGAAGTTCAGCAACTGCAACCAGTCTTTAATTCTGAGAAGGCCAATAAATTGCCCATCCCTTGGTAAATAGGGGGTGCCGATTAATCTGCTGAGATATTGGCGCACGCCCCAAAGACTAGCTGGATTGAATCCAGAAATAATCAAGCGGCCCTCAGGACGCAGAACGCGCTCAGCTTCTCGCAGAATTTGATGGGGATCAGCAGCAAATTCCAAGACATGTGGCATGACTAATAAATCAATGGATTCAGAAGCAAAGGGCAGCTCATTGGCATTGCCTTCAATCTGATGCCAATTAAACTGCCCAGCCTGTGTTTGGCGATCATGAGAGTTCATCAGTAGCGCGTGCAAGGGCATGCGGTTCTCTGCCAAGGTGTTGATTTGCGGCAAACCCATTTGTACGGCATAAAAACCAAAGACATCGGCCACGATTTGATTAAAGCATTTCTGTTCCCAGGCTAGTACATAGCGCCCTGGAGGCGACTGAAGCCACTTTTCCCACGAACTCCATGGTGGTGCAGGCATCTGGGAGGGGGTGGATGGGGTTGGTATCATGGTTCTATGGTGAAGAATACTTTATTGCAAGTTTGGCCGATACCGGCTTTTGATGACAATTACCTCTGGTGTATCCACGATGGCCAGTCTGCCCTGATTGTCGACCCAGGTGATGCTGCTCCCGTACTGCAATACCTTGAGCAAAATAAGCTGACCCTGACTGGTATTTTAATCACCCATCACCATGCAGACCATACCGGCGGCATTGTTACTTTGCTCAATGCTCTTGGTTCGACTATCCCAGTTTATGGCCCAGCTGCGATTGATATTCCGGGTCGTACGCATGCCCTGATGGAAGGCGACAAGGTAGAAGTCGCTGCGCCACGTATTAGCTTTGAGGTTTACGAGGTACCAGGCCACACTTTGAGTCACATTGCTTACTTTGCGAACATGCAGGCTAATGTAGTTGAGCCCATGCTCTTTTGTGGCGATACCTTATTTGCGTCTGGCTGCGGTCGTTTGTTTGAGGGCACTCCAACCCAGATGAGCCAGTCTCTCGCGAAGTTCATCGCCTTACCCAAAAATACTCTGGTGTATTGCACTCATGAATACACCTTATCCAATATTCGCTTTGCGCTGGCAGTTGAGCCCAACAATGCCAATCTGATTACTTGGTCGCAAACTGCTAAAGCTCTGCGCGATCAACATCTACCAACATTGCCAACGACTATTGGGCAAGAACTACAAGTCAATCCATTCATGCGCTGTGATCAACAGGCTGTGATTGATGCCGCTTTCGAGGTCTCTGGCGAAAAATTGCTACCTACGCCTGCTCATGTATTGGCGGTAATTCGGGCGTGGAAGGATCGGTTCTGATGTTGTGGCGCTATGCAGCAATCCTCATGATTGCTGCACTCTCAGGTTGTGCCAGCACGGGAGATTGGTCTTCGGATACCCCGACACGTCAGGATCCACGTGCATCTAAAGCGAAGCGGGTCAATCTCAAAAATCAATCTGTAAGCGAACTATATGCACCATCGAGCAATCTTTGGATTCGGATTCGGGATGGCTTTGAGATGGAGCCTATGAATACACCGTTAGAGATCGAGCAAGTACGTTGGCTTAGCGCACGCCCAGACTATGTGCATCGCTCAATGGCTCGTTCATCACGCTATCTGTTCTATATCGTCCAAGAGGTGAATGCGCGCAATATGCCAACGGAGATCGCTTTGCTTCCGTTTGTTGAGAGTGCTTTCGTAACCAATGCTAAATCTAGCGCTAAGGCTATGGGCTTGTGGCAATTTATGCCTGCAACTGGTAAAGATTTTCAATTAACGCAAAACGTCTTTAGGGATGAGCGTAGGGATGTCTTGCAATCTACTGATGCGGCATTGGATTATCTGCAGCGTCTACACAAACAATTCGGCAGTTGGGATCTTGCTCTGGCTGCCTATAACTGGGGGGCTGGTAATGTCTCAAAAGCCCAGAAACGCAATCTTGCTGCAGGACTTCCAACGGATTACCTCAGTCTCAAGATGCCCAACGAGACTCGAAACTATGTTCCGAAGTTAATGGCTTACCGACAAATTGTTTTAGACCCGCAGGCTTACGGCATTGTTCTACCGGATTTAGAAAACCATCCTTATTTCGTTGCTGTGGATGTCGGGTCTGATATCGACGTGGCCCTGGTAATTCAGTTGAGCGAAATTCCGGAGGACGAGTTTCATAGCCTGAACCCCTCATTTAATAAGCCGGTTATTTTGAGTAACGCTAATCAGCAAATCTTGCTGCCTTTTGGGCATGCCGAGGTCTTCCAGGCAAACCTCAAGAAGTACACCAAGCCACTATCTTCTTGGTCGGCAGTACAAGTGACTAAGACGGAATCGGTTGATCAAGCAGCAAAAACGCTTGGTGTTGATGTGGATACCTTAAGGGGAGTCAATGGCATACCCAAAGGGATGAGAATTCGGGCGGGTTCAACGGTTTTGGTGCCTAAAACTAACCATCGCCCCGGTGATATTTCGGTAGCATTGGCTGAAAACGGTAGCCTCAGTTTAGATAAGCCAGCGCCGCCAGCGCCTAAAAATTGTGCAAAAGGGGCTAAGTGCGCAGCGGCAAAGACTGGAAAAGCTGCCGCAAAGGGTAAATCTTCTGCAACTCAGCATAAATCCGCATCGACAGGGCTTGCAAAATCTGCGAAAAATGGATCTTCGAATCCAAATAACTCTGCCCCTAAGACTTCGGCTAGCAAGGGAGCCAGCAAGATTCAGTAAGTCCAGATACTTTAATTTACTTATTTAGGTTGACCATGTCCTACAAGTCAGAACACGAACGCTCTATTAAAGACCCAGATGGATTTTGGGGAGAGCAGGCAAAACTCATTCATTGGGAAAAACCATTTAATCAAGTTCTGGATTACGCAAACCCCCCGTTTGCTAAATGGTTTGAGGGTGGATTAACCAATCTTTGCTACAACGCAGTTGACCGTCACCTCAAAGAGCGCGCAAACCAAATCGCGCTAGTCGCTGTTTCAACAGAAGCCAATCTAGAAAAAGCATACACATTTAAAGAGCTCTACGTAGAAGTCAATCGTATTGCTGCCATCTACAAAGCGAACGGTGTTCAAAAGGGCGCTCGTGTATTGATCTACATGCCGATGATTGCAGAAGCTTGTTTTGCAATGCTCGCTTGTGCACGTATTGGTGCAATTCACTCAGTGGTCTTTGGTGGCTTTGCATCGCATAGTTTGGCATCACGTATTGACGATGCCAAACCGAAAATGATTGTGACTGCAGAGGCGGGCGCGCGTGGTGGTAAAGCAGTCCCTTATAAGCCTTTACTCGATGAGGCAATCAAGCTAGCAAGCTACAAGCCTGAAAAAGTTCTGATCGTGAATCGCGGTCTTACTGAGTTCGCTACAGTGGCTGGTCGTGATTTGGATTACGCAACTGAGCGCCAAAAGCACCTCGATGATTTAGTGCCGATTGAGTGGGTAGATGCAACTCACACTTCCTATATTTTGTATACCTCTGGCACTACTGGTAAGCCTAAAGGCGTACAACGCGACACTGGTGGTTATGCGGTCGCCTTGGCTTCCACCATGAAACACATCTTCTGCGGTAATCCCGGTGAGACCATGTTCTGCACATCCGATATTGGTTGGGTGGTGGGTCATAGCTACATCATTTACGCGCCATTGCTAAACGGCATGGCAACCATTCTGTACGAAGGCACGCCCTTACGCCCTGATGCGGGCATTTGGTGGGGGCTGGTTGAGAAGTACAAGGTATCAGTCATGTTCTCTGCACCAACTGCAGTGCGTGTTCTCAAGAAACAGGATCCTGCCTTCTTAACTAAATACGATCTCTCGAGCTTGCGTGCTTTGTTCTTGGCAGGCGAGCCCTTGGATGAGCCAACGGCAACCTGGATTCATGATGCGATTAAGAAGCCGATCGTGGATAACTATTGGCAGACAGAAACAGGTTGGCCCATGTTGGCAATTCAGCGTGGGGTGGAAGTGATGCCACACAAGTTTGGCTCGCCGGGTGTCCCGTCATTTGGTTACAACATGAAGCTATTGGATGACGCTACTTCGGAAGAGTTGGGCCCAGATCGGAAGGGCGTGATTGCGATTGAAGGCCCTTTGCCTCCAGGCTGCATGCAAACAGTCTGGGGTGACGATAAGCGTTTTGTAAGTACCTATTGGAAAACTATCCCCGGCAAGATGATTTACTCAACCTTTGATTGGGGTATTAAGGACAAAGACGGTTACTTCTTTATCTTAGGTAGAACCGATGACGTGATTAACGTCGCAGGCCATCGTTTGGGTACCCGTGAGATCGAGGAGAGTATTTCTAGTCATCCGAATATCTCTGAAGTCGCAGTGGTGGGGATTGAGGACAAACTCAAGGGTCAAGCGGCCATTGCTTTTGTGATTCCAAAGGATGCCTCCGATACAGCCACTCTAGAAGCAGAGTGTATGAAAACCGTCGACACCACTTTAGGAGCGATTGCTCGTCCAGGTCGGGTTTATGTAGTCACCGCCTTGCCTAAGACCCGTTCAGGCAAGATCGTGCGCCGTGCTCTCCAGGCTGTAGCTGAAGGGCGCGATCCTGGTGACATCAGCACGATGGAAGATCAAGCCGTTTTAGCTCAAATTAAGACCATCATCGAGCAAAGCGCAAAGTCTTAAACCTGGCTTGGCAGCATCAAAAACAAGCCCCTTGGTCGTGTGACTTAGGGGCTTGTTACCTTGCAGGCCTAATTGGCTGGGAATCCAAGGGTTTATACGCAAAACTGGTATGATTCAAGGGTTCAAAACTTAATAAATTACCCTAGCGCTTAAAGACACTCACCTCCCGCACAAACAGTCCTGGGTTGGTCTTTTTGGGGTGTTGAGCGTCGGATGGAGCAGGGACTGGAGATGGTTTGTCACCCTTGCTTCCTTCTTTTCCTCCCGCCGTGTTGGCTTTAGCTGACGGCACTATATTTCCTGGTCTTAGTATTGGCGCCCCTGGCGAAACTACCGGCGAAGTTGTTTTCAATACGGCACTTACGGGCTATCAAGAGATCATCACTGATCCTAGTTACTCACGCCAAATTGTTACCTTAACTTATCCACACATCGGAAACGTTGGGGTAAACGGTCAAGACGCTGAGTCGGATCAAATTCATGCGGCTGGCTTGGTTGTGAAGGACCTGTCTAAGCGTGTCTCGAATTTCCGCTCTGAAGAAATTCTCGATAGCTACCTGACTAAGGCGGGCGTAGTCGGTATCTCTGGTATCGATACCCGCAAGCTCACCCGCATTCTGCGCGATAAAGGCGCTCAGTCAGGCGCAATCGTCGCTGGCAAGTTGGGTGATGATGTAGAGACTCTCAGTAAGAAAGCCTTAGAGCTGGCCAAAGCCTTCCCAGGTATGGCTGGTTTAGATCTGGCTAAAGTCGTGACAACAAAAACGCCATACCAGTGGCGTGAAGCCGAGTGGGATCTGCATGGCCCTAATGGAGTTCCTGCATATAGATCCTTGGATGTAAGCAAGCCAATTAAAAAAGTCGTAGCCTATGACTTTGGTGTGAAGCGTAACATCCTGCGCATGCTCACTGAGCGTGGCTGTGAGCTAACGATTGTTCCTGCGCAAACTAGCGCCGCAGAAGTGTTGGCAATGAATCCCGATGGTGTGTTCTTCTCAAATGGCCCCGGAGATCCCGGTCCTTGTGATTACGCGATTGCTGCTGCTAAAGAAATTATTGAGAAGGGTGTTCCAACTTTCGGTATTTGCTTGGGTCACCAAATTATGGGCTTGGCTGCTGGTGCTAAAACTTTGAAGATGAAGTTTGGTCACCATGGCGCAAACCACCCGGTAAAAGATTTGGATACTGGGCGCGTAGCGATTACCTCTCAGAACCATGGTTTTGCGGTGGATGCGAATACTTTGCCTGACAATATTCGCGTTACGCACGTATCTTTATTTGATGGATCACTGCAAGGTCTGGCTTGGAAAGATAAGCCGGCTTTGTGTTTCCAAGGACATCCTGAGGCCTCACCAGGCCCTCACGATATTGCCTATTTATTTGATCGTTTTGTGGAGCTCATGAATGCTGCCGCTGTTAGTAATAAGGGGGGCAAATAATGCCTAAGCGTAGCGACATTAAGAGCATCCTGATTATTGGTGCTGGTCCAATTGTGATTGGGCAAGCCTGTGAGTTTGACTATTCTGGTGCGCAAGCTTGTAAAGCGTTGCGTGATGAAGGTTACAAAGTGATTTTGGTGAACAGCAATCCTGCCACCATCATGACTGACCCTGAGATGGCGGATGTGACTTACATCGAGCCAATTACTTGGGAAGTAGTGGAGCGCATTATTGCCACTGAGAATCCCGATGCGATTTTGCCAACGATGGGCGGTCAAACTGCCTTGAACTGCGCACTCGATTTACATCGTCATGGCGTTCTCGAAAAATACGGTTGTGAATTGATTGGTGCTTCACCAGAAGCGATTGATAAAGCGGAAGACCGTCAAAAGTTTAAAGATGCGATGACCAAGATTGGTCTGGGTTCTGCGAAGTCTGGCATTGCGCACTCCATGGATGAAGCGCATGAAGTGCAGCAACGTATTCAGAAGGAGACTGATAGTTTAGGTTTCCCGGTAGTCATTCGACCTTCATTCACCATGGGTGGATCAGGCGGTGGTATCGCTTACAACCGTGAAGAGTTTGAAGAGATTTGTAAGCGCGGTTTAGATTTGTCGCCAACCCGTGAGCTCTTGATCGAAGAGTCTCTTTTAGGTTGGAAAGAGTTCGAGATGGAAGTGGTGCGTGACCGCGCTGATAACTGCATCATCGTTTGCTCAATCGAAAACTTAGACCCGATGGGCGTGCATACCGGTGATTCGATCACGGTTGCTCCTGCACAAACCTTGACGGATAAAGAGTATCAAATTCTGCGTAATGCCTCAATTGCGGTATTGCGTGAGATTGGTGTAGATACTGGTGGCTCAAACGTGCAGTTCTCCATTAACCCAATTGACGGCCGCATGATCGTCATTGAGATGAACCCCCGTGTTTCACGTTCATCTGCTTTGGCTTCTAAGGCAACTGGTTTTCCGATCGCCAAGATCGCAGCGAAGCTGGCAGTGGGGTACACCTTAGATGAGTTAAAGAATGACATCACTGGCGGCGCTACTCCGGCATCCTTTGAACCTTCAATCGATTACGTAGTCACGAAGATTCCTCGTTTTGCCTTTGAGAAATTCCCGCAAGCAGATTCTCGTTTAACTACACAGATGAAGTCCGTCGGTGAGGTGATGGCGATTGGCCGCACCTTCCAAGAGTCTTTCCAAAAAGCGCTACGTGGTTTAGAGGTTGGTGTTGATGGTCTTGATGAGGTCTCCACAGACTTAGATGACATCATTCAAGAAATTGGTGAGCCAGGTCCAGACCGTATTTGGTATTTGGCAGACGCTTTCCGTATGGGTATGGGTTTAGATGAGGTTTACAACGAGACTAAGGTGGACCCTTGGTTCTTGGAGCAAATCGAAGAACTCATCACCATGGAGACTGAGCTCAAACAGCGCAAGCTCGATAGCTTGTCAGCGCCTGAGTTGCGCTTCATTAAGCAAAAAGGTTTCTCAGATCGTCGCTTAGCGAAATTGCTTGGAGTAGATGCCTCTTCCGTTCGCGCAGCACGTCATCGTCTCAAAGTAGTGCCAGTCTACAAGCGGGTAGATACCTGCGCTGCAGAGTTCTCTACGAACACTGCGTATCTGTACTCCACCTACGAAGCAGAGCATGGTGAGTGTGAATCTCAGCCAAGCACTAAAGACAAGATCATGGTTTTGGGCGGCGGTCCAAACCGTATCGGTCAAGGTATTGAGTTTGACTACTGCTGCGTTCACGCAGCTTTGGCAATGCGCGAAGATGGTTATGAAACCATCATGGTGAACTGCAACCCAGAAACCGTTTCTACTGATTACGATACTTCTGACCGCTTGTACTTTGAGCCATTGACACTAGAAGATGTTTTAGAAATCGTCGCTATTGAAAAGCCAAAAGGCGTGATCGTTCAGTATGGCGGCCAGACTCCCTTGAAGTTGGCTTTGGATCTCGAGGCTAATGGCGTACCAATCATCGGTACATCACCAGACATGATTGATGCTGCAGAAGACCGTGAGCGCTTTCAGAAGTTATTGCATGAGTTGAATTTGCGTCAGCCGCCGAATCGTACTGCTCGTGCGGAAGATGAGGCTCTGAAGCTTGCCGAAGAAATTGGTTACCCATTGGTGGTGCGTCCTTCCTACGTACTAGGTGGCCGCGCAATGGAAATCGTTCATGATGGCCGTGATCTTGAGCGCTACATGCGTGAAGCGGTCAAAGTGTCCCATGACTCACCAGTATTACTAGATCGCTTCTTGAACGATGCGATTGAGTGTGATGTGGACTGCATCAGTGACGGTCAGCAGGTATTTATCGGTGGTGTGATGGAGCATATTGAGCAAGCCGGTGTTCACTCAGGTGACTCTGCCTGTTCATTGCCGCCATATTCTTTATCAGATGAGACCATTGCAGAAATCAAACGTCAAACTGCGGCGATGGCTAAAGGCCTTTACGTGGTTGGTTTGATGAACGTACAGTTTGCGATTCAGCACGTCGATGGTAAAGATGTCATCTATGTGCTCGAAGTAAACCCGCGCGCTTCTCGTACCGTTCCGTTCGTATCTAAAGCCACTGGTTTGCAGTTGGCCAAGATTGCAGCTCGCTGCATGGTGGGTCAAACTCTGAAACAGCAGGGCATTCTGAATGAAGTCAAGCCAGCTTACTACTCAGTAAAAGAAGCTGTGTTCCCTTTCAATAAGTTTCCTGGCATTGATCCGATCCTAGGGCCAGAGATGCGCTCTACAGGTGAGGTTATGGGTGTTGGTAAGACTTTCGGTGAAGCCCTCTTCAAATCCCAATTAGGAGCAGGAATCAAACTGCCTAAGAGTGGCACTGTGTTGTTAACCGTCAAAGATAGCGATAAGCCTAAAGCAGTTGAAGTAGCTAAGCTTTTGCATCAACTGGGATTCCCCATGGTTGCTACTAAAGGCACAGCCGCAGCGATTGAGGAGGCTGGTTTACCAGTACGCGTAGTGAATAAGGTTAAGGATGGTCGCCCACACATTGTTGACTTGATCAAGAATGGTGAGATCTCCCTGGTGTTTACTACGGTTGATGAGACTCGTACTGCAATTGCAGATTCACGCTCCATTCGCACTAGTGCTCAAGCTAATAATGTGACTTACTACACCACCATTAGTGCGGCACGTGCGGTGATGGACGGTTTATTGGCTTCGAAAAATGGCAACAAAGAGTCGCTTGAGGTGTATTCATTGCAAAATCTACACAAGACTCTCAATTAAATTAAGTTAGGTAAGAAGCATGAGCACAATCCCAATTACCAAGCATGGCGCAGAACTCCTCAAAGAAGAGTTACATCGCTTAAAGCATGTAGAGCGTCCATCCGTGATTAATGCCATTTCTGAGGCGCGTGCACAGGGCGATCTTTCTGAGAATGCAGAGTACGACGCTGCTAAAGAGAAGCAGGGCTTTATTGAGGGTCGCATTCAGGAGCTTGAGGGAAAGTTATCTGCAGCGCAAATCATTGATCCGGCTACCTTGGATGTGAACGGTCGTATCGTATTCGGTGCAACCGTTGATCTTGAAGACCTAGAAGATGGCACTAAGCTCACATATCAGATCGTGGGTGACGATGAAGCCGATATTGAATTTAATAAGATCTCCATTAGCTCACCGATAGCCCGTGCTTTGATCAGCAAAGAAAAGGGTGATGTCGTCTCAGTTCAGGCCCCTGGCGGTAATCGCGAAGTAGAAATTCTTGCGGTTCGTTACATCTAATACAAAGCAGAGCTGATATGCAGAGTGTGGAGACTCCAAAGCACCTAGTGGCTCAAAGACTCTTTATTGTGATTGCGGGTTTATGGGTAGGTAGCCTACTCACTGTAGGCTACTTAGTCGCCCCAGCTATCTTCAGCACAATGACTGATCGTCAAGCTGCCGGAATGGTTGCTGGCAGCATCTTTAAATTAGAGGCTTATCTTGGTATGATTGTGTGCATTGGCCTGATGGTTCTGGCCAATCTCCTGGTGAAGCGCGGCCTCAATCAATTTAAGCTCATTCGCTGGATCTTGTTGGCAATGTTACTGTGCGCAATCGCAGCTAGCTTTATCTTGATTCCCTGGATGAATAGCTTGCGAGATGATGCTCTCCTTCAAGGCATGCCAGTCATGCTTTCTCCTTCAGCCACTGTGTTCGGAAGGTTGCATGGCGTCTCCAGCATTCTATTTATGCTGCAGAGTCTTTTGGGAATCTTTTTAGTTTGGCGACTCACTAAGAGGTAAGCCAAAAGAAAAAACGCCGACTAGCGACGTTTTTCAACTGCAGTAATTTTAAATTCTCCAGAGATTAAGAGCCCAGTGATTTCTTCTTGGTGCTACTCATGCGTACTTTGCGTTTCTTTATTGGTGCAGGTGCCGCAACTGCCTTGCGGTAACCTGGTGACGACCAACCAATTTTTGATTCTGCTGCATCAGCGCGTAGAACCCGTTTCTTAGGGGCGGCAGCGCTTTTGGCAGCAGCCACTCTCTCAAAGGGGGATTTGCTCGCTGCTGAGCGTCGATCTGATCTCTCAGAAATACTAGTGCGAACACCGGCCTTCGCTTCTACGCGATTTGGTTGGCGCTTAGTACGAGGCGCTTGTAATGTTTTCTTGGTTTGTTTGCTAGATCTGCTCAAATTAACGAGTGCTGCATCGACAACATCAATCGGCTTCCAAAGCACCAATAATTTTCCAATGTGCTGAACGGGTGCGGCACCGAGTTTATCGCAGAGCTCTTCATAGATAGCGATGCGTGCTTCACGATCATCGCCAAAAACACGAACTTTAATCAAGCCGTGATGAGAGATGGCTGATTTAGCCTCTTTAATCACGGCAGGGGTCAGGCCATCGCCACCAATCATGACGACTGGGCTGAGGCCATGAGCGTCGGCTTTAAGGGATTTACGTTGTGCGGGGGTAATAGTAAGTGCAGTCATGGACATGATGATAGAGCATTAGGGCTTGTAAAACAGGGCTTTCGGGCTTATTTGAGCCAATATCCAGATGTTTCGAGTCGATTCCTTTTGCCTTGTAGAGCGGAAACAAGGAAAATAGATGACGAAAGTGGGTAAGTTGTGGCAAAGAATAAATTTAATAAAAGTTGGTTACAGGATCACCTCAATGATCCGTATGTGAAGATGGCCCAAAAAGAGGGTTATCGCGCGCGAGCAGTCTATAAGCTGAGCGAAATAGATGAGCAGGACCGACTCATCAAAGCAGGTATGACGATTGTGGATCTTGGGAGTGCTCCTGGGAGTTGGTCTCAGTACGCTCGAAATCGTCTGACCGAGCTCGGTAAAAATAATCCCAATATTGAATCTGGTAAGCCTGATGGAATCATTATTGCGATCGATATTCTGCCGATGGAGGATATTGCGGACGTCTCCTTTATTCAGGGGGATTTTCGTGACGATGAGGGTTTAAAGGCGCTAGAGGCGCTTTTACCGGCAAATGCGGATGGAAAAGTCGACTTTGTGATGTCCGATATGGCCCCCAATTTATCCGGAGTAGGGGTGGCAGATGCGGCTCGAATGGCCTTTTTGGCAGAAATTGCCTTGGATTTTTCGGTTCAACACCTCAAGCCTGACGGGGCTCTATTAATTAAGTGCTTTAACGGCAGTGGCTATAGTCAGATCGTGGAATCCTTTAAAAAGGTCTTTAAAACAGTAGCTTCCAGAAAGCCAAAAGCCTCTCGAGCCAAGTCTTCAGAAATCTTTTTACTCGGCCGAGACCTCAAAGTTCCCAAATAACCCCCAAAAAAGAGGGGGTTTATAAAATAAATCAGCGCTTCGCTATTGAAAAAGCCTAGTAGTAGAATCAAATACTTAGGTATAGCAATCCGCTTTAACTCCCGGATTAATCCGGCAAAGGTCTTCTTTTGAATAGCAATATGTTGCAAAAAATCGGTGTGTGGCTCATCGTGGGTTTGGTCTTGTTTACTGTTTTTAAACAGTTCGACAAGCCTAAAGACCAGAACCAAGTCACGTATTCTCAATTCATGGACGATGCCAAAGCTGGCAAAGTTAAGCGAGTGGATGTGCAAGGTCGCACCTTGCAAGTAACTCCAAACGACGGCAATAAATATTCCATCATCTCCCCAGGGGATATTTGGATGGTTGGCGACTTGATGAAGTTTGGTGTCCAGGTGACTGGTAAAGCAGATGACGAACCAAATATGTTGGTTTCTGCTTTGTATTACCTCGGCCCCACTTTATTGATTATTGGTTTTTGGTTTTTCATGATGCGTCAGATGCAAGGCGGCGGTAAGGGTGGTGCATTCTCCTTCGGCAAATCTAAAGCGCGCTTGATTGATGAGAATAGCAATACTGTTACTTTTGCTGATGTTGCTGGTTGCGATGAAGCAAAAGAAGAAGTATTCGAGATTGTGGACTTCCTCAAGGATCCGCAAAAGTTTCAAAAGCTTGGTGGTCGCATTCCGCATGGCGTATTACTAGTGGGTCCTCCAGGTACTGGTAAGACCTTGTTGGCGCGTGCGATTGCAGGCGAAGCAAAAGTTCCATTCTTCTCCATCTCTGGTTCCGACTTCGTAGAGATGTTCGTTGGTGTTGGTGCCTCACGCGTGCGTGACATGTTTGAGAACGCCAAGAAAAATTCTCCTTGCATCATCTTCATTGATGAGATCGATGCGGTAGGTCGTCATCGTGGTGCTGGTATGGGTGGCGGTAATGATGAGCGTGAACAAACCCTCAACCAAATGTTAGTTGAGATGGATGGTTTTGAAAGCAATAGCGGCGTCATCGTGGTTGCTGCTACTAACCGTTCCGATGTATTGGATAAGGCCCTGTTGCGTCCAGGACGTTTTGATCGTCAGGTACACGTTGGCTTGCCAGACATCCGTGGTCGTGAGCAAATCTTGCAAGTGCATATGCGCAAAGTACCGATTGATCCAGATGTGGATGCAGCGGTATTGGCACGTGGCACCCCTGGTTTCTCAGGCGCAGATTTAGCAAACTTAGTCAATGAGTCTGCATTATTTGCAGCACGTCGCAATAAGCGTGCCGTAGATATGAAGGACTTTGAGGACGCAAAAGACAAGATCTATATGGGTCCTGAGCGCAAGTCTGCAGTGATGCGTGAAGAAGAGCGTCGTAACACGGCATATCACGAGTCTGGACATGCTGTTGTTGCTAAGGTCTTGCCTAAGGCAGATCCAGTGCATAAGGTCACCATCATGCCGCGCGGCATGGCTTTGGGTGTGACATGGCAGCTGCCTGAGTTTGATCGTGTGAACTTGTACAAAGATCGCATGTTGGAAGAGTTGGCTATTTTGTTTGGCGGCCGCGCTGCTGAAGAAGTATTCTTAAACTCCATGAGTACAGGTGCATCAAATGACTTTGAGCGTGCTACCAAAATGGCGCGTGATATGGTCACCCGTTATGGCATGAGTGATAGCTTGGGTACGATGGTCTATGTCGATACCGAGTCTGAAAGTATTTTTGGGCGTAATAGCTCGAAGACAGTTTCAGAGTTAACTCAGCAAAAGGTGGATGCAGAGATTCGTGCATTGGTGGATAGCCAATACGCATTGGCAAGATCGATCCTTGAGCAAAACCGTGACAAGGTTGAAGCGATGGTGACTGCTTTGCTTGAATGGGAAACCATTGATGCTGAGCAGATTACTGACATCATGGAAGGTCGCCCACCGCGCGCTCCGAAGCCACCACCAGCAACCCAGTTTGGTAACTCTGCTGGTACGCCGGGTCCTGCTGCCGGGGCCGCTCCAGCTACTGCTTAGCAAAGTGAGTAAGCAAACTCTGCCCGCAACATGGTGTTGCGGGCGTTTTCTTTTTGACTTTAGCAAACGTCAGCGCCCACTGGTTATGGGTATTCTGAATGCCACGCCAGATTCCTTCTCTGATGGTGGCAAGTTCAGAACTCCCAGTGATGCCATTGCTCAAGCAGAGCGCATGATCGCCAACGGTGCAGACCTTATTGATATCGGCGGTGAGTCCACTCGCCCAGGTGCCGAGCCAGTCTCTTTGCAAGAAGAATTAGATCGCGTCTTGCCAGTGATAGAAGCTTTAAAAGATTGCGGCGTCGCCTTATCAATTGATACCTATAAAGCCGAGACCATGCGCCAGGCGCTTCATGCTGGAGTTGATTGTGTCAATGATATCTGGGCATTGCGACAAGAGGGTGCGATAGAGGCAATCATCGAGAGCGATCAGCTCAATCCAAACAAGCAGTGCGGTCTTATCCTCATGCACATGCAGCGCGATCCGCAGACTATGCAATTTGATCCTGAATATCAAGACGTCATCGCAGAAGTAAAACAGTTTTTACAAGAGCGCGCACAGTTACTGCAAGAGAAGGGCGTCGCTCAAAACCGCATTGCCATTGACCCCGGTTTTGGCTTCGGTAAAAGCCTAGAGCACAACCTAAAGATGTTGGCCGATTTTGATCAATTCTCGCAATTGGGTTACTCGGTACTGGCGGGAATGTCTCGTAAATCCATGCTGGGTAAATTAACGGGTCGTGATACCAATGACCGGGTAGCGCCTAGTGTGGCAGCCGCCATTCTGGCTGCCGATCGAGGAGCTCGTATCATCCGCGTCCATGACGTTCAGGAGACAGTCGACTCCTTGAAGCTCTGGGAAGCTATTCAGGAATAAGCTGACTAGTCTTATACCTACAAGTTTTATAATCAAGCTCATGAAAAAACAATACTTTGGTACTGACGGCATCCGCGGTGAAGTAGGGCAATTTCCGATTGTTCCAGAATTCATCACGCGCCTTGGCTATGCTGCAGGCATAGTACTGAGTAGCCAGGCAAAGCCTGGAGAGCGTTGCAAGATTTTGATTGGTAAAGATACCCGTGTATCAGGTTACTTATTAGAGGCGGCTTTAGAGGCAGGCTTTGCTGCCGCAGGCGTCGATGTGATGCTATGTGGCCCAATGCCAACCCCCGGGGTTGCTTACCTTACTAAAGCATTGCGTTTATCTGCCGGTGTAGTCATTTCTGCTTCACACAATCCTTATCAAGATAACGGTATTAAATTCTTCTCTGCGGAAGGTGGCAAGTTAAGCGATGAGTTTGAGTTGGCTATTGAAGCCGAGCTCGCCAAACCGATGGGCTGTGTCAGCTCAAAAGAATTAGGTAAAGCATTTCGTATTGATGATGCTACCGGTCGTTATATTGAGTTCTGTAAATCTACTTTCCCTGGAGAACTCAATCTCAAGGGCATGAAGTTGGTTGTGGATTGCGCACATGGTGCTGCGTACCATATCGCTCCCCATGTCTTTCATGAGCTGGGTGCAGAAGTCATCTCGATTGGTGTGAATCCGGATGGCCGCAATATTAATGATGGCTTTGGTGCTACAGCCCCCGCCGCAATAATTGCGAAGGTTAAAGAAACCAAAGCGGATCTCGGTATTGCCTTAGACGGCGATGCCGATCGTTTGCAAATGGTCGATGCTTCTGGCCGACTATTTAATGGCGATGAACTCCTATACGTTCTGGCAAAAGACCGGATTGATCGAGGCCAAGCCATCGGTGGGGTAGTTGGTACCTTGATGACGAACCTTGCTGTTGAAAATGCCATCAAAGGCTTGGGAATCGGATTTGAGCGCGCCAATGTAGGCGATCGTTATGTCTTGGAGTTACTCAAACAAAAAGGCTGGATTATTGGTGGTGAAGGATCGGGGCACCTGCTTTGCTTAGATCAACACTCAACCGGTGACGGCACTATTGCCGCATTGCAGGTACTGGCAGCGATGAGTCAGACCAAGAAAAGCTTAGCTCAGCTCCTAGATTCCGTAAAGCTCTTCCCGCAAGTGCTCCTCAATATCAAGTTCAAGCCTGGTTATGACTGGAAGTCCGATCAGACCCTTAAGTCCCAGGTAAGTCAGGTAGAGAGCGACCTCAAGGGGACGGGTAGGGTGCTGATCCGTGCCTCAGGCACAGAACCCGTCCTACGGGTCATGGTTGAAGCTCAAGATGGCACTCTAGCCATGAGTGCGGCTCAGAGTATTGCCGACCTCGTGCCAAAATTATAAGTAATTGATTTAATTGAATTAATTCCAATTAAAATGCTTGTCACAAAAGAGTCATACATACATCGTATCGTCTCCCTATCGCAATGTTGCGTATTTTTTCGAGGAACGATTCAAATGAACTTATTTTTGAAAAAAGCGTTAGTAATTAGCGCGATTTCATTTGCCCCGGTTGCATTTGCAGCGGACATGACGGGTGCTGGCGCAACATTCCCATACCCAATTTACGCTAAATGGGCTGAAGCCTACAAAGCAAAAACCGGCTCTAACCTGAACTACCAATCTATTGGATCTTCAGGCGGCATCAAGCAAATCAAAGCAAAGACTGTGGACTTCGGCGCATCCGATAATCCAGTGAAGTTCGAAGATTTAGAAAAAGATGGCATGGTTCAGTTTCCAGCCATTATTGGCGGAGTAGTGCCTGTCATCAACGTAGAGGGTGTGAAGCCCTATGAGTTGAAGTTATCGCCAGACACCTTGTCTGATATTTTTCAGGGCGTTATTACTAACTGGAATGACAAGCGCATTGTGTTGAATAACCCCGGTATGAAGATGCCTGACTTGCCAATTACTGTAGTGCATCGCGCTGATGGTTCAGGAACGACTGCAATTTTTACAAACTACTTGGCTAAAGTTAGCCAGAATTGGAAAGATGCAGTCGGTGAAGGCGCTGCTGTTAAGTGGCCTGCCGTCTCATCCGTTGGCGGTAAGGGTAATGAAGGTGTTGCTGCAAACGTATCTCGCGTTAAGGGTGCTATTGGATATGTTGAGTATGCGTACGCCAAGAAAAATAAAATGACTAGCGTGTCCATGAAGAACAAGGACGGTCAATTTGTTCAGCCTGATGACATCACTTTTGCTGCTGCAGCTGCGGGTACAGATTGGTCTAAGATTCCAGGTATGGGTACATTCATTACTAACGCTGCTGGTGCTAAATCATGGCCAATCACTGGTGCATCTTTCATTCTCTTGTACAAGAATCCAGAAAATAAGTCTAATGCTGCTGAAGTGATCAAGTTCTTTGACTTTGCATTCAAAGATGGCAAGAAGATGGCTGAAGACTTGGATTACGTTCCAATGCCTGACGTTACAACAGATTTCATCCGCAAGAATGTATTTGCTAAAGTAGTAACTAAATAAGGTTGAATGATTAAGATTTCTTAATCATTACTGAATAACAGCTCCACCACAAGTGGGGCTGTTTCAATATTTAAATAAGCGCAATTTATGATTGAATCGACTCAGTCTCACGCAGCTCCGACGCCCCAGGCGCTACGCATTGCTAAGGTACAGCGTATTCAAGACTTTCTGTTTCATGCGATTACCCAATTTTTTGCTTTATCGGTACTCATTGCGCTGATCGGCATCATCATTTCACTCATCATTAACGCTTGGCCGGCACTCGATAAATTCGGTATTGGCTTCTTCTTCACTAAAGAGTGGGATATTGTTAATGGCGAGTTTGGTGGATTAATCGCCATCTATGGCACCATCGTTACCTCTTTCATCGCCTTGCTCATTGCAGTACCTTTAAGTTTTGGTATTGCAGTATTTTTAACAGAGTTATGCCCAAGCTCCCTACGTAGACCTCTAGGTACTGCAGTTGAACTACTTGCTGCTGTTCCTTCCATCATCTACGGTATGTTTGGCCTCTTCATCTTTGCTCCTTTGTTTGCTGATTACATCCAGCCTGCATTAGCTGCTACCCTAGGTCAAATTCCCGGTCTTGGAATTCTATTTTCTGGCGCATTTAATGGTATCGGCATTCTTTGTGCTGGACTCATTTTGGCAATGATGATTTTGCCTTTTATCGCCTCAGTAATGCGTGATGTATTTGAAATCGTCCCCCCAGTTTTAAAAGAGTCTGCTTACGGTATTGGCTGCACTACTTGGGAAGTCGTTAAAAATGTCGTTCTTCCTTACACCAAAGCAGGTGTTATCGGAGGGATCATGCTGGGATTAGGCAGGGCGCTTGGCGAGACTATGGCTGTGACCTTTGTGATTGGTAATGCCCATCGCTTATCCCCATCATTATTTGCTCCGGGTAATTCAATTGCTTCAACGCTCGCTAACGAGTTTGGCGAAGCTGAATTAGGGCCTCATTACTCCTCTTTGTTTGCTTTAGGTCTTGCGCTATTTATGATCACATTCGTTGTGCTAGCTATCGCAAAGTGGATGCTCCTGAATATGGAGAAGAAACAGGGATTGAAAACATGAACGGTCTCTCAAATATTGATCCTGCGATTTTTGCCAAGCGCAAGCGTGCCAACAAAATTGGTCTAGTACTTTCTACTGGTGCCATGGTTTTGGGAATGGCATTTCTCTTATGGATTTTGAGCATCCTCTTTATTAAGGGATTCTCATCAATCAATCTTGACGTCTTTACCCAAAGCACTCCTGCGCCTGGATCTGAGGGTGGCGGTTTAGCAAACGCGATCCTTGGAAGTCTAATGATTGTTGCAAGCTGTACCTTAATTAGCACACCAATTGGAGTTCTTGCCGGTTTATACCTCTCTGAGTATGGGGATAGAAGTAAGGTGGCTTCAATAACCCGGTTTGTTACTGACATCATGCTTTCAGCGCCATCTATTGTGATTGGTTTGTTTGTATATGCGATCGTAGTAGCGCAAGTACGGCATTTTTCTGGCTGGGCCGGTACGATTGCCTTGGCCTTAATTGCAATTCCAGTGGTGGTACGCACGACAGAGAATATGTTACGCTTAGTTCCAGGAAGCTTGCGTGAGGCTGCCTATGCCTTAGGCACCCCGAAGTGGAAAGTTGCTTTCATGATTACGTTGCGGGCTGCCCAAAGCGGTGTTATCACTGGCATCTTGTTGGCTCTTGCCCGCGTGAGTGGTGAAACAGCTCCACTGCTATTTACCGCCCTGAACAACCAATTCTTCACAACCAACATGAATGCACCGATGGCGAACTTGCCAGTGGTCATTTTCCAGTTTGCAATGAGCCCATATGACAACTGGGTTGACCTCGCCTGGGCAGCTGCTTTGTTAATAACATTTGCAGTGCTTGGATTAAACATTCTTGCGCGCGTTGTCTTCCGTGAAAAAGTGCAAAGTTAATGGCCAATATGAAAACAATGTTTGACTTAAATACAATCGATAGTCAAGGAAACAGAATGAACGACACTACCAATATGCAAGAAGCCAAAGAGGTCAAAAATGCGCTTGAAGTGCGCAATCTTAATTTCTTCTATGGATCTTTCCAGGGCTTGAAGGACATCAATTTAGACATCGAAGAGGGCAAGGTTACTGCATTCATCGGACCATCCGGCTGCGGAAAGTCGACCTTATTGCGCACTCTAAACCGCATGTATGACTTGTACCCGGGTCAACGCGCTGAGGGTGAAATTAACTTCTACGGCCAGAATACTTTAGAGCCTGGGCAGGACCTCAATTTACTGCGCTCAAGAATTGGTATGGTTTTTCAAAAGCCAACTCCATTCCCAATGTCTATCTACGAGAACATTGCTTTTGGTGTGCGTCTTTATGAGAAGCTTTCACGTTCTGAAATGGATGAGCGTGTAGAGTGGGCCTTAAATAAGGCTGCATTGTGGAATGAAGCCAAAGACAAATTAAACCAAAGCGGTTTATCTCTCTCCGGTGGTCAGCAGCAACGTTTATGTATTGCTCGTGGCGTTGCCGTTAAACCTTCCGTAATTTTGCTAGATGAGCCTACCTCTGCTTTAGATCCCATCTCTACAGGTAAGATTGAAGAGTTAATTAATGAACTGAAGCATGAGTACACGATTGCGATTGTTACTCATAATATGCAGCAAGCCGCTCGTGTATCGGATTACACTGCCTATATGTACCTAGGAAGCCTAATTGAGTTCGGCAAGACAGATGAAATCTTCATCAAGCCTAAGCGTAAAGAAACAGAAGATTACATTACCGGTCGTTTCGGTTAATTGGAGAAATATATGCCAGATAGACACCTTTCGTCACAGTTTGACGCGGACTTAAATTCACTTTCTAGCCGCTTGCTGGAAATGGGCGGACTCGTTGAGTCTCAGATTTCAACGGCTATGCGCGCTTTCACGCAAATGGATATTGATACCTGTAATGTAGTCATCCAGAATGAAAAGCTCGTAAATGATCTCGAGATTCAGATTGACTTAGCCTGTACAGAATTAATTGCTCGTCGTCAGCCTACGGCGCGTGATCTTCGCCTCGTCATGGCTGTTTCAAAAGCGATTACCAATCTTGAGCGTGCCGGCGATGAAGCTGAGCGCGTTGCGAAGAGAACGAAGCGTTTAATCGAGGCTGGAGCCACCCACAATATTAACGTTGCCGAAATTCGTTTATCTGGACAAATGGCCATTTCTCTCTTGCGCCGTAGTTTGGATGCTTTCGCAAGGTTAGATACCGTTGCTGCTGCAGAAGTAGTGCAAGAAGATCGCCAAATTGATGAAGAGTTCAGAGGCTTTGTGCGCAAACTGATTTCATACATGATGGAAGACCCCCACACAATTTCAACAGGACTGGATATGTTGACTATTGCAAAGGCGATTGAGCGCATTGGCGATCATGCGAAGAATATTGCTGAATTCGTGATTTATATTGCTAAAGGCTCTGATGTGCGCCACATCCCTCATGAGGATTTGGTTCGCGAGGCAAATAAACCGTAACCAATCAAAGCGGAATTTCAGATGACTCACCGAATATTGATTGTTGAGGATGAGCCTTCGATTGCTGAGCTTATTGCAATCAACCTGACTCACGCAGGCTACGAGGTTGAAAGAGCCCTCCAGACTGATCTTGCTATGAATATCATGCGAGATAAGCTTCCATCTCTTCTCATTTTGGACTGGATGCTTCCTGGAAAGTCGGGCGTTCAGTTTGCAAAAGAGCTACGCTCGAATGAGCGTACCCGTTCCTTGCCCATTCTGATGCTAACAGCTAAGAGTGATGAGTCCGATAAGGTTCTCGGCTTAGATTCTGGTGCCGATGACTACGTTACTAAGCCTTTTTCACCTAAAGAGTTAGTCGCACGCGTGAAGGCGCTTTTACGTCGCCAAACCCCATTAGAAGACTCTGGACCTTTGGCTGTGGGCCCATTACGAATGGATCCACTTTCTCATCGTGTGACAGCTATTTGGCCCAATATGGATCCTCAATCCATCCCATTAGGGCCTACCGAATATCGCCTACTTCAGTTTTTGATGGCCAATCCTGAGAGGGTGCACTCACGGGCAAATTTGCTCGATAAGGTCTGGGGAAATGAGGTCTATATTGAGGAGCGGACGGTCGATGTTCACATCAAGAGGTTAAGGGCGGCTCTAGCTCCTGCTGACTCTGATCGCTATATAGAGACGGTTCGTGGAAGTGGTTATCGAATTACCAAGATGCCGACCCAGACCTAATTAGAATCAAGCTCTAAATGGGTTTTTGGATCCATTTGAGCAGATGCTCTAATATTGTCGAATGTTATCCGTCATTTCTCGTTTTATTGTGCTGATTTGCCTGGCTTTCCTTGCGGCATACGTTGCATCTTCCAATTTGGGTCCCTTTTCAGGGGTGGCGGCGGCGATCTCTGTGCTTTCAGTGCCATTGATTTATTCCTACATCAATTTAGCCCGTTTAAGAAAATTCACCTTATCTGATTCTGTTGAATCTATGCCGTTACCAAGCGGCTATTGGGAGGAAATCTTTTTTCGCCTTCAGCGTTTAGTCCGCAATCTCAAACAACAAATACTATCTATTGAGAAACAGCACAATCGTTTCATTGAGGCTTTTCAAGCCTCTCCCAATGGCATTGTGATGCTGGATAGTGAAGATCATATTGAGTGGTGCAATGGTATTGCTGAGCGTTTCTTTGGCTTGAGTTTCAAGCGTGATGCGCTTCAAAAGATTAATTTTTTGATTCGACGCCCTGAATTTATTCAGTATTTATATAAGAGGGCCTTTGAAGATCCATTATTAATGGAGAGAATGGGGTCAAACTCTAATCTGAGTTTGATGTTGCAAATTTTCCCATTCGGTGATCAACGACATCTTTTGCTTGTGCAGGACGTAACCGATCTTCAGAGGGCTGATGCAATGCGACGTGATTTTGTAGCAAACGTTTCGCATGAAATGAGAACGCCAATTACTGTTTTGATGGGTTTTCTAGAGACTATGCAGTCGCTTGAATTAGACAGATCCCAGCAAAGTCAATATTTTGAAATGATGATGTCTCAGGCTCAGCGAATGAAGAGTTTGGTGGAAGACTTGTTGACCCTGGCCAATCTAGAGTCAAACACCTTGCCTGCTCCAATACAAGAAATCAGCATTACTACTCTGATGGCACTGTTGAAGAATGATGCAGAGGCACTTTCTCAAGGTCATCATATCCTTAGCTTTGAGATCTCAAATTCAAATAACTTGATGGGAGAGGAGCGGGAGATTCACTCTGCCTTTGGCAATCTAGTTTCCAATGCTATTCGTTACACACCAGACACCGCCTCAATTAAGGTGCGATGGAGCGTAAATGAACATGGTGAGGGCGAGTTTTCAGTTGTTGACACAGGGCCGGGTATTGCATCGGAGCATCTATCTAGATTGACTGAGCGCTTCTATCGCGTGGATAGAAGTCGGTCAAGGGATACTGGAGGAACTGGTTTGGGATTGGCGATCGTCAAGCATATTGCAAACCGCCATCAAGCCCAGCTCATCATTGCTAGTACGCCCGGACAGGGCAGCACTTTTACTCTTCGATTTCCTAAGGAGCGTATTTCAGCTTAAGGGTACTGATATTGCTTAGTCCTTCTTATCTTTCTTATCCTTCTTTTCTTTTTTCTTCTTAGATTCTTTCGGCAGCTTATCTAACTTACCGTTGGCATACAGGCACCACACCTTGATTTCCTCAAGTAGCTCAGTTAAGTCTTCATAAGATAGATTTTTAAAGTCTTGTAGGCCAATAGCACCAGACTCTTGTAGCTGTTTTACAGCATCTTCATATTTGTATTCGCTCATGGATGTCCGGGTAAAAGTAATTAGAACGGAGATATGCTAGCAAAGTAATATGACAAAACTGCTTTTTTCGCATTCAGAAGGGCATTTAATCTGGATCAGAGGAGATTTCGGATTTATGTTTAATGCCCATAATCCGCGCTAAGAGTCTTTCTAGCGGGCCTCCTATTACGAGGGCTAGTAGGATTGCGGCAAGTGATAGTCCGCCTAATGCCAGCTCGCCAGCCCCAAATGCTGCCGATACTAGGGCGCAAGACCAGATACTGGCTGAGGTTGTCAGCCCACGAACCCGTTGCGAGCTTTGTTCTCGAATAATCACACCAGCACCTAAGAATCCTAAACCGGTTGCAATACATGACTGAGTGCCTGGGCATCAATCTGGCCTAGGTGTCCAATAGACATCACAGCGGTTGCAGATCCTATGGAGACAAGCGAATGGGTTCTAATGCCAGCAGATTTATGATGAATCCATCGATTAAGACCCAAAATGGTGCCTGCAAGCAGTGCTAGCAGAAGTCGTAATGCCGTTTCACCATAAAGGTTCCAAAGTTCCATATTTTTAACTAATCCCGCAGTTTGAGTATTAAATGATTTTTTTAGATTTCAAAAGCAATAAATACAGCACCATCCTAATCCAGAGGGATTCTTTGTTGCCTGACAGATCCTCAATATTCATCCCCATAATGCCGCTTAGTAGTGCCATAGGCAAGAAGATCATGGTCGTCGCTGGCAAGACCTGGAGATTTCTTGCGTTGCATTCACCTTGGAATTGCAATTAATCTGAAATATTTCCCCCTTAAGATAAGAAACTGGAACACTTATTGGGAAATATCATGAATCATCATGGCGACGTCAACTTATCCACTATATTTCGGCTCAATCTCGATGCACATGCGCAAGATGGTACAAATATCAAGCAGGAATTTCTCAGTGAAAAATATGAAAATACTGAGCACTCTGCCAGCGTATTTCTCGTTGACCAAAAGTACGCTCTCAATATTGACGAGCTTATTTAAATATTAAACTGCCAACTCTTTCCTAAGAAATTACCTATGCCCACCATCAAAGTTGCCTACCCAATTTTATTTATTACCTTTCTTCTTCAGGCAATTTGGGTTGAGGCTGCAGCTATTTATCCAATTAACAAGGCTTCGATTCTTGTTGGATCTTCATTTGATATCAAAATTGAATTTGATCAAGAGCATAAATTAGAGGATTTAGATATTCAACTCAATAATGCGTCCATCAAGGCGCAGATCAAGTCACAGCCAATCTATATCGCAAATGAATCGGGCAAAGGAAGTTCCCTCATCTATCGAGACGTTCAGCTAGCAAAGCCTGGTCAATATTCTCTGATTGCTAAAGGGGGTCAGGAAAGTATCCAAGTCACTTGGGATATCTATGCAAGCGGTCCTCGAAAAGTAAAAAATATCATTCTTTTCGTGGGTGATGGTATGACTATCGCCAATAGAACCTCTGCACGTGTTTTATCTAAAGGGATAGTCGAAGGTAAGTACCAGGGTAAGTTGTCATTTGATGACATGCCTAATATGGCGCTAATCGGCACATCAGGCTCTGACTCACTCATTACCGATTCTGCAAACTCGATGAGCGCCTATACAACCGGTCATAAGACTGCTGTGAATGCTATGGGCGTCTATGTTTCAAGAGCATCAGACAATTTGTCCCATCCTAAGGTAGAAACCATCTCTGAGTTAATCAAGCGTAAAACCAACATGTCAGTTGGCATTGTTTCTGACTCTGAATTACAGGATGCAACTCCAGGTGCCATGGTGTCACATACCCGTAGGCGTGCAGACAAGTCGTATATTGCCGATCAACTATTTGCTAGTGGGGCGGAGGTTATTTTAGGTGGAGGCTCTGCCTACTTTTACCCGCAGTCTGCTGAAGGGTCTAAGCGCAAGGATGATAAAAATCTGGTATCCCAATTCGAAACTTCGGGATATGCCATTGCTTTAAATAAGCAAGAGCTATTGGCAGCAGGTGATGCTAAGGAAACTAAAAAGCTATTTGGGGTATTTCATCCGGATAATATGGATGGATCCTTGGACCGTTTTTTCCTAAAGAAAAATACAGTAGCGCAATATCCAGATCAGCCTGATTTAACAGAGATGACGCAAGCGGCAATCAATGTCTTATCCAAAAATCCGAACGGCTTTTTCTTGATGGTTGAGGCTGCCTTAATTGATAAATTTAATCATCCCTTAGACTGGGAGCGGGCTGCTTTTGACACCATCATGTTGAGTAATGCCGTACAAATTGCAAAAGATTTTGCAAAGAAAAATCCAGATACTCTCATTATTGTTACCCCTGACCATACTCATAGCGGTTCAATCAGTGGCGTTGTAAATGATGCTAAACCAGGACCCCTAAGGGAAAAGGTTGGGGTATACGCAGATGCGGGCTACCCAAATTATCCCAAAGCAGATGTGGCAGGCTATCCAAGTCAGATTGATGTCAGCAAGCGTTTAGCCTTCTTCTATGGGAGCTACCCCGATCACTATGAAACGCTTCATCCAAAACT
The DNA here is from genome assembly GCF_018688255.1 of Polynucleobacter corsicus. Lineage (NCBI taxonomy): Bacteria > Pseudomonadati > Pseudomonadota > Betaproteobacteria > Burkholderiales > Burkholderiaceae > Polynucleobacter > Polynucleobacter corsicus. The sequence goes on from NZ_CP061314.1 coordinate 857,560, forward strand.
AGATGCTACGTTTAAGCCGGCAGTGAAAGATGAATCTGGCAAGTATGTTGCTAACCCTAAATATATCCAGCAACAAGAAGATGCTATTCATATGCCTGGTAATCTGCCTTCAAACCAAGAGGTTGGGGTTCACACGGCCGATGACGCAGTGCTCAATGCCATGGGGCCCGGATCTGAAAAGTTCAGGGGATTCATGGATAACACTGAGGTATTTAAGGTAATGGTTGAAACTCTCGGTCTGGGTTATTCCAAGCGTTAGCGAGTAAATTTAACGTTACCTTCAATTTATTGATGCATAGCTATTATTCAATGCCTTTGTAGTTCACAATGAATACTAACAAGTAATCTCTTGTTATGAATGGACTTGGCCTTAATGAAAAGAAAGTTATACGATTCGCTGGTAGATTTAAGACTTACGGTTTCTAAAGTCCTTGGGTTTACTCAAGAGATCAAACACATCACCCCAGTCACCACAGCAGAGAAGTTTGGGTTTGTGCATGAGCTCTTTCATAAACCCTCAGAAGTCCTTGAGCTAGTTCCCAAAGAAGAGCCTATTCGGCCTCAGGTGCTTGCAAAGTCAAAGATAGACCTTGCTCTTCCAGAGACTCGACATTTTGATATTGTGGATGAGGGGGGCAGCAGAAAGCTCGCCTACAGCATTTCCGGAAATACGAATGCAGAAAAAATACTACTTTGTTTGCCTGGCCTCTTGGAGACCAAAGATTCCTTTAGCGTATTGCATAGCCATTTTTTAAGATTTGAAGAATGCAAAGTAGTTAGCGTTGATTTTCCTGGGAGAGGGGATTCTGAGTCCATTGCCTTGTCTCAAAACTACACCATGTCTCTCTATCTATCAGACATTCAAAGCCTCATCAAGATGCTGTTGAGTAATCATCCATCGAGTACTCAATTTACCATTTTGGGCACTAGTATGGGTGGTGTATTAGCTATGTACTTAACGCAGTCACTGGGAAAAAGAATTTCCGAAATTATTCTGAATGATATTGCCTTAACTGTAAATTGGACCGCCCTCTATTCTTTATATAAATCAATGAAAAATGAAGTTGGTTTTAAAGAAGTCAAACAATTGGCAAAAGATTTGAGGGTGGATGAGAGAGCATTTGCAGATGTCCAGTTACCAGGCCACTTTGATTTAAGTTACAAAGCCGATGTATGGGGAATGAACTTTCATGAGGCAATGGAGGGCTACAAAGGAAAGGTGGCGCTTATTTATGGCGCCGACTCAAAGGTATGTACATGCGAGCGAGTACGCTCTGCAAAGGCTGTAATACCAAGATTAATTACATTCGAGATCGAGAATGCAGGGCACCCGGTGCCATTTACGCTCCAGGTTTGTGAGTTTATTCAGCAACAGATGAAACTTAAGTAAGCTATTGCTAGTTATTTTCTTTGAGAATAATTGGTTTGAAGCTAAAGGGTTGCTCTTGCGCAGGATTCACCTGAACTTCAACGGCTTGTACTTGTTCAGCCCCCATCACCTGAAGTCGTAATACATTTTCTAGGACCCTTTTTTGATTCTTGCGATAGAGGGGCTGATCAATGATAAGCCGATGACTATCACCATGAATCAATAGCACCGGTTTATTAAAAATCTCTGACTTTGATATGAAGCTCTCTAAGGTATCACGATAGCCACTATCGCTACTCGTCAATTGGCTAGGTTGGTAAAACATATCGGCTTGATAGGCAAAGATAATGCCCTTCAAGTTTCTTTGGGTGGCTAAATTAAATGCTTGATCGATCCATGCTAAGTTAGCTTGATTTCTATCTTGATATTCTTTGATTGCAGACTCTGAGCCTTCATTATTATTATTCGAGCCAGGTATATGAATGCTGACAAACAGAAAATTATTTTTGATCCAGTAGGCATTCTCCACATATTTAGAGTACTTTGTGTCAACATCTGCTTGCCTCTGGAGGCGGATTGTATTTTTACCCAAGCTTTGATTGGTATTAAAAAATACTGATCTAAGAGCTTCTAGTCTTTCAAGTGGATCATAGGCACCGGCTAATGGTCGGTGGCAGTCTGTCCATTCGTTATCCCCTGGACTGTAAATCAAAGGTGCTTTAAAGCTTGAAAAATAGGTTTTGATAATTTGGTTGTGAGCATCACTACAGAGTGATGAGCCAGATTTTGTATCCCCAATAAATATACTGAAGCTGGGGTTTAGTTGGTTTATTTCAGTAATTAAATTTTCAAAGCGTTGAAAATCCTGAGGTAGTGAGTAGGGCATATCCCCTAGAGCAATGAACTTAAAGCTCTGGCTGATAGCAGCTGTTGAAAAGCTTGCTATGAAGATAGTGAGAAAAAATATGCTGAAGCGTAGTGCTTTAAAAGATTTCATTTATTTATATTGCTCAGGTTCATCATTGATTTCTTTGATCTCTAGCTCACCAAAGATATACGTATTTTCTCCTATTTCCTTCCAGCCTAGATCCTGAAAGACATGCACGTATTCCCCAGAGAACTTTTTTGATTTGCCATAGAAAATATCCGTTAGCTCATCTTGCTCATCTTCATCAACGGTCTCAGAAAAGTAGATTACCTTCTCCCCATCATAAGTCTTGCTGATTTCAGCCCCAGGAATATCGGCAATACAAATCCCTATTTGAGCTTGATAGTGACTGATGAACTTTGGCTTGGTAGGGGTAGTGATGGAACCCAGCTTCCAGACAGTTCCACATTTAATTTCTTTATTCTGTTTTTTAAAGATGTATCTTTGGACTAGAGAGCCCATTTCGAGGGGGATAATTTGATACAGCATCTCATATCTCCTATAGTGAATCTGAGCCTTAATCATGCTCCTAAAGTATGACGATTCGATGAAGATCGGTCGATCTGAATGAATGTCTTCATTCTGTAATAGTTCCAGTTCATGATGAGGTCTGTGAATACAGTACTTACAACTATTACCTGCCCCGATTGCTGTGGACAAGAAACCCTGGAAATCTCACAAGGCTATTCTCAGCATTTGTATCGCTGCCCAAGCTGCAGCACCATTCTGAAGCCCAGATCAGGAGACTGCTGCATTTTTTGCAGCTTCGGAAGCCAAGATTGCTCTAATGCGGAGCAAAATTTAGCTGCTTAGGCCACTACCCAGTAGACTAGGGTCTCGTTTCATGAATGTGTCATTAGAGTTTCATAAAATAGACATATTTAAGTAAACCTGCTTCTATTGGAAATGCTGTGGCCTTACATCAAAATAAATCCTTAATGAATGCAACTGACCTTGTCGCTGCAGTAGACCTTGGCTCGAATAGCTTTCGTATGCTGGTTGCCCAAGTCGTTAAGACACCCTCGGGTACTCAGCTTCGTCCGATTGATACCTTGCGTGAGTCTGTCCGCCTGGCTGCGGGCTTAACTGACAATAAATTATTAGGTAATGATGCTTATCAGCGAGGCATAACCGCAATTCGGCGCTTTGGTGAGCGTATTCGGGGATTTGATCCTGCTAATGTGCGGGCTGTTGCTACCAATACCTTACGAGTAGCCAAGAATGCACCTCACTTTATCCAAGAAGCTGAGGAGGCCTTAGGTTTCCCCATTGAAGTGATCGCAGGCGTAGAGGAAGCGCGCTTGATCTATATTGGTGCCGCCCATGAAGTGCCAGCAGTGCAAGGCAATCGTTTGGTGGTAGATATTGGTGGAGGCTCTACTGAGCTGATCATTGGAAAAGGTTACGAGCCCAGATTGATGGAAAGCTTGTATATCGGATGTGTTTCTCACAGCCTGAGGTTCTTCCCTAAGGGCAATATTGATTCTCATGCCTTCAAAGAAGCGGAGCTAGCCGCTAGACGAGAAATTCAGGTCATTTCTGGGGCGTATCTGAATGCTGGCTGGAAGCAAGTGATCGGCTCTTCAGGAACCGCACGCGCTTTAGCGGAACTCATTGCGGCAAATAACTTCAATGACCAGAAAGATGGCTCCGATGGCTTGATTACCCGTGATGGCTTAAGAGCCATGAAAAAGCATCTGCTTAAATATGAGCACATCAATCAGGTCGAGTTACAAGGCCTCAAGGACGACAGGCGCTCAGTTTGGCCCGGCGGCCTTGCGATCATGATTGCTGTATTTGATGAGCTCGGTATTGAGTCTATGGAGGTCACAGATGCTGCTTTAAGAATCGGTGTCCTTTACGACCTATTAGGCCGCTCTCAGCATGAGGATATGCGCTTTGTAACAGTTGAGCAATTTATGCAGCGTTACGCTGTAGATCGAGAACAAGCTAAGCGCGTTGGCAATCTAGCTGCTGAGTTTTTGGCGCAGTTACCTAGGCCTGATGAAGAGAGTAGGGCCGATAACATCGCTTTATTGCAATGGGCCGCTAATCTTCATGAAATCGGCTTATCGATATCACATAACGGATATCACAAACATTCTGCATACATTGCGGGTAATGCTGATATGCCGGGTTTCTCAAAAAACGATCAGGCTAGATTAGCCGCCTTACTCATTGGTCATACCGGTAAGTTAGGAAAGTTAGCGAATAACGCCTCTTTCTCTGATTGGCGAATGTTATTTTGCATAAGGCTTGCACAAGTACTTTGCCGTGGACGAAGTGATATCAACTTACCCAAAGTAAAAGTCTCGGAGCATAGCGGAGACTACCTGGTTAGCCTCTCCAAAGACTGGGCTAAAGAGCATCCATTAACAGAGTTTAGCCTTCAAAAAGAAGCGGCCGAATGGAAACGTATCGGCCGACCTTATAGCATTAGCTTGAAGTAATGCTTACAACCCTAGGAAATGCTTTGCGTAACGAGGATTGATTTCTGATAGACGTAACATGGTCAATACATCTGCTGTATTGAAATCTGGATCCCAGGCCGGTGCGCTGCAAATTTTAGCGCCCAACTTTAAATAACCCTTGATCAAGGGTGGGGGATCAACATCTAAGCCGCCATTGAGTCGCTCCAGCGGCAAGGGTAAGCGAGGAAAAGCATGATTCTCAACTGGCGCCATTTGATCATTGCTTAGTGAGTTGTATAAGCTGGCTGCAAAATGACCGCCGTCACCCATTGGGATGCTGGCACAACCGAGCATGATTTCATAATCGTGTTTTTGCATATATTGCGCTAAGCCGCTCCACAAAGCCATGATGACTGCGCCAGAACGAAAGTCTTCGTGCACGCAAGATCTACCGAGCTCAACTAACTTGGGGCGCAGGTGATCCAAGCGACTTAAATCAAACTCTGAGTCTGAGTAGAGACGTCCAATCTCCAACGCTTTGTGCGGAGGGAGTACGCGATAGGTGCCGACCACCATTAATGACTCCTGATCACGTATCAATAAATGATCGCAATAGGCATCAAATTCGTCAATGTCGAGGTTTTCTGGATTGCTTGGAAGCTTTGCCCCCATCTCTTCTGCAAATACCTTGTAGCGTAGGCGCTGTGCTTCTTTAATCTCACTCGCATTACTAGCCCAAGTAATTTGAAGAGCAGGGCGCTTTGGCTTAGCAATTACCTTCTCAACAACTGGCTCTATGGCCCTAAGCTCAGCTCTGGCTTTAGTGGCAAATTTCTTACCAAATAACTTCTTTGCAATTTTCTTGGAAAAAAGTTTTTTGATCGCTTCAGTTTTACTCTTTTTAATCTTCTTTGGCTTTACTTCAAAGCGAGAATTAAAGAGATCAAATGCAGCAAGGGGGTTTGGAATATCGGACATAGTGTTCCTTAAGTGTTGCTAATGAATGACAAAGGGTATGCAAATCGTTGCCCACAATAGGGCAGAAATGAGTAGGGCGAGCATGACTGCAGCTGAGCCAAAATCTTTAGCTCTTTTCGAAAGATCATGGTGATCAAATGAAATGCGATCGATCGCTGCCTCAACGCTAGAGTTCAGTAGCTCAACCACTAAAACCAGGATGAGCGATGCAATGAGGGCGCATTTCTCAAGCGGGCTAATTGGCAAGAAAAGAGCAATAGGGCTCAGCACCACTAGCAGGAAAAGCTCTTGTCTAAAAGCACTTTCCTCTTGAAATGCATAGACTATGCCGCACCAAGAATTCTTGGCTGCATGCCACGCACGCGTGAGGCCACGGTTACCCTTATGCGGGTTTTGCTTAATGTTGTAAGGTGCCGTCAAAATAAATTCTTAAGCGAGGGCGGTAATATGAACCGCTGTGGAAGGTACCGGCTGTAGATGATTAGCAAACTGCTCAGACGCCGCTCTCCAAGAAAACTTCTCAGCATGGGCTCTAGCAAGTTCACGAGGAATCTTCAGGGCTTGCATACAAGCCACTCGAAGATCTTCATGCATTGCACCAGCAGCAGAGTTGCCTAAAACATCAATTGGACCAGTCACTGGATAGGCTGCCACGGGTGTGCCACAAGCCATAGCTTCTAAAATTACTAGACCAAAAGTATCGGTTTTGCTTGGGAAGACAAAAACATCAGCGGCGGCGTATACCTTAGCCAACTCTTCTTGCTGTAATACGCCTAGGTAATTGATGTTGGGGTATTTTTCTTTAATACCGGCCATTGCAGGACCATCACCAACAACCCATTTGGAGCCTGGTAGATCTATCTCTAGGAAGGCGTTGATATTTTTCTCAACGGCAACGCGACCAACATATAAGAAAATCGGGTGAGCGCTGTTGAGAGATTTAGATTCTTGCATTTTGAAGATATCCAAATCCACGCCTCGTGACCACAGCACAACATTTTTAAGCCCGAACTTCTCAAGATCATCTTTTACAACAATGGTCGGTGCCATCACCGCCATCGATGGCCCATGAAACCAACGAATAAATGCATAAGTAATGCTCAGAGGAATTCCAGTGCGGGCTTTGACATACTCAGGAAAACGAGTGTGATAGGCCGTAGAGAATGGCAAATTATTTTTTACAGCATAAGAGCGAGCTGATAATCCTAAGGGACCCTCTGTAGCAATATGCATTGCATCTGGTGCAAATTCTTTAATACGGCGAGCCACTTCCTTGCCGGGAAATAAGGACAGAGCAATATCAGGATAGGTAGGGCAGGGAATGGACCTAAAGCCAGTCGGGGTAATCATTTCGACTTCATGACCCATGCCGATAAGTTCAGCTCTAGTTTGTTTGAGCGTTCTCACAACACCATTGACTTGCGGATCCCATGCATCAGTAATGATCATAATTTTCATACGGTAACCTCTTTAATCAGTGTTGCAAGCTCAGGTTGGAGGGTAATTTCAGGTACTTCTACTGGATCACCGTGAATATGGGTCCAGTAGATAATTTTGAGTTCACCAGTTGTGGTCTCGACTAGAGCTGATAAGCTTTCGACCCAGTCACCATCGTTGCAATACAACAGGCCATCGATTTCACGAATTTCTGCTTTATGGATATGGCCGCATACGACGCCATCACAATTTCTGAGGCGGGCTTCTCTAGCCATGATGTGCTCAAAGTCCGCTATGTAGCTAACAGCATTTTTTACTTGATGCTTAAGATATTGGGAGAGAGACCAGTATTGCAGTCCCATCTTGACGCGCAACATATTAAAATAGCGATTGATATATAAAATAAAGGAATACAGCGAGTCGCCGACATAGGCAAGCCATTTGGCGTATTGCATGACACCATCAAATAAATCGCCATGGGTTACCCAAAGCTTACGTCCATCTAGGGTCGTATGTATGACTTCTTCTTGAACCTTAATATCGCCAAAAGACATGCCAAAGTACTGCCGAGCTGCTTCGTCATGGTTGCCAGGAATGTAAATGACTTCAGTACCCTTACGGGCTTTGCGCAATAACTTTTGAACCACATCATTGTGACTCTGTGGCCAATAAAATGACTGCTTCAAACGCCAGCCATCAATAATGTCTCCCACCAGGTAAAACTGATCGGCTTCATTGTGTTTTAAGAAATCAAGGAGGTAGTTTGCCTGACACCCTGATGTTCCGAGGTGTACATCTGAAATCCAAATCGCTCTGTAATGCGTCATGAGTACGTATTAAGCCGATTTATTATGAAGAGCTCATGACACTTTTACGACAGTTTGATGACTTGATTTATATTACGGCTAGATATGAAGCATTCCCAACTAAGCCCCACCCCAAAACTCACCTCAACCCCGAGTAGTTGGCTTCGCTATTGGATCTGGATGCAAATCCTGTCACATGTGATTTGCGGAGTTTGCACGCTATCTTTTCTTTTCCCCTTCCTCAATCGAGATCAGAAAGACCGCCGCATACAACGATGGTCTAAGAAATTATTAAAAATCTTCCATATTCAGTTACGAGTAATAGGTGCCGAGAAATTGTCCTCTAACCCTTATTTGTTGGCATCAAATCACATCTCCTGGTTAGATATTCATGTAATCAATGCATTTAAGCCGGTCCGTTTTGTCGCTAAATCGGAAGTGCGGGGCTGGCCTGTATTTGGATGGATGGCACAGCAGCTAGGTACCGTCTTTATCCGCAGGGATAGTGCACGCCATGCGAGACAGGTAGTAGACCAGATGGCTCAGGTTCTCAAAGTAGAGTCGGTCTGTATTTTTCCCGAAGGCACTTCCACCTCCGGAGAGTTGGTATTGCCGTTTAAGCCCAATTTATTTGAATCAGCCATCCAAGCTCATGCGCCAGTCTTTCCGATAGTCATTGCTTATCGGTCTAGGTCCACGGGTCTGAGGAGTGATGCTCCAGCCTTTATTGGAGATATGGGCTTACTGGAATCGATGTCCAATGTCATTGCTAGCCGGGATATAGAGGTGCATTTAAACCTAATAGAGCCCTATTTAATGAGCAATACAAGCAATTCGGATCGCAAGGAGCTCGCTCTTTATTGCCAAGAGGCTATTAGTAAAACCTTATAAACAGCATATGTAATAAAAGTGTCATATCCTAGAGGTACAAAGAGTTATCAGTACCGGAAAGAGATATGACGTCAAAGCATAAAGAAATAGATGAGTGGTACAAGCGCGCTCGGGAAGACATTCTCGATAGCATGGATGAGGAGCTCGAAATGGAGCTCGATGATGATCGCTTATCACCTGATGGCGGAAGTGCCTCTGTAATACCTCGAAATGTCTACTTTAAGGAGTTGTTTCGCCTTCAAGGTGAATTGGTCAAGCTACAAGATTGGGTAGTTGAAAACAAACTCAAGGTGGCTGTTCTATTTGAAGGTCGCGATTCTGCGGGTAAGGGTGGCGCGATCAAGCGAATTACCCAACGTCTTAATCCCCGCGTTTGTAAAGTCGTTGCATTGACTGCACCAAGCGAGCGTGAAAAAACCCAGTGGTACTTTCAGCGCTATGTTGCAAACTTGCCTGCTGGTGGCGAGATCGTGTTGTTTGATCGCAGTTGGTATAACCGTGCTGGCGTTGAAAAGGTCATGGGATTTTGCAATGATGCCGAGTACGAAGAGTTTTTGCGCACGGTCCCTGAGTTTGAGCGCATGATTATTCGCTCCGGAATTATTCTGATTAAATACTGGTTCTCTATTTCAGATGACGAGCAATATAGCCGTTTCATGGTACGTATTCATGATCCACTCAAGCAATGGAAACTGAGTCCAATGGACTTGGATGCTCGCCGTCATTGGGAGGCCTATACCAAGGCAAAAGAGACCATGCTTGAGCGCACTAATATCCCTGAGGCACCTTGGTGGGTTGTGGCTGCAAACGATAAGAAAAAAGCCCGTCTCAATTGTATTTCGCATTTGCTGACTCAAATTCCTTATAGTGAAATTGCCCACCCTGAGATTACTCTGCCTGAGCGTGTTCATAACCCTGACTATCTTCGTGGGCCTGTACCAAAAGATATGTACGTTCCTGAGATCTATTGATTTTTTAAATATCTGTCTCGGGGGGTGTTAACCTCTTGTAATTCACTAGGGGGTCGGTACTTGAAAGCTAAGCACAGCATTACCAATAGAGAATTCAAGCTTCTGATTAAACCTCAGGGCTTAGATCGGCGCAGCCGAATTACCGCCTTAAGCGAACAAATTCTAGGTTTTTGTAAAAAGAATAAGGTGGAATTTTTTCACCTTGATAACGCGACTACTGGTTTACGTAATATTTATTTTTACGATACGCCAGGCGAAGATTTCAGACGCAACAACATCATTCTACGTGTCCGAGAATCCCGTCAAAACATCTGGGTGGATGACTGGTGCGAGGTTACCCTAAAGTGCCGTACTGATGATTTAGCTAAATCCCATCAATTTGATCCCTCGCCTAAAAAATCAATTAAGTCCCGATTACGACTAAAAGAAGAAATTCTACGAGGTGATGCGATTGGAACAGCTAGAAGTATTTATTCTAATAATGCCATTTTAGATGCGGTGCCCATCGACAGCTTATTTGAAAAGTCACTAGCTAGCGTTGCCAAGTTCTTTCCCAGCTTGATTACTTTGCCAATTGATAAAAAATCACCCATCCGAATTGTGGGTGGCCGTACCAATAAGATTCTTGAGGCATGTCTTCCGATTGGCAATCTAGTCTTTGGTGATGGCGTACAGGCCCATTGTGAGATTGCCATCTGGATGAAGAGCGTAGGCGATCCCATTGTTGGAGAGTTGGCCTTTTCTTATCGAGTCAACGATGCTAATCGGGGTCAAGATAAAGCCCATAAGCGCGCTGATAAGTTCTTCAAGAAGCTCCAAGTCGAACTAGAAAGTTGGTTAGAAATTGGCAGTACCAAAACAGCTTTGGTATACGGAAAGCCTGAGTGAGTTCTCAGATTCAAAATAATGCGCAGCTGACCCAGCTATCGAATACTCCTAGCTTACGCGATCTATTTACTCAGTTTTTCATTATTGGCGCCGTTAGCTTTGGCGGGGGCATCATTGCTTACGAACGCATTCTCTTGGTAGAAAAGCGCAAATGGCTCAGTGCTGATGAATTTATGGCGTACTTAGCCATTAGTCAGACGATGCCGGGCTTAAACTCCGTGAACTTAGCAGTGCTTGCTGGAGATCATCTACGTGGTTGGCAGGGCGCCGTCATTGCTACCTTGGGCTTAATATTTCCGGGCTCATTGCTTGTACTTGGGTTTGGCATGATTTACGCTAGCGCTGCAGATCATCCTTCGATTAATCCCATCCTAACTGGAATTGCAGCGGCTGCCACTGGCTTACTAGCTGCAGTTACTTACAAAATTGGTGATACCCACTGGCGTCATGTGAAGTCCTTGGCCGTTATTATTTGCACATTTATACTGATGAGCATCTTCAAACTTGCGCTGCCATATGTGATCTTGATTATGGCGCCGATATCGATCTATCTGTATCGACCAGGTCAAACCCAATGAGCCTATTAATTCACTTGTCCTGGACCTTTGCCTTGCTTTCTGTTCTGGCGGTTGGTGGCGGTACTGCCGTGCTGCCAGAGATGCAAACCATACTTGCACATCAGTTTGGTATTGACCATACCCAATTTGTTCATATCTATAGTATTGGCCAGTTAGCGCCTGGCCCCAATATGTTGATGGTATTAGTCATTGGCTATCAAATTGCTGGGCTCATCGGTGTAGGCGTCGTCTTACTATCCTTCTTTTTGCCTTCAAGCCTGATGTGCTTTTACATGGGGAGGATCTGGAATCGTTTTGGAGAAAGTCCTTGGCGACGATCCATTCAAAATGCGCTTGAGCCCATTTCCATTGGGCTGATGTCATCGGGTGTTTATGCCGTTGCCAAGGCATCCGTAGTCAGTGGTATTACCTTGGCGCTTGCCCTGGTCACTCTGTACCTCATCCTCAGAACCAAGATTAATCCGGTATTGGTTATTTTGGGCTCTGGAGGACTTGGCGCCTTGCTGATGTTCTTTCTAAACTAGTCAAACTTTAGAAAGTCCCTCTCAGACCTACCATCAGACTTCTACCTGGTTGTGGAGCATATAGTCTTACTGCCATTGGTGTAGTTGCATACCGAATTTGCTCATTGAGCAAGTTCTTCAGATTCATATACACAGTCCAATTCACATCCTTTACTTTTTCTGTGTAAGAGATACCAGCATTTAATAAGTTATAACTTGGGGCAGGACCTTGCTCCCAGCTCGCCAAGCGATTTTGCTGGTAGCTGTAAATATAAGTTGCATTCGTAAGCCAGCCATCTTTTTGGTGCGCTAACTCTGCACCCAAGCGAGGAGCTGGCTGCAGAGGTAGGTTACCTCCCGCATCAAAAGTGCCATGTGAAGCATCACCAAACACTCGACTGCCTAAGCCGGTTTGATTCCAGTTATAGGTAAGTTCACCCTCAATACCTTTAATAGTCGCTGCTGCTTGCTGCGCAGTCACTACGTTAAAGCCATTCCCTTGTTGCCCGCCATTATTAATAACGCTGCCAGTGTAGTAGCCATAAATATAGTTATTGAATCGATTGGCATAGACACTTGCCTTGCTCCTGAGCAATCCATTGGTCTTCTGAATATTGAACTCTAAGTTATGTGAGGTCTCTTTGGTGAGGTTAGGGTTACCAATATCAAAGGTAGCAGTGGATTCATGTGCGCCATAAGAATACAGTTCTTGAGCGCTTGGTGCTCTTTGTGACACCGTATATGCCACTCCAGTTCCATACCCTTGCATGAAATTCCATAAGCTACCCGCAGAGTAGGACATGAGATTAAATTTGCGATTCTGCAGAGTAATGTTGGGAGTAGTTCCGGTTGGATCAACCGTAGGCTGGGTCTCTAAAGTCGTACCTAAATTGGGATTCTGGGCAACATTGTTATAGCGTAGCCCCAGACTTCCTTGTAAAGAATTCCACTTGCCTTCCTCAATCCAAAATAAGGCATTGGAATTGGTTTTAGTGGGAGGAACAATGGCATAGCTACCTGTGCCTACTTCCGTAGCATTAAGAGAGGCAGCAGAGACTTGAGCGCCAAAAGTACCTTTCCATCCGGCTACAGGGTTGTGAGCCAATTCAAGACGCGCCTCATTAGCAATATTCTTCCAGACTGAGGCAGCTGTACCCACGTTATTAAATTCAGTATGGTTGTAATTCGAATTAGCCGCACTCAATTTCAAAGATGAAAACCCCGTAAATGGATCTCGAGTTTGATGCTGGACGTCATATCGATTTTGCGATTGCTGAATTGATCCACCTTCAGGTGTCGGAATGCCGTAGTTATTATTTAAGCGCTCTACAGAAACTCCGGTGTAACCAGATTCCCTGATATGAGAGATTCCCAACCCTAAATTATTTTGATAACTAAAAGAATTGGGCAACTTGCCAGAATAGTTATTACCACTGTTTCCATTTGGTGGAACAGTCCAGCCTCCTGCGGGCTCACCTTGTGACTGGGTGGAGTTCCCTGGTATGCGATAGTTATTAGCATTATTAATGGCAGTATCCACATGCACTGCAACTGAACCAAAGGCGCCATCCACTTCAACTGCCCCAGCTCTCCCATTGTTGACAGTCTCGTAACTTGTATTAATTGCGCCGGTTGGCCTATCAGGCAGGTTAGTAAGGATTCGATCGTTGAGCACATTCACGAGTCCACCGCTAGAGCCCGAGCCATAGAGTAGAGCGGCTGCACCACGAAGAATCTCTACTTGATGCGCATTTTGCATATTGTTTCCTACTGCATGATCTTGTGAGATGTTAGAAACATCGCCAACGGATAGACCATTTTGTAAAATTTGCACACGCGCACCCTCAAGACCACGAATAACTGGTCGCGATGAGCCTGCTCCATATCCTGTGGCAGATACGCCAAGTTCATTGGCTAGTGTGGCACCTAGAGTTGTACCTAATTTATTAAGTAGCTCATCGCCCTGCAAAACCTTAGTTGGTGTCAGAATGCTTTGAGTAGCCTCTTGCGATCCTGTTGCAGTGATTTCTAAGCTTGGGTCATTTGATTGAGCGACAGTCAGTGAGCTCAATAATCCAGAGATAAGAACAAAAATGAGCTTTTGCTTGTCTAAGCAATGATGGGGGTGCCGCATAGTAAAGCCTTCATTCTGAAAAATGCACCTCACAAGGTTGATGCATCCAATAAATCGGTAGGCCAAGCATTCGCTTGGCATGATGATGAATTACAGAATGAAGCTAGGCGGAGCTCTAGATTGATACAGCCCGATTTGAGCTCGGGCTGGAGAAGAATCATTGGATACCAATTGCACTTCATGAAAGAGGTTGGCACCAAGGAATAAGTTTGGAGTTGAGGCAACAAAACTTGCAAGTGTTAGTGCATCAAGTAAATGGCAGCTGGCAAAGCTATGGCCAAGGGCAGGGGCTTGATCAGTGCAACTCAGTTCAATATTTTGGTGCTGGATGCCGGAGTGAGCAATGCCATGGGCAAAGCCAATCCAGTGGGTGCCTAGTAAGCTAAAAAGCAGAAAACTGAGGGCAAGGAAGCTCCTGAGTTGTTTTCTGAATTTGCTTAAAAATAAGGCTTCCATGACCCGAATCTTACAGTATTTGCCCCTGTAGGCCATCTCAGTGTAGAATGTCGGTTCCGTCGGAGTGTAGCGCAGCCTGGTAGCGCACCTGCTTTGGGAGCAGGGGGTCCAAGGTTCGAATCCTTGTACTCCGACCACTTTCCCTTATTGTTCTAGATAGACCCAGCATATAACTGCCCATAGCTCAGCTGGATAGAGCAACGCCCTTCTAAGGCGTAGGTCGCACGTTCGAATCGTGCTGGGCAGGCCAAAAAAGTTCTGTTGACCCCAGTATTTCAATACTTAGCGGGCGATTTCTTAATATGTCGTCCTCGGCGCTAAATTCATTTATACAGCACTTTGTAATTAACAGGGGACCAAACGGGGACCAATTTAGTAAATTAGCAACAGTTTCTACTCTTCGAACCGCTCTCGAGTCAAAGGTAGGTTCTTTAACTTGTCTTCTGGCGCTGTTGTAGCTGTTCTTCTATGGCGCTCTTCATCCTCTATGGATGCCTCAAAGTCTCGGCTGCGTTGTAACTCCAACTCTTTAGTTTCAGCTAGCTTTGATGCAGGAATAACCGTTCCGTCCTTTATAAGCTGCTCCAGTTGAAATTGCTTGAACGTCTGGGTCTTTATCTTCCCATCGAATTTTGCATCACTGTTATCTGAGCTATCGAAATCCATACTGTATTACACCTCAATTTTCTTATCAGGCAGCTAATTTTTGTATGATTGAGTAATGATTAAAGATAAAGCTAGATTAGAAAATTCTCTAGAGCGCTTTATTGTTGCTCAGGACCAATGCTATGGTCAGGTCCTTGAAGAGTTGATGGAAGAGCAGAAGAAAACTCACTGGATGTGGTTTATCTTTCCACAGGCAGTAGGGCTAGGGCATAGCGAGCATTCCAAATACTATGCAATTAAAGATGTTGAGGAGGCTAAAGCCTATTTAGCTCATCCTACACTCGGAGTGCGATATGAAGAGTGTATGCAAGTTTTGGCTGGCTGTAAAAGTAGCGCCGCCCATATTTTTGGAGAAGTTGATGCTATGAAATTAAAGTCATCTTTAACTTTGTTTCTCAAAGCTCAGCCAGAATCACCGCTATTAATAAAAGTCTTTAATAAATATTTTGAATAGGTCGGAGCTTTACCTTCTGAACTAGTTCCATGTGGGGCTGCCTATATTTATTCTCTCAACCAGACCCCACCGTACCCCTTCCCTCTAAATAGGCCCCTGTATTATGGGTACACCTATGCATAGTATTTTGCTCATTGAATGAGCTAATTTATAGGGAAACTCCCCTTTAGGTGTTTGAATCGCAAAGTAGGGGTACATATTTTTTTGAGATGCTATTTTTGAAGCTCTTTCTCTACTGCCTGTAAAAATTTAGACATACTTATATCTAATACAAGGCATAGCTTCTGTATAGTCTGCAATGAGGGCTGTTTTTGACCCAGCTCTAAGGAGCTAATAAAAGTCCTCCGTAAGCCGGCATCTAACCCGAGCTCTTCTTGAGTCAAATCCTTCTTAATTCGATATTTCCTGAGGGTTTTCCCAAAGGCAGCCGAAACATCCATTTTTTCCCCGTCTAAACGAGGATTGTTGAATTTTGACTGTGTAATGTCTTCCCACTATAGTAGGAATTATTTTTTATCGTGCAATTATTAGGCTTAAAGACCCAATGACAAAATTTATGCACCAAGCCTTATTTGATGTATGTGCCATCAAGGTCATTCAGGAGAAGCTATCAACAGGCCGTGATTACAAAAATTTACTCGTCATTCATTATTTAGTAGAAAGCTATGGAAACGACTATTCAGATTCAAGCTTATTTAGAGGTCAATTTGAGGAGGTATCCGAGAGAGTACTTACTAAATATAAAACTCGTGGGGCGCTTCTTCTAGTCGCACTTGGTCGTGCTGAAGATAAAAGAATGAAATTGGACGATGAAATGCGTCCTAAGGACGGTATTAAAGGCATTTTTAATGGAGCCTGGTTGCAACGCTCTCATCCAAAGCCATTTGAACGAGCTGATATATCTGTCAACAATATTTCACATCTAATCGAAATATCCTTGCCACAAAATCAAGACGAGTCAAATTTAGTAGTTATCCCATGCTCAAAATGTCAGCAAAAACTGAGGGTTCCTTCTGGACGAAGTTTAGAAATAACCTGCCCTAAGTGTAAAAATTCATGGATTGCAGCAACATAGAATGTTCGGATTCTTTAAACCCAAAATATCTGCCACTAAAATAGCTGAAGAGTGTGTTCAGGCATTTGCTCTCGTGATACGTTCATTTGAGGATAAGTCATACATAGATAGGTGGTTAAATTTATCCTCTGCAACAGAAGTTAAAGAGCTGGTCGGAGATTCCAGAACTACCGAAATTATTCATAAGCAATTTAATTCCGATGAATTTCTCTCAAGGTACAAAAAACTTACTGAGTTCGAATTGGAATTGGTGCGAATGGGTATCTATAGGGCAGCCATCTCTATGCCTGAATTTATTTGCCGGCGTATTGAGATATGGGACAACCAGAGGTGGGTTAGAGACAATAAGCCGCCTGGAACACGGGTAAGCTGGAAGTTTCCAGAGTTCTTAGAATATAAGCAAGAATTCTTTAGCGTAAAGATGCTCTTCATGGGCCATTTTCCAGCAGAGCCTGAAAGCTTATGAGGAGCTTAATCTCAATCGTGCTATTGGTCATTTGCTTACCTGTCTATGCTCAGCTAGATGGGTATGACTCAATAAAGAGACGATTAGATAACATGGAAATTGATATGTTGATTGAGCGTATGGAGCGAGATAGGCAAAGAAGAAATGAATTACCCCCGATTAATTTGCCTCTTCCGACTACTTGTGACCTGTACTATATTAATAATAAGTTTTGGTATTTAGGTGACTATTATAATTACATTAAAAGTAAAAATTGGCAGGGCGTTGGCTTTGGTAAAGACCCCTTAATGATTTATTTTGAGCAAAAATTTTTCGATGACAATGTTAAAAGTAAAAATATCAGTCAAATAATTAGAAGCAGCTCTGCAGAAATTAGAAAATCATGTCCCGGCCTATCTAAAAAGATATTCGATTAAAGGCTCAAATATTGTGACTAACAAGTTTAAATTTGATAAGTGCTCCAATCACTTCTTTTTAGGCTGCGAAAGAAAGCCTGAGATTAAGCATGAAAACAAGGAAATGTGCCTTGTCTGTTATTCCCAAGAAATCTATCAAGACCTAGCTTTTGGAATCAAGTACGGCAAACGTAAGGCGATTTATAAAACTATGAAATCTAAGGCCTTTGGGAAGGATGCTATTTACACTAGTAGTAAGCACCTCTCATCATTTCAACAACTTCAACTTTTGCAGCTAAAAAAGAATGACAATAAGTAAATCTAAATTCTTATGAATCACAATTGACAAATAAAAAAATAATTTTCGACACTCTAGCTATTTTGGTATTAATGGGGGCAGTCGTTTTTGGATTTCAATACGCTGCTCAATCAAGAGCAAATACTCCAGAATATGAAGCATTTGTAGTTGCAGAAAAAGATATTGTTGATATTTATGTTAACGCAGATGGTTCCAGTATTGAGACTGCCGAATTACAAACTTTAATCCGTTCGTCATTAGTTATAGATAGGGAATCACAGGCTAAATTTCCATATTTAAATAAGTTCCAAACAGTTGAGGTTTTAGAGGCTTATACGATTAATCCTAAGGGGATTCGAGTTCCGGTAGCAAAAAATGCAATCCGTACTGTTGATGATGATAATTCTGATAGTAAGACTCTCTTTTCGGATAAGAAATACAAAGTCATCATCTTTCCAGATGTCAGTAAAGGCTCTCGTACTTATTACAAGGTAGTTACTAAAACACGTACTCCATTATTTCCGGGCCACTTCTTTCAAAATTTTTGGTTTGGTGCTGGTACGCAGTGGGCAAATTCAGAGATTAATTTATCTCATGACCCAAAAATAGCAATTCAAGTGGATGTGAAAGATGTCAAAGGTGGACGTATAGAAGATAGTTCTAATGGGGATATTCGCTATAAGTTTACTTTTCGGCAAGATAGAGTAGTTCTATCTGAACCAAATCAGATAGCAGACTCCGAAGTTTCACCATATGTACATATATCCAGCTTTAAAGACCAGCTAGATATGGCGAGAGCTTATGAAGCACGTGCAGCTGATAAGTACAAGGTAACACCTGCAGTACAAAAACTAGCTAACGAAATAACTAAGGGGATTGCCGAGCCCAAAGACCAAGCTAGAGCTCTATATAACTGGGTGTCCAAGGAAATTCGTTACGTAGCTATCTTCTTGGGCGCTGGTGGTGTAGTGCCTCATTTTGCAGATGAGATTATTAAAAATCGGTATGGGGACTGTAAAGACAAGACCATACTTCTGATTGCCTTATTAAATGCCAAGGGGATTGCCGCAAGTTCTGCAGATATTAATTCTGGAAATGCTTACTCGCTGCCTAAATTAGCAGTACTTAGCCCGTTTAACCACGTCATTGTGTATTTACCCAAATGGGATATGTATCTTGACCCAACTGAAGAGAGTGCTCCTTTTGGAACGCTGCCTTATGGCCTTTTAGATAAGCCAACTGTATTAACTGGCCTAAATAAAATCGGAAGGACGCCTAAGCCTAGTGCTTCAACTAATTCCATAAAAACTAATGTTGACCTCAAAGTGTCCAAAGATGGAGCAATCAAAGGCACTTCTCAAACTGAGTTTTACGGTGCTGAAGATATCAGAGCACGTGATAGATATGAGGGTACAGATAGTAGCTATGGAGACCGTTATTCTAGGGACCAACTGGTCGCAGCACGGCTTAACGGCAGTGGCTCCTATGAGCCATCTTCCGCATCAGATTTAGATAAGCCGTTTAAGCTCAGAACCACATTTACTCTGGACCCAATAGGTAATATTCCCGGACCTGCTGCCATTACAGTGCCGATGGGACTTGCTCCAAGAGAATTCGACCTAATCGCCTATAGTAAGTCGATAGAGAATCCAACGAAACCAGCCGTTTGTAGGTCTAGAACGCTTGAAGATATACAGGCGATTGAATTTCCAACGAATGTAAAAGTTGGTCTTATACCCTCTAATGTTCTTTACGAAGAGGGTGATATTAAATACAACTCAAGCTACTCCAAGAATGGCAATGTAATTGAGGTAAGGCGGCAGGTTGTAATCCAACGTCCATCAATGGTTTGTAGTCCAGCACAAATCAAAAGTTGGAATAAATTCATTAAGGTATTACAAAAGGACTTACGGGCACAGATTTTTTATGAGTAGCTTTTCAATACGGTATGAACGTTTTAAAATTACTATTTGACCCTTCGGAAGCTAAATATGACCTCAAAATCCCGCAGAATTCCAATTCTGACCCGTAAAGAAATCATCCGGCGTGTCGCCTTGTGTAGACCTCCAATTAAGAAGAGAAAGTAGTGCTTTGCGGGGCTAAAACCCGTTCCGGTAATGCCTGCCAGAAACACGCTATGGCTAACGGTTCAGGACGTTGTAGAAACCACGGTGGGGCCAGTTTGAGGGGGTCTAGCCACCCTCAATACAAACACGGAAGGCGTTCCAAAGGGTATATCGAGAAATCAAGGCTAGCCCGAGAACATATCCGGCAATTAATCATTTTGGGTTCGGTATACGGCATCTTTAATGAGTAGCAGAATACGGCGAGGCCGCTCAAAAGATGACCATGTAGAATAAATTTTCACTACCCCATGAAACTTTTCTATCTGTATGAAGAAAACTATCTTTATTAAAAAAGTACTCCTTCCCAAGAAGAGTCTGTTTCAAGATTTGATAGTGCAATTACTGCCACAGATAAATGCTCTAACAGGCCGTAAAAATACCCCTTCAGCTTCAACTAAACAGAAAAGGATATTCGCTGCCAAGCTTGTTATTGAGGGCCTCTATCGTTGTTTTTGCAGTCATTCGTATGGCATCTCTTTAGCTGTGCCGCATCATTCAAATGCCTATAAATCAGGTGATGAAAATAAGATTAATCAGGTTGGATATAGGGTAATTCTCTCAGTTATTGATGCTATGGATGCGTTGGGTTGGGTCGACAGGGTAATGGGCTATAGAACAAGCGAGGACGCTGGAGAAACTACTGAGCTAAGACCCTCAGGAGCTTTGCTTGAAGAATTCAAAAAGGTTGGCATAGCGTGGCAAGAAATGGATTTGATATCCGATGTGATAGTTCGAAGAAATTATGATGAGGAAACCAAAAAAAAGTACAAACAAAATATACCTAAAAGTGATGTTGTAAGAAGTATGGGGGCCAACCTTAGGAAGATTAATAAATTTTTGTCAAAACAATGTATTTGTTTGATGATTGCTAATGAGAATTTTCAGAGGCTTGATGGCGAAATGACTTTCGGTCAAAGAAAAACACTTTATGACTTCAAATACGAAGGTAAATTTCCTCGTTATTTAGACTTAACGATGGTTCAACTAAGGCGTATCTTTTCTAGAAATAGTATGAAGCTAGGGGGAAGGTTCTACGGAGGTTGGTGGCAGTTTATTCCCAAGAAGTATCGAGTCCATATTACTATTAATTTCATGCCAACAAGGGAGGTAGACTATTCAGGTCTTCATCCTTACATGATGTATCACCTAGACAACTTGCCTCCACCAGAGGGCGATATGTATGACATAGGCATATGGAAGACTGATGCTGAGCGAGCTCGTAAACGCCCAATAGTTAAAGAATTTTTTAATGCTATTGTCAATGATGAGTATGGTGAATATCAACTAGCAAAAGAGGATAAGAAAATTCTTGGCTTGTCTAATAAGCAGCTAAGGGAAAAGCTGGCTCATAAGCATCATTTGATTTCTCATAGATTTAATAGTGGATATGGATTAACCCTTCAGTACGAGGATTCTAAGATTGCTGAACGGGTAATGTTGATTTTATTGAAACAGGGCATAGCTTGCCTACCAATGCATGATAGTTTTATTGTTCAAGCTATCGAAGGTGCCAAAGTCATTGCAGCCATGAATCAATCCTATAAGGAGCGATTTGGCATTGAGATTGACCTAAAATCTACCTTCTTATTTGATAGCGATGAGCAGGGCAAGCGTAAACACTCAATTCAGCTGCCGCTACAGATTGATAAGAACGGTGTTGTTGATAGAGCTGCCCTCTATAAGATGCATTCAGAAAATCTTCATAATCAATTTTGCATTTCTTGGCAAAGAAAGGTGTTGGGAACGTGAAATTCGTCAAACACACATAGACAAGGAGAGAGACATCTATACCACTTACTGTAACCAATTTTATCAAATTATCAAAAAATGTATTTAAAAACAATAACTTACATGGTTACATATTTCTTTAATCTTTACGTTTTTTTAGGGCCATGGCAACTTTCTAGCCAATAAGTAGTTCAAAAAATCTTTTATCCATTGCTAATCTTTCTAAGAATTGCTTCGTGAGAAGGGTGCGTATACCGTTTTAGCATCCCCAATGTTCGATGCCCGCTGATATGGGATAGCTCAATCACATTAAGGCCTAAATCAGATAATCGGCTTAGGGCTTCATGGCGTAAATCGTGGAATCGTAGGTCGTCAAAAGGGTTAGTTCCAATGCCATTCCATTGACCTTTTATATGCTCTTTAAGTCGTCCAAATTGACTTCTTAGAGCGTCCATTCCCATCGGAAATACCTTTTCCTCATCTTTGGTAAAAGTCTCTAAAATCCCGATTGCTTGGCTTGTAAGTGGCACTTGGCGAGGCTCACCATTCTTCGTTTGATGTAGGTATGCTTTGTGATTTGGTAGGTCAATATCTGCCCAAGTAAGCCCCATTAGCTCGCCTCGTCTCATGCCTGTTTGGATGGCAAATTCAATAATGGAACGAAGTAGGGGGAGTGATAGCTGCTCGCAACCGGACAGAAGTAGAGCCTCTAATTCTAAATTGACTCTTTTCGTTCTTCCTTGCGAGGGCGGCATCCGCTTAATGCCTTTAATAGGATTGGCAATCTCCAAATCCCATTCATCATTAAGCATCTGGAAGAGTTTCGAGATGGTATTGAAGTAGTGATTAACTGTTTCGCCAGAGCGACCCTTCTTTAGTAGCTCATCCCGAAGGACTAATACGGCTTTCTTATCTACTTGGGTGACAGTTAAGCCAGTCCAGCGCTTAATGAGGATATTGAGGCGAGAGGTTTCACAACGCACAATCTTTTTGTGGATAGAGTGATTCTTAATGTATGACTGCGCAGCTTCCTCAAAGGAAATCCCATCGCCGCTAGGACTCTTAGTTTCCTCATGAAGACTGAGCGTTAATTGGGCTTGGGTAAATTTAGCCCACCGCTGCGCTTCTAGTCGACTGTCAAAGGTCTTGGATAGGGTGGTTTGACCAACCCGTTTAATGCGTGCTCGATAGGAGCCATTTCGCTTCTGAATAGATGCCATTTGTTACCTCGGGGACCAAAAGGGGACCAATCCGAAGAACAACGATTTTTAAAATCCCGTAAGCTATTGATTTACCTAGTTCTGCCCATAGCTCAGCTGGATAGAGCAACGCCCTTCTAAGGCGTAGGTCGCACGTTCGAATCGTGCTGGGCAGGCCAAAAATCTCAATTCGTAACCCTGTCTACTGTGTATCTGTTGCTCAGATACCTATTTTTTAGCATAATTGGACATTATGAATGCATCCATGATTGATATAGCCACCCAAAATGCAGCTCACGCATTTATGGAAAAAATTGCTCATCAATACGATGTCAGCAAGGTTTTTTTGTTTGGTAGTCGAGCTCGCAATACACATCAAAGCGAAAGTGATGCTGATATTGCCATTCTATTGCGAGGCAAGGTGGGTCGTTTTATGGCAACTAAGTTTGCGATGGATGATCTGGCCTATGATGTTCTACTAGACTCCGGTATTCGGATTCAACCTCTACCTATTTGGCAAGAGGAGTGGGATCACCCAGAAAATTACTCCAATCCCAGTCTTTTAAGGAATATTCAAAATGAAGGTATTGTTCTTTGAAGGCGAAAGAACTTTTTACTAAAGCTCAAACTGCAGCAACTTCAGCTCGAATTTTGTTAAGTGCTGGGGATGTTGATGGTGCTTGCAACCGCGCTTATTATGCGATGTTTGATGCCGCTAGGGCAGCCCTTTTGGCATCTGGTGTCATCGAGTCAACAGTTAATACTAAAACCCATAGTGGTCTTATTTCAAAATTTAGTCTTGAGCTTGTTAAATCTGGTCAAGTTTCCGTAGAGCTTGGCAAGTCCCTAAACAAGGTTGAGGATCTTCGATTGATGGCTGACTATAAAGGTGACTCCATTTTAGAAGAGGATGCCAGTTGGGCGGTTAATCAGGCCGATATATTTGTTGAAGCCTTGTGCGCCAAATTTAGCTAAGGCGTAGGTCGCACGTTCGAATCATGCTGGGCAGGCCAAAGACCCGGCCGGCTGATTTGATCTAGATAAGAAAAACCCAATTAGGTAGCTGTTAGTTAACCAAATCCTGACCAAGTTTCACTCTCTGATGGAACGCTGTAATAGGGCGTAATATTGGGTATCTATTTAAATTAAGAGGCAAACATGTCACTACGTATTAATGATCTCTCACCAAACTTCACTGCTGATTCGACTGCTGGCAAATTAACTTTGCACGATTGGATTGGTAATAGCTACGCTATTTTATTCTCTCATCCAAAGGACTTTACGCCTGTATGCACAACGGAGTTTGGTGCAGTGGCAAAACTGGCCCCTGAGTTTGCAAAGCGTAATACCAAAGTCATGGGTATTTCGGTTGATAGTGTAGAAGACCATCAAAAATGGAAAAAAGACATTGCTTCTTTTGCTGGAGCGCCTGCAGATTTTCCAATTATTGACGATACTTCTTTGGTAGTGGCTAAGCTTTACGACATGCTTCCTGCCGATGCTTATTTGCCAGATGGCCGTACTCCTGCTCATAGCGCAACAGTGAGAACGGTATTTATTATTGGACCAGATAAAAAGTTACGTTTAACAATGTCTTATCCAATGTCTGTGGGTCGTAACTTTGCTGAAATTCTCAGAGCTTTAGATGCTATTCAAATAACAGATGGTCTTCCGTTGGCGACCCCTGCAAACTGGTTGCCTGGGCAAGATGTGATCGTAGGACTGGCCTTAAATGATGAGCAGGCAGCAGCTAACTATGGTGAGCTTGATATAAAGCTGCCTTACCTGCGTTATGCAAAAGCCCCCAAGAAATAAGCCAATTAAATCTTTCCCTATCCAAAACCACCTTCGGGTGGTTTTACTTTGATGGTTACCCGTCAAATTCAACATCTGAACCCTTGTTTATGGTGCATCAAACCTTAATACCTTCATGTCATTGCCTCTGCTATTGTCCTAGCTCACTTTTAAATTTTCTAAGGCGTAGGTCGTACGTTCGAATCGTGCAGAGCATTCACGGGTAATCCCTACGATAACGACGCTAACCCTCATGTTAGATTATTAGAAGTTATAAAACTTTTAATACAAGATATGAATGTGGAGAAACTATGAGCAATCAACGACGTGAATTCCTAAAGGTATCTGCTTTAGCCGGCGGTGCTGCGCTAACCACCCCATTTATTGCAAATCAGGCCGAGGCAGCTGGACCTGGTGCAGGTGCTGTTAGGGTTGCTAATCCTGACATGGCAAAGAATATGACTGTTCTTAATTACAAAGTGGACAATAAATATGTTCTAGGCGTCAAGACAGACAAAGGTATCTTAGATGTTGCTAAGGCAGCAAAGCAGTTCAAGGTTAAGGCGCCAATTAATACTGATGATTTGATTCAGAATGGCGATCAAGGTCTGGGTAAGCTGGTAGGTCTTGCATTGAGTAAGGGTGGTCCAAATTTGTTTTTAGATGAATCTAAAATTGAATATGCACCTGCCGTTACCAATCCCGAGAAAATCATCTGCGTGGGATTGAACTATGCAAAGCATGCTAAAGAAACTAATAATCCGATCCCAACGCTACCAATTCTGTTTAATAAATTCAATAACACACTGAATAGCCATAACGGTGTAGTAAAGGCATCATTAGTCAACGCAGAAAAGTTTGATTACGAAGCAGAATTAGTTATTGTGATGGGTAAGCGCGCATATAACGTTAGCGAGGCCGATGCTTTGTCATATGTATTTGGCTACGCTACAGGACAAGACTTTACAGCGCGTGAATTACAGCAACGCAGTAGCCAGTGGATGATTGGCAAAACCAATGATGGTTTCGCGCCTATAGGCCCCTATATCTTGACAGCAGATTTAGTTGGAAATCCAAATCAACTAAAAATTGAGCAATACGTTAATGGTGAGGTTCGTCAGTCATCTAACACTAACGATATGGTCTTTAATTGTGCACAGATTATTAGCTACACCTCTAAGATCTTTACTTTAGAGCCAGGCGATATCATTTTTACCGGCACCCCAGAAGGAGTGATAACAGGGTATCCAAAGGATAAGCAGGTTTGGCTAAAGCCTGGTGATAAGCTAGAGACTCGCATTGAGAAGCTAGGTAACCTCAAATTTACCGTGGCCTGATTAAGAATCTGAAGCCTTCATCAGAAATAGTGGGGGATTTCATTTAAGCCTCACTTCAAGACTGGTGCAAAATCTGAGTCTACAAAGCCACCTAGCAGCGATCTAACCCGATATAAGATCTACAAGTTAACAGTACAAATACCGTTTAAGCTCACTACTGGTGCCTAGCACTAAGCTAGTACTCAGGTATTCAGTCTTAATATCAAAGCTTAGAGTAAGAATGTAGTGATTTACCCCGCTCAAAATGGGTATGGATAGTTCACACTTGGTATTTATCGACTAAGATTGAACAAATGATGATTTCACTTTATTTGCAAATAACATCTGGATTACTTAACCTTGGATAGCTAACCTCACAATGGACTTTACCGCGGCATTACTGCTAGCCACCTTCCTTGTTTCTCTTTTTGCCCTCTTTCTCTATATCTGGACAATGTCAAAGGGGATGTTTGGGGATAGCATGAATGCAGCACTGTCAATCTTCAACAAGAATGAGCTTGGAACAGTAGAGGACCCAGCGGCAACTGTTTCCCAGTTGCGAGAACTCCAAGAAACGGTTACTGGTAAGACGCAACTAACTGACGACATCCTCAAGGAAGATTTGAGGGCTGTTTCTGAGGCAGACCAATCCAGCTCTCTTGCGGTAGGAATCTGTTTAACTTTAGCAGTTATTTGGCTTGTTTTGGCATCGTTTGCCGGATTAATTTCATCAATTAAATTACATTCGCCTGATTGGTTGACGCAATACAGTTGGATTACTTTTGGACGTATCCGACCCATCCATCTTAATTTAGTGGCGTACGGTTGGTGCTCTCTAGCCGGTATTGGAGTTGCACTTTTTCTCATTCCTCGATTGCTTAAAACTAAACTAATAGGCGCAAATTACGCCATTTTTGGCGGCGCCCTTTGGACAACAGGCGTTTTTCTAGGTGTAGTTTTAATTGCAACGGGATATTCCTCTGGTTTGGAGTGGCTCGAATTTCCTTGGCAAGTTGGTGCTCTGCTCGTTATTGGGGGCGCATTTGTTGGCGTACCTCTCTGGCTGACCTTATTAAATCGCAAGGTAGACCACTTATATGTGTCTGTCTGGTATATAGCTGCAGGTCTTTTATGGTTCCCAACCTTATATTTGATCGCAAATATTCCAGGACTGCACTTTGGAGTTCAGCAAGCCACTATGAATTGGTGGTTTGCCCATAACGTTCTCGGACTCTGGTTTACTCCGATTGGGCTTGCCACTGCCTATTATTTGATTCCTAAAATCTTGGGTAAACCAATTTATTCCTATAACCTATCTCTCTTAGGTTTTTGGAGCCTTGCATTTTTTTATAGCCAGGTTGGCGGCCATCATCTCATTGGCGGTCCAGTACCTACTTGGCTGATTACGATGTCAATCGTGCAAAGCATGATGATGACGATACCCGTCTTTTCAGTAGCAGTGAATTTACATATGACGGTACTCGGGAACTTCAAGGCGCTGATTTATTCACCGACTCTGCGCTTTATTGTATTGGGCACGATGCTCTATACCGTTGCCTCGGTACAGGGAGCAATGGAGGCCTTGCGCTCGGTCAATCAGGTTACTCACTTTACCCACTTTACTGTTGCGCACGCTCACCTAGGACTTTATGGTTTCTTCTCTATGGTGATGTTTGGTGCGATCTATTTCATCATGCCTAGGGTGATGAATTGGGAGTGGCCTTATCCAAGGCTCATTGCATTGCACTTTTGGCTAGTGTTAATTGGATTTTCAATTTATATAATTTGGCTTTCTATTGGCGGTTGGTTGCAAGGCTTGGCTATGTTAGATCCTGATACGCCGTTTATGAAAAGTGTCGCCTTGACTATTCCCTATTTAGAGGCCCGCTCGATTGGCGGGGGGTTGATGACTCTCGGGCATTTGGTATTTGCGTTTCACTTTTTTGCGATGGGGTGGAAGTTTGGACCTAAACGACTCGGGGCTGCTCTAATCGGCACTGCAGTAGCCAATAAGCTTTGGTCTCGCTTAAGGGGCAAACATGCTTAAAAAGAAAAACGGCTGGGAGATGGATGAGCTACGCATTGTGGGGGGAGCCATGGTCATCCTTGCCTTCGCCACCGCATTACTTGTATTAATCCCTTATATGTTGCTTAAGGAAATTAAAGCGCCTGATGGATTAAAGCCCTATACCTCTGAACAATTAGCTGGTCGTCAGGTATATATTGAGAATGGCTGTGTGTACTGCCATTCGCAACAACCGCGTGATCCCTCCTTGGGGCCAGATGGCAAAAGAGGCTGGGGCAGACCTTCTGTAGCTAGTGACTACAAATATGACACGCCACATTTACTAGGCACCATGAGAACAGGCCCTGATTTATTTAATATCGGCGCTCGTCAACCCAGCAAAGATTGGCACTTAGGGCATCTGTATCAACCCAGAGCCTATACCCCCGGATCTATCATGCCGGCGTATCCCTTCTTATTTGAAGTAAGAAATGGCCCAGCGAAAGAGGGTGAAGAGGTAGTAAATCTCCCTCCAGGCCATACCAAAGAGGGGGAGGTAGTTATTGCAAAGCCTCAAGCGCTTGCGTTGGTTCAATATTTGCAATCGTTGAATCACACCTATCCTGTGCTCAACTCCCAAATCAGAGAGACCCGGGATTCTAATTAATTCCGAGATTAAATATGAATGAAGAAAATCCTCAATCTGAATATAGTCAGCAAATAGCTCGGGAAAAATGGGAGCCTGCCGAGGGCATGCGTCCTCTTCCATGGCTTAACACGATACTTTTAGGTGCCATGCTGATGTGGGGCGCTTTTTACATCACCATTTCCCCAACTGGCGTGGAATCGAGTTATGGTGATCGTAGAACATTGTCTACTTTGGGAGCTCCAAACTCATCAGCTACAGCCGCAGCCAAGCAGGTAGATGGTAAACAAATTTATATCGGGAACTGTGCCGCTTGTCATCAAGCTACTGGACTTGGCTTAGCCGGAGTGTTCCCACCTTTAGTCAACTCCGAGTGGGTGGTAGAGAGCCCCGTTGTTCTCACAAATATTCTGCTCCATGGAATTCAAGGGCAGATTAAGGTGAAAGGAATGAGTTATCAAGGTGTTATGCCTGCCTGGAATAGCCTTTCAGATGCTGAGATTGCAGCTGTAATGAGTTACATACGTTCTGACTGGGGTAACAAGGCTGCACCGATAACCGAAGATGATGTCAAGAAACAAAGAGAGTTAACCAAGGCCAGGACAGAGCCTTATAAAAATGAAGAAGAAATTAAATCCGGAACCTAGTGACCTTGCGCCAACTTTTATAAGTGCAATTTGCATTATATTTCTAGGGATTTTTGTCTTATTGTTGGCTACTGACTTTGGCCAGTCCTTTACAACCGAGGGATATCGTCGCCATCAAATAGATGTACATTCTGAGCCAGTGCCAAACATGATGCTAGTGGACTCACAGGGTGTTAATCAGAATTTACAGGACTTCATTGTTCAAGATGGGCGTTACGTAATCTTAGATTTCTTTTACACCTCCTGTAAAACGATTTGCATTTCCCAGGCAGCCATTTTCAATTCTCTTCAGGAAAAAATAAAAGTACATCATCTAGAGGATAGAGTACAACTCATTTCTGTCAGCTTTGATCCAATGCAAGATGACTTTAAAGCAATCCAACAATATGCCAGTAGAGTAAAGGCAAACCCCAGTGTTTGGAGTTTACTTACTGTAAGTAGCCCTAAAGATCTCAAGTCCTTACTAGATAGTTTTGGCATCTATGTAATAAAAGTACCGCCCTTTGGAGACCTAGACCATAACGCATCTTTTCATCTGATAGATCCCAAAGGTAATCTCATTAAGATCAGTAGTTTGGATGACGTCGATGACTTATTATCAATCGTGAAAATAAAAATAAAATATGAGTGAGTTCAAGTTTATTAATCTGGATATCAGAAATTATTTGGCAGGAATTTTATTTCTATCGGCAGTTTTTTTATCGCTTTGGCCTCTCAGAGCACTGATCATTGAGAATATGTTTTGGCATATGGATATTCAAATTCCACTGCTGATTGCTGCAGGGTTAATTAGTAAAATTCCAGTATCAAATTTTTCTCAAAATCTGAGTCGTTTTAATGCGTATGGTTTAAATAGCTTTATTGTTTCACAAGTCATATTGGTTTTTTGGATGCTCCCTATCTCGATTGATCGGGCAATTATTCATTGGGGATATGATTTAGTCAAAATTATTTCTCTTATCGTATGTGGCTGGCTAATCCAAGTTTCGTTTAAAAGAACCACTGTAGTTATTGAGATTTTTTTTGTTGGATATTTTCTAGCGATGATGTTGTGGGTAGGCTTTTACTATATTCAGAGTGATATAAGACTCTGCAATGTTTATACACAGGATTCCCAGCAATATGCGGGTGGAGGATTAATGGTCTTTGCCGTCGTGCTGTCACTTGTTTGGATCATTTCAAAATTGTATAAAAGAAGCCAGATATGATAAGTATCTGTTCTAAATATAGAATTTAAATATGTTTTCGGTCAATTTAAATCTTTAAAAGGTTAAAGATAGGAATCCACGGTAATGTTATTTTCTTCCCGTTCTTGCTGGAAGCCATTTTTCTCAGGCATTATGGTGTCAGTATCTTTAACACCTACTTTGGGTCAAGCAGACTGGCGCTTACAATCACAGACATTGCCTACGAGTGAGCTTCTGCTCCTCGGTGAGCAGCACGATGCATCAGAGCATCAGGAGCTCGCTAGATTGAGCGTACAGTCTTTAGCATCCAAACAAAAACTTTCAGCTCTATTGTTAGAGATGGTGGATGATGGTCAGAATACAAAAGGAATGCCAATTGACTCAACTGAGAGCGATGTGCGTGAGCGCTTGAAGTGGGGCGATGCTGGATGGTCTTGGAATAGCTATGGTCCGATAGTGATGCAAGCTGTTCGACTGGGAGTGCCAGTGATTGGGTCTAATTTACCGAACTCAAAGATGAGTGAGGTAATGACTGACACTTCTTGGGATGCCAAAGTCCCAAGTACTGTACTAAGTGCTCACAGGGAAAGTATGATCAAAGGCCACTGTGGGCTTTTGCCCGATTCGCAAGTTCCTGCAATGGCCCGAATTCAGATTGCTCGCGATGAACGAATGGCTCGGACTGCCGAACTATGGATGAGTGCGGGAAAGACTGTATTGTTGCTTGCAGGCGCAGAGCATGTAAAAAAAGATCGTGGTGTACCGCTATTACTTAACACATCAGCAGCAAACAACATGACGGTAGTATGGATGCAAGCTAGTACATCAGCAAATCAAGACCCCACATTTGCTGATGTTAGCTGGCTAACCCCCCCAATAGCACCTAAAGACTACTGTGCCGAATTGGCAAAATCACTAAAGTGATGAAAATAAGCAAAAAAACTAAGCTAGTGCTACTAATTACAGTTAGCTTGTTCTTGAAAAATGTAATAAACAGGCATACTAAGGATTCTTAATTAAATGACAAGTAAATGCTAGAAACAATTTGTGACATCTTAGTAGACGCCTACAAGCGTAATTGGATTACCAGTAGAGATGGTAATGTCAGCATCAGACATCACGATCGTGATCATTTTTATATCACGCCTAGTGGCGTTCGTAAGCAAACCTTACAACCAGATCAGTTTAAGAAAATTCAGTTACTGGGAAACACTTGGGAGGAAATTACATATACGGATATTAGCCAAAACCTTAAACCCAGTGGCGAGATACCATTGCACTTTGGACTACAGAAAAAATTGGGGCAACATCGCAATGAAGTGAGGGTGGTAGTGCATTTACACCCAACATACTGTATTGCGGCTATGCATGCTGGAATCGATCTAAGTACTGTTAGCAAGTCGTTTCCAGAGCTTAATCGCTACACAAAGGTAGCCCCCAATGTATTAGATGTTGAGCCAATTAGCCAGCAACTCGCAGATCAGTGTCATGCCAATTTACAATTAGACGACGACGGCTTTATTGCTTATGATATTGTTGGCATTAAAGGCCATGGAGTCGTTGCCATCGATGTTTCTCCTTGGCAAGCGTATGAGCACATTGAACGACTTGAGCACATCTGTAAGATAGTATTAGCATCTGGAAAAATATGATTCGTAAATTACTTTGCCTTTCTTTGATTGCCTTATCTTTCCCAGTAGTTGCTGACAAGGCGGGAAGTTCAAATGTCTTAGGGCAAAAACTTGCCCCTCTTAAGGGTAGTCAAATTTCGGGGTTTTATAGAGACGGATACTGTCATACCGATGAGAATGATCCTGGTCAACATGCGGTTGCAGCAACAATGACCCAAAAGTTTCTTGATTACACAAAATCCCGTGGAAATGACCTGCAAACCCCAATACCACGCTCGAATTTTGCAGGTCTAAAGCCTGGAGACAAATGGTGTCTTTGTACTGCCAGATGGATAGAGGCAGAAGAGGCGGGAGTAGCGCCCCCGGTTAATCTGCCGGCAACACATGAGGCAGCTTTGACCCTTGTACCTCTAAAGACTCTAAAAAAATATCAAACTCAATAATTTAGGGTTTTGAATCCCCCTAATAAATTCTATAAACAGAACTTACTAAGGAAAAAAATTACCGATTGTGGATATCGGGCACTAAATTAAGTCGCATGCCACGAATGGTTTTACCAGTACTTTAGACTGTGACAACCGTGTAACAAAAATCTATTACTATGGATATATAGTCCTTGCTTAGCAAAATCCTATTAGATTTAATCTTTTTTTAATAACTGGAACTGCTTACCAATAGAGCATATTCCGAACCCACAAGGATATGCTTATGTTTGGCCTACTAAAAATGTTTTATTACCTACTTAACTCAGGCTTTAAGCTTGTAAATCCCAACATGAACCCACTGAGATACGCTCCGCTACAAGTTAAGTTAGTTGCCTCTATTTTACTTGCTTGTTTTTGGTGTCTTGCCTTTGGCGAGTACTTTAAGAAGTTTGATGGCATCGCGTACAACATGTTTGGTCATATTGCCGTCATCGGCATGGCATTTATAACTTGGGGAGTATTTAAACTTTCTAAGAATATCTATGGCCCTAGGCAAGGTACGCAGGCCTATTTGCGCACTCCAGATTTTGCGAGTCGTTGTGATGAGTTAACGGATGAACAAAGAGCCACAATCATAAAAACTCTCAACAAAAAATGAAGCGTCACTTAAAGTAACATTAGGCATATTAAAAAGTATGGGGCAAGTCCTTTATATTTTCCAAAGGTAACTCAGAAAAGCAAAGCATTCGATCATTCTTGGTTTAAGTTGACTTCGCCCATTCCATTTAAAGTTCAAAACCACCTTCTTATTATTTTAAATTTACATTACCTTTGATTAGTTAAGATAGGGGCTAACCGCCTCCATACTTAAATTCCATAATTCTTTCTGTAGTTTGCGGTCTTGAGCAAGCGGTGAGATTCCAGCTGGTTTGCAATCCGAAAAATATTGGCCATTTTGATAAGGCTCTTTGGTAAGAGCGCAAAAGAGAGAAGTCTTTGCACCAGCTGTGGAGTTCATGAGCGTTGGCATAGAACCTAATAAATTAAACGGCTTAGGGATATGACGCCAAATTGCCGTTTTAATTACTCCAGGATGCAAACTGTATGCAGTAATACTTTGATATTGGGAAAGCGTAGCAATTTCATTGATATGCCAGATATTGGCTAGTTTAGAAAAACCATACTCCGTAAATGCTGCAATAGATGTCGCTTTACGCCGTATTTGATCCCAGCTGGAAAATTTAGCGGACCAATGTGCGTTGCTGGCTACATTAATAATTCTAGAGTGAGGTGTTTTGTGTAAAGTAGGTTGTAATAAATGCGTGAGTAGAAAATGCCCCAAGTGATTTGTTCCGAACGCAAGCTCATAACCCTCTTTTGTTAATCCTTTTTTACCGAGTACTCCAGCATTATTGATCAGGATATCCAAGGGCTCATGAAGACTGATAAAAGTTTGAGCTGCTTCTTTTACTGACTGTAAGCTATCCAACTCTAGAGGTATAAAGCGAGCTTTACATTGCGGCGCAATATTAGCGAGATGCTTGATGAGTTCATCTGTCTTTTCTTTGGAGCGATTGGCTAAAAATAAATTACAGTTTTGCAGTGCCAAACCAATGGCAGTTTCTCTGCCAATTCCTGAGGTGGTGCCAGTAATAAGAATATTCATTACTGGTTTATACATTATTTAATTGATATGAATATTTCATATGCTTGCATGGAAATTTGGCTTATGCTAAATTTCTCTAATGGAAAATAATAACCTTGAAAGCTAATGTGAGATTAATCAACTTAAAAAACTATTGGGAGAAGTTGCCGGATTTTAGTACTAGTCATATTTTATTAAGAATTCCGCTGGCAATAGTATTTATACAGCAAGGCTTAAGTAAATTTCCATTTGACCCTTCCACTGGTGCCGCTTTCGGCTTACCTCCGCTGGTTTGGTGGTTTGTATGCTTTGGCGAAGTTGCCGCTGGTGTTGGATTATTACTTGGTGCGTTAACTACGATGTCACCTCTAAAAGACATGCCAGTGGTAGCTGAGCTAGGAGATTTAATTACGCGTTTTAGTGGTATCACAATGTGTTGTGTAATAACGGGCGTAATCTGGGTAGTTGTAAAGCCTGAAAGCTTAATGCAATTTATTTTGAACGATAACTTACACTTATTTCTGTGGGTAGGTGGTCTTTATTTTGGTTTACGTGGAAATTGGGCTGTTGCTGTTCAGAAAAAAACTACATAAGCTATTCACCTTTAATGGGGTGACGAGTTTTCCGTTTAAGGTCGCCAAGAAACAAGAAAATCATCTTCGGGTGGTTTTTTATTTCGTAGCGGCGTTTCCAGCTACAAATTAGGCAACACAGCCTTTTTACGCAATTACCTTAGATAAAATTGCTTCGTGGCGAATGGCCCATGTTGGGATGCCGGATTCTTGGTTATTTAAAACCTGCCCAATAAAATCAAAGCTTAACTCCTGTGTCGCCTGTTTGACCTGCTGATTTAAAACAGCACCGCCTGTTAGGGTCCTATCAGTAAACATGCTGTGCGAGCCGCCCTCAAAGACCGCCAAGGCTTTGCGTTCACTGCCGATGGCTTCAAAAATAGCCAAGCGATCCGGATAGCCGCTAAAGTAACCTGGAATTTGAATGTTGTCCTCTGTAGATGTAATGTGCAAGGTAGGTAAGCGAACCGCTTGTAAGATTGAATTTACGGCATTTTGCCCATAAAAACGCGGAGCCGAAATGACAATCGCAGCAGTAATTCGAGTATCACCTAGGTCAACAGGGATATCGTCTTGACTGACACGCGCGCCCGAGGCCAGTAGGGTTGTATTTGCTCCATAGGAATGCCCTGCAGCGATGATCTGATTGGAACGTATTGTTTGTCCAAGAGGGTCTTTGAGTAAACGCGTCAAGGCAAAGCGCAAATCATATACCCGGTTAAGTGCCTCTTTGGCTTGCGCTGCCTCTTGTAGCCTCGATAACAAATTAAAGGGATTTCCAAACCAGATTGTGTGGTCACTGCCAACGTGTTGCACGTGTAGGCTTGCGAGTCCACGACTGGCCCAGTAGCGTCCCAGGTAGCTATAACCAAAGCGAGATCCGCCAATGCCATGGGAAAAAATAACGAGGGGTACGGGCGTAGTTGCAGACGCTTCGCTCGGCTGGTAAAGCCGTATCGGTACGACACGTTCACGGACATCATCAAACCAATCGATGTCATAGATTTGAAACTCTGTGGCAACTGCGGCTCCACACAGTGAATATAAAGCCAGCGAGGGCGCTGCCACACACAGTGCTGCAGCTGGAAGCCGTTTTAGAAATTGCCTTCTAAAGTTAAAAATCATAAATCATTTTAGTATGCTTTTTAAAATTAAGTAGCAGACTGCTCGTGTAAAAAAGAAGTTATTGATTGTTAAGTCAAGATTGCGCCAGCAGCTAAAAAGGCTGCCTCATAAAAAATCAAATTACTTGTGGCATAGTAATGATCAGGCGAGCAACAAACCGCGAGGTGCAATTATTATGAAAGTGTATCTAAACAGACTCTTTCTAGTATTATTTTCTTTTATCCTTTTTGCATGTGCAATTCAGTCGGGTACTTGGATCAAGGCTGATGTTACGCCCCTACAATTTAATAAAGACAACTATGCTTGTCTCCAAGAATCGCAACAACCCTTCGTATATAACCAAGGTAGTTATGGTTGGAGAAATGGATGGGGTCCTGGATGGGGTGGATATAACGGCTACTCTGGTATTCAAACAAATCAAGGACTTTATACTGCCTGCATGAAGGCGCGTGATTACAGCTGGCAGCCA
Source organism: Polynucleobacter corsicus (assembly GCF_018688255.1). Lineage (NCBI taxonomy): Bacteria > Pseudomonadati > Pseudomonadota > Betaproteobacteria > Burkholderiales > Burkholderiaceae > Polynucleobacter > Polynucleobacter corsicus. Next base: position 893,779 of record NZ_CP061314.1, read on the forward strand.
AATTAATATTCAAAAGTCTGATGCAACGTATTTTTAGCAGTTCTATTCTTTTTTGCGGAATATCACAACATGTTGCCAGGGCAGTGTACTTACAGTCCGCTCCCATCCCAGAGCAAAAATGCTGGCTTCTCGCTTAATTTGTGCCTCACTCATCTTATGCAAGGGTTTAATTGGTACGCGCGCATCCTCTGCTTTGTATTCCACGAAAACAATACGACCTCGGGGTTTGAGGGCCTGCATGATGCTACTCAATACTTCGTAAGGGTAGGCCAGTTCGTGGTACACATCGAGCATGATAGCCATATCGATGGAGTTCTTAGCTAATTTGATATCGTCGACTGTACCCAGCCTTACTTCGATCTGCGCAAGCCCTGAACGCTTCACTTCTGCCTGGAGAATGTTGACCATTTCAGGCTGTAAATCTAGTGCGATGATTTTTCCGCCTGGCATCACCAACGGAGCCATACGACGTGATAGGTAGCCGGTGCCTGCACCGATGTCAGCTATAACCATGCCTGGTTGTAAAGCCAATGCATCTAGCAACAAATCCGTTCGTTCTTCGCGCTCCCGTTTATCCCGCTCTAGCCAAGCAGCACCCTGCCAGCCCATGACTCCTGAGATTTCACGATCCATATAGCGCTTACCAATGCCATCAGCACTCGCTGGTATAGAGATATAACCTGGCGGGGGCGTCTTCTGTGCCAGAGTGAGATTGGCAGCAAGTAATAATGTAAATAAACTAATAACTCTGACAATATTCATTTGTCTTTTTTCAGTCTTAATTGTCGATTGTCATATAAGGGGCGGTAATCCCCCCATTTTTAACTTAAGCTAAAAGTAGAGGCTGGTACTGCAAGTGCTAGTTTTTGCTTCGGCGTTATTCCACCTAAGCCCATGTTCGGTCTTTCATGATTGTATGTCCACATCCAATCGGTAGCAAAGTCTTGAACTTCATCAATCGATTCAAAGAGGTATTGATTAAGCCAATCGTAACGTACGGTGCGGTTGTATCTTTCAATGTACGCATTTTGTTGTGGCTTACCTGGTTGGATATAAGTCATCTCTATTTGATGACTCGTAGCCCACTGCATGAGCACGCTACCCACTAGTTCCGGCCCATTATCGCAACGTATTTTTAAAGGCTTGCCACGCCACTCAATCACTTGATCGAGTGAGCGAACCACTCTGGCTGCTGACATGGAAAAATCAATATCGATTGCTAAGGCTTCCCGATTAAAGTCATCAATCACATTAAACAAGCGGATAGATCTACCATCGTGCAACTGGTCATGCATAAAATCAATGGACCAGGTGTCATTGATACCTTCAGGTACTGCCAATGGCACAGGCTTCTCGCGTACCAAGCGTTTATGGGGCTTAATCCGGAGGTTCAGTTCTAACTCCCGGTAGATGCGATAGACCCGCTTATGGTTCCAAGTAAAGCCCTTCACATTACGTAAGTACAAGAAGCAAAGCCCAAAACCCCAGTTACGTTGGTTCTGAGTAAGACGCACCAGCCAATCAGCAATGAGGGCATTGTCGGTCGATAGCTTCGGGTGATAGCGATAGCAAGTCTGGCTAATGACAAAGGTATCGCACGCTAAACGGATGCTCATTCGGCCACTGTGAACCTGTTGGCTGGCCATCTCGCGCCTACGAGATGGCCGAGTTACTTTTTTTGTAAGACTTCTTTGAGCACATCGGCTTGGAGCTGAACCTCCGCGTACATCTTCTTTAAGCGGGCGTTCTCAGCTTCAAGCTCTTTAACGCGAGACATCATGGAAGCATCCATGCCGCCATACTTGGCTCGCCACTTATAGAAGCTAGCAATGCTAATGCCGTGTTCACGGCATAGCTCTGGGGCTGGCATGCCAGCCTCGGCTTGTTTGAGGATGGCCATGATTTGGCTATCGGTAAAGCGGGAGGTTTTCATAGAATTTCCTTTAAATCAAACAACTTAGAAATTCTACTTTTAAGTCAGGTTAAGGGGTGGGGGTATTACCGGGCCTTATAACTTCACTGCCTGACTATATCCAGTTAGCTCAAGATAGCCCAGACCAATCACAACTTGATTCTGTATCATTTCTACCGCACCCTCATAGTAGAATCCACCCGTACTAGCGCGAGCATCTACTTCTTGATCTTCCATCAGAGTTTTCAATCGAAGCTCTTGATTCCCTACCCGAATCAAAAAACCTTTTGGATAGTTTGCAAGTGAATGTGGAGAATTCCATTGCCCTATTGCTTGCCAAATAGCGTTTGAGTGACGCTCAATGACTTGACCTTTTTGATCACGTCGATCCCATTCGCTAAATAAGGTCTTGCCAGCCTGATCTCTGATACGAAAGGCCATGATGCTTCCTCCATTGAGTAGGTTAATGCCAATCCAATCCCACCCAACCGCACCAGGCATTAGTAAGCTACTTGACCATTCATGATCTAACCAACCAACTCCGGAGTACTCTATGAGTGGCTTTTGCTTAGTTTTTGATGATTTATCTTCAATCTCAATTTGAGCTGTGACATTCAATTGTGGGCGACTGTAGTAATAGCTAGCCAGTTCTGGGCTAGGACCTTTTGCAGAAAACCCACGATTGCCTCTTAAAACAGGAGCTTGTGATGGAGTCGCCACTAATCGAATTTTAAAAGTATCCGCAGGAATATAAAACTGATAAAGATCATTTTCAGTTCTCTCCATTGTCCAATTTGATAGCCGTAATTTTGTGTCAGCGGTACCGAATGTATTCCCAGCTGTTCCAACACGTCCTGCAACATCGGCATGACGTAATTTACCCTCTGCGGGTATAGCCAATGCAGCATGTGCAAATAGAAGTTGAGTTGGCGCAAAACGACTTGGATTATCGGGTGAATGTTGTGTGCGGCTCCGAAAGAAGGTGATCTGAAAACCCATCGCGTTTTTACCTGAGCCAAGCCAGCCAGTGAGATACCACCATTCAGTTCTAAACTCAGGATGTGCCCCATAATCACGCGGAAATACTAGCACTCTGGGACGAACAGGTGGATAGATGACTGGAGCAGAATTTGCCCAAGGAGAAGCGGGCAGGGCGTACGCCATTGCTAATGCCTGCATAAAATAACGGCGCTTAGGATGGCGCATTACCACTCCTCTCGTAAAGCAGTAATTAAATTTGCTCGGTTGAGATTGCGCCTTGAAGCCCATAAGGCGGCAGCAATTCCTGAGCCAATTAAAGCAAACATGAGAGTAATGAGTGCGAGATACGGCAAGCTAGTATCCATCGTCCAATGAAAAGATTGTGGATTAACTCGGTGAATTAATATTTGGCTCATTAACAAACCTAAGATTGTTCCCCATATAACTGCCAATCCTAACAACAGGCCTGACTCTACACTGATCCAGGCGGTCCTCTGAGTGCTTGATTGGCCCAAGTAGTAAACCAAAGCATATTCTTTCTGTCGAAGCAGTGCTTGACCAGCAAAGCCTGTTGCTACAGCAAACAGCGCAACCAGTAGAGCGGCGATTTCTAGAGCATAAGTCAGGGCAAAACTACGATCAAAGATGGTCAGAGATAGAGCTCGAAGACTAGTGCGATTATTAAACTCCTGATCACGAAACTGGGGTATTGCAGTTCGAAGTGCGTTAACTACCTCTGCAGGATCGCCTTGATTAGCCAGCCAAATCGCGATCCTTGAATACTGTTCATCACCACTCATTTTTTGGTATGTGGCAAGATCAATGATCAGGGCGCCATGCTGTCTGCCGTAGTCCCGAAAAATACCTGCAATCCATACTTTTTGGGCACTCTGCTGCCCATTAAATACTGGTAGGGTTCGCACCTCACCGGGCCGCCAATCATATAAATCCACCATAGCTTCAGAGACATAGACTACCGGCAAGGGGGGTTGATTTTGTGAGGAGTTATCACGATAGACCGAGCCAATCAAAGGGAGAGCTTGTGCTGCTCCAGCCTGTTCAATTGGCCGAGCTATTAAAGTGACCTCGGGTCGATCGGACTGAAACAGAACCTTACGTTGTACGCTTAACTCATATCGTTTAATACCTGGTACTTGCTCAATACTTTTGAGTAAATTAGGGTACTGCAAAAACTCATCACCTTGCTTTAGCTGTTTAAAGTTCGCGTATAAATCTGCTGGTAATACTTGGTCAAGCCATTGAGTCATTGAGTCTCGAAAACTAGCAACCATCACCACCATAGCTACAGTAAGTGCCAAAGCGGCAACAACGCCGGCAATTAATCCCGCAGCGCTTGCTGGTGCTTGAGCTAAGCGCCAGATTGAAAAAATTAGAGGCGATGGCTGTTTTTGCCAGCGCGATAAGATCATTGCGAGTTTTGAAAAGCAGTACTGAACTAACCATGGAATAAATGCCAAGCCCGCAAATAATAAGCAGGCAATTGAAGCATATGCAGCGAGGGGAAGATCATCAATAGCAGGTATAAATGCCAAGACTAAGCTAGCAATGCTAAAAATAAGAGCAATTCCATGATGCATTACAGGGCGCAACACGCGTTCTGTGGAGCCAGCTCTCAATAGCTCAGTGGGGAGCCCTGATGTGGCAGCTTTTGCTGGAAAGTAAGCTGCTAGTAAGCCGACTGCAATGGCGAGGATCCAAAAGCCTAGAAGTGCTACGGCATCAATTTCTAAGGGTGGTACTGCGCCAGAGAAATAGCCTCCTCCTAAGTCACCACCAAGCATATTGAGTAAAACAAAAGCTAAAGTAAGTCCTAAGCCAATACCTAATAGACCTCCCAAAGCAGCAACGACACCGGCCTGTGCAAGCACTAATGAAAATATCCAACGCGGACTTGAACCCAAAATACTCAGTAATGCTAGTTGGGATTGTTGGCGAAGAACCGAAAAGCTGATAGTCGTAAAGACTAAAAAAGCACCTGCAAAAAGAGCAACGAGGGCTAAAACATTTAAATTAACGCGATAGGCACGCGATAAATTAGAGGCGCGGCGATCACGTTCTTGTGAACTAATTAAACGCAGGTCAAGATTCAGGTTTTGAACAGCCTTTGTTACTTCTTCGATTCCTTTGTCATTTGGAATTTGTGCATCTATCCGGCTAATCCGTCCAAGACCTGCAAGGCGCCACTGCAGAACACCCAAATCCATAACAGCAATCACTTGACCAATTGCTCCTGGAACAGTTCCAGCAACCTTAAATCGCACAGTCTTTCCTTCGTAGTCTAGTGCCAGGTAGTCACCTACTGATAGTTTTAACTTTTTTAAGGCAGCGGCCGATAAAAAGATAGTATCGTCTGAAAATAAGCCTTGATCTTCAGAAACTACAGGTACTAGAGAGGGCGATACTCGAGCTGCCTGAAAAATATCAATTCCAAGAACGCGGATTTGTGCAGTATTGCGTTCTAAGACTGGACTCAATGCACGAATTCCAAGCTCAGTTTGCCGAGCAATAATTTGCTCATATAGTTGATCTGAAAATTCACCGGTAGGCATCACTATTTGGGCGGATGCTTGGCCATTAACTAGATCTAAGGCGCGACTAAACTCGCTGAGCGCTGAACGATTCACCGTATGAATTGCGACGGCAAGTGTAATACCCAAAGCTACTGCAAGACCCGCTATAAGCCAACGACTCGGTTGCGCCTTAAAAGCGGATGAAAGTAGCCAATAAAACAGCATTAGCTTGTTAAAACTAAACGACGATCTAATCGCTCAGCCGCTTTCTCTGAATGGGTCACCATGACTAAGGCAGTATTATGCTCACGACAAGTACGGCACAGAAGTTCGAGAGCAAGATCAGCAGTTATCGGGTCGAGGTTACCGGTTGGCTCGTCTGCAAGCACAATTTTGGGGCGATGTACCAAAGCGCGCGCTAGAGCAATTCGTTGTTGCTCCCCCCCAGATAAGACTGCCGGAAATTGCTCATAAGTAGCAGCTAAACCTAATTCACTTAAAAGGGTCTGCGCGCGATCTTTTGCCTGATCAAGGGGAAGCCCCCCAATTAAACAGGGGACCATCACATTTTGTAGGGCATTGAGATGTGGCATTAAATGAAATGCCTGAAAAACAAATCCAAAAGCTACTCTGCGTAGATAAAGTTGTTCATTTGATCCCATTGTTTTGAGGTCTTTACCCTCAAATAGCAAACGGCCCTCATCGGGTTGATCAAGACCTGCCAAGAGATTAAGTAAGGTTGATTTACCCACTCCAGAGGCTCCTTGAAGGGCAAGTTGCTCGCCAGCAATAAGAGAAATATCGAGATGCCGAAACAGCCATCGATCAGTAGTCACTCGACGGCCAAGTCCTTCGGCTTTAAGTAAGCTCATCACAAGCCGGAATTTTGAAATTTATCAACATATCCATATTGTTACATCCTCTGGATCTACCAGTGATTTTGGTGAGGCTTAGAGCTTATTTACCAAACCTAAATAGTGTTCCTCTAAGCTACGCAATATGTCCATTACTTGTCCAAGGCAACAGTCGCATTAAATAATGCTTGAACCGGTTTTAATCTTGGGGGATATACTTTCACTAAAGCAGGAGAGTGAGATTTTATCTCCACCGAAGGCGCAAACTCCCATGAACGCTCAGGTATCCATTAGGAAGGTACTGCTTATCCTAAATAGCCGTCTGGAGAGACACCATCTTTATGGTGCACCGAAGGAGCAAGCACTCAGCCACGCTGTAGTGTGAATCTCTCAGGTACCAGGGACAGGGGGAGCGGCAGCCATATTGATATGGCACTTTAGGAGACTTCGCGTGCATACACTTCCAAGCTAATTCAGATTTTGCTAATGCAGATCATTTGACTCAATTTTCACTTACTGAATAAGGATATACATCATGAGCAATAAACTAGTCCAAGAGGCACCTTTTCATCCTGGATATGAGGATGCTGGCTATAAAAACGAAGTTTCACCAGCGATTGCCGAATTAGAGAGCTTCAGAAAAATGAACGCTCGCCACCTTGGCTTTTCAGAGCTAATAGTGGATTTCTGTAAGTCTTCAAAGTCATTTACTCCAGCCTGACAGTCAATTACGAGCCCCAGTTAGAAATAGCTGGGGTTTTTAGGCTCTGGGCCATACGCTCGAATCGTGCCGGGCAGGCCAAATACTCAAGCCCCAGTAAGTAAAAACGACTTGCGGGCAAAAAAGCTAAAAAACGCTTAAGGTACTTGTTATGAAAGAGATCGCCCACTACACCCTTATTGATTTTTCTGATAAAAGAAATTGATGAGGGACGCACGCCTAATGTTCCTGCTCCTAAGATCGCTATCGATTATTGGAAGCTGGATGCCAATGCAAGCTTGCGTGATGTTGTGATTGCAGTCCGAAATGATGAGGCCCATCATCGAGATACAAACCACCAATTTGCTAATGACTACGATTGATGTCCTAATTTATTAGGCATAGGTCGTACATTCAAAGCTTGCAGGGCAAGCCAACTCCCATTAGCTCTTTTTTCACACCTTTTGCACTATTTTTGGAATATTTGCCCTATTTAGTTTGATATATATACTAGTGCTGTTATTTTGATATTTATAGACGACGGGAGATATTCGTGAAAAGCAAAAAACTCAGTACTAACTATTTAATCGCTGCAGCATTTTTATTGGGTGCTGTAAACGCCCATGCTGCAAGTCCGACTATGGATAAAATTAAATCTACTGGCGCGGTCACTATGGGTGTTCGTGAATCCTCTATCCCAATGTCATACACCACTGGTGATAGTCGCTTTGATGGCTATCACGTTGAAGTTTGCCGCATGATTTTGGCTGACGTAAAAGATAAGCTTGGCCTGAGCACTTTGCGAATTAACTATCAACCCGTGACATCTCAGAATCGCGTGCCTTTAGTTCAAAACGGCACGGTTGATATTGAGTGCGGCACAACGACTAACAATACTGCGCGCGCTAAGGATGTGGGCTTTGCAAATACCCTTTATGTTGAAGAGGTTCGCATTGCAGTTAAAGCAAATTCTGGCATCACCTCGATCGCCCAGCTAGCTGGTAAAAAAGTTGCTACCACTACCGGTACCACTTCAGTACAGTTATTACGCAAGCATGAAAAAGCGAATGGGGTTAATTTTGACGAAGTATTTGGTAAGGATCATGCCGACAGCTTTTTATTGCTAGAGTCAGGCCGCGCAGATGCGTTCGTAATGGATGGTTCAATCCTGGCTGGCAATATTGCTAATTCTAAGAATCCAAAGGACTTCAAGATTGTTGGTGAGGTACTGGCAACTGAGCCTATTGCCATCATGGTCCCAAAAAATGATCCAGAGTTTAAAGCTGCCGTGAATGCGGCGATCGCCAAGATTGTGGCTAACGGCAATATGCCTAAGCTTTGGAATAAATGGTTCTTAGCCCCAATTCCGCCGAAGAATATTGTTGTAGGTCTTGAATTGTCCCCGGCAACTAAAAACGCTTGGGCTAATCTCAACGACAAACCCGCCGAAGACTACAACAAGAAATAATTGCTAGTCATCACTAATAACGAGCCAACAATATGTCTTTAGATTTGGGTGTTTTTTGTAAGAACACCTTAGACGGAGAAGTGGTGGATCACTGCTTCTCCGCACTGTTTGGTTTAGCTCAAAACAGTGATCCAAGTTATTTGGACTGGCTGTTGAAGGCCTGGGGCTGGACTTTGGCGGTGGCAGCCCTTAGTTTAACGATTGCGTTAATTCTGGGGGCGGTGATGGGTACTCTACGTACTCTGCCAACCACCAGTCTTCTTAATAGGTGGCTGATTCGTATTTCTACTGCTTGGGTGGAGCTATTCAGAAACATCCCTATCTTGGTTCAAGTATTTCTTTGGTATCACGTCATTCCATCTTTTGTATTGCCCTTAAAGTCACTGCCATCTTATTGGTTGGTGAGTATTGCTCTAGGTTTCTTTACATCTGCTCGTATAGCTGAGCAGGTGAGGGCGGGTATTCAGGCTTTACCTAGTGGACAAACGGCTGCTGCAACTGCATTAGGCTTAACAACCCTGCAAACTTACCGTTACGTTATCTTGCCAATGGCATTGCGGATTGTGATGCCACCACTGACCTCGGAGAGCATGAATCTCATCAAAAACTCTTCGGTGGCTTTTGCGGTTTCTGTACCAGAGCTAACCTTATTTGCAATGCAGGCTCAGGAAGAAACATCTAAGGGTGTTGAAATCTATTTAGCAGTAACCTTGCTATACGCGCTCTCGGCATTCGCAGTGAATCGAGTAATGACACTAATTGAAAAGCGTAATCGCATTCCAGGGTTTATTGTTTCCAATGACGCAAGCTTGGCTCACTAGATATTGATGGGATCAATGACATGCTGAGCTTAGACCTGAGTTTTTATAATTGGGAATTATTCACCAACTATATTTTGAAGGGCTTGGTATTTAGTGTTCAGTTAACTGTCTTTGCAACAGTCGGAGGCATCCTTTTTGGGACATTTTTAGCCTTAATGCGTTTATCTGGACGGCCTACATTGGTATATCCCGCCACCTTTTACGTGAACACCATGCGATCCATTCCTCTGGTGATGGTAATCCTCTGGTTTTTCTTGCTGATCCCGATGTTGATTGGCAGACCCATTGGCGCTGATCTCTCGGCCACGATTACTTTCATCGCATTTGAGGCGGCATTTTTCTCAGAAATTGTGCGCGCTGGCATTCAATCCGTACCGAAAGGACAGAGCTATGCAGGGGAAGCTTTGGGTATGACTTACGGCCAAAACATGCGTCTGGTAGTTTTGCCCCAAGCTTTTAGAAACATGATCCCTGTTTTTATGACTCAGACTATTGTCTTGTTTCAAGATACCTCATTGGTATATGCCATTGGCGCATACGACCTACTTAAGGGATTTGAGATTGCTGGTAAAAATTACGGCCGCCCAATTGAAACCTATATTCTGGCTGCAGCAACTTATTTTGTAATTTGTTTTTCGCTCTCTAAAGTGGTTCGCAAGATACAAGCTAGAGTCGCTATTATTCGCTAATCTCATCCGGTATAAATTAAATAGATCATCATGATTGAACTTCAAAGCGTGTCCAAATGGTATGGCTCATTTCAGGTGCTCACTGATTGCTCAACTTCGATTAAAAAAGGTGAGGTGGTGGTGATTTGTGGTCCCTCTGGCTCTGGTAAATCTACTTTGATTAAAACTATTAATGCTCTTGAGCCCTTTCAGGCGGGTGAGATTACCGTTGATGGAATTGCGCTACATGACGCAAAAACTAATCTACCAAAGTTACGTTCACGTGTTGGCATGGTGTTTCAACACTTTGAGCTTTTCCCGCATCTCAGTGTTACCGAGAATTTGACTCTTGCTCAAATGAAGGTCTTGGGTAGATCGGTAGATGAAGCCAAGACTCATGGCCTCAAGTATCTAGAGCGTGTTGGGCTAATGGCTCAAAAGGATAAGTTTCCTGGGCAGTTATCTGGTGGCCAGCAGCAACGAGTTGCGATTGCACGTGCTTTGAGCATGGATCCGATTGTGATGTTGTTTGATGAGCCAACGTCAGCTCTAGACCCTGAGATGGTGGGAGAGGTATTAGATGTCATGGTGAAGCTCGCCCATGAGGGGATGACGATGTGCTGCGTTACCCATGAAATGGGCTTTGCTCGCAAGGTAAGTCACCGCGTGATTTTTATGGACCAGGGAAAAATCATTGAGGACTGCAGTAAAGGCGAGTTCTTTGGCAATCCCGAAGCGAGATCGCCGAGAGCCAAGGATTTCCTTTCAAAAATCTTGGATCACTGACCTTAATCTCCATCCCAGCAAAAAACTTCTTTGCCCCCCTGTTTGGTCTAGAATGATTGTCATGACTATGACTTTGGTTTTGCGTGCTACCTCCTTCATCATGACTCTGGCTCTACTAGGTGCCTGTACTGTAGATAAGCTCGAGGCTAGGTTACAGGCTGACCCACAATGTAAATCAGTCATGAATGCTAAAACGGGGGCTTTAATGCCATGCCCGGGTACCGATAAAGAGTTTTATAAATCTACTCCTGCCCTAAATACAATCCCCCCAAAGGCAGCTCAAGCTGAAGTAAAACAAGCACTAACTCCAAAAGCAGTTGTTGCGCCAGTAGAGTGCAAGCCACAACTGCATCAAAAGTCAGGCAGTTTGATGCCTTGCCCGGCACCTTAGATTGGTTTAATTCATCGTTTGCATTAAGCGTATGATTTAGCAATCCTAGCTGTAAGGCTAATTTCAAGCAAACCACTCACCGGAAAAAATATGAACAAATTAGGCGCTTTAGTTGCAGCAATCTCTACAGCTGCTTTGTTGGCCGCTTGTAGCAATACGCCTAAATTGGCAAGTCAACCAATGCCGAAGTCTGGTTTTTTGGCAAATTACTCAGTACTAGTGCCAATGGCAACATCTGAAGCTGACACTCGTATTTGGAGATACCGTAAAGCTGGTGTAAATCCAGCTACCTATACCGCAGTGATCTTGGATCCAATCTACTTGAACCAAAATGCTACGAAGGAGCTTTCTCCAGAGGTCATTAATCAAGCCAAGATAGCGTTGCAAGATTCTATGGTGAATGCAGTGAACAGTCGTGGCAACATTAAGATCGTCAATCAACCCGGCCCTGGTGTTGCTCGAATCTCCGTTGGTATTACCGGTGCAGAGAGTTCTGCAGATAGCCTGCAGCCATGGAATTTCACGCCGATTGGCTTGGCAATGAATGCGGCTGCTTATGCAGGTGGTGTCAACTCTAAAACACCAGCAATGTTGGTAGAGAGCAAGATTACCGATAGTCAAACTAAAGAAGTCATTGGTGAGGGCTTAGTCACTATTCAGGGCGAGTCTTTCCGCACGGGTGGCGGTTCAGTTGAATCATTTGTGGCCATGGCTAAGAAAGTAGTCAAGGTAGCAATGGAGACTTCGGCTGATCCAAGAGCAACTGCTACAAAATAAGGGGCCCTGTGCGATTTTCTATCGGTGACTTATGCTTCATTGGTGTGGCAGCATTCATGTTCGTAACGGCGCCTTCCTATGCTGATGAAGCCTCACGTAATAAAGAGATTCAAGAGCGCTTTGCCAAATGCGATACCAATCGAGACGGCAAGTTGACTAAGGATGAGGCTAAAGGCTGTATGCCTCGAATCTATGACCATTTTGGCAGAATTGACGAGCAGGGCAGGGGCTATGTCACTGTTGCCCAAATTCAGGCAATGGCAGATCGTTAATCTATTGAGCGAGCTTCGGTAATTTTTTAGAATTCGCAGGCCAAGTCAGCACAATCTTTGGATCAAACTTTAAGATCTTCTTATCTTTATTTGGGTAGTCAACTCGTAACAATAAATTAGCAATCAGATTGAGGTGCGCAAGCTTTTTATCGTTAGCACTAACAACAGTCCATGGAGCATCTGATGAGCTCGTTTTCTTGAGCATGCTGTCTCTAGCATCTGAGTAGGCGTCCCACATCTTCTGCGCCTTTTGGTCTATCGGACTAATCTTCCATTGCTTTAGTGGATCTTTGGCGCGATCCTTGAGCCGGGCTGCTTGCTCTTCTTTGCTGATATCTAGGTAATACTTCATTAGCTGAATATCTGATCTGACTAGTAAAGATTCAAAATCATTGACCGTATTCATAAACTGCTTGTACTGGTCATCAGTGCAAAATCCCATGACTTTTTCAACGCCCGCCCGGTTATACCAACTGCGGTTGAACAAAACGAATTCACCAGCAGTCGGAAGTTGAGCAACATATCTTTGGAAGTACCATTCACCTTCCTCGAGCGGGGAGGGCTTATTCAAGGCAACGACTCTACAGTCTCTGGGACTTAAATGTTCCGCAATGCTTTTGATGGACCCATCTTTACCAGCAGTATCGCGCCCCTCTAAAATGACTAAGAGGCGCTTGCCTTTTTGGATCATATGACGCTGAAGTTTGACTAATTCAATTTGAAGAAGTCTGAGGTCTGCCTCGTAAGTATGTTCATGAATTTCTGATTTACTCACGGGCAGCCTTCACTATGCAATTGACTATGCAGCGCTTGTTGCTGGAGCCACTTTTTTTACAACAGCCTTCTTAGCTACAGCTTTTTTAGCGGGAGCTCTTTTTGTTACTACTTTTTTTGCTGGCGCTTTCTTGGCTACGACTTTCTTAGCAGGTGCTTTTTTGGAGGCTACCTTTTTAGCTGGAGCTTTTTTCTCAAGCTTATCTAATGCTTTTGCTAGTTTGTCAATAAGCTTCTCTCTATCTGACTCGAGCTTATCCAGTTTTTTCAATAATTGCTTCACTAATTTTTTTTGACTCATGGCGCATTCCTTTCAAGAGGGGGCTGTTTATTCAATCTGCGTAAATAGCTGATATCTAGCTCTCAATCCTACGTTTTATTAGGATGAGTTTCAAGCGATTGTGACAGTAAGGCCCATATTTAATTTGGCTCTGCACTTATTTTATCCTCGGCAAGAACATCGAGTTAATATTTAACCTTACGTCCCATTATTAAAAGAAGGCATCCATATGCGTCTGTCCATCAAATACCTCTTCTCCATTAGCTTGTTGATCTTAAGTTCTTTGGCTGCCGCGCAAAAAAATGATGCCATTATTCAGACGGGGCAAGTGCAGGAGGCCATAGCCCGAGGCGCAATTCTTTGGGATGTACGCGATGAAAAGAGTTACTTAGAGGGGCATATCCCTGGCGCAATCAATATTGGTGATGCAGGCAATATTCTGAGAGATGCAAATAAAGAGGACTACATCGCTACTGCAAAAATTCAATCGATTTTTAATGCTGCTGGACTCGATGTAAATAAAGACATTGTGGTGTACGGCTCTCGTGGAAATCCGTATGCTTACTTCGGCCTTTATACGATTCATTATTTTGGCGGTAAGCAGGCACAAATCTATCACGACGGAGTTGATGCTTGGAAGTCAGCTGGATTAGCTCTCCAAAAGGAGCGCCCCAATCTACCGGCTGTCTCCGTAACCCTCGTGCCTCAGCCTCAGTTGCTGGTGACGAATGAGGAGATGCTGAAGTTGACTCAATCTAAATCAGTCCAGATTATTGATGTGCGAACTCCCGATGAGTTTTCTGGCAAAGATGTTCGTGCGATTCGAGGAGGTCATATTCCTAATGCGATCAATATTCCCTTCGAGGAAAATTGGCAGGATCCTGCTACGTCTATCAAGCTTGGTAAGAAGCAAGTTTCCGATAATTCGGGAATGACTCTGAAAAGTCAGGCAGATTTGAAAAAGTTGTATTCAAACCTGGATCCTAATCAAGATACAGTGGTCTATTGCCAAAGTGGCGTACGTGCCGCTGAAACAGCCACAGTCCTCAAAAATCTGGGCTTTAAGAAGGTGAAGGTATATGACTCATCCTGGCTGGGTTGGGGAAATAATCTGAAGGCCCAGGTGTCCGAGGAAAGCTTCTTAAATGTAGGCGCTCTCAACGCCAAAATATCTGCAATGCAAAACAAGATTAATCAGCTGGAAGAGGCTTTAAAGGCGAAAAGTAGCAATTAGTACCATCTATTGCTTGCCCTTGGGGCTTTAAATTGAAAAACCCCAGAGAGGAGATCTTCTGGGGTTATTTTTTGAGTAAAGCGGCTTACTCTGGGTGGAAGTTATTGCTGGCCATAAAGCTAATAGTGCGCTCAAAGCCCAAAATACGGATGTAACGCCAGGCGATATCGCGGTATTTGCTATCTAAATAGCCAATAGCGACTTCAGGCGTCCTTTTGGACAAGTCGATCTGTTCAATTGTGCGGGCCCAACGTTTTAGTCTTGTTGACATATTTACTACCTCCATGAGCATACAACGCATGGAAAAGTGCTTGGGATGACAGGGATAAGTAATATTTTTAAAGAAAGTAACCAAAACCAGTCAAATTGGCGGTTTTTTATCCTTTAAGCTTGTTTTCTGCCGCGGCCCGCTCTTTTTTTGCTGCCTTAGCCCGCGCCTTGATGGGTTTCAGGAACATCAGTAGACAGACAAACCCGACTGTTCCAATGGCCGTTTCTAGGGCGGCCATCCAGAAATTGACTCCAGTCTCCAAAATACGGACCAAGCCCTCGGTAATGTAGAGCAGGATCAGCATAGAGGCCCATTGCATGGTGTACACATTACCTTTCCATAGGCCTGGAATGGCAAATAACAAGGGGACGGCCTTGAGAACGAGCCAGGAGCCTTCCGGCCTGAGTGGCGAGATAAACCATTCCCAAGCTACGCACAGGATAAATAGGTCAACAAAAGCTGCCGTAGCGATGAGTTGGTAGGGGTTTTTGGAGAGCCAGCTTTTGAGCATAAATTACCCTTGAATGAGTTTGAGTGCCGCAATTGCCAGGCGTTTGCCTTGGGCAATGGCTAGCCGTTGCTCTTCAGCGCTAATCGGCGCTCGACCATCAGCATGCGCCACGTGGGTAACGCCATAAGGACTGCCACCACTTGAAGTGCTCATCAGATCGGGCTCGCTATAAGGAAGACCCATGAGCATCATGCCGTGGTGAAGTAGGGGAATCATCATGGTCAGAAGGGTGCTTTCTTGACCGCCGTGCAGACTACCTGTACTTGTAAAGACGCAGGCTGGTTTACCAACCAGGGCGCCATTGAGCCATTCTGAAGAGCTACCATCCCAAAAGTATTTCATGGGAGCGGCCATATTGCCAAAGCGCGTAGGGGAGCCCAGAGCTAGACCAATGCATTCTTTTAAGTCGGCGTATTCAACATACGGGGCACCATCAGTTGGGACGGTTGCCTCTGTAGCTTCGCATACTGTGGAGATCGTTGGAACAGTGCGTAGCCTGGCGTTAACACCTGGGACGCTTTCAATACCTTCGGCAATCAGTCGAGCTAAGTCTCGGGTTGCTCCATAGCGTGAGTAGTACAAAACTAAAATGTCAGATTGGCTCATATTCTTCTCTTATCTCTTATGATATGGGCGATGCGCCTCATACAGAATCCTCAATTATGGCTCTCTCTTGGAAAAGAGATCTGGGAGCGTAACCGGGGTCAAAATCTTAAGCAGGTAGCCGCCAGTCTGGCCTTTACTACTACGCTGGCCTTGATTCCGATGCTGACGGTGGCTTCCATTCTGATTGGCTATCTCCCCAGTGTGGTGCGTATTAAGTATGCCTTTCAGGCCTGGTTGCTGGACACCTATATGCCGGGTGGCTTAAATCAGCAGGTTTTTAATTACTTGGATCAATTTTCAGCTCAGGCCAAAGGCCTCACCTTGATTGGCTTGCTCGGCCTGGTGATTACAACCATCATGACATTGGCAGTGATTGAGGGCGCCTTTAATCAGATCTTTCGCGTCTCTGCAAGGCGACCCATTTTGAAGAAGGTTGCGATCTATTCCTCTGCAACTATATTGGGACCCATCCTATTGGGTATTGGAACCTACTTAAGTGGTCTTCTTTTTAGTGCGGCAGAGGGGTGGACGGAAACTCTGAGCTTTGGTTTGGGTTTTGTAGCGACGGTAGTGCCAATAGTTCTGGCCATGGCCGTATTCTCAGTAGCTTACAAAATTCTCCCTTATGCCCAAATTGAGTGGCGTGATGCTTTGAGTGGCGCCTTCTTTGCAGCCCTCACTTTTGAGTTAATGAAGTTTGGCTTTGGTCTTTTTATAAGCAATGTCGCCTTTTATAAAACGGTCTATGGCGCTTTTGCGATCTTCCCTTTAGCGCTGATTTGGATTTACCTGACCTGGTGGATTACCTTGGCTGGGGCAGTTCTGGTTGCCAATCTCCCCAGCATTCGGAATGGGTTGCTTAGGGTTATTCGTTACTGAAATATCCTTCACCCCCCTTGATTCCTCAGGGGCATCAGCATATATTGACTCAATAAGAACCTATTGCTGGAGATCCCATGAAAGTTTGCGACATATTGCGCGTTAAGGGCAGCACACTATTTACTGTTGCACCGGATACTGCTTTGCAAACTGCCGTCTTGGTTATGAGCGAACACGATATCGGTTCATTGGTGGTGATGGATTACGATAAGCTTGTAGGCATCCTGACATTCCGTGAGGTGATTGCAGCTTTAGCAAAACACCATGGCAAATTAGATGAGCTCAAAGTTCAAGGCGTTATGAATGCCAAACCTTTGACATGCAATATGGAGACAGAGATCGATGAGGTTCGCCGCATGATGCTAGTTGAGCATGCCCGCTACTTGCCGGTGATGGATCAAAAGATGCTGATGGGCGTGATTTCTTTCTACGACGTGGCTAAATCCGTTGTTGAGGCTCAGGACTTCGAAAACACCATGCTCAAGGCTTACATCCGCGACTGGCCAGAAGAGGCCGAAAAAGCTGCCCCATAGGCTCAGCCTAGCCCAAGCTCCCGAGCAATGACATAATGTCAATATGTCAGGAAATACACTAGGTCTTCTCTTTACTGTCACCACTTTTGGTGAATCCCACGGTCCCGCCATTGGCGCTATTGTTGATGGCTGCCCCCCAGGCATGTCTCTGTGTGAAGCAGACTTGCAGCTCGATTTAGATCGTCGCAAGCCAGGAACCTCACGTCATGTAACCCAACGTCAAGAGGCCGACAGGGTAGAAATTCTGTCTGGTGTGTATGAAGGCAAAACCACGGGCACGCCCATTGGCTTGTTAATTCGGAATACTGATCAACGCAGCCAAGATTACGGAAACATCCTACAAACATTTAGACCCGGCCACGCTGATTACGCTTATCACTATAAATATGGTTTGCGTGATCCTCGCGGGGGTGGGCGCTCTTCAGCAAGATTAACTGCGCCTGTAGTGGCCGCAGCAGCGATTGCCAAGAAGTGGCTCAAAGAACAATATGGCACGGAGTTTTATGGCTATATGAGTCAACTCGGTGAAATCGAAATCCCATTTAAAGATGCAGCGCTCATTGAGAGTAATCCTTTTTTTGCCGCGAATGCCGATATCGTTCCTCAGTTAGAAGCGTATATGGATGGACTGCGCAAAGCAGGGGATTCATGCGGAGCGAAGATTGAAGTGCGGGCGCGTAATGTGCCCATTGGGTTAGGCGAGCCTGTATTTGATAAATTAGATGCTGATATTGCGCATGCCATGATGGGTATTAATGCAGTCAAGGGTGTTGAGATTGGCTCTGGCTTTAAGTCAGTAGCGCAACGTGGCAGTGAGCATGGTGATGAGTTGCATCCAGATGGTTTTGCTAGCAACAATGCGGGCGGCACTTTAGGCGGTATTACTACTGGTCAAGATTTGCGGGTGTCGATTGCTATTAAACCAACCTCCAGCATTTTGAGCCCAAAAGAATCGGTGGATTTAGATGGCAAGCCTATTACCGTACAAACCAAGGGTCGTCATGATCCTTGTGTCGGTATTCGCGCTACCCCAATCGCTGAAGCGATGCTAGCCCTTGTTTTGATTGATCACGCTTTGCGTCACCGCGCTCAGTGCGGTGATGTGAAACACAGTGTTGCGTCTATCTCAGCTGCACGTCCTGGCTCTGCAACGGATTAATCAAATTCACCTTAGAGAACTAAAAAGAAAATGACACCCTCAGTGCGTTGGGCCTTCGGGTCCTTTTTCTTTTTATATTTCGCTTATGTTGGTTTAGTTTCTCCATACGCCAGCCTCTTTTTTTTAGATCGCGGCTTTAGCGTTATTGAGATTGCAGTCTTAATGTCCATGCTGCAAATCACAAGAATAGTGGGGCCGTTCTCTTGGGGGTGGTTATCAGACTACCTCTCTGATCGCATCGGCATTATTCGCTTCTGCGCTTGCTTGGCGGCAGTGACCTTCTTGAGTATCTTTTTTCTCAATAGCTATGTTGCATTCTTCATTTGGATGTTTGTCTTACATACCATCCTCAGTAGCCTAATGCCCTTGGGTGAATCAGCTACGGTGCATGCTTTATTTAAAGACAATTCATTTGATAAGCGTTACGGCCGTTTACGTTTATGGGGCTCAATTGGTTTTATTGCCATGGTTTTATTTGCAGGTGAATTATTTCAGCGCAAAGGCATAGAGCTTTATCCCATCGTGGGCGCGGTGATTTTGACCTGCTTGGCGCTGGTAACCTTTCGCTTGTATGAGCCCAAGATGGAGCGTCGCAAGATGGTTAAGGGCGAACTACTGATTGTTCTATTTAATCCGGATGTCCGCTGGTTCTTGCTCTCCGGATTTTTTATGATCTTTGCGCATGCTGCTTTGTACGTCTTCTACTCGCTCTACCTAGCAGATTTAGGTTACGACAAATTTCAGATTGGTTTGTTTTGGGCCTTAGGCGTGGCAGCCGAAGTGATCTTCTTTTATTTCCAGAGCAAAGTGCTTAGTAGATTGGACGCTGAAGTTGTTTTGCAAATCGCTTTTGGTATGGGCGTGTTCCGCTTTATCTTGATGGCTTTCTTTCCGCTCACTTGGGTGCTGATTCTGGCTCAGCTTATGCACGCCGGTACTTTTGGAGCGCACCACAGTGCTGCTACGAAACTATTGCAACGTTGGTTTACTGGACCATTGCAAGCACGAGGGCAAGCTTTAATGGCAACCGTGTCTTATGGCTTAGGCGGAACGCTGGGCGGTTTGCTGGCTGGTTGGCTATGGGATGCTACCCAACCTCGCAATGTATTTGTGATGGCGGCCTTAGCCTGCGGTCTAGGGGGTATGGCGATTGGGAAGCTGCGTCCTAGCCGCTAGCCCGTTGGATAAATTCAGAAGTAATACGCTGAATGATTTACATCGATGCGTAGTTCGGACCACCACCACCTTCAGGGGTAATCCAAACAATATTCTGACTTGGATCCTTGATATCACAAGTCTTGCAATGCACGCAGTTTTGCGAATTAATTTGTAACTGCGGCTGACCATCTTTTTCTACATACTCATAAACACCAGCAGGGCAGTAACGTTGCTCTGGACCTGCGTAGGTTTTGAGGTTCAAGCTCACTGGTACCGATGCATCTTTTAAGGTCAGATGGATTGGTTGATTCTCAGCATGATTGGTGTTGGAGATAAATACCGATGAGAGGCGATCAAAAGTAATCTTGCCATCTGGTTTTGGATACTCAATTGCTTGATGCTGCGCTGCTGGTTCGAGGCATTCATGATCTGCATGCTTTAAATGTATTGTCCAAGGCATATTGCCGCCCAAAAGCTTTTGCTCAAGGCCCACCATCAGGGTGCCAAGGTAGAGTCCTTTAGACATCCATGGCTTAAAGTTACGCGCTTGGTTTAGCTCGGTATGTAGCCAGCTATTTCTGAAGGCGCTTGGGTAGGCGGCCAACACATCGGCAGAGCGATTGTCGGCAAGTGCAGCAACCGCAGCCTCAGCTGCCAGCATGCCAGTCTTAATAGCAGCATGACTTCCTTTAATGCGTGAGGCATTCAAGAATCCAGCATCGCAACCAATCAGTGCACCACCAGGGAAAACTGTTTTAGGTAAGCTGTTTAAGCCGCCAGCCGTCAGTGCCCGTGCCCCATAGGCCAGACGCTTACCGCCTTCAAAGGTTTCACGAATCTTGGGATGCAATTTATAGCGTTGGAACTCTTCAAACGGAGAGAGGTATGGGTTCTTATAGGACAGCCCAACTACCAAACCAACGGCAACTTTGTTATCACCCAGGTGATACAAGAATGAGCCGCCATAGGTATCACTCTCTAATGGCCAGCCAGCGGTATGAACCACTAGACCGGGCTTACTCTTAGAGGGCTCGACTTCCCATAATTCTTTAATACCAATGCCATAGCTTTGTGGATCAGCATCTTTATCTAAGGCAAACTTAGCAATCAGTTGTTTACCTAAATGTCCGCGCGAACCTTCGGCGAATAAGGTGTACTTTGCACGCAATTCCATGCCAAGCTGAAATTGATCTGTGGGTTGACCTGCTTTATCCAAGCCCATCGAGCCAGTGATGACACCACAAACTGCGCCTTGCTCGTTATAGAGAATTTCTGCTGCAGGAAAGCCTGGAAAGATTTCTACGCCGAGGTTCTCAGCTTGTTGACCTAGCCAGCGAGTGACATTAGCCAAACTGACAATGTAGTTACCTTCATTCTTAAAGCAATGGGGCAGCATCCAATTTGGAACCTGAAATGCGCTTTCTTTGGTCAGAAATAAAAACTGATCTTGGCTAACTTCAGTATCCAGTGGTGCGCCTAGCTCTTTCCAGTTAGGGAAGAGTTCACTTAATGCCTTAGGATCCATAACTGCGCCAGAAAGGATGTGTGCACCGATTTCAGAGCCTTTTTCGAGTACGCAGACACTAATCTCTTTGCCAGATTCGCTGGCTAGCTGTTTTACTTTGATGGCTGCGGACAAGCCTGCAGGGCCGCCCCCCACGATGACGAGGTCGTAGTCCATGGATTCTCTAGGTCCAAACTGTTCGAGTAATTCCTGGGCAGTCATTTCATTTCTCCGACATTACTTATCATTTTGAGCATTTCTACTACTTTCAAAGCGCTACCTAATGCCTATAGTTTAGTTCTAAGCCATAAAAACCATATTGGTGCCCAATGCCAATGGGCTTAGATGTCTAAAGCGTTATGATTACTTTTTTACCTTTTTCGGCAATATTAGGACGAATTTATGAACAAAACTTACCCATCGGCTGTGGATGCCCTGCGGGATATCTTGAAGGATGGCCAAAAACTGGCTGTTGGCGGTTTTGGCTTGTGCGGTATTCCCGAGGCGCTAATTGCCGCAGTCAAGGATTTGGGTGCGCAGAATCTGACTGCAATTGCTAATAATGCTGGAGTAGATGGCTTTGGTTTGGGTTTGCTGCTGAACTCCAGACAAGTCAAAAGGATGGTTGCATCCTACGTAGGTGAGAACAAAGAATTTGAGCGTCAGTTTTTGGCTGGCGAGCTCGAGCTGGAATTTACTCCGCAAGGAACCCTGGCTGAGAAGTTGCGTGCCGGCGGCTGTGGCATTCCTGCTTTCTATACCAAAACAGGTGTCGGCACACTGGTAGCTGAGGGCAAAGAAGAAAAAGAGTTTGATGGTGAGCGTTACATCATGGAGCGCGCAATCGTTTCTGATATCTCACTCGTGAAAGCGTGGAAGGCGGATAAATCCGGCAATTTGATTTATCGCTATACCGCTCGCAACTTCAATCCTGTGGTTGCAATGGCTGGCAAGATCACGGTTGCTGAAGTTGAAGAGATCGTAGAGAACGGTGAATTAGATCCCGATCAGATTCATACGCCCGGTATTTATGTGCATCGCTTGGTGCTGAACACTACGCCAGAGAAGCGTATTGAGCAGCGCACCTTGTCTGCTGCTTAATATCTTTAGACACCATATAAAAACAGTACAGAATATTTAGGAAGATCGATATGCCTTGGAATAGAGATGAAATGGCAGCACGTGCTGCTAAAGAACTAAAGGATGGTTACTACGTCAATTTAGGTATTGGCATGCCAACCTTGGTAGCCAATCATGTGCCAGAAGGCATGGAAGTGTGGCTCCAGTCTGAGAATGGTTTATTGGGTATTGGTCCATTTCCAACTGAAAAAACGATTGATGCAGATTTAATTAATGCGGGTAAGCAAACGATTACTACTTTGCCTGGCTCCTCTATTTTTTCTTCTGCAGATTCATTCGGAATGATTCGTGGTGGAAAAATTAACATCGCGATTTTGGGGGCAATGCAGGTCAGTGAGCATGGCGACCTAGCGAACTGGATGATCCCTGGCAAGATGGTGAAGGGTATGGGCGGTGCCATGGACTTGGTTGCTGGCGTAAAGCATGTAGTTGTCTTGATGGAGCACGTTGCCAAGAAAAAAGACGGCACAGAAGAAATCAAGATCCTACCGAAGTGCACTCTGCCATTAACTGGTGTGGGTGTTATTAGTCGCATCATTACTGACCTTTGTGTACTCGACATCACGCCAAAGGGCTTGAAGTTGGTGGAGTTGGCTCCTGGTGTAGCTAAAGATGAGGTTATAGCCAAAACAGGTGCCCCTATAGACGTAGCAGGTTTCTAACCTTTTTTGATGGATAGTGAAATAATGGGGTCAATGATCCCATTTTCTTTTTTAAAGATTCCTTTATGAGCGTTGTAGATCATTCACTTCACGCACACAAGCAGGGCGATGCTAAGCATACCCATAGCAAGGAAGTCTCTAACCAGAATCTCTTGCTCATTGCCTTGGTGCTCACACTTGGTTTTTCAGGGGTTGAGGGTGCCGCTGCTTACTTTGCGAATTCTTTAGCGCTGATATCAGATGCTGGTCACATGGTGACCGATGCTGCTGCATTAGGTTTAGCCTTGTTGGCGCAAATCATTTCTCGTCGTCCGCCGTCACCAAAACATTCCTTTGGATTTGGAAGGGCTGAGGCCTTAGCGGCATTTGTGAATAGCATTGCGATGCTGGCCTTAGTTGCATGGATTATGTTTGAGGCAGTGAGTCGATTCTACGACCCGCATAAGGTGGATGGCTTAACTGTCACGATAGTTGCTGCCATTGGTTTGGTAATGAATATTGTGGTGGCATGGGTACTATCGCGCGATAAAAAGAGTGTCAATACTCGCGCTGCCTTGGTTCATGTCATGGGTGACTTGCTAGGGTCTATAGCTGCTCTGATTGCGGGTATTGTGATTCAGCTTACTGGATGGATGCCGATTGATGCCATCTTATCTATTTTGGTTTCCCTCTTAATTTTGAAGTCCACTATTTCCATTTTGAAAGAGTCGTATCACTTCCTAATGGAGGGAGTGCCTCTACATATCGACTATTTACAGGTCGGTCAGGATCTAAAAAAGGTGCCAGGTGTTTTGGCGGTGCATGATCTGCATGTTTGGGAGATGACTCCCAGCTTCCCGGCACTGATTGGCCATATTGAAATTGAGCGAATGGCTGAGTGGCCAGAAATTATGGCGCGCATCAACGCGATGTTGCTTAGTGAGCACGGTATCGATCATGTAACCCTTCAGCCGGAAGTTCCAGGCATGGCAGATGAGCATGTGCATGACGCACACCTGAATAATGAGATTCAAAAGCCGAATGTTATTCATCATGGCGATACCTTCTACGTTACTTGCACGAGTCCTGATGGCTCTCATCGCATGGCCTATCACGCTTGGGGTAATCCTAATAATTCCAAGGTATTAGTATGTGTTCATGGCCTGACGCGCAGGGGAAGTGATTTCAAAACTCTGGCTGAGGCAATGAGTCAGGACTATTACGTTGTGTGTCCAGATGTAGTGGGGCGAGGTGATTCTGATCGACTCAAGAATCCCATGCTCTATAGCGTTCCTCAATACGTCGCAGACATGGTTAGCTTGATTAAGCAGCTCAACGTTACACAAGTGAATTGGTTTGGAACCTCTATGGGTGGTTTGATTGGTATGGTCTATGCCGCAATGCCCAAGAGTCCAATTCGTCGCATGCTGATTAATGATGTGGGCCCACGCATTGAACCTGAGGCCATCAAGCGCCTGGGCTCTTATGTTGGTCAGCCTTTTAGTTTTTCTAATCGTGCCGATGCTTTGCAGCGCCTCAATGAGATCTGTGCATCTTTTGGCAGTCACACTCCAGAAGAGTGGGAGATTTATAACGGTCCCATGCTCGTGCAAAAAGATGGGCTTTGGGTAATGCACTACGACCCTGATATTTCTGTGCCGTTTGCATCGGTCAATCCGATTATGGCAAAGGCAGGAGAAATGGCGATGTGGCACGCCTTCAAGCAAATCCATATCCCGACGTTGATTGTGCGTGGCGGGGAATCCGATTTACTTTCCGCTGAAACTGTTGCCGAGATGTGCAAGGTCAACCCTTACATTCGAAGTATTGAAATTCCAGGAGTTGGTCATGCACCTGCCTTTGTGAAATCAGAACAAGTGGCTTTAGCAAAAGAATTCTTTAGTTAAGGATTTCAGTCGCCCATGTCAAATGCTTCTTCTTCATCTGAGAGCATCAAAATTATTGATGGTTGGTATGGCGAGCCTTCTGAAAATCATGCCGCTGGCGTTCTCAGCATACTAAAGCTGCTTCACTTAGATGAGGCAACACTGACCGCTGCACATCATATTGCCCGTACCCATGGCAAAGAATCGCTCACCAAACTGATTGGTGATGAGTCAGCCAGACTGTTGATTGGCTATCGGGGCCTGAGGCAGGCTCAAGCCAAGCTGGTACGCAATGATGGCGGTCTAAGTATTTCTGGGCAAGAAGAGATGCTCAGAAAGATGTTGCTCGCTTTTGGTGATGACTTACGCGTCGTTTTGATTTATCTTGCTTCGCGCTTGCAAACGCTGCGTTGGATCAACCAAGAAAAAATCGAGATGCCAAAAGCTTGGGCACAAGAGATTTTGAATATTGATGCATCGCTTGCTAATCGTCTCGGTATTTGGCAAATGAAATGGGAGATGGAGGACTTGGCATTTCGAGTTCTCTCTCCAGAGATCTATCGCGATATCGCTAAGATGTTGGATGGCAAGCGTATTGAGCGTGAATCTTTTATCAATCAGATTGTGAGTAAGCTGAAAGAAGAATTAGATGCTGTCCGTATTGAAGGTGAGGTTCAGGGTCGCCCAAAGCACATCTATAGTATTTGGAAAAAGATGCAGGGTAAGTCACTCGACTTTGCCAATCTCTACGACGTCAGGGCGTTTAGAGTTTTAGTAGATGACGTTAAGTCCTGTTATGCCATTTTAGGAATAGTACATAACATCTGGCAGCCTGTCCCACGTGAATTTGATGACTACATCGCCAGGCCAAAGCCAAACGGCTACCAATCTTTGCATACTGTAGTGATGGATGAGCATGGGACTGCATTTGAGATTCAGGTGCGCACTAATGCAATGCATCAACAGGCTGAGTATGGATTGGCTGCGCACTGGCGTTACAAAGAGGGTGCTTATGTTGGCACAGCAACGCCGCCAAAAAATAAGCCTAATGATGCAAATCCCAGTCATCAAACGGGCACCCATAGTGCGGCAGTTGCTTATGAGCGCCAAATTGCTTGGGCAAGGCAACTCATTTCTTGGAAAGAGGATGCTTGGGAGCAACTCAAGCACCATGAGATCGATGACCATATTTATGTACTCACTCCATTAGGAAAAGTCATTTCCTTGGAGAAGGGTTCATCGCCCATCGATTTTGCATATGCAGTTCATACCGACCTTGGCCACCGCTGTCGTGGCGCTCGAGTAGATGGTGCGATGGTGCCTTTAGATACTCCTTTGCACAATGGCCAGACTATTGAAATCGTCGCCGTGAAACATGGCGGTCCCTCACGCGATTGGATTAGTCCGAGCCGCAATTACTTGCGTTCACAGCGTGCTCGCACACGTGTACGCGCTTGGTTTAATGCTGTGGATGATGAAGAGGCGGGGTCTAAGTCCACTGACTCCAAGGTGGAGCAAAAGACAGGGGCGAAGGTAATTACTCCAGCCCCAGAAATTGTTCTTAAACAAAGTACTCGTAAGCAGGGTCAGGCAGGTGATGTTTTGGTAGTGGGGGTAGATTCATTAATGACCCAGTTGGCGCGGTGCTGCCGGCCAGTCCCGCCCGATTCGATTGCAGGTTTTGTGACCCAAGGTCGTGGCGTATCGATTCATCGACGTTCTTGCAAAACATTTAGAGGTCTATTGGAGCGAGCTCCTGAGCGCGTTATCCAGACTGCCTGGAATGATTCTGGCGCTGAAACAGTAGCCGGAAATGATCCTAAGCGCGTATTTCCTGCGGATTTAGCGGTAACAGGGCTAGATCGCCCCGAGCTGATGCGTGAGCTGTTTGAGATTCTGACAAGACAGGGTGTTCACGTGATCGACCTTCGCAAATCTGCCAAGCGAGGGCTTACGCAAATACTGTTGACGGTGGAGATTAAGGACTCGGAAGCCTTACGACTCGTCCAAAACGCCCTTGAAGAAGTCAAAGGGGTGACCCAAGTACGCCGCCGGTGATAAACTCTATGGCTTATATAGGCTCGTAGCTCAGCTGGTTAGAGCACCACCTTGACATGGTGGGGGTCGTTGGTTCGAGTCCAATCGAGCCTACCAACGAATAAAGACCCAAAAGTGCGCGGTTGCCCAAAAGCACCCGCGCTTTCTTTTTGGTGGATGTTGTGCAGTAAATCAGTCTTTCGGCTGAATCTTAATAAGATGGAGCGGTCATGCTTATAGTTACTCTGCCAGATGGATCTAAACGTGAGTTCGAAGCTCCCGTACGCGTTCTTGATGTTGCCCAAAGCATTGGAAGCGGCCTTGCCAAAGCGGCCCTTGGCGGCATCGTTGACGGCAAGATGGTAGATGCCAGCTTTGTGATCGACAAAGATAGTCAATTAGCTATCGTCACGGATAAAAGCCCAGAAGCACTCGAGATCGTACGTCACTCTACGGCCCATTTATTGGCCTATGCCGTTAAAGAGTTATTCCCAGAGGCACAAGTCACGATTGGCCCGGTAATCGAAAACGGTTTTTATTATGACTTCTCATTTCATCGCCCGTTCACACCAGAAGACTTGGTGGCCATTGAAAAGAAAATGGCTGAGCTCGCTAAAAAAGATGAGCCAGTGATTCGTACAGTAATGCCGCGTGATGAGGCCGTGAAGTTCTTCAAAGATCAAGGCGAAAACTACAAGGCAGAAATTATTTCTAGCATCCCGCAAGGCGAAGATGTGTCTTTGTATGCCGAAGGGAAGTTCACTGACTTATGCCGCGGACCCCATGTGCCCTCTACTGGCAAGCTCAAAGTGTTCAAGCTTCTGAGCGTTGCTGGTGCTTACTGGCGTGGCGATAGCAAGAATGAGATGCTGCAGCGGATCTACGGTACAGCTTGGTTGAAAAAAGAAGATCAAGATGCCCATTTGCATATGCTTGAAGAAGCTGAGAAGCGTGACCATCGTCGCCTCGGTAAGTTCTTAGACTTATTTCACTTTCAACCTGAAGCGCCGGGTTTAATTTTCTGGCACCCCAAGGGCTGGTCTATTTGGCAAGAAGTTGAACAGTACATGCGCCGCGTTTATCAGCGCGAAGGCTACCAAGAAGTAAAAGCCCCCCAAATTTTGGATCGCGGCCTTTGGGAAAAGTCCGGCCACTGGGACAACTATAAAGAAAACATGTTCACAACGGAGTCGGAGAATCGTGCATATGCATTAAAGCCGATGAACTGCCCGGGACATGTGCAGATTTTTAATTCTGGTTTGCATAGCTATCGTGAATTGCCATTGCGCTATGGTGAGTTTGGTCAGTGTCATCGCAACGAGCCTTCAGGTGCATTACATGGTTTGATGCGTGTACGTGGTTTCACACAAGATGATGGCCATATTTTCTGTACTGAAGATCAGATTCAGCCCGAAGTAGCCGCATTCGATAAAGCGGTTCGTGAGGTTTACCAAGATTTTGGCTTTACTGAAGTGGCTGTTAAGCTGGCCTTGCGTCCTGCGAAGCGTGTTGGTGATGACGCTATTTGGGATAAAGCGGAGGCTGCCCTACGTGGCGCCTTGACCGCTTCAGGCCAAGAATGGGAAGAATTGCCAGGCGAGGGTGCTTTTTATGGTCCGAAGATCGAATATCACCTCAAAGACTCGATTGGCCGCACTTGGCAGTGCGGCACGATTCAGGTGGATTTCTCGATGCCAGCCCGTTTAGGTGCTGAATATGTAACCGAAGAGAACACTCGCAAGGCTCCAGTGATGCTTCATAGGGCAATTGTGGGCTCTTTGGAGCGTTTTATCGGTATTTTGATTGAAAACCACGCTGGAAATATGCCGGTTTGGCTTGCTCCGACCCAGGCTATAGTCCTTAATATTTCCGATAATTCGGCTGCATATGCTCAAAAAGTCCAGCAATCTCTGAAAAAACAAGGGTTTAGAGTCGAATCGGATTTGCGGAATGAGAAAATTACGTATAAAATACGCGAGCACGCATTACAGAAGCTCCCATTTTTGTTAGTTGTAGGGGATAAAGAAGCAGAAAGTAATTCGGTGGCCGTTCGTGCCCGTGGCGGAGTGGATTTAGGCGTAATGCCTCTTGATGCCTTCGTTGCCCGACTCCAGCAGGATATTTCTCAGAAAGTCGGACCCGAGCTTAGCTAGGGGTGGAATGGTTTTTATTGTTTTTTTAAAGGAATTAAGAAGATCGCTACTGATAAATCGCAGCGCATAAATCGGGAGATTACTGCTCCTGAAGTGCGTCTGATTGGACTGGATGGAGAACCCATCGGTGTAGTTAAGTTGAGTGAAGCCTTGGCTTTAGCAGAAGAGAAAGAGACCGATTTGGTTGAAATTGCTCCGACAGCTGTGCCACCTGTAGTCCGGATTATGGACTTCGGCAAATTCAAATATCAAGAAGCCAAACGTTTGCATGAAGCTAAGCTCAAGCAAAAAGTGATTCAGGTGAAGGAAGTAAAGTTCCGTCCCGGCACAGATGATGGTGACTATGGTGTGAAGCTACGCAATCTAATCCGCTTTTTGGAAGATGGCGATAAGACAAAGATTACGCTGCGATTTCGGGGTCGTGAAATGGCCCACCAAGAAATCGGAGTCAGAATGTTGGAACGTTTGAAGTCAGACCTAATTGAGCATGGTCAAGTAGAACAGTTTCCAAAGATGGAAGGTCGCCAGATGGTGATGGTATTGGCCCCCATTCGTAAGGTTAAGTAATAAACCAAATCGCAAGATGGGTTTGTTGTTTAAGTAGGGAGGAGCTGCGAGGCTCTGGTAGTTTGAAGTGTTTCTAGGTACAGGAAGCGTAACCGTCGGTTACCACCTATGTTGCACAAGTAATTGAAGGGGTGCTTTATGCCCAAGATGAAGAGCAAGAGTAGCGCTAAAAAGCGCTTCACGGTTCGCGCAGGCGGAACGATTAAACGAGGTCAGGCTTTCAAACGCCATATCCTCACCAAGAAGACCACAAAGAATAAGCGTCACCTACGTGGTACTACCGAAGTTGCGAAAGCAGACGTTAAGTCAATTCGCTCCATGCTTCCATACGCTTAACCTCAGACTAGATTAGGAGAAATAAATGCCAAGAGTCAAACGTGGGGTTACAGCAAGAGCCCGTCATAAGAAAATCACCGATGCTGCAACAGGCTATCGTGGACGTCGTAAAAACGTATTCCGTATTGCTAAGCAAGCAGTTATGCGTGCTGGTCAATATGCATACCGCGACCGTCGCAATAAGAAACGTGTATTCCGCGCATTGTGGATTGCTCGTATCAATGCGGCAGTTCGTCAGCATGACATGACCTATAGCGTATTCATGAATGGCATGAAGAAAGCTGCGATCGAACTCGACCGCAAAGTGCTTTCTGATATGGCCATTGCTGACAAGGCGGCTTTCGCTGCTTTGGTTACTCGGATCAAATCCGTAGTAAGCGCTGCAGCTTAATTCTTAGTTCATTTAAAAAACTAAGCTGCAATGGTTTCTCTCGACCACATTGTCGAGGATGCTAAACGTGATTTCCTCGGGGCTGCCGATTCGGCAGCTCTTGAGGACGCGAAAGCCAAGTATCTCGGTAAGTCAGGTGTTCTCACTGAGCGTTTAAAAGCGCTTGGTGGAATGTCGCCTGATGAGCGTAAGAGTGCTGGCGCCCATATTAATCAAATCAAAACCCAAGTAGAAGCTGCATTACAAGAGCGTCGCCAAGCATTGGCTGATGCGGTATTGCTGCAACGTCTTGCGGCGGAATCGATTGATGTTTCTTTGCCTGGCCGTGGCCAAGCAGTAGGTAGTTTGCATCCTGTAATGCGCACCTGGGAACGTGTTGAAGAGATCTTCCGCTCCATTGGTTTTGATGTAGCTGATGGTCCTGAAATTGAGACTGATTGGTTTAATTTCACCGCCTTAAATAGCCCTGAGAATCATCCTGCGCGTTCAATGCAGGACACCTTTTATATCGATGGCAAAGATTCCACTGGAAAGCCTTTGTTATTACGTACGCACACCAGCCCGATTCAGGTTCGTTATGCGAGTGAGCATGTAAAAAAATATGCCCATGCCGATGTGATGCCGCCAATCAAAGTGATTGCGCCTGGTAGAACCTATCGCGTCGATAGCGATGCAACCCATTCACCGATGTTTCATCAAGTTGAAGGCCTGTGGATTGCAGAGAGTGTTTCCTTTGCAGACCTAAAGGGTGTGTATACCGACTTCTTAAGAACTTTTTTCGAGACGAATGAACTGCAAGTTCGTTTCCGTCCTTCGTATTTCCCATTCACTGAGCCTTCAGCTGAAATCGATATGGCCTTCGGTAGCGGCAAGTTAGCTGGCCGTTGGTTAGAGATTTCTGGGGCAGGGCAGGTGCATCCCAATGTATTGCGCAATATGGGTATTGATCCAGAGCGCTATACCGGTTTTGCTTTTGGCTCTGGCTTAGAGCGTTTGACGATGTTGCGTTATGGCGTTGATGATTTACGTCTTTTCTTTGAGAACGATCTCCGTTTCTTAGCGCAATTTCCAGCTTAATCGGCTAACCTTTTAATAGTAGATAGCGCATATGCAATTTTCTGAATCTTGGTTACGCCAGTATGTAAATCCCTCACTCGATAGCAATGCCTTAGGTCATGCTATGACGATGGCTGGCCTTGAGGTCGAAGAGCAACATTCAGTAGCCCCAGCATTCACAAAAATCGTGGTTGCTCAAATCCTTTCGGCTGAGCAGCATCCTGATGCAGATCGCTTGCGTGTTTGCAAAGTTGACGCAGGCACTGGCCAAGAATTACAAATTGTTTGCGGTGCACCGAATGCACGTGCTGGTATCAAAATTCCTTGCGCCATGGTTGGCGCAGAATTGCCGCCAACCGAAGCGGGTGGCAAGCCTTTCATGATTAAGATTGGTAAGCTGCGCGGTGTAGAAAGCCAGGGCATGTTGTGCTCTGGTCGCGAACTTGGTCTTGGTGATGATCACGAAGGTATTTTGGAGTTGCCCGCAGATGCACCAGTGGGTGAGGATATCCGTAAATACTTAAACCTAGATGACCAGATCTTTGTGATTAAATTAACGCCTAACAAAGCAGACTGCCTATCTTTAATGGGTATGGCACGTGAAGTGTCAGCAATCACAGGTGCCGCATTGTGCGCACCCAAGTGGACTGCTGCAAATGTCACTATTGCCGATAAGCTCAAAGTTACTGTTGAGAATACCGAGCTATGTGGGCGTTTTGCTGGTCGCATCATCCGCGGCGTTAATCCAAAATCTAAAACTCCAGATTGGATTGTGCAGCGTTTAGCTCGTGCTGGCCAAAGAAGCATTTCTCCTCTAGTTGATTTGTCTAACTATGTCATGTTAGAAATGGGTCAGCCGACCCATGTATTTGATATTGATAAATTAACTGGAGACTTATCAGTTCGCTGGGCGAAGCCCGGCGAAACTCTTGAATTATTAAATGGTCAGACTGTTACTTTGCAAGGCCCAGATTCAGCAGGCAAGATTCAAGATGCTGGTGTGGTTGCCGACCAAGGTGGTCCCGTAGCATTAGCCGGCATTATGGGTGGCAATCATTGCGCAGTAACTGACGATACAAAAAATATTTATGTTGAAGCCGCTTATTGGCAGCCTTCAGCAATTCAGGGGCGTGCTCGTCGTTTTAATTTCAGTACCGATGCAGCACATCGCTTTGAGCGTGGTGTTGATCCGCAAAATACATCTAACTGCTTGGAGTACTTAACGGCTCTGATTATTGAAGTATGCGGTGGCCAAGTTGGCCCAATAGATGATCAAGTGTTATCCATTCCTGAGCGCAAACTAGTCAGCATGCGTTTAGCACGTGCCATGAAAGTCATCGGCATTCCGCTCACTACTGAAATTGTTGCTGATGTGTTCAAACGTCTCGGTTTTGAGTTCAAGCAAGAAGCAGGTGATGTATTTGTGGTGACACCACCAAGCTATCGCTTTGATATCGAAATTGAAGAAGATTTAATCGAAGAAGTCGCACGCATGTACGGCTTTGAAAATATTCCTGATGTGCCACCAGTCTCCTCTTTGAAGATGAGTGCTAGGGCTGAGGCAAAGCGTGGAGTGCATTTATTGCGCCAGCGTTTAGCTCTCCAAGGTTATCAAGAGGCAGTGAACTTTGGATTTACTGACCTTGAGAGTGAGCAACGCTTAGCTGCTGCCTCTGAAAAAGATCTTATTGCCGTACTTAATCCAATCGCCAGTCAGTATGGCGTAATGCGTAGCAATCTATGGGGTGGCTTACTGGGTAATCTCAAGTCAAATCTGAATCGTGGTGCTGGCCGTGTCCGCCTGTTCGAGACGGGCCGTGTATTTAAACGTGATGCTAGCGTGCAAGAAGAGGCTGGCAAAGTTGCAGGCTTTCATCAGCCACAGCAAATTGGTGGTTTGGCTTATGGCTCATTTGTAGCAGAGCAGTGGGCAAGCGCTGATCGTGCAGTCGATTTCTTTGACGTGAAAGGTGATTTGGAGCGTGTGCTCGATCCCTTGCATTTCACAACTGAGGCAGCCGTTCATCCAGCGCTCCACCCTGGCCGCAGTGCACAAATTGCGTTAATGACACCAGCTGGCAAGCTGAATATTGGCTGGATTGGTGAGCTACATCCTGGCTTGCAGCAAGCTTATGAGTTACCTCAAGCGCCAGTGCTGTTTGAAATGGATTTAGAGGCCATTCGTAATTTAAGTATTCCGCAGCCAGAAGAGTTGAGTAAGTTTCCTGCAGTGCAACGTGATTTGGCAGTAGTGGTAAAGCAGACCGTTGCAGCGCAAACTTTACTCGATGCAATGAATGCGAAGAAGCAGAACTTTGTTAAGTCAATTGAGTTATTCGATGAATTCAAGCCAAAAGCTGGTTCGAGCAGTATGGCTGATGATGAGAAGAGTCTAGCCTACCGTGTGACTTTGCTCAATCCACAGGAAACGCTGCAGGATGCACAAATTGAAGCGGTAATGACTGCTTTATTAGCGGCACTCGAAAAAAATTGCGCAGCCCGTCTGCGCTAGGTTTAATATTAGCAACAGATCTAGTAAGAAGAGACTTCCGCCATGAATAATTTAGTTAGCAACGATACCGTTACCAAGAATGAGCTCTCGGAGGCTCTCTTTGATCAAGTTGGCTTAAATAAGCGCGAAGCCAAGGACATGATTGACGCCTTCTTCGACCGTATTGGGAAATCACTTGAGACTGGTGTTGAAGTAAAGATTTCTGGTTTTGGCAATTTCCAGTTACGCAATAAATCTGCCCGGCCAGGCCGCAATCCAAAAACCGGTCAAATGATTCCAATTGCAGCCCGTCGCGTTGTGACATTTCATGCAAGTCAAAAGCTCAAGGACGTAGTTGAGTCTCATGCTCGAGAAATCAGCATTTGATGCTGGGTCGGTGCTGCTAAGTTCGCAGCTCCCCCCAATTCCCGCTAAGCGTTATTTCACTATCGGTGAAGTATCCGATCTTTGTGGCGTTCGTTCTCATGTATTGCGCTATTGGGAGCAAGAGTTCACCCAATTGAGTCCTCAAAAGCGTCGCGGTAATCGTCGCTACTATCAACATCATGAAGTTGTCTTGATTCGTAAGATTAGGGCGCTTTTGTATGAAGAGGGCTTCACGATCAGTGGCGCCCGAAATCGCCTTGATGAGGCTCGTGGCGAGCTTCGCTTGCGCGATGAGTTGCAGGCTGTCCTGCAAATTCTCTCCAAATAGTTACTGATACAATTTTGTTTCTCGTCGGGGCGTAGCGCAGCCTGGTAGCGTACATGCATGGGGTGCATGTGGTCGGAGGTTCAAATCCTCTCGCCCCGACCATTCAATTTGGCATTTACTTCCTATGACATCAAACTCAAGTAACACTACGTATTTTGGATTAACTATCCCGTTTTTGGCTCACTTGGGGGTTGTTCCTGAGTATGCCGAAGGGGGAAAGTCGCGCATTAGCCTAGTCATCAAACCAGAATTCGAGAATAGCTTTCAGATTGCCCACGGTGGCGTTGTGATGACCCTCCTGGACTTTGCGATGGGGGCGGCAGCTCGAAGTACGGTGAACCAGCAACTTGGTGCCATGACAATTGACATGAACGTCAGCTTCTTGCGCCCAAGTATTGGCAAGATTGTGGTGGAGGGTAGCGTTCTGAAGTTTGGTAAAACAATTCATTACTGCGAGGCCGTGGTATTGAATGAGGCCGGTGAAGTTACCGCCAAATCTAGCGGTACATTTATGCTGAGAAGGTAATGCTTAAAATATCATTATAAATATAGTATTTATAATGATTATGTTGGTTATCTTATTAATTAATGCAATATAGGCCTATTTCTATAGGGTTATAAGACTATTTTCAATATAAATGGTTACTTTTTAATATATTGATATAATGCATTTCTAGGAATAGCAAATCTTTTGTTATTCAATCAATCTATTATCTGGATAAACTAAACATGTCATCATATAAAGATCTGTTGGCCCAACGTGAATTGTTGGATAAACAGATTAAAGAAGCAGTTTTACGTGAAAAGGCTGATGGCATTGCTAAAGCCAAGCTCATCATTGAGCAATATGATTTAACAGCTTCAGACTTATTTAGTCGTAAAGCTGGCGTTCGCAGTTCTGGCGCTAAGGTTGCTCCAAAGTACCGTAATCCCTCTACTGGTGATACCTGGACTGGTCGCGGTAAGGCGCCAAAATGGATTGAAGGTAGAGATCGCAGTAACTTCTTGATCTAAACTATTGATTTAAATAGATTTATTATTTAAAAAGCCGCTCATGATCAAATTGAGCGGCTTTTTTGTTTTATAGATCCAGATCAGGTTCTAGGCACATTTTCTATTGAGCGCCTGAATAAATATAGGCTCTAAGAGTTCGTGCCGATTTTTATCTCCCACGGTATTTTCAAGTTCAGGATTAGTAGCTGGATAGCCAATAATCAAAGGATTTTGGTCAATTAGACCGTTTTCAAGCTCTTCTTGAAGTACTTCAGGGTAGCGCGACTTGACTCCAACCGTATTTTCATCGGCTAAGCCTATAACCCCAGGATGAAGGCGAATAAATCCCTCATCTACCAAGATAGGAATACGCTGCGTATCCTTGTTTTTGCTCAAATAATGGATGAGATGCACCTGTTCAACTGGCGGTATTAAGGCATCTAGGAATATGAGGTCAGGGGAAATTGAAACTGCCTTCATCAGGCCCTCAAGGCTATCGACAGATACCTCCATATCCACCTTTAACTGCCAGCATTGAATAGATTCGATTAATTCATGGCTATTTTCAGCCCTTCTGAATATCCCCATAGCAATGCAGTTTTGGGTAGTCTTTTGGCGCATTGCTCTTTTACGGCGTGCTAGCTGTTGGTCTAGAGAGCTTACCAAGATGCGCCGGTGACCCCCACGGGTCTTCCAGGCGATTAATTCACCTAATTCAACCATTTTCTGGACCGTGCCAAGTGAAACCTGTAGCACTTTAGCGCTTTGACGGGTGCTTAGATATTCCAATTCTGGGGTAATCGCTTTCATATGTCCCTAATCTCATTAATTTATTTGGAGATTTAGAGAATACGAATCAAGTCTGGGGGAATCTGTCAGGCATGGTTTAAATCAGAGTAGGAAAATTCTTATTCAGCCCTTAAAAAGTGAGGATTGGCTTGAAAGCCCCCTAATTAGGGAAAGTCCTTTATGAATCAATGGGTAGTCGTGTTAAATTAGCTAGGTTGTAAGAGTATTCGCACAGATCAATTCGTAAAGTGGTTTAGCCGCAGAGCGAATGGTTTTAACCACAGTCTTTATTCGGGAAACCCGATGAAAGGTGAGCATCATGATGCAAGATCAAAGAGATAGCTCCTATCTCTTCGGTGGAAACGCCCCTTACGTAGAGGAACTCTACGAATCCTATTTGCATGATCCAGGCTCGGTAGCTGACCATTGGCGGGATTATTTTGATAATGTAAAGCAAGTCCCAGCGGTAGATGGCTCCTCTAGATCTGACGTTGCCCATGGACCCATTGTTGCTTCCTTTGCTGAGCGGGCCAAGCAAGGCCCCATCAGAACAGTTTCTGATTCTGCTGACTCTGAGATGGGGCGCAAACGCGTTGCCGTTCAGCAGTTAATTGCCGCATATCGTAACGTCGGAAACCGTTGGGCCGACATTGATCCTTTGAAGCGAATTGAGCGCAAGGATATTCCAGAGTTAGATCCTGCTTTTTATGGTTTCACTGATGGCGATATGGATATCGTCTTCAATACCAGCAATACCTTCTTTGGTCGTAACGAAATGACCTTGCGTGATTTACTGCAAGCATTGCGTCAAACTTACTGCGGTACCTTGGGTGCTGAGTACATGTTTATTGCTGACCAGACCATCAAGAAATGGTGGCAAGAAAAATTAGAGTCGATTCGTTCGACTCCAAGATTTAATATCGATGAGAAGCGCCATATTTTGGATCGCGTGACTTCAGCAGAAGGTTTGGAGCGTTATCTTCAAGCGAAGTATGTCGGTCAAAAGCGTTTTTCTCTCGAGGGTGGTGAGAGTTTTATCGCCTGTATGGACGAGTTGATTCGTGAGTCAGGAGCTAAGGGCGTTCAAGAGATTGTGATTGGTATGGCTCACCGTGGCCGATTGAATGTGCTGGTGAACGTCTTAGGAAAAATGCCTTCAGATCTTTTTGCTGAATTTGAGCATAAGGGCCCAGAAACTTTGCCTGCGGGTGATGTAAAGTATCACCAAGGTTTCTCGAGTGATATTTCTACTCCAGCGGGACCCGTCCATCTATCGCTTGCATTTAATCCCTCCCATTTAGAAATCGTGAACCCAGTAGTAGAGGGCTCTGCACGCGCCCGTATGGAGCGTCGTGGTGATATGGTGGGTGAGCAGGTATTGCCAGTATTAGTGCACGGCGATGCGGCCATTGCAGGTCAAGGCGTGATGCAAGAAACCTTGGCAATGGCAGAGGTACGCGGCTACTACACTGGCGGCACGATTCATATCGTGATTAATAATCAGATTGGTTTCACTACATCCGATCCTCGTGATTTGCGTTCTAGTTTGTATTGCACGGACATCATGAAGGTGATTGATGCGCCTGTATTGCATGTGAACGGCGATGACCCTGAAGCGGTTGTTTTAGCTACTAAGCTAGCCGTTGAGTTCCGCACTCAGTTTCACAAAGATGTTGCGATTGATATTGTTTGCTTCAGAAAGCTGGGTCATAACGAGCAAGACACTCCAGCTATGACTCAACCTTTAATGTACAAAATCATCGCGGCTCATCCAGGTACAAGAAAGTTGTATGCGGATAAATTAGAGGCTCAAGGTGTATTGCCTGCCGGTACCGGTGAATTAATGGTGAAAGAATATCGCGCGGCCATGGATGCGGGTAAGCAGACTTCAGACCCCGTACTCAGTAACTTCAAAGGTAAGTTCGCGGTTGACTGGTCTCCATTCCTAAATAAGCGTTGGACCGATGAGGCTGATACTGCCATTCCTTTGACTGAGTGGAAGCGATTAGCCGAGCGAGTATCTACTGCGAGAGAAGGATTCAAGGTTCACCCCTTGGTCGAAAAAGTCTTAAAAGATCGTGCCGCCATGGGCCGCGGTGAAACTAATGTTGACTGGGGTATGGGTGAGCATATGGCTTTCGCATCCCTAGTGGCGAGCGGTTATCCAGTTCGCTTATCTGGCGAGGACAGTGGTCGCGGTACCTTCACTCATCGCCATGCCGTTTTGCACAATCAAAACCGTGAAAAATGGGATACCGGCGTCTACATTCCCTTGCGCCATATCGCCAAAGATCAAGCCCCTTTCTTGGTGATTGATTCCATCCTCTCCGAAGAGGCTGTGCTTGGTTTTGAGTATGGTTACGCTGCTGCAGAGCCAAATACTCTGACTATTTGGGAGGCTCAGTTCGGCGACTTTGCGAACGGTGCTCAAGTGGTGATCGACCAATTTATCGCTTCCGGGGAAGTGAAGTGGGGTCGTGCAAACGGCTTGGTCATGATGTTGCCTCACGGCTATGAGGGTCAAGGTCCAGAGCACTCATCTGCACGTTTAGAGCGCTTTATGCAGTTATGTGCTGACACTAATATGCAAGTGATTCAGCCAACGACCGCATCGCAGATCTTCCACGTCTTGCGTCGCCAAATGATTCGTCAGTTCCGCAAGCCGCTGATCTTGATGACACCAAAATCACTGTTACGTAATAAAGAAGCGGCTTCACCATTGTCTGAGTTTACAAAGGGTGGTTTTCATACCATTCTTGGTGAGCGCGATGAGAGCATCGATGGCAAAAAGGTCACTCGATTAATCATGTGTTCTGGCAAAGTCTATTACGACTTAGCTAAAGCACGTACCGAGAAAAAACTAGAGGATGTGGCGATTATTCGTTTGGAGCAGCTCTATCCATTCCCGCACAAAGCGTTGACTGTTGAGTTAAAGAAATATCCAAACTTGGAGGAGGTAGTGTGGTGTCAAGATGAGCCACAAAACCAAGGCGCTTGGTTCTTTGTTCAGCACAATATTTTGGAGAACATGTCTGAGGGGATGAAGTTGGCCTATGCAGGCCGTCCAGCTTCTGCTTCACCAGCTTGTGGCTACGCTCATCTTCATCAAGAACAACAGAAGTCACTTCTGAATGCAGCATTTGCAAAACTAAAGGGTTATGTCATTACGAAGTAATCGTAGACCTCACTCACATACAAATACTAAATAGGATTAATCATGGCTATTTTTGAAGTTAAAGTTCCCCAACTCTCCGAGTCAGTAGCAGAAGCAACTTTATTGCAATGGAAAAAGAAGGTTGGCGATGCCGTCGGTCAAGATGAGATCTTGATTGAAATTGAAACTGACAAAGTCGTACTAGAAGTTCCTTCACCGTCTGCTGGTGTAATTACAGAAATCCTGATTGCTGATGGTGGCACGGTAATTGCCGAGCAATTGATTGCAAAGATTGATAGCACCGCTGTTGCCGCCGCTGCTCCTGCAGCAGCACCAGCGCCAGCACCTGTAGCCGCGCCAGCTGCTGCTCCAGCTAAAGCTGCGCCCGCAGCAAAATCAACTGGCGCTGCTGCCGCACCTTCTGCAGCAAAAATTTTGGCTGAAAACAATATGACGACTGGTCAAGTTGTAGGCTCTGGTCGTGATGGTCGTGTGACTAAAGGTGATGCTCTTAATGCTGTTGCTGGAGACTCATCTTCCGCAGCATTGCCAAGTGCAACAGTTCCGTTGGGCAATCGCCCAGAAGAGCGCGTACCAATGAGCCGCTTGCGTGCTCGTATTGCTGAGCGTTTGCTGGAGTCTCAAGCAAACAATGCCATATTGACTACCTTTAACGAAGTCAATATGGCTCCAGTAATCGCTATGCGTAACAAGTACAAAGATCAGTTTGAAAAAGTGCACGGTGTGAAGTTGGGCTTCATGTCTTTCTTTGTTAAAGCGGCAACCCATGCTTTGAAGAAATTCCCATTGTTAAACGCATCTGTTGATGGCAATGACATCGTATATCACGGTTACTTTGACATCGGCATTGCAGTGAGCTCACCGCGTGGCTTGGTAGTTCCAATTCTGCGTGACGTGGATCAAATGAACTTGGCTGATATCGAGAAGAAGATTGCTGAGTTTGGTGTAAAAGCTCGCGAAGGTAAGCTGTCGTTAGAAGATTTAACTGGCGGTACATTCTCGATCTCTAATGGTGGTGTTTTTGGTTCGATGCTTTCTACTCCAATTATTAATCCTCCACAGTCTGCGATTTTGGGTATTCATGCAACTAAAGAGCGTGCAGTGGTTGAGAATGGCCAAATTTTGATACGTCCGATTAACTACCTAGCTTTGTCATATGACCACCGCATTATTGATGGTCGTGAGGCAGTACTTGGCTTAGTGGCTATGAAGGACGCATTGGAAGATCCTTCACGCCTTCTCCTTGATCTGTAAGAGAGAAGAACATGAGCCAATCATTTGACGTAGTAGTAATCGGCGGCGGCCCTGGTGGTTACATCGCTGCGATTCGTGCGGCGCAACTCGGTTTTAAGGTTGCCTGTGCCGAATCAAATTCTTTTGACGATCCAAAGGGTGAAATACGCCTTGGCGGAACTTGCTTGAACGTCGGCTGCATTCCATCTAAAGCCTTGCTTGCTTCTTCTGAAGAATTTGAGAAGATTAGTCATCATGTAGCTGACCACGGCATTACCGTTGGATCGGTGAAGTTAGACTCCGGCAAGATGATCGCTCGTAAGGATGCGATTGTGACCAAGATGACTGCTGGTATTCAGTTTTTATTCCGTAAAAATAAAATTACCTTATTAAAAGGACATGCTTCTTTTAAAGGTAAGGGCGCTGATGGCTATCAAGTCAAGATCGATGGTAAAGACAAAGAAGTGGTGACCGCTAAAAATGTGATTATTGCTACCGGATCTAAGGCACGTCATTTGCCAGGCATTCCTGTCGATAACATCTTGATTAGCGATAACGAAGGTGGTCTCAAGTTTGATTCCATTCCGAAGAAACTTGGCGTCATTGGCGCTGGTGTAATCGGCCTGGAGCTCGGATCAGTATGGCGTCGCGTTGGTTCTGATGTGACTATTTTGGAGGCGCTCCCCACTTTCTTAGGCGCCTGCGATCAAGGTATTGCAAAAGAGGCTCATAAGATCTTCACCAAGCAGGGCCTCAAAATCAATATGGGCATCAAGATTGGTGAAGTGAAGGCAGATAAAAAAGGTGTTGTAGTGAACTACACCGATAGTGAAGGCAAGACTCAGAAATTAGAGTGCGATCGTTTAATTGTTTCTGTTGGTCGGGTTCCCAATACGGACAAATTAGGTCTGGATAAGATTGGTCTGAAAGTGGATGAGCGTGGATTTATTCCAGTTGATGACCATACCTGTGCAACAGCGGCGCCTGGCGTTTATGCTGTGGGTGATGTGGTGCGTGGACCGATGCTGGCTCATAAGGCTGAAGACGAGGGTGTCCTTGTTGCTGAAACGATTGCTGGTCAAAAACCACATATTGATTACAACTGTATTCCTTGGGTGATCTACACCGATCCCGAAATTGCCTGGGTTGGTAGAACTGAAGAGCAGCTCAAGCAGGCTGGCATTGCTTACAAAGCAGGTCAGTTCCCATTTGCAGCTAACGGTCGCGCCTTAGGCATGGATCGTGCCGATGGTTTCGTCAAAGTATTAGCAGATGAAAAAACAGATGAAATCTTAGGCGTTCACATCATTGGACCAAATGCTTCTGACTTAATTGCTGAAGCGGCCGTAGCAATGGAATTTAAAGCAGCAGCTGAAGATATTGCACGCATCTGTCATCCACACCCGAGTCTATCGGAAG
Organism: Polynucleobacter corsicus; assembly: GCF_018688255.1. NCBI lineage: Bacteria > Pseudomonadati > Pseudomonadota > Betaproteobacteria > Burkholderiales > Burkholderiaceae > Polynucleobacter > Polynucleobacter corsicus. Next base: position 935,871 of record NZ_CP061314.1, read on the forward strand.
TGGTTCGCGAGGCAGCATTAGCGACGGATAAACGTGCATTAAACATGTAATTGAAAGCATTAGAGTACTACTATCAAGAGTTAAAGGCGCGCGGGTATCAAAGCGATCCCGCGCAACTTGCTGCTATTGAGCGCTTACAGCGCTGTGAAGATGAGTGGGTTGCTTACAAAGAAATTCGCAGCAGCGGTTTAAAAAAGAAACTCTTTAAACCAAAACTACCGCGTGGCGTCTACTTGTGGGGCGGAGTCGGTCGCGGCAAATCCTTTTTGATGGATATCTTTTTTGCTGCATCTCCTCTAGAGAAAAAGATCCGCATTCATTTTCATGAATTCATGCGAGAAGTGCATCGTGAGCTTCATGAGCTCTCTGGCATGGCGGATCCTCTGGATGAGCTTGCCAAAAGAATTGCTAATAGATACCGGCTCATCTGTTTTGATGAGTTTCATATTAATGACATTGCCGATGCCATGATTTTGTATCGCTTGCTGAGCGCACTCTTTGAAGATCGCGTCCAGTTTGTGATGACCTCAAACTATCAGCCTAGTCAGCTTTATCCCAACGGCCTCCATCGCGATCGCTTGCTGCCGGCTATTAAGTTATTAGAAGAACAGCTCGATGTCATGAATGTTGATGCTGGCAATGACTATCGCCGCGTGCAGATGGCTCAAGTTGAAGCCTACCTAACACCAGTGAATGCTGCATCTCATGCGATCTTGATGCAGATGTTTCAAGGCTTAATTGGTAATCAAAAAGAGACTGTCCGTCCGGTGTTACGCATTGAGTCCCGTGAGCTAAGGCCTTTGCATATGGCTGAAGGGGTAGTTTGGTTTGATTTTCAAACCCTATGCTGTGGTCCAAGGTCACAAAACGACTATTTGGAGATTGCCAAGCAGTTTCATACGGTAATCTTGTCTGGGGTGCCTTATATGCCCCCTAGAATGACTAATGAAGCCCGCCGCTTTATTTGGCTGATTGATGTCCTCTATGACCATAAAATCAAACTAATCATCTCTGCAGAGGTCCCGGCGGTCGATTTATACACTGAGGGCCAGATTACCAGTGAGTTCTCCAGAACGGTTTCTCGTTTAATTGAGATGCAGTCTCGTGATTACCTGGATGCACCTCGCCGGGTAATTGATACCAGCTTGACCTAAAATAGGGTCATGACTAGCAATTCCAGCCTAAACGCAGATTTACACTGCCATTCCGTTGTTTCTGATGGAACGCTCACGCCTGAGCAGTTGGCTGAACGTGCCTATGCTAACGGCGTACGTTTATGGGCATTGACCGATCACGATGAGCTTGGTGGCCAAGCGAGGGCGCAGATTGCTGCAAGCACACTGGGCATGGACTATCTACCTGGGGTCGAGATTTCAGTAACTTGGATGGGGCAAACTATCCATATCGTTGGCTTAGGAATTGACGCTGCCCATGCAGGAATTCTAGAAGGCTTGCGCCGCACTCGCGAAGGTCGCGGTAATCGCGCAAAGCAGATGGCTGAACAATTGTTAAAAGCTGGGATACCTGGCGCCTATGAAGGCGCATTGCATTTTGCAGGTAACCAAGAACTTATTTCTCGTACACACTTCGCGCGCTTTTTAGTGGAGCAGGGTATTTGCAAAGATACTGACCAGGTCTTTAAAAGATATCTGGTTGAAGACAAGCCGGGTTACGTACCGCATCTCTGGGCAACACTAGATGATGCGGTCGCCTGGATTAAAGGGGCGGGTGGCGCTGCCGTGATTGCACATCCTGGTCGTTACAAGCTGAACGCTATGCAGATGGATGAACTCTACAAGCACTTTAAAGAAATCGGCGGCATGGCCATTGAGGTTATCACCGGCAGCCATAGCCCGAATCAATATCAAACCTATGGCAAGATTGCTCAGCATTATGGATTTTTAGCTTCTCGTGGATCCGATTTTCATGACCCAGAGGAAAGTTATATTGACCTTGGTACCTTGCCTCATTTGCCGGATCATTTAACTCCAGTATGGTCGCTGTTTCATTAAGCGGCCTTCAAACTCAACCTATTTAATTACCCTTAAAGAATAAAGATCAAGATGTTTGCAGAACGCGTTCTCTCTGGCATGCGACCAACTGGTAGCTTGCACCTCGGCCATTACCATGGTGTTTTAAAGAACTGGGTTCGCTTGCAATCTGAGTATCCCTGCTACTTTTTTGTCGCAGACTGGCACGCCTTAACTACCCACTACGAAACTCCAGACGTGATCGAGAAATCCGTTTGGGATATGGTGATTGATTGGTTGGCATGTGGCGTTGATCCAAACCAAGCGACTTTATTTATTCAGAGCAAAGTGCCTGAGCATGCAGAGCTATTTTTATTGCTAGCGATGGGTACTCCTTTGGGTTGGTTAGAGCGCGTGCCAACGTATAAAGATCAAATCGAAAAACTCAAAGAGAAAGATTTGCAGACTTACGGTTTCTTGGGCTACCCCTTGCTGCAAGCTGCTGATATTTTGATGTACCGCGCTCAGTTTGTGCCGGTGGGCGAAGATCAAGTGCCGCACGTGGAGATGACTCGTGAAGTAGCGCGTCGTTTTAATTATCTCTATGGTCGCGAGCCTGGTTTTGAAGAGAAGGCCTTAGAAGCGGTTAAAAAATTGGGTAGTAAGCGCGCCAAAATGTACGCTGAATTGCGTGTTGCTTTTCAGGAGCGGGGCGATGAAGAGGCTCTAGAGCAAGCTCAAGCACTATTACAAGAAGCGCAAAGTCTGTCGATGGCTGATCGCGAGAGATTATTTGGTTTCTTAGAAGGTGCTCGCAAAATTATTCTGCCGGAGCCGCAAGCTTTACTAACCACTGCCTCCCGCATGCCGGGTATTGATGGGCAGAAGATGTCCAAGTCTTACGGTAATACGATTAGCATTCGCGAAAAACCTGAAGAAGTGATTCGTTCTATTCGCACCATGCCAACAGATCCTGCTCGGGTGCGCAGAACTGATCCAGGTGATCCTGCGCGTTGTCCTGTGTGGCAACTTCATACGGTGTATTCGAATGAAGACACCAAAACTTGGGTTCAAAAAGAATGTCAATCTGCCGGTATCGGTTGCTTAGAGTGCAAGCAGCCTGTAATTGATGCCATTCTTGCTGAACAGCAGCCCATGTTTGAGCGTGCCCAGAAATACTTAGATGATCCAAGCTTATTGCGCTCCATCATTGCAGACGGTTCCGATAAAGCGCGTAAAGTTGCTCAAGAAACGATGCGCGAGGTCCGCGAGTCCATGGGCTTGGCGTACGACTAAGGCAATCTTGACTGCAGCGCATGATGCAATCGCAAATGCTTCACCTTGGGTGAAGCGTTTCACTGCAGCAATTCCGACCGATGGGGTAGTTCTTGACCTGGCCTGCGGCTCCGGTCGGCATACTAGCTTACTAGCTTCTTTAGGCCATCGGATTCTGGCAGTTGATCAAGATATTTCGGCTATTGAGCCCCTGAAAAGTGTTGCTGTCCAAACCCAAAAACTCGATTTAGAGGGTTCAGATTGGCCCTTAGTGGGTCAGCAGTTTTCCGGAATTGTGGTGACGAACTATCTTTATCGTCCATTTTTAGAGGAATTGCCCAAAATGCTATCTGAGGGTGGCGTCCTCATCTACGAGACCTTTGCTGAGGGAAATGCTGTATTCGGTAAGCCTTCAAACCCCAATTTCTTGCTAAATCCAGGGGAATTGCTGGCTTTGGCTCAGCGTTCAGGCCTGAAAGTGATTGCCTACGAGGATATTTACCTCGATCAGCCTAAACCAGCTATGGTTCAGCGGATTTGTGCCGTAAAAGGGCATTTAAAAGGGCTCATTCCGTTACAATTTGTTGGTTAACATACAGAAAATTCAGACACATTCAGTGACCAATACAACACAATCCAAAGTCAGTAAAAAGCCTATCGCAGGCAGTATGCCTGCCATTGTGACGCCGATGTTCGAGGATGGAAGTCTGGATTTTCCGGCTTTACGTTCCTTGCTCGATTGGCATGTTGCCGAAGGTTCTGATGGCATTGTTATTGTTGGTACCAGTGGCGAATCTCCCACGGTATCTGTAGAGGAGCATTGTGAGCTGATTAAAGTGACCGTAGATCATATTGCTGGGCGTATCCCGGTGATCGCTGGTACTGGTGGTAATTCTACTACTGAGGCAATCGAGTTAACCAACTTTGCCAAGTCGGTTGGCGCTGATGCCAGCCTGCAGGTAGTGCCTTACTACAACAAACCCACCCAAGATGGCATGTATGCCCATTTCAAGAAAATTGCGGAGTCGGTTGATCTGCCTGTAATTCTGTATAACGTCCCCGGTAGAACCGTTGCTGATCTTGCTGGCGAGACTACTGTTCGCTTAGCAGGAGTTCCAGGCATTATCGGCATCAAAGATGCCACTGGAAGTATTGAGCGTGGCACTTTGTTGCTAGCCGATCTCCAGCGTGCTGGACACCAAGACTTCTCTGTTTTTTCTGGCGATGATCTCAGTGCAGCAATGCTGATGCTCATGGGCGGCAAAGGGAATATTTCTGTAACGGCTAATATCGCACCCCGTTTGATGTACGAGCTATGTCAGGCTGCAATGTCCGATGATGTCGTTAAAACACGCGCAATTCAATATCAATTACTGGCTGTGCATAAAGCCATGTTTACTGAGGCAAATCCGATTCCTGTGAAATGGGCCCTGCATCAAATGGGTAAAGTAACCTCAGGCATTCGATTACCTTTAACCCCTTTGAGTGTTGCCTTGCGTGAACCTTTGAAGACTGCATTAAAACAGGCCGGCTTACTATGATGAATTCACTGCAACTCCTACGCCAACACTGTGCAACCCTACTAATGCTTTCTTTAGTCAGCATTGTTTTGCTGGGTTGTAAATCTGTAACAACGAATGACACGGTTGACTACAAATCTGCTGGTGCTGTGCGTGGGCCTAATTTGTCCTATCCGCCAGACCTGATAACCGCTCAAGCCGATCGTCGTTATATCGTTCAAGATGGTTCTGCTACCATGTCTGAGTACAACGCTGCAGTAAAAAAATCGGTACAGACCCGCAAGAACGTCATGACTGGTATTCCCGGCATGCGTATCGCTCGTGATGGTGAGCGTCGTTGGTTGGTTGTGGAAAAGCCAGCTCCAGAGCTCTATCCGCAAATTAAAGATTTCTGGCAGGAGAACGGTTTCCTATTGGTGATTGACTCACCCTCTACCGGCATTATGGAAACAGATTGGGCGGAGAATCGCGCTAAGATCGCGCAAGACTTTATTCGAAATATTGTTGGTGGTGCCTTAGATTCAATTTATGACACCGGTGAGCGCGATAAATACAAAACTCGTCTTGAAGTCAGTAAACCTGATGAAACAGAAATTTATATTACTCAGCGTGGTGCGATCGAGAAATGTACAACCGACTCTACTGGCTCTTGTATATCAACGATTTGGACTGCACGTCCAAACGATCCTGAGCTCGAAGCAGCATTCTTGGCTCGCTTGATGGAGCGCTTGGGTATGACCCAAGAAATGGCAAAGGCTCAGGTTGCGGCACCGCTGGGCCCGAAGACGCCTAACGCGAAGTTAGTTCAACAAGGCGTAAATACTGCTTATATTGAGATAGCAGCAGGCTTTGATCGCGCATGGCGCGACACTGGCCTTGCCTTGGATCGTTCTAACTTTACCGTTGAAGATCGCAATCGTGCGAATGGTATTTACTACGTTCGTTATGTGAATCCTAAGGATTTGGGCGATACCAAAGGATTTTTCACTAACCTGTTTAGTAGCAAAGACGACTCAAGCTTAAAGGCTAAGAAATATCTCGTGGTCGTCAAATCGACTGGCGATAGTTCTTCAAGCGTGTATGTTCAGAATGCAGATGGTAAGCCGGAAAATACTGCTGCTGGATTACAACTCTTAACGCTGCTGACGGAGCAAATGGCTAGATAGGTATTGAAGCTAAGAAAACTGAGTTAATAAAAAAGCCGCTTCTCAGCGGCTTTTTTCTTCAAAGAGAAGATTACTTCTTAGCGTCAGCAGCAGGTGCAGCTGGAGCAGCAGCAGGAGCGTCAGCAGCTGGAGCGGCAGCAGGAGCAGCAGGAGCAGCTTCAACAGGTTTTGCTTCTTCTTTTTTACCGCAAGCGGCCAAAGCGATTGCCAACATTGCTACGAGTGCTAGTGACTTCTTCATTTGTAATTTCCTCTTAAAAAATTATCATTAATAACCGGTTATTCATATTTGGTAAGTGCAGGGTTAGACCCTAGGTACTTTCCAGCGTTCATTATAGCCATCTACTAATTGATCGTTAAAAAAGAAGCCATCCGGCTTCAAAAGCCTCAAAAAGGCTATTGTTTATTCCAATTTTTCCTAAAGAACCCTTGAACTGTTTGCTGCTTGCTAGTGAGCGCCAGGCGGCTTTTACGGGGGCGGTTTGACCGTCGGTCATCTCTTCGCCATTGCAGTAAATTCTTGGACCCAAAGCAAGAAGCCTTGTGTAGGGGTGTGCTTGCAAGGCTTGCTTGGTAAGTTGGCGCCTAAATTGTTCAGGCGAGAGTTCATTGGCCGCTCCATCAAAGTAGGCCTGTGGTTTTGGTTCGCTGAGATAGGCGGCTATGCCCGGAAGAAATGTTTCTACGCGATCTAGTTGTAAGCCTTTTAACTTTTGCGCTACTTGCGTAATGATTTCTGCTGGAAGTTGCTCTGCACAATGAGTTGCCCCTTGCTTGGGATCCGCAAAGTGCTGATTGAGTTCAGGAATATCTTCTAGCGATTCAGCTAAACGCCATAAGCCTTCTTGCAAGATTTCTTTATAGCTTTGCGATCTAAAGCCAACTGACCAAGTTTGACAGCCGGCATCCAAAGCAATCCCATCATGAGCAACATGGGGTGGCAGGTAAAGCATGTCGCCTGGTTCCAGATCCCATTCCTGCTCGACTCTAAAGTCCTGCAGAATTTTCATAGGCAGATTTGGATTCAGGGTTAAATCCTTTTGCTCGGAAATTTGCCAACGTCTGCGTCCCGACATCTGAATTAAAAAGACATCATAAGAATCAAAGTGGGGGCCTACGCCGCCGCCAGGACCAGCAATACTAATCATCAAATCATCTAAGCGCGCATCCGGAATAAAGCGAAACCAAGACAATACTTTGGCAGCCGCAGGATGTTTTGCTTCCATACCTTGAAGAAGTAATGTCCAATCCGTTTTATCGATGGTGGGAATCGATTTCTTTTTAAATGGACCATTTGTAAAAGTCCAAGGCTTGGCCTTGATTAACCTAGACTCCACGGCATCATCAGCAGCTATTTTGAACAGCTCTTCCGGCGATATCGCGCTACCCAAGGGATCGCCTATTTGTTTGGCAAGCTCAAAGGCGGGGATGGCACCTCGCACTAATAGCGGCTTCTTTTGCCAATAGGATTTCATGAACTGCTGGGGGCTATTGCCCCCTAGAAGAGCCCAGGGGCGATCTAGTGGCAGGTTTTGGGGTGCCTGTGGTGGATCGTAGGGCTTGCTCAAGTAAAATGCTGTCATATCAGTAAGAAGCTGTTTAAAACACAATGTTGAATGAATTACGCATGAAGATCGAAAAAAATACCGTTGTATCCCTGCGCTACAAATTAACTGATGCGCAAAATAATATTATCGAGGAACCAGACTCTCCGATGGTATACCTGCATGGCGGATACGAGGGCACTTTTCCCAAAATTGAAACTTTATTGGACGGTCAGGATGTAGGCTACGAAGCCAGCATTCAGCTTGAACCTAGCGAAGCCTTTGGAGAATACGACCCCGAGTTACTCAAGATTGAGCCACGCGCACGCTTTCCTGAACCTTTGGAAGTCGGCATGCAGTTTGAGGGTGTTCCTGATGAGGAAGGGGAAGACCCTGATGATCAAGATGAAGACCCCTTAATCTACACCGTTACTGATGTGGCTGATAGCCAAGTTGTTTTAGATGGGAATCATCCGCTCGCTGGTATGGCTTTGCGCTTCTGGGTTCAAGTGGAAGATATCCGCACTGCTACGGATGAAGAGATTGAAAATCAACAGCCTGAGGGTGGTGAAGCATTTACATTTGGAATGCCTGATGATTCGGATGACGGCGGGGATGACTCTGCTGGCCCAATCTCTAACTCTGGTAGCTCATCACCAACTCTGCACTAAGAGTAGAGACTACTCTTTAAGCCACTCTTTTAGAGCTCCAAGATCACGCTTGGTATCACTAGCTTCATCACTGGGTGATGAAGGCGTATTACTCAATTTTGCTAGTGCTTTTTCAAGTGCAGCGATTTTGACTTCTTGTTCCAAGGTGGCATCAATTAATCCTTTTAATGCCATAGAAACTGGATCATCTACGTTTGGTGTTACGCCATAGGCTGAGAAGTATTCTTTAGCCTTGCTATCCGGAGAGCTGGCCTGTGGCAAATCAGGATGCAAGATGCGCGCAGGAATTCCGACGGCAGTTGCGCCAGCTGGGATTTCTTTTAGCACTACGGCGTTAGATCCAACGCGAGCGCCATCACCTACAGTGAAGCCACCAAGAACCTTAGCTCCCGCACTAATGACTACGCCTTTACCTAGAGTGGGGTGACGCTTTACGCCTTTATAAAGGGATGTTCCGCCTAAGGTAACGCCTTGATAGATGGTGCAGTCATCACCAATTTCAGTAGTCTCTCCAATCACGATGCCAAGACCGTGATCCAAAAATACTCTGCGACCAATCTTCGCTCCAGGATGAATTTCGATACCAGTAACGAAGCGGGCTAGCATTGATAGCAGGCGGGCAATCCACTTTAAACCTAAGTTCCATAGACCATGTGACGCCCGATGTATCCAAACTGCATGTAAGCCTGGATAGCAGGTAATGACCTCTAGACGATTTCTTGCGGCAGGGTCACGAACAATGATGGAGTCGACTTGGTCGAAGAGCGAATTAAGCATATAAGTTGATTTTAACGGGTAAAGCCTAATCTATTTTTTCAGGAGCATCTGCTTGGCAATGCCCCGGAGTAGGTCGATTTCTTCCTTATGAAGTCGCGTTCTGGCAAATAGCGCTTGTAAGCGGGGCATGAGCTTTTTGGGGTTGGCGGGATCAAGGTAGCCAATGGCCTCCAGCCCCTCGCGCCAGTGCTCCAGCATGGCAGCTACAGCCGCAGGATCCGCATAATCTACCGGCTCAGTGTCGGGGCCTAAGGGTGCAAGCCCCAAATCCTCCCCCAGAGATTCTCTGAGGGTGAAGGCGCAAACCATGATGGCTTGGGCTAGGTTCAGGGAGGGGTAGAGTGGGTTCGCATCAAGCCAAACACGATGGGTGCACAGTGAGAGGTGGTGGTTATCTAGCCCAGTGCGCTCTGGCCCAAAGAGGAGGGCAACTTGCTGATTACCCGCAATGGCTGCCTGAACTAATGGGCGAGCGTCTTGCCAATTTAATGCTGGGGGTCCAAATTCACGATCACGACTGGTGAGCCCTAAGACAAGAGTGCAGCCTTGAACGGCTGATTCCAAGGACGATGTCTCTTGACTAGATTCCAAGACATCGACCGCACCGCTAGCAAGAGCAATGGCCTCAGGTACCCGGGCAACTCCTGCAATCTTCGGTGCAATCAGGCGCAGATCACTAAACCCCATGGTTTTCAGTGCGCGGGCTGCCGACCCCACGTTTCCTGGGTGGCTGGTTTCAACTAAAACCCACCGGAGTAACTGTGCTTGTGCGGCATTCATATCAACAGGAATTCTCTAGTGTCTTGGGAGTTCAATGTAGCAATCGTTTAGAATCAGAGTGTTAGCTCCTTATTGTCCCGCAGTTTGCAATCTGGTGAGCTTGTTCTTATTTAATTTGTCCATCAATACTATGCATCCCATGTTAAATGTGGCCGTTAAGGCTGCCCGTCGTGCCGGAACCGTGATTAATAGAGCCTCTCTAAATTTAGAGCGACTTCAGGTTGACCGCAAACAACATAATGATTTCGTAACCGAGGTGGACAGACAGGCTGAAGCAGCCATTATTGAAACGCTCAGCGAAGCCTATCCTTCACACGGATTCTTGGCTGAAGAAACTGGCGCCCAAAACACTGATGCTGAAAACGTTTGGATCATTGATCCGCTCGATGGCACCACCAACTTTATTCACGGTTTTCCACAATATGCAGTTTCCATTGCACTATCTGTAAATGGGGTAACCCAACAAGCAGTGGTGTATGACCCAACTCGTGATGAGCTATTTACTGCCACGCGCGGTGCAGGTGCTTACTTAGATCGTCGGCGTTTACGCGTTGCCTCGCAAGATCGTTTAGCCAACTCTCTGTTGGGCACTGGTTTTCCTTATCGCGAAGATCAGGACTTAGAAAAGTATTTAAAAATCTTTGCAGATATGTCGCGCCAGTGTGCCGGTCTGCGTCGTCCTGGTGCTGCATCTCTTGATCTAGCCTATGTTGCTGCTGGTCGTTACGATGGATTTTTTGAAAGTGATCTTAAGCCATGGGATATGGCCGCAGGCGCTTTATTGATTACTGAGTCTGGCGGACTTGTCGGTAACTACCGTGGTGAAGAAGGCTTCCTGCAAAGTGGTGAAGTGATGAGCGCAAATCCACGCATTTTTGCTCAGATGGTGCAGTGCTTATCCAAATACTCCACCTGTTAATTCCTCGGCACTATTAAGTTTTGATTAGGTCGGCGTAACGTACGCCGTCTTGATTAATGAGTAGGGCGCTTGCGCGTGGCCGCCCACTTTCGGGATGATCTAAGTCCCAGTCTGATAAGACCCATCGTTGCCATTCTTGATCTTGCAGATGCTCTTGATGGTGTTTAGGGAGATGCGTGTGACCATGTATCAATTGATTTCCAGCTTGATCTTTTAGAACTGCTGCGCAGGCAGTCAAGGTGACATCCATTTTTACTTGCGTACCCTTAGCTGAAGATTGCATTGATCGTTGATACTGCACGCCACTATTGCTGCGCAGGTGATTAGCAATCGAGCGGCGCCAGTTCAAAGGCATTCTTAAGAATAGTTTTTGGATCCAGGGCTTACGAACCCAGCTACGGAAAACTTGGTAGCCAATGTCTGCTGTGCAAAGCGAGTCGCCGTGACAGAGAACATAGTCAGAGCCTGCAATATTGATCTTGCTAGGATCGGGCAAGAGGGTCATACCTGTTTTACTTAAAAAATACTTGCCAACTAAAAAGTCCCGATTACCGTGAAGGTAGTAGGTTTTTACTTTGGTGGACAGTGTTGCAAGCGCATTTTTTACTTCTTGTTGAAAAGGTGAATATAGAGCGGCGTCATCTCCAACCCAATACTCAAATAGGTCTCCTAAGATCAACACAGCCTCTACCTTAGGAGCATCTTTTTCGCAAAAATCAAAGAAGCGTTGCGCCGTCAAGGGCATTGACGGCGTGAGATGTAAATCAGAAATGAGCAGCGCGCTCGCGTATTGCGGAATCATTCCTCGAGAACGCTGGCCTTTTCAAGGACGATATCTTCTGCAGGAACATCTTGATGGAAACCGGCATTACCTGTTTTGACTTTACGAATGGCATCAACCACATCAAGACCATCGGTAACTTTGCCAAACACCGCATAACCCCAACCTTGAGCATTTGGAGCGGTGTGGTTTAAGAAGTCATTGTCATTGACGTTAATAAAAAATTGCGCTGTCGCAGAGTGCGGGTCGCTAGTGCGAGCCATAGCCACTGTGCCGCGATCGTTCTTAAGGCCGTTGTTTGCTTCATTCTCAATTTGGGCGCCAGATTTTTTTTCTTTCAGGCCAGCAGTCATGCCGCCACCTTGAACCATAAAGTTGTCGATCACGCGATGGAAAATCGTGCCATCGTAGTGACCACTTTTGACGTACTGCACAAAATTAGCAACGGTCTTTGGTGCTTTAGCAGCATCTAGTGTGAGGGTGATATCACCCTTATTTGTTTTGAGCAGAACTTTAGTCATGATGAATTCACTTTCTATGTGTTAGTGGATAAAAATACTAGAAAAATTATTTTGAGACTGGTGCCATCGGTGCAGTCACCTTTTTAGGTGGTTTCAGTATCTCCATTAATGCTTTTGCACGATTGGTGTATTGACGCTGATTTAAGACTGCATCCTTTGCGGCATTGTCATAAGCCTGTGCAGCAAGACGAATATAGACCTCACCTAAGTTGGCAGAGGCAACTGTATAGCTCGGGCGTAATTTCAAGGCGAGCTCTAAATAATCTCTTGCCTCAATCCAATTGTCTTGATTTGCTGCAAGTGCAGCTAAGTTGTTATATGGCTCAGGTAGCTCCGGAAATTGCTGGGTAATTTCAAGCAAGGTGTTTTTAGCTTCTGTCCACTGGCGCATTTCAATCTGCATACGTGCTTTGACATAACGTAATTGAACATTGCCGGGCGTTTTCTTGAGTTGCTTATTAATGCTGTCGATAGCCTCAGGATATTTTTTGGCTTTGACCAGCTTTTCAATATCGGACGGAACCCCATTTTTAGTTACTGGATCAGGTTCAATAATTAAAAAGGATAAAAACGGAACAGCTACAGAGTCTGACAGCTCGGCATTAAATTGATCGTAGCCCGCGTCATTACCAGCTAGTCTTTGAGGGTCATTAGGGCCATATGATCCTAGATAGGGTGCTTGCGTACCTTGAGCAGCGGCGGGGGAGCTATTAAGAGCCTTAATTTCAGCCTCTGCTAACTGTTGCCCAGGGGTGCTGCAGCCCACCAGCAGTAAAACACCAAAAATGGCGCACAAGCCACTCAGCTGGGCTGGACGTAGTAAAAAATGGTTAGCTAACATAGGGTTTGGGGTGAAAAACGGGCTCATTCGATATACTCAGCGCTCAGTCTAACAAATTGGCGCTACTTGCCCACCTTTATAGCCCCTATGCTGCAAATCTATAACACCCTCAGTCGTTCTAAACAGGCCTTTAAACCCATTGAGCCGGGTAAGGTGAAGATGTATGTCTGCGGAATGACGGTTTATGACTTTTGCCACATTGGTCACGCCCGCGTGATGATTGTCTTTGACATGGTGGTCCGCTGGCTGCGTGCGAGTGCTTATGAGGTTGTTTACGTCCGCAACATCACAGATATCGATGACAAGATCATCAATCGAGCAATTGAGAATGGCGAGCCGATTTCCGCTTTGACTCAGCGTTTTATTGATGCGATGCATGCCGACTCAAATGAATTGGGCTTAATGCACCCCGATCATGAGCCTCGTGCCACAGATTACATCGGGCAAATGCAGGGCATCATCGGCCGCTTGATTGAAAAAGAATTAGCCTATCAAGGCGAGGATGGCGATGTCAATTTCGCTGTTCGCTTGTTTCCAGAATACGGTCGTCTTTCCGGTAAATCTCTAGATGAATTAAATGCTGGTGAGCGTGTCGCTGTAGGCGGCGGTAAAAGAGATCCATTGGATTTTGTTCTATGGAAGAGCGCCAAACCAGAGGAGCCTACAGATACGCGTTGGAAATCTCCTTGGGGTGAAGGTCGCCCTGGATGGCATATTGAATGCTCTGCCATGTCATGCGATTTGCTAGGTGAGCATTTTGATATCCATGGCGGTGGTGCAGATTTGCAGTTTCCGCATCATGAGAATGAGATTGCTCAGAGCGAGGGGGCCCTCTATGGCCAAGATCACCAGGCTAGCGATGCGCCTTTTGTAAATTACTGGATGCATAACGGGCATATCCGAGTCAATGAAGAGAAGATGTCCAAGTCATTGGGTAATTTTTTCCTCATTCGCGATGTCTTAAAGAGCTTCGACCCCGAGGTCCTGCGTTTCTTTATGCTACGCGCCCACTATCGCAGCCCAATTAACTATAGTGATGCACAGCTCGAAGAGGCACGGGCTGGATTAATTCGTCTTTATACGGCCCTAGCGCAAGTGACATTAAGCGATAAACCTGTAGACCCCAATTCAGTATGGTCTCAGCGCTTTACTGATGCGATGAATGATGACTTTAATACACCTGAGGCAATCGCAGCTCTGTTTGATTTAGCCACCGAAGTGAACCGTGCGCAGGGCGAAGAAAAAGTGCAGTTGGCTAATACGCTCAAGGAGTTGGCTAGAACTCTCAATTTCTTGCAACGTGACCCAATCGTATTTTTGCAAGAAGGATCCCGGGGTGGCGATGCAAGCTTATCTGCTTCTGCTATTGAAGAGCAGATTGCAGCACGAGTCGCTGCAAAGCTAGCTAAAGATTTTGCTCAGGCTGATTTAATTCGCAAGACTTTATTAGATCAGGGCGTAGTATTAGAAGATAAACCCGGTGGTATTACCGAATGGCGCAAAAGTTAATTGAAGAATATTTATTTTGAGTAGAGTTGCACAGCAAGTCATCGTTGAAGAAATTGCCCCTGATTATTGGGAGCAAGCTTGTGCAGAGCTGATGAAGCACGATCGTATTTTAAAAAAACTGATTCCAAAATATGGCTCAGGTTTTTTGCGGACACGTGGTGATGCATTTACTACTCTAGCAAGAGCGATCGTTGGCCAGCAAATTTCGGTTGCTGCAGCGCAGTCTGTTTGGTCTAAGGTTTTGCTAGCATCTAAAAACAAAGTCAATCCTAAAAATATTCTGACCCTCAGCATTGATGATTTGCGGGCAGCAGGATTATCGGGTCGCAAGGTGGAGTACATCCGGGATTTGGCTGAACACTTTGATTCTGGTCGTTTACATGCCAATCAGTGGAAAGGCATGGAAGATGAGGCCATCATTAAAGAATTGTGTGGAATTCGGGGAATTGGTCGCTGGACAGCCGAAATGTTCCTGATTTTCAACATGATTAGGCCTAATATCCTCCCTTTAGATGATGCCGGACTGATTAAGGCTATTTCCGTCAATTACTTCAGCGGTGAGCCTGTGAGCAGGCATGAAGCCCGTGAAGTGGCTGCAAATTGGGCCCCTTGGCGTACGGTAGCCACTTGGTATATGTGGAGAAGTATCGACCCTAAGCCCGTTGAATATTAAAATCAGACTATGAAAACGACTTTCCTGGATTTTGAGCAATCAATCGCTGAACTAGAGTCAAAGATTGAAGAGCTGCAATTTGTGCAAGATGAATCATCGGTAGATATTTCTGATGAGATTAAAACGCTGACTGAAAAAAGTCAGCAACTGACTAAAGATGTCTATGCTAACTTAAGTCCATGGCAAGTTTCACAAGTAGCGCGTCATCCTCAGCGCCCTTACACCTTAGATTATGTTGCTGCCTTGTTCACCGATTTTCATGAGCTGCATGGCGATCGTAATTTTGCAGATGACCAATCCATCATTACTGGCTTAGCGCGTTTTCAAAATCAGCCTTGCATGGTTATTGGCCACCAAAAAGGCCGCGATACAAAAGAGCGTGCCTTAAGAAACTTTGGCATGAGTCGCCCCGAGGGTTACCGAAAAGCAAAGCGCGTCATGCGCCTGGCCGAAAAATTTAAATTACCGGTGTTTACTTTTGTTGATACGCCGGGTGCATTTCCGGGGATTGATGCAGAAGAGCGTAACCAATCAGAAGCGATTGGTCACAACCTCTATGTTCAAGCAGAATTAGAAGTGCCGATCATCGCCACTATTATTGGTGAGGGTGGTTCCGGAGGTGCATTAGCGATTGCGATGGGTGATGTGGTGTTGATGTTGCAAAACTCCACTTACTCGGTAATCTCACCTGAAGGCTGCGCATCTATTCTTTGGAAGACTGCAGATAAGGCGCCTGAAGCTGCTGAGCAATTAGGCTTGACTGCACAACGTTTAAAAGCGATTGGCTTGATTGATAAGATCGTCGCTGAGCCTATTGGCGGCGCACATCGTGATTACGACACGATGATGAACAATATGCGCAAAGCTTTGGCTGAGTCACTCAAGACTTTCGATGGAATGAAAGTGGATGCGCTACTAGAGCGTCGCCATGAACGCTTGATGAGCTATGGCAAGTTCAAGGAAATCGAAGCCAAGTCTTAAGGCGGCTTCACCAGCGGCCAAACGAATTGGGCTTGCCTTAAGCGGTGGGCTCGATTCCGTTGTGTTGCTTGATACTGTTTGTAAGGCAGTCAAAGCTAATTCCAATGACCCAACTGAGATTTGGGTATTCCATATTCATCATGGATTACAAAAGCCTGCTGATCAATGGCTGGAGTTTTGTGAGAAGTTGGCTAAAAAATACCAAGTGAATTTTGATTTTCGTCTACTGCATTTTGCTGATCATTCTCAGGGCAATATTGAAGCCCGAGCAAGGGCAGAGCGCTACGATGCCTTGACTGATTTATGTATCGAGCATGGCATTGAAGATTTGCTGCTGGCGCACCATCAAAACGACCAAGCTGAAACTGTGCTCTTACAACTCCTACGTGGCTCTGGCGTAGCGGGTCTGTCTGGCATGCCTCTGCATCGTGCCAACCCAACCCAGGGAGGCCCAATTACCCTCTGGCGCCCATTGCTCAATCAAAGCAGGGCAGAGTTAGAGGTCTATGCCAAAGAACATAAACTCAAATGGGTAGAAGATCCTAGCAATCAAAATACACGCTATCGACGCAATGCGATTCGTAAAGACATTATTCCGAGGCTGGAGAAAATTCAGCCTGGTGCAATTGTCAACCTAGCCCGCAGCGCTACCTTGCTGGCTCAATCCCAAGTGTTGCTTGATCGCCTAGCTAAGCAAGATGGAAAGGGTATTTTTCAAAGCGATAAGCTAAAGCTAGCGCCTCTTTTAGCTCTTGCCAAGACGGATCAACCCGCTGCGAATAATGTCATGCGTTATTGGTTGAAGTTAAATGATCTGGCAATGCCATCTCAGGAACGTCTTGAGTCTTGGTGGAAAGACCTGAAAGCTGTAAAACTAGACTCGAACTTGGAGTGGCAGCATGATGAGGCGAGTATTTATTTGTGGCGTAGCATCTTACAGATTGCCCATTGCAAGGCAGGGCGGTGGGTTTTCCAAGACGTGCCCGTACGAAGTAAGTCGCTTGGCTTGCCTGCTGATTGGGTCAATGCAGCTCAAGAGCAAGGTCTGATTGAAGAAAGACTACGCCAGGGCGCAGAAAAGCTGCAAATCAAGCCCAATTCCCCGCGCAAAACCCTCAAGAACCTCTTTCAAGAGTCGGATACGCCACCTTGGGAGCGACAGGCGTCGCTGCTGTATATCAACAACCAGCTCGTAGGCGTTGCTGGGGTAGGGACGAGCTACCCGCATTTAGTCTCATCAGGAAAAAGAGTTCTGCCTTCCTGGGAGTGGCTATAACTCAGTAGAGCCCGCCAGATTCTTTTTGGTGAAGAATGGCATTGATGAGAATCATATTTTTTGATTCTTCAAAACTATATAGGGCGACATAGCCACTCTTTCCACGTGAGATTACTAACTCTCTCAGGTGGGTATCGCAAAGGCGTCCTACCAGAGGATGTCTCGCTAGGATTTGGATCGCTTCTTCAATGAGCTCGATAGTGCGAAGCGCAGCATTTTTGTCATTTTCAATTAGGGATTCAGTCAGTCTTTCTAAATCATCAAGTGCTTGCGGTGCAAAAACAATTCTTAGCAATTGCTAACCTTTAGTGTAGATTTTTTTCCAGCGATGCGGGCTTTCATAGCCTCGAAAACTTTATCTGATTCATAGACCTTACCATTCTTCATAACCCCTTCGCGAGCAATGCTGGCTTGCTGAATGAAGTTTCTGCGTATCTCCGCATTGATGCTGGCTTGCTTGATTGCTTCCACCATAAATGCATGGGGAGTCATGCCCATCTCTCTAGCGGCATTCGCAGCTTGCAGCTTAATTTCTTCTGTGAGCTTTAAAGAGGTTGTGCTGACAATACTCATAATCGGTCTCCTGGTGTTACTTAGGTAACACCAAATCGTATAGTCAGATTGATCTAGTGTCAATCACCTTAGTTTTGAGTGATAAAAACCCTGTAAAATAAGCCCCTTTTAGACCCTAGGGAATGTAATTCCCTGTAAATAGACAATACAACGGTTTTTATGGCTCTTATCGTTCATAAGTATGGTGGCACCTCAATGGGCTCGGTTGAGCGCATTCAGAATGTCGCTAAACGCGTTGCAAAATGGATGCGTGCAGGTCACCAGGTGGTTGTGGTGCCTTCAGCGATGTCCGGAGAAACCAATCGTTTGCTTGGTTTGGCAAAAGACATCAATCCTGATGCAAGCCCACGCGAGCTCGATCAAATTGCCTCCACAGGCGAGCAAGTTAGTTCTGGCTTATTAGCCCTGGCTTTATTGCGTGAAGGTGTTGATGCAGTGAGCTATGCCGGTTGGCAGGTGACTGTCCATACGGACTCCTCATTTACTAAAGCACGCATCAAGAGTATTGATGACAAAAAAATCCTGGCTGATCTCAATGCAGGGCGTGCGGTAGTGGTCACTGGTTTTCAGGGCGTTGATCCGAATGGCAATATCACCACTTTAGGTCGTGGGGGCTCTGATACATCAGCTGTTGCCATGGCTGCAGCCCTCAAAGCGGATGAGTGCTTGATCTACACCGACGTGGATGGTGTCTATACAACTGATCCACGTGTTTGTGAAGATGCACGTCGTCTGGACAAGATTACTTTTGAAGAGATGCTAGAGATGGCAAGTCTTGGTTCAAAGGTGTTGCAGATTCGTTCAGTGGAGTTTGCTGGTAAGTACAAAGTTAAAACCCGTGTTCTGTCATCACTGACAGATCCGTTGATGCCCTTAGACCAAGAGATGAAGTCGGGCACCTTGATTACATTTGAAGAGGACAGCACTATGGAAGCCGCAGTTATTTCCGGCATCGCCTTTGCGCGTGATGAAGCAAAAATTACCGTTCTGGGAGTTCCTGATCGCCCAGGTATTGCCTATCAAATCTTGGGTCCGATTGCGGATGCCAATATTGATGTGGATATGATTATTCAGAATCAATCATTTGAAGGTAAAACAGACTTTACTTTTACAGTGCCACGCGCTGATTATCAAAAAGCATTGGACTTGCTCAAGAAGAATGTGCAAGCCCATATTGAAGCAAAAGAAATTAATGGCGACCCAAAGGTCTCAAAGGTCTCGGTGGTGGGTGTCGGCATGCGCTCCCACGTGGGTGTTGCCAGCAAAATGTTCCGCACATTGTCGGAGGAGGGTATCAATATCCTCATGATTTCTACCAGCGAAATCAAGATTTCCGTGGTTATCGATGAAAAGTATATGGAGCTGGCTGTACGTGCGCTTCATAAGGTGTTTGAGCTAGATCAGAAGTAAGAGTTAGTCGGAGTTGCTTTAAAAAGGCATTAAAACCTCGTGGTCAACGGAATCCGTTAAACTGTGAGTCGTTGTAGTTGTTGTGGGTAGGGAGACGTGGCCGAGCTGGTCGAAGGCACTCCCCTGCTAAGGGAGCATCGGGGCTAAAACTCTGATCGGAGGTTCGAATCCTCTCGTCTCCGCCAAATCCTTGTGATTTAACCTACTCATTACCGCCGCGACAAATAACTAAGCCCCTTAATTGGGGCTTTTTTATACGTATTTTCCAGTAATTCCGCCATCTACGACCAGTTCAGTCCCGGTAATGTAGGCGGCAGCATCCGATACCAGGAAGGCGCAGGCATAAGCCACATCCCATGCTGTTCCTGATCTACCCATAGGAACTTGCTTATCTCTAGCGGCACGAGCCTCATCTAGGCCATTTTCTGAGAACATTTTCGCTACGGTATTGGCAATACGGGGGGTATCAATTAAACCGGGCACCACTGTATTGGCACGAATGCCTTGGCTTGCGTACTGTTGAGCAATCATCCGAATAAATTGGGTATTGGCTGCCTTGGTAACGCTATAGGCCAGATGCGGGTAGCCCAAATAACGCATGCCCGCTACCGATGAAATAGCGATGATATTTCCTGTGCCCCTGGATGCCATCTCAGGCAAAACCTCTTGGGCTGCCAGTAAGAGGCTACGCACATTCACCTTATGAATACGATCAAAATCTTCGGCACTCGTTTCCATAGGGCCGCCAACTTTACCGATGCCCACGTTGTGATGCAAAACATCGATAGGACCAAATTGATTGCGAGCCTGGGTAAAGAGTCGCTTTACTTCATCCTCTTCAGAAACATCGCCGACAAAGGTCTGGGCAACGCCACCTTCCTGCACAATAATCTTCGTGGTTTCTTCTGCGGAGGCTGCATCTCGATCAACTACGCAGACATTGGCGCCCAGTCTGGCGTAAGTGACACAAGATGCTCTGCCAATACTCCAACCCGGTCCAGCCGAGCCGCCGCCAGAGACAAAAATAGTGCGACCAGTTAGATCAGTTGGTAAGCCGGGAGGATGTGAAGTTATAGTCATTTATTGATGTAGTCCTACTGTCATGCCACCACAAACATATACTACTTGGCCGGTGGTAAATCCAGCGCGTTGATCTAGTAGTGAAGCAACGATATGCGCTACTTCTTCTGGTTGACCAATACGACCCAAGGGTACGCTATCCAGAATACGTTGTGTAGCAGGCGCACCTGGAGGGTTTGCGCTCTGAAAGAGCTCTGTTGCAATAGGGCCAGGTCCAATAGCGTTCACAGTGATGCCATCAGCCGCAAGCTCTAAGGCCAATGTGCGCGTGAGCCCTAGCAAGCCCGCTTTAGAAGTGGCATAGGCAACTCGCTCTGCTTTGCCTAAAGCTGCGCGACTAGAGATGTTCACAATCCGTCCAAAGTGAGCGGCTTTCATGGTGGGGAGAAGTTCCTGTACACAAATAATGGCTGCCGCAACATTCACATTCATCACTGCATAAAAATCTTCGATGCTCGTTTTTTCAATTGTGGCAGGGCGCACAATGCCCGCATTATTGACTAAGCGGGTAATTGGATGCTTTGATATCGCCTCTATCAGCGCACTTCGTAATGTAGTTTCATTTGATACATCGACTTCATAGAAACTTTCATGAGTTGAACTTTCTTGAGGAGCTATTTTGTCAAAATTAATGACATGCATACCATCGGCAATCAGGCGCTCAGCAATTGCTCGCCCGATACCGCGGCTAGCGCCAGTAATTAATACGCATTCTTTAGCTACTTGAGTTTGAGAGACCATGCTTAGCCAATCTTATTGGCACCATCCACAAAGGGAATGGCATGTTCAACGGTATCCCAAATAAAACGACCAGAGGGACTCTGTTGCTCTTCAACAATATGAGCTACCAAACCTGCTGAGCGTGAGATAACGGCAAAGCCACGCATTACTGCAGTCGGAATGCCGATCTCACCCAGCAGCGCAGCTACTGCACCAGTAGCATTGATCGTAATCGGGCGACCAGCTACCGTATCAACCGCTTTCGATAGAATTTCCAGTGCGCGGATCTTATCGCCCTTGAGGTCTGGTTCAGCCCGGCCCATTTCCAATAGTTTGTATGCTCTTGGGTCTACTGGTTTATGAAGGTGATGTCCAAATCCCGGAACTGCGGCCTTGATTGCTTTGTAATGTTGCGCTATCTCGAGTGCTTCTGCCTCAGGGTTACTTGCTGCTGTAATGCGATCTAATAAGCCAGAACAATTTTCCATGGTGCCAATAAAAGAACTACCGACAGCCAGCAAACCAGCTGATACCGCTCCCTGAAGATTTTCTGGCGCGCTCATGTAAATCAATCGCGTTGCAATTGCGCTAGGTGTGAGGCCATGCTCCATTAGAACAATGAGCACAACGTCAGTAATTCGGATATCTACAGGCCGCGGATTTCTGCCTAAGATTTGCATCAACATCACTTCTGTAAATGTTTTTTTGCCCATCAAGTCTTCGACAAGGTCTGCATCGCGATAGTGCAGGCTAATAAGGGTATGAGTACACAAACTCGTTACTGGTGTTTTGCTAGATGAATTAGTCATGATGGCTTCATTAAGAATGTATTGAGGGGTTAAGAATATTTTGGAGGACGGCACTCTTGAGTAATTTACCTACATTGGAGCGAGGCAGACTGTCATAAAAGTGGATGCGTTTCGGTGTCTGAACCGGGCCCAAGAGTTCGCGCACAAAAGCAATCAGCTCTGCCTCATTAGCTTGCTGGCCAGGGCGAAGTTGAACTGCCGCTTGCACACTCTCTCCCCACTTATCATCTGGAATACCAAAAACAAGACATTCATGAACGGCGGGGTGTTGGCTTAAAGCATTTTCAACATCGACTGGATAGACATTAAATCCGCCAGTGATCACAATATCTTTGAGACGGTCTTTTAGATAGAGGTAGCCACGCTGATCAATCAAGCCACGATCTCCAGTATGCAGCCAGCCATCAATGATCGTCTCTGCAGTTTTCTCTGGCATGCGCCAATATCCTGTCATGAGTAGATCTCCACGTGCTACTACCTCACCGATTTCACCTGTGGGTAGGAAGCTACCGTCGGGCGCCATGATAGCGACATCAGTAAACCCAGTAGTGCAACCTACAGCAGCCCAATTTTGAGGATCTTCAAAATCCTCTGGTTTCATGACGGTTAATATTTGAGGCGCTTCTGTTTGACCATAGGTAGTACACAGCACAGGACCAAAAAATTCCCGTACAGCACGCACTTTTTCTGCGGGCATTGGTGCGCCACCATAGATTAATCTGCGCAGCTTGGGAAAATCTTTGCGTGAGGAATCGGGTAATGCCATCAACATGTACAGCAGTGTTGGTGGCATAAAGGAGGCGGTGCCTCCGCGCTCTCTAAAGGCCGTACGAACTACTTCAGCGCCAGCCCCGTCTAAGATGACATGGCATCCACCTTGCGCAAGAATGGGCACAATATAAGTTGATGTACCGTGAGTAATTGGCGCTGCAACAATGTAGCGCTCATTCTCATCAAAGCCCCAGGACTGAATCTGGTTAGTAATATTAGCTAACCAGGCGCGATAGGGTTGCATTACCCCTTTTGGAGCACCTGTAGTACCGCCAGTAAATTTGATCGCTTGAGTGGCATCTAAAGGCAGGTCAAATGATGGGAGTGGGGCACCATCGTGACCTTGAATCAAGTTATCCATCGTTTTGCTAGATGCCTGCCCAACATTCATGTCGGTCAGAATAAAAATACCTGGGGCATCGGTTAATAATTCACCTAAGGCTTGATCATGAATGATGAGACTTGGTTCTGTGATGTCGATGATGCGTCGTATTTCAGGCCTGGTACTTTTAGGGTTGAGTGGAACCCATACTTTGCCAGAGGCAAGTATCGCCAATAGGGCGATGATGTGCTCCGCGCTATTGCCGGAGCAAATTGCCACGCGGCTTTGAAGATGAGGATCCAGCGCTATAAGAGCGCTGGCAAGCGCCTTCACTTTGGAAGCTAATTCTTCATAGCTAATCGGGCCAGTAGGCGTATCGATGGCTGTACGTTTTGGCCAGCGCAAAGATGCTCGCCAAAAGAAGTCGATTGGAAACATGCGGAGACTTCCTTCTTTCTGGTGTGTTTTATTCGGCTTTTGCGCCAGATGCTTTAACTACTTCACGCCAGCGTTTCACCTCAGCTGTTGCGAAGTCACGCATTTTCTCTGGCGAGCCAGGTTCAGGTGTAGCTCCCAACTCTTGCAGACGTTGACGCACATCTGGTGCTGTGAGCGCCTTATTCAGCGCAGCATTGAGCTTTTCAATGATGGGCCTCGGGGTTGCCGCAGGAGCAGCTAAGGCAAACCAAGACTGCACGTCAAAATTGGGGTAACCAGATTCGGCAAGTGTAGGTAGCTCGGGCAACAATGGGGATCGTTGTGCACTGGTAATGCCAACTGCACGAAGCTTTCCACTTTGAATATGAGGCATTGCAGAAGGGGCGTTATCAAACATGGAGTCGACCTGTCCTCCTAATAAATCTGTGACAGCAGGAGCGCTGCCCTTATAAGGGATGTGCAGCATTTGGATTTTCGATTGCATCTTAAACATTTCACCGGAGAGATGAATAGATGAGCCACTACCGGAGGATGCAAAAGTTACGCCATCTTTTGATTCTTTGGCATAGCGCACATAGTCCGCCACTGTTTTGATTGGAAGATTTGGATTAACTACCAAAATATTGGGAATCTTGGCAATCATGCCAATAGGCTCTAAATCTTTTAGCGCGTCATATCCCAGTTTTGGATATAGCGACATATTGATGGTGTTGGCAATTGAAAAAGCGTAAAGGGTATACCCATCAGCTGGTGACCGTGCAACGATTTCTGCGCCTACGTTGCTATTGGCACCAGGCTTGTTTTCAACAATCACTGTCTGACCCAAAGTGTTACCCATTTTGACTGCAACTAAACGTGCCAATATATCTGTAGCCCCTCCAGCGGAGTAGCCCACAACGATCTTGATGGGCTTATCAGGCCAACTTGCATTGGTTTGAGCATTTGCTACTCCTACCGCACAACAGGCTAGGGCAGTGATTAATAGAAGTAAGCCTCTACGCTTCTCGAAATATAAGGACATTACGCTTCTCCTGAATTCAGTTCTTTTCTCACCCCAGATTCATATCTGGACATGATTCATTTATAACACTGCTAGTTGTATGGAGCCTTAAAGCTTGCCTCGGCAAACGCGGCCATATTGACTAATTTTTCATCCTCACAGTAAGCACCGATGAGCTGAATGCCTAGTGGAAGTCCATTGCTGGATTTGCCTACGGGTAGCGCGATGGCTGGAGTGCCTATAAAAGTCCAAAGAGAGCAAAAGACTGGATTTCCGGTAAAGCTGAGACCTTTTGGTGCCTCGCCGGTTGCAGGGGGTGCCAAGATTGCATCAAACTGCTCAAAATAGCTGCCGATGGACTTACGTAACGCAATCTGCAGATTTTTAGCTTCCAGGTAATCCCTTTCGGAATACGCATTTCCCTTTTCAATCAATTCTTTTATATCTGCGCCCAGCAGTTCAGGAAACTGTTCAAGATGTTTTTTATGTACTACTGCAGCCTCACATGACATCAGTACTGCCAATGCTTCTATCCCATCCCAATAAGTCTGTGGTAACGATAGTTCTTCAATGCTGGCGCCTGAGGCTTTTAATAATGTCGCCGCCTTTTTTACGATATCCACCTGTTCTTGGCTTAACAAGTCATCGAATGGAGAGCTGAGAATGGCAAAACGGGGCTTCCGCTGATCTAAAACTGCATTCACTGGTTTAAGAATAAGCTCAGGAATCACAATTGAATCATTCTCTTCAGTTGTGGAATTTTTGAGCAAATTAAATGCATACACTGCATCTGCAACGGATCTAGTAAAAAACCCAATGTGATCTAGTGAGCCAGAGACTGGATGGACTCCGCTGCGGGGAACTGCTCCATAGCTTGCCTTATATCCAACGATTCCACAATATGAGGCCGGTCTAATAATGGATCCTGCAGTTTGGGATCCTATCGCCAGCGGCACAATCCCGCTTGCAACCGCTGCTGCAGAGCCGCTTGAAGATCCTCCTGGGGTGTGGCCACCATTCCATGGATTGGTTGTAGCTCCCGGGTTACGCCATGCAAATTCGGTTGTGACGCTTTTGCCAAAGATAACGCCACCTAAGTCGCGAATCTTTTTGACTATTTCAGCATCCTCAGTAGGTACAAAATCTTTATAAATTACGGATCCGTAGCTTGTTACAAAATCTTTTGTATCGATCAGATCTTTAATCGCCACTGGAATGCCTCTGAGTGGACCCGAGCCTGATTCTTGTATTAGGGTAGGCAATGAAGCTCTGACAGTAAACGCTTTTAATGTCGGCTCCAATGCATCTGCCAGCGCTACGCATTGCCCCAAATAGTCATCGACCGAAAGCTGCTCCTTTTGAATGAGCTCGCAAGCTTGAGTAAGGCTATTTTGTATTTTCATGGTCATTTGATTGTCTTTGATCTGCTCTTTCTACTTTATACCGCATCTATTTACTCTTTTTAGCCCATTTGCCGTTAAGTCAGCATCAAAAAACAACAGCAAAATTATAGTTCACAACTTCACAACTTCACAAATTCTGTAATATAGTATTACCAAAGGAGGTTAAATGAGAAAAGCGATACCAAAAACACATCAAGCTTTAGATTGGATAGGGAAGGGGATGACAGCGGCTCAGGCCGCTAGGAAGATGGAAATTTCAGAATCTAGCGTCTATGCCGCCTTAAGAAAAACAAAAGCAAAAGATTCGGGTTGTTGTCCAACATGTGGTCACAAATTAAGGAAATAAGATGAAGAAGACTTTATTGGCTGTTGTCTCAATCTCTGTAGCTGCATTGGCATATGCAAATACCTCATCAGATTCTTCTGAGTTGCTAAGCCAGCAATGCAAGATTTCTGCTGAGGCTGTATCTACATTAAAGAGCTTGCGCTATGGCAACACCTCTATTCGCAAGGACGTAGCCGGATTGATTAACTTAAATCTGAAAGTCCAAGAGAATAAAGATGCAGCGCAAATGACCCTTAACCGAATGGTTGATGATCAGGTCAATTCAACATCCGCTTTGGAGGCGAAGTATTGCTCTTAAGAGCAAAAGATTATTGAAGTCGTAAAAGATTGCCAATAAAAAATAGCGGTCGGACGGACCCCTATGAGGAATTATTTCTTAAGATTTGCTAAGAAATCTGTAATAACTTTATTCTGAAATGCATTCTCATCTTTAGTGGCCCCGGCACCTGATAGGTGGCCCATAGGGAGGCGATCATTAATTGCTAGGTATTTAGCTCCTGGAATTAATTTAGCCGAAAGTTTGGCATCGGATTCTGGATTGAGTAAGTCGCCAGTTCCAGCAAGAATGAGGGTTTTAGCTTTGATTGACTTTAAAGCTGCAGAAGTGTTACCGTTGAAGCCTTGCGTTTGACCAACATCATGACGGTCATAGGCTCTTGATTGCCAGATCCAATCGTTGGCATCCATCCTTTTCCACCCTGCATCCTGTACCTTTTTTAGATACTCAATTTCAGCTTCAGGCGTTGCGTTTAGCTGTTCTTGATATGCTGGAGTTCTGACAATTACGCCGCTAAGCCATCCCGACCACAGTCGCATGCCTTGCTCAACGGGCTTATCGTATTTACCACCTTGATAGCCTGGATCTGTCATGATGCTTTGGCGTAGCATCTCGAGAACACCCGTTGTCCACGCATTCGTTTTTGCAAGCGGAATGATTGGAATGATTGCCTGCATGGAATTCGGATAGGAGACTGCCCATTGCAGTGCTTGCATGCCACCCATAGATGCGCCAACTACTGCCACCAGCTTTTTTATTCCGAAGTGATCGGCAATAAGGCGATATTGGCTGTTCACCATATCGCGCATATTGAATTCTGGAAATTGGATATTGGGTTGTAATTTACTATTTGATGGAGAAGTCGTTAAGCCATTTCCAATAGCATCAGTACAAATCACAAAATATTTATCTGTATCTAACGCTTTACCAGGGCCAATGAGGTAATCAATGCGATGGTGATTACCACCAATTGCAGTGACCATGAGTATGGCATTACTCTTATCGGCATTTAAGGTTCCCTGTGTCGTATAGGAAAGCTCAAAGTCTTTAATGACCGAACCATTCTCAAGGGCAAAATTACCCTCTATATATAGTTGATGGGCGGGTTCGGTAGGTTTATGGGCGACTGCGTTACCAGCGATTAATGTTGTGCTTAGTAGTAGTCCGTTCATAATGATGCGGTGCATTATTGTCTCCTCTTTATAGTCTGATATTTATAACAGGAATTTTTGTTTGACTCACTCATTTGAATGTCCAGAATGTGGCAATCCCCGAGGGATGCTGGGGGAGTGTCGCCAATGCGGAAGTGAGGATCTTCCTATTCCGCATAGCGACACGATGGTGCTGAATTTAAAGTTTGATAGTCCAAGTGCCCAGGAGGCTTTGGATCGATTAACTATTGGGCTTCGTCGAGCTTCGGAAGTAGGTATTAAGGCAATTATTTTGATACATGGCTATGGAGCTAGTGGTGAGGGTGGCAAGATCAAGCGGGCAGTTCATGACGCCCTGGACAATAACTATTTCTCAGACCGTGTTGATGAATATCACTTTGGCGAACAAACCGCATTTGGTAGCGAGGCTTACCATGCGCTTTTGAGAAGAAGGCCTGGATTAAAAGCCTATCTAAAGCACTTCAAAGAAGGTAACGCAGGTATGACAGTATTAATACTATGATCTTTGTTGGAATTACTTAGAATGGACTTATCCATCAAATTCGATGGCATCAGCAAGGAGTAGTAATGACTGCTAAAAAATCGACAGCCTCGCATGAAGAGGTTCAAATCAATTCTGAAAATTTAATGAGTGATTTCAAGGCGCTGATGGCGGATGCTGAGGATCTTATAAAGGCAACGGCGAACCATGACGATGGCCCGCTTGGCGCAATTCGTTCAAAGGCATTGGAGACGCTCAACAGTGCAAAAGAAAGTCTTTCCTCTGTTGAGGGTACTGTGACTGAAAAGGCTAAAGTCGTTGCTGAGCGTACCGATGAGTTTGTCCATCGAAACCCCTGGGAGGCGATAGGTGTTGCTGCTGGGATTGGCTTGTTGGTTGGTCTTTTTATTCGTCGTCGCTAGGAATTCATGTCACAAGAAAATCTTTTCTCCTCATTAAAGAATCTCGTCTCCACCGGGGCATCCATTGCTCAGACCCGCCTGGAGCTAATCTCTACTGATGTGCAGATTGCGCGTGCCAAATTCTTGAGTCTTTTAGTGATGGTGATCTTTACATTGTTTTTCTTGTTCTTTGGTTTGGTGATGCTGGCTTTGTTAATCGTGATTTATAGCTGGGAGACTGATCGGGTCCTGGCGCTGAGCTTGCTAACCAGTGGTTTCTTGGCGGTAGGTATCATTTTGGCGCTGGTAGTTTTGCGCTCACTCAAAACTATGCCCAAATTATTTGAGGCAACTATTTCAGAGTTGGCTAAAGATCGCCAGGAGCTCTCAAAACAATGAGTAAAACGCTAGCTGAACTCCAGGCTAGGCAAAAAGTGCTGCAGGAGCGGGCAGCCCAAGAGCGTGCTGACTTTGCATTGCATTTTGAGCCCATAGAAAAGCCCTTGTCATGGGCTGATAAGGGTATAGATGCATTTAACTTTATGAAGAGTACGCCAATCTTGTGGACCAGTGCGTTCGCAGTACTGGCGCACTACAAGCCCAAGCTTGCCAGTAAAGTACTCGCAGTAGGCTGGGGCACTGTCAAGCTTCTCAAGGGCGCTAAAAGCCTTTTGTAAGACCCGCTTTAGGTAATAAAGACTGTCGCATTAGCGATTCCGTTCTGGGTGAGGACATCGCTACCATGTAAACCGGCAATTTCTAAAAACGTGAGAGCGCCAGCAACGTTAAAGCCAGCCTTTTTGAGCAATTTACTGGCTGCGATGATGGTGCCGCCGGTAGCCAGTACATCATCCACAATCAACACCCGAGAGCCGGACGGCAAAGTAGATTCCTGTATTTCCAGAGAATCTGAGCCGTATTCCAAGCCATAGAATTCTCGATGGCTGGCCAATGGCAGCTTATTGGGTTTTCGGGCTAAAGCGAGGCCTTTATTAGCTTGATAGGCGAGGGCGGTGCCGAAGATAAAGCCACGTGATTCAATGCCTAAAATATGGCTGTAATCAAACTGCTGTGCAAGTGCCTCTAGTTGCAGCGTAGCCTCCTTAAAGGCGCTCGGATTGGCTAATAAAGGGGAGATATCCCGAAAGAGGATTCCTGGCTTTGGAAAGTCGGGGACTCCGGGTAGATAATCTAATAAATTCATTATTGGCTGATATGAAAACACAATTACTCATTATTACCGCATTAGAGTCCGAGCTGGATAAAAGCACGTTACCAGCGGGTGTTGATATTGTGTATTGTGGAGTTGGCAAAATCAATGCTACTGCCGCAACTATTCAGGCTATTCATGAATATCAGCCAAAGCGGATAGTGAATTTTGGTACCGTAGGAAAAATCAATTCTGCTCTGGAAGGTTTATTGGAAATCGGTAAAGTAATGCAGCGCGACATGATGGCAGTCCCTTTGGCACCCAGAGGCCAAACCCCATTTTGCGCAAAGCCATCTCAATACTTCTCACTTGGCGGTGAGCATACTTGCGGTACTGGCGATAGCTTTGTGACAGCGCATGATCCTTGGTTAATCTCGCAGGGCATTGATGTAGTGGATATGGAATTATTTGCGATTGCTAATATTGCCTATCAATCAAATATTCCATGGCAATCATATAAATATGTGACTGATGACGCTAATGCTGACTCAGGAAACGAATGGACTCATCGCGTTAACCATGGCCAAGAACTTTATCTAGAAAAGCTCAAAGAGCTCTTAAGTGCTTAAGGCACGCCTAACATAATCCCCTAATTACTTAAGCAAATGAACACTCAAAAACCTTGGCTTAAAAACTATCTCGAGGGCGT
Source organism: Polynucleobacter corsicus (assembly GCF_018688255.1). Lineage (NCBI taxonomy): Bacteria > Pseudomonadati > Pseudomonadota > Betaproteobacteria > Burkholderiales > Burkholderiaceae > Polynucleobacter > Polynucleobacter corsicus. The sequence goes on from NZ_CP061314.1 coordinate 966,137, forward strand.
TCCCCATGATATTAATTTAGCGGGCTATTCATCTATTGCTGATTTAATAGAAGAATCTTTTAATAATTATCCCAATCGCGTGGCAATGGAGTCGATGGGACATACCATCAGCTATCGTCAGCTCGATATTCTGTCTAAAGACTTCGCTGCGTATTTACAAAGTTTAGGTCTTGAAGCAGGATCGCGTATCGCCATCATGTTCCCGAATGTGCCGCAATACTTAATTGCAATGCTGGGGACACTACGCGCAGGCTTTGTCGTAGTCAATATTAACCCGCTCTATACCGCTCGTGAGCTTGAGCATCAGCTGCAAGATAGTGGTGCATCGATCTTGGTGATGCTAGAAAACTTTGCTCACGTATATCAAGAGATTGCCAATCATGGGCTTGTAAAGAAAGTGATTGTAAGTAGCATAGGTGAGAGTCTGGGTCCGAAGGGCGTCATCATCAATTTGATTGCTCGCCATATTAAAAAGCTGATTCCGCATTGGAGCTTTCCTTGCGTCAAATTGAATCAAGCTCTCAAAATTGGCTCTGGCTATGGCTTTACTAAACCCAATCTGAGGCTGGACGACATTGCTTTTTTGCAATACACGGGCGGCACTACAGGGGTTTCTAAAGGCGCAATTTTATTGCACCGTAATATCTTAGCTAATATCATTCAGATTGAATTATGGCTTGAGCCCGCCTTAAAAAATCGGCAGCAGCAATTAGTATTTTTATGTGCCTTGCCCATGACCCATATTTTTGCGCTGACTGCCTGCGGTCTACTTGGAATGCGTAAGGGTGCCAAATTATTATTGGTCGCCAATCCCCGAGATATCACTGGCTTTATTAAGCTGCTCATGAAACATCCTGATATCAATATTTTTCCAGGCGTCAATACGCTATTTCATGCGCTGATACATCGTCCCGAATTTAGCCTAGTCAAGTTACCCCATCTCTTAGTTACGATCGGCGGTGGCATGGCGGTCCAAAGAAAGACTGCTGAACTTTGGCAAAAAATGATGGGGGTACCGATTGCTCAAGGGTATGGGCTATCGGAAACTTCCCCAGTGGTTTGTGTAAATACGCCATTTGTAAAAGACTTTACTGGGTCCATTGGTATGCCAGTGCCAAGCACGGATGTATTGATACTCGATGATGACGGAGTAGAGGTTCCATTCGGCACGCCTGGAGAGATTTGTATCAAGGGTCCACAGGTAATGGCGGGTTACTGGAATAGACCTGAAGAGACTGAGCAATCTATGACGGTAAAGGGATATTTTAAGTCTGGCGACATCGGCATCATGAGTCCCGATGGCTTTGTCCAGATTGTGGATCGTAAGAAAGACATGATCGTCGTTGCTGGCTATAAAGTATTCCCCAATGAAATCGAGGAAGTGATTTCTCAAATGCCCGGCGTAAGAGAGTGTGCCGTGATTGGATTGACGCACCGCAAGCTAGGTGAAATCGTCAAGGCCTACATTGTCAAGGATAAGCCTGAGCTAACTGAGGCCCAAGTCATTCAGTATTGCAAAGAGCAAATGACGAGTTACAAACGTCCTAGAAAAATTGCTTTTATTGATGAAATGCCCAAGTCTAATGTGGGCAAAATCTTGCGCCGTCATTTGCGCGACTTATAAATAAACTAATAAATAAACAAAAAACTACAGGCCACCGCCAAAGCGGTATTGCCAAGAAATCCCATACAAGTCATAGCTATTATTGGTTCTAGAGTACGCACCCGTACTCGCCGATAGCCGAATCGAATTACTTTTATTGACCGGATAGGACATCGTCGTTCCAAAGCGCCAATTCTCTTGACTGCCGCTAATCGGGTTGCCATTAAGGTAAGACTGTCCGCCTGTAAAGTAGGTGGCATCTACGGAGATCCAAGCGGTATTCTCAAAGTAATAAATCGCGTGTGTTTGTGTTGAGTAAACCGGGTTTTGAGACAGCGAGTTACCACCCATGAAGTTGGTATTACTGGTATGAAAAATACCAGCACCAGCGAGCTCCAATCGCCAAGGACCAAGCGCTTTAGAAACTCCAAGACCTGGCTGTATAAACCATCGATTGGCACCTACATTAATGATTTGATTGTCGTTGTACTTACCCCAGGGTACCGATGCTGCAAGACTGACGCCAACAATGAGATCTTGCTGATAACTCTTAAATTGATCTAGCGTTAATGCTGGAGCACCATAAAGGTTAATTGCCGCCTTGATGAGCGGATCTGATAGTCCCTCAGTACTAGCATTAACTGTTCTCCCGCCAATGCTGCTTGATCCAGTCAGTTGGCCATAAGGAAGCACTAAAGTGAGCTTGCCGGATTGACCCCCCGCATCAAAGATATGAGTAAGACCCATGACTTCGCTGGTCAGGGTGTAATTACCGGCCTTGGCTTGTGCAACCCCAGCGCTGATGAAGTTAATCCCAACGGGTGCATTGGAATAGGTACGCGCCTCGATTTCTTGGGCATGAGTTAGAGCAGGCGTTAGAGCGCCTAAAATGAGAGACAAGCAAATGCTTTTTACAAAAGCCCGATCTTGAGTAATGGACAGTAACTTAATCATCCGAGCTGTATAACTCAAGTTTGATTAGCTTGGCTTCGATTTATCGCCAAACAAAATCTTCAGGGCGGCGTTGCTGCCAAGCATGATGGTCATCCCCGTAAAGAGTAAATAAGGCCACACAATTAGCCAATACACAATCGACATGGCCACTACGCGCAAGGGATTGGATTGCCCAAAATCAGTCATAGAGATCAAAAACGCTTTCCCATGAATTAAGCCATGCACTCCAGCTTCTAAATAATTTAAGACCAAAACTACCAAAAGATAGAAGAGAGACTCTAAGAGTAGTGAGCTAACAATGCCATGCTGTTTATTCACTCTAATTGGATATGCAGCCTGAGCGATCAACATGAATTTGGCGCAGATTGCCGCTTTAAACAAGGCAAGGCCAAAAATAGATAAAGGAATAGGCCTCTCATCTAGTGAGGTTGCTGCTAAAAAGGCAAGAGCGCAAAACCAAGATCCAAAGTAAATGGTTAACTGCAATGCCTTGATAAATTCTTCTTTAGCTTTTTCTTTAAAACCATGAGCAGGGGCTAAATTGGGTGTTGAGGTGCTCATAAAAACTTTCTAAAGTGTTCCATTAGCAGTTACTGCAAGAGCTAGCCTCAACTGGTGCTGGTTCTTGGGTGTAGCGCGCAATAAATGCATGCTTACTCTTGAGTGGCAATTGAATCCAAACAAAGTGACCTGAGCCAGGGGCAACATCAATTGGCTCATCTTTGAGATTCCACATGGCATCAAGCACCATATCTTGATTGCCTTCGGGCTCAATGATTTCTAGCTTATCACCAATCGAGAAACGGTTTTTTACATCTACCTTGACGCGACCTGAGGCCTCATCAATCTCTAAGGTCTCGCCAACATATAAACTTCTGCCTGAGAGCGAGTGACCACGCATATAGAGTTGATACTCTTTATCGTGGTGACGCTCATAGAAGCCATCGGTATATCCACGATTTGCTAGGCCTTCCAGATTGCCAATGAGGGACATGTTCATTGGGCGACCCGCTACCGCATCATCAATCGCAGTGCGATAGGATTGGCAAGTACGAGAAACGTAATAGGGCGACTTGGTGCGACCCTCAATCTTGAATGAGTCCACACCCATCTTCGTCAAGCGTTCGATATGTTCAATGGCACGTAAATCTTTGGAGTTCATGATGTAAGTACCATGCTCATCTTCTTCCATAGGCATTAAATCATCTGGACGACGCGCCTCTTGAAGTAGAACTACATCACCGCTAGTATTTTGTTGACCAGGCTTGACCTTGTAATCCCAGCGACAAGCATTGGTGCACGCACCTTGGTTAGAGTCACGATGCGACATGTAGCCTGATAAAAGACAGCGGCCTGAGTAAGCAATACACAAGGCGCCATGCACGAATACTTCTAATTCCATTTCTGGACAGTCTTGACGAACTTCTTCGATTTCATCAAAAGACAGCTCGCGTGACAAAATCACTCGACTAATGCCAACAGAGCGCCAGAATTTTGCAGAAGCGCCATTGACTGTATTGGCTTGTACCGATAAATGAATCGGCATATCTGGCCAAGCTTCTCTAGCCATCATGATGAGACCCGGATCTGACATGATCATGGCATCAGGCTTTAATGCAACTACAGGATCCATGTCTTTAATATAAGTACGGGTCTTGCCACCATGGGGTAGCAGATTGGATACGAGGTAAAACTTCTTACCCAAAGCATGGGCAGTATCAATCCCTTCTTTGAGCGTCTCCATTTTTCCGAAGTCGTTATTACGTACTCGCAGGGAATAACGCGGCTGTCCGGCATAAATGGCATCGGCACCAAAGTCGAAGGCAGTACGCAGCATGGAAAGGCTGCCGGCAGGGGCGAGAAGTTCTGGAATCTTGGTCATAGCGATATTTTAAGGTCTACCGAGAGCTTTAGCTCAATTACTCGTCCGCTATAGAGTTGCGCAATATTCCAATAGATTCAATTTCAATCTCACAAATATCCCCTGGTTTCATAAAAACAGGGGGTGTCCTTGCATAGCCAACGCCAGCCGGAGTGCCGGTAATCACCAGATCGCCAGGTTCTAGCGTCATGCACTCGGTTATCAAAACAATGGTCTCTGCCACGTTCCATAAGAAGTCTTTGGTATTGGCGTTTTGCATCACTTGACCATTTAAGCGTGACTGAATGGTCAAGCCATCGCAGCCAAGGGGAAGCTCATCTGGGGTCACGAGCCATGGTCCAAAAGCACCAGTTTGATCAAAGTTTTTACCAATGGTCCATTGGGTAGTTTTACGTTGGTAATCTCGCAGACTGCCATCATTAAAAATGCTGTACCCCGCTACACATTCCAAAGCATTATCCAATGTCAGATGGCGTGCCTTTTTACCAACTACAAAGGCGAGCTCTGCTTCGTAATCTAACTTATCAGAAACCCGAGGTCGAATGATGGGGCTTAAGTGGGCTGTTAATGAACTGGGACCACGCATAAAAAAGCTCGGGTATTCAGGTCTAGCGTTGCCACCTTCTTTTGCATGGTCAGCATAGTTCAGGCCCATACAGATAATTTTTCCAGGCTTCTCAATCGGCGCTCTAAAAGTGATAGCGTCTATCTCCCCTTCAATTGCCTTTGAATTTTGGATTGCTACTGCAGCACGATTTAATGCTTCTGGTGATTCTATGATTGCTTGCAAGCTATTGGGTATCAACGGATCTGTGGCAGATAGATTAATGAAGGTATTTGAACTCCCTGTTAAGAGAGCGCCCACGCCGTCTTGGCCACTTGAATCTCGATAGCTAAATAGTCTCATTGCAAAGCCTCCAATTACATTGATTTATTGGTTGTTAGTGTTGGCAGTATAGGGCAGTCAAGAGGCTGATAAGTCTCCCTAAACCAGTCATCCAATTGGATTCATTACTGAATAAAGTGTGATAACTTGCTACTACTCGTTATACATAACCAAAATCCTTAGAAAGCCGATCAATATCATGCAGACCCCAAGTAAAGCGCTAAATGGTGGCCAAATCCTCGCCAATGCATTGGCGAGACAGGGTGTGGATATCGCCTTTGGCGTTCCTGGCGAGAGCTTCCTGCCTTTATTAAACGGTTTGCTTGATCACCCTGATTTTCGTTTCATCACCTGTCGACAAGAGGGCGGTGCTGCTTATATGGCAGAGGCCTATGCAAAATTGACGGGTCACCCTGGTGTTTTAATGGTTACCCGTGGGCCTGGCGCCTCGAATGCCATGATTGGAATGCATACAGCCTATCAAGACTCAACACCAATGGTTCTATTGGTCGGACAAGTTGGGACTGACATGGTTGAGCGTGAGGCCTTCCAAGAAATTGACTATCGCCGAATGTATTCAGAATGCGCAAAATGGGTTGGTAGCATTGATCGTGTCGATCGCATTGATGAATTTGTTTCTCATGCATTTCATGTGGCTCAGGCAGGTCGAAAAGGCCCAGTTGTATTAGCTCTACCGGAAGATGTGCTGTATATGACTGGTCAAGAAAACCCTGTCAAAGCTGCCCACATCGTTCAGCCAGGCCTAGATCTTCACAGTTTTGATCTAGCAATGGCTGCCTTTACCTCCGCTAAAAAGCCCATGGTGATCGCAGGCGGTGGTAATTGGAATGGCACTGCATGCGAGGCTTTACGTTCTTGGGCAAATGCGCAGGCCATCCCAATTGCAACGAGCTTTCGCTCTCAAGATGTCATCGATAATCTAGATCCTGCATTTGCAGGTGATCTAGGTATTGGCGCCAATCCGGCTTTGGTAAAGCGTATTCAAGAGGCAGATGTCTTGTTAGTTATCGGAGAGCGCCTGGGAGAGATGACAACTGCTGGTTACAGCATATTGACTGTTCCTCAAGCGAAAACAAAATTAATTCACGTACTGTCCGGTCCAGAAGAATTGGGCCGTGTATATCGACCTGACTTTGCTATCAATTGCAGTCCAGAAAATTTCTGCTCAGCATTAAGCAGAGTGAAGATGAATGCTCAGCATGATCGCGCTGCTATGAAGGAGGCTCATGATGAGTATCTCGCTTTCTCGAGTCCAGTGACTGTCAAAGGCGACTTGCAATTAGCATTCATCATGGACTCATTGCCAGGGCTCATACCGCGCGATGCCATTATCACTAATGGTGCTGGCAATTTTGCAACCTGGGTGCATCGTTTTTATCCCTATGGGACATACAAAACCCAATTGGCGCCTGCCAATGGATCTATGGGTTATGGTCTGCCTGCCGCAATTGCTGCCAAGATTGCTAGTCCCGAAAAAGTCGTTATTGCAGTGTGTGGTGATGGCGACTTTATGATGAACTGCCAAGAGCTGGCTACAGCTGCCCGTTACGATGCTTATCCAATTGTTTTAGTAGTCAACAACAGCATGCTCGGGACTATCCGCATGCATCAAGAGAGGGAGTTTAAGTCTCGCGTGATCGCAACCGGCTTAACTAACCCCGATTTTGTGAAGTTTGCTGATAGTTTTGGAATGCCCGGTTTTAGAGTCAGTAAGACCGAGGAATTTGCACCGGCATTTATAAAAGCGCTTGCAAGTAAAAAAGGTGCCTTGATTGAACTAGTCTTAGATCCAGAAGTGATTACCCCAACTAAACTGCTTTCTCAGTTAGGGTAATAAAAAAGAGGAGATGAGCCCCTCTTTAAGTAAGCTAGCCATCCAAAACTTAGTCTACTTTTGCTCCAGAATCTTTGACAACCTTTGTCCACTTCGCAATTTCATTTTTAATAAAAGTTGAGAATTGAGCTGGTGTATTACCAACGGGCTGCGCACCCATTGCTAAATATTTTTCTTTTACCGCAGGACTATTAATAGCAGCCATCAATACGGCACTATCTTTATTCAGAATATCCGCCGACATATTTGCAGGGCCGACAACGCCGAACCAAGAGGTCGCCTCATAGCCTGGTAAGTTTGCTGCCTCTGCAATGGTGGGCATATCCGGAAATGCAGGAGAGCGTTTGGCGCTAGTCACTGCCAATGCCTTTAAACGACCAGCACGTATAAAATTAATGGAAGAAGGGAGGTTGTCGAACATGATGTCTACATTTCCTGCCATTAAATCAGTCACTGCTGGAGGGCTTCCCTTGTAGGGTAAGTGCACCATATACGTTTTTGTCATGGATTTAAATAGCTCTCCCGCCATATGAATGGAGGTGCCATTGCCACTCGAAGCCATATTGACTTTTCCTGGGTTAGCTCTGGCGTAGGCAATCAAATCATTCACGCTATTAATTTTATTTTTAGCGGCAAATTCAGGATTTAGAACTAAGACATTAGGTAGCTCTGCCACCAAAGTAATGGGAGTGAAATCCTTCACCGGATCAAATGGTAATTTTCCGCCGCCCTGGGTATAGAGGGGCAAGTTAATACCATGCGTACCGACTGATGCCATGAGCCAGGTATAGCCATCGGGGACTGATTTAGAAACAATTTCCGCGCCAATATTGCCGCCTGCACCTGGCTTGTTGTCAATAATGACATTCCACTTTACGGTATTGAGAAGCTCGTTTTGGAGTGGTCTGGCAATATTATCGGTTGCCCCGCCAGCAGGAAAGGGGACAATAAAACGTATGGGTTTATTGGGGTAATCTGATTGAGCGACAGATGTATGGCTAGTGCCAACCAATATGGCTATCGCTGCCGTAAAGAATAGAAGCAAACGAATAAATACATTTAAAAGCTTACTTTGAATCATAGCTATCTCCTGTTTACTAAATTCACTCTAATGATGATTTTTAATTCAGCACCAAAAGCATAACAGAGCAAGTAATAACTGGACTTTGGGAGATTAAAAGGTCCATTTCGGGCTCAATCTAGCCCAATGAAGAGTATCCTACGGGGCTGTGGCGAGCCTTTCTAACTTAAATTGAAGGCGCCTACTCCAGAATACAGAAAGTACACAATGACAAAACTCACATCCAAGCCTATCCTGAAAAAAGCGAGCGGCATTTTGGCGCAAGAGTTTGCCATACCTAAAGACATCGCCTGGGCTTGGGTCACCTTGCTACTTTCTCAAGAAGAGCAAAAGCGCGATAGTGAAGAAAAACGCTATGCCCGTATCGCAGAATTTGAGGCTTGGATCAAGGGACTCAATTTACCAATTGATCCTAAAAATCCTGCAAGTACTGCAGTAAGACCAGAGGCAGTAAAAAATTCAGCTAGAAATGTATTTGAGTGGCCACATGAATACATCTTTGACGAGCCAGTAGCAGCAAAACATCCTGACTCTAAAGTGAGCTATGGCGATACCATTACCAAGCCAATCCTGGATGCCATTAAAGATGCTGGTGGATCCGATGATCGCCCAGCACTCATTACTATTTTGGAGGGCTACGCCAAAGAGGGTAAAGAACCTTTTGCTAACGTCACCGCAGAAGGCATTGAGTGGAAAGGTAGCAATTGGGCGGGGGGAGACAAGGTCAACCTTCTCACTATTAAGACCCTCAATAACCGCCTTGCTAATCTTAAAAAGAAGGGCTTGATCTAGGCTTAATCGATTTACCCGGATCACCAAAGAAAAAAACCACCTAAAAAGGTGGTTTTCTTGTATTTGGCTCCTCGACGTGGGATCGAACCACGGACCAACAGATTAACAGTCTGCTGCTCTACCGCTGAGCTATCGAGGAATAAGCCGATATTATAGCAAGATGAAATCATCTACTCCAAGTTCTGTACAGATCCCTAAAGTATTGACCATCGCCGGCTCGGATAGTGGCGGTGGCGCGGGCATTCAGGCCGACCTCAAAGTCATAAGCGCCTTGGGTGGATATGCAATGACGGTCATCACGGCTATTACCGCCCAGAACACTCTGGGTGTTACTCGTATTCAGGATATTGATCTCGATGTGGTGGAAGCTCAGATCGACGCAGTATTTATGGATATTGGGGTGGATATCGTCAAGATTGGCATGTTGGCCAGTCCAGAAATCGTTCGCACTGTGGCATCAGCTCTCAAGCGCCATGGCGCCAAAAGAATTGTTCTAGATCCCGTACTCAGGGCTACTTCAGGCGCCAGTCTTGGTGGAGACGATACCGCCCAAGCCATGATTAAAGAGTTGTTTCCGATGGCAAGCTTAATTACTCCTAATACGGAAGAAGCGGGCTTGCTCTTGGGTCGTGAGATTGAAGGGGCGAATGACTTCAAGGTGGCAGCACAAGAGTTGCTCGAGATGGGTCCTCAAGCAGTCTTGATCAAAGGCGGACATCTGGATGCCAGTCATACTCAGTTAACAGATTTTCTGATGTGGCGAACTATTGAAGATGGTCTTGAAGTGGTTCAATCCAAAGACTTCAAGCACTACCGTGTCAATACTGCTAACACCCATGGCACGGGTTGCTCACTGTCATCAGCGATTGCGACTTATTTAGCAGATGGTCACGATCTTTCTCACGCAGTCGCTAAGGCAATTTCTTATGTTGAGGCAGGCTTAGAGGCAGGACGATTCTTAAGTATTGGTGAGGGTCCAGGACCTTTGTGGCATATGCATGATTTTTATCCAACTGCATTGCCAGAAGAGAAGGGTAAGTATTAAAGATTAAAGATTCGGGCTTAAGTTTTCATTAACTCTTGCAGTCGCTTCACGGCTGCCTTTGGATCACTCGATCCATTGATTGCCCTGACAACCGCAACCGAGCCAACACCACTTTGTGCCACCGCATGAATACTACTTTCATCAATGCCGCCAATAGCCACTAAAGGATAGTGATTCATCAATTGAGCATATTTATATAAACGGCCCAAGCCTTGAGGTGCGGTAGCCATCTTTTTCAGATTGGTTGCAAAGACTGCGCCCATAGCGATATAACTCGGGCAGAAACGATCCGCATAAACCATTTCAGCATAGCCATGGGTACTCAGACCTAAGCGCAAGCCTGCAGATCGAATTGCATCCAGGTCTGCCACTGCTAAATCTTCTTGCCCCAGATGAACACCATAGGCATCTGCTTCAATTGCTTCCTGCCAATAATCATTAATGAAGAGCAGACTCTTGCTGCCTTTGACTGCCTCAACAGATTGCGCAATTTGTTTGCGAATCAGTCTACGATCATCTGATTTGAGACGCAGTTGCACCGTTGGTACTTCAGCCTCAACAGCGCGCTTTACCCAATCAGCATCTTGCATAACAGCATATAAACCCAAGCGTTGAGGACACTCCGCAAAAGCGTTGGGATTCATGTTGCGTGTCCAAGGCAATAAATCAAAATGCTCAGGCCTAGAGGGCCATTTAAATGGGTTAAATCCACCATCTTGGTGAACCATGCGTGACCAAGCTTTGCCCAATACTTTGGCATCACATTCGATAAAGCCCATCTCAATGGATGCCAGTGCGCCTGCTAGCTCATAGTGATCTGTTGCATGTTCATTATCGATTTGTGGTGGGGGCGATGAGATGCTGTAGGTTGGGATCGGTAAGCACAGATCATCCTGTGCATGGGCAGCAACAATGTGATCTGCAAGGTCGCGCACTAAGCTCATCTCATTGACTCTTTAACTTTGATGCCAAAAAGGCGTGCCAACTAAGGGCGTACTAGCTTGGGCGGACTGTTGGGCTTTCATGGCACCAGAGAGGTAGGCGGTTCGACCAGCATCGACTGACATCGCAAACGCTTTAGCCATGGCCACTGGGTCATCCGCTAGCGCAACAGCTGTATTGAGTAAAACACCATCAAAACCCCACTCCATCACTGTGCATGCATGTGATGGCAGGCCTAAACCAGCATCCACCAGCAGCGGAACTTTTAAGCGGTCGCGTAAGAGTTTTAATGCATAAGGATTTAAAGGGCCTTGACCAGTACCAATTGGAGCGGCCCATGGCATCACCGCCTGGCATCCTACATCCACTAAGCGTTGGCACAAGATCAGATCTTCAGTGCAGTAAGGTAGAACCTTGAAACCATCTTTAATTAAAGTTTCTGCAGTGGCAACTAAACGTAAAGTATCCGGTTGCAAGGTGTAGTCATCGCCGATGAGTTCTAACTTAATCCAATTTGTCTCAAATACTTCACGTGCCATCTGCGCGGTAGTAATTACTTCTTTCGGGCTATGACATCCTGCAGTATTTGGTAAAACTGGTACAGCCATTTTCTTCAAGAGATCCCAAAAGCCAGAGTGTGCTTCTGTAGTGGATGTCCCTTGCCGACGCAGGCTTACCGTAATCATTCCAGGATTGGATTGCTTCACCGCATTTTCTAAAACCTGGGGAGATGGGTAACGCGAGGTTCCTAGTAATAAGCGACTAGCAAAAGTCTCGCCATACAGCACTAATGGATTGGCTGTATTTAAAGGGTTTGGTAATGGGGCAGTCATGTTGATTAATGAATTCTTTTTCTTACTTTTGTCTGTATTTATTTCTTGATGTGTTCGTTGCTTAATTAGCCGCCAGTAACCGGTGCTATGACTTCCATCTCATCGCCTTCACGCAACATTTCTTCTGCATGCCTAGTCTTAGGAACAAATTCATAATTGACGGCAACGGCAAAGGGTGGCTTTGCATCGATGAGCAGCAATACATCATCAATCGTGCTTTGATCTGGAACCTCTTTGGCAACTTGATTGACTATTATGCGCATGCACTAAGCTCCTGATCAGTAGAAGCTGTTACCTGAAGGCCTAAGTCACTCGCTGTGTTGCTAGATCCTGAATGCAATATCTCTAATGCGCAATCCAAAATCGCTGGTGAGATCATAAAACCATGTCGATAGAGTCCATTAATCATCATCAGACCAGCTTGAATTGGTTTTCGATCAACAGCAATCTCCGGTAAATTATCTTTGAGCGTAGGGCGACATTGCGTTGCCATTTCCAAAATTCGCGCTTCAGCAAAGCCGCTATGAACGGTATACACCGCGCTGAGTAATTCCAGGGCGGAGCGCACGCTCATTGGAGAAAGATCTTCAGATTCAATTTCTGTTGCACCAACAACGTAGACATCATCTTCTTTAGGGGCGATATAAATTGGGTAGCGCGGATGGATTAGGCGAGTAGGGCGACGTAATTTAACTTCAGGCGCATGCAGGCGAATCACTTCACCACGCACTCCTCGTAAATCTTTATTAGAGTTACCGGCATGATCCCAAGAAGCTTTAGCACCCAGGCCACGACAATCGATGACCCAATCAAAGCCATTATTTGAAGTGCGAAGTAGCTCAGGATCTGCAGCTTGATTCCAATGACAAGGCACCTTCATCAAAGTCAACTCAACTAACAAAGCCTCGAGCAGTTGGCGATTATCGAGTTGGCCTTCATTGGGAAGGTAGAGGCCTTGGGTAAACCGTTCTGCAACGCTAGGCTCAATTTCTGTAAGAGACTGACTATCCAAATGAATCGGTTTAGAAAGCGCCTGATTGTGATCGCAATTTCGTTCCAGATGGGAGGCAAAGCGCTCCGCATCGCTAGTATCTTGACGATGCCATAAGATCAGGGTGCCATCTTGTTGAAAGAATACTGGCTTTGCTAATTCATCGATGAGTTGCTTCCAGCGAGGTAGGCTGTGCACACCCATGCGCACCACGTTATCTTCGGTAATGGCAGACTCTGCCAATGGAGCTAACATAGCAGCAGCAATTCGAGCTGCTGCTAAGTTGCCGTCCGAGCCACCTTTCTCAAACAGCTCAACCTGAGCGCCGCGCTTAGCAAGCGCGACCGCTAGCAACCGACCCATCAGGCCGGCGCCAACGATGGCATATTTGCCGTTTGAGAATGCGTGAGTCACTTACTGATAAATTTCGCTACCGCGCTTACGGAACTCTGCTGACATCTCTTCCATTCCTTTTTGTGGATCGGTAGAGGCTTCTGCAGTGATCGGAATCACTTTCGACTTAGGATTGCCATCAGCATCTAATGTGGCAGCGTAATCACGTACTTCTTGCGTGATCTTCATCGAGCAGAACTTCGGTCCACACATTGAGCAGAAGTGGGCAATCTTTGCGCCTTCTGCAGGCAAAGTAGCATCGTGGTATTCACGAGCACGCTCAGGATCTAGACCAAGATTAAATTGATCTTCCCAGCGGAACTCAAAGCGGGCTTTAGATAAAGCGTTATCACGCACTTGAGCGCCTGGTAAACCTTTGGCTAAGTCTGCACCATGGGCTGCAATTTTGTAGGTGATGATGCCGGTACGAACATCTTCCTTGTCTGGCAAACCTAAATGCTCTTTTGGGGTGACATAACAAAGCATCGCTGTGCCGTACCAACCAATTTGTGCAGCACCAATACCGCTGGTAATGTGATCGTAACCAGGAGCGATATCAGTAATCAATGGTCCGAGAGTATAGAAGGGTGCCTCTAGGCAGTGCTTCAACTCTTCAGTCATGTTTTCTTCAATACGCTGCATTGGCACGTGACCAGGACCTTCAATCATGACTTGCACATCATGCTTCCAGGCTTTTGCAGTCAGTTCACCAAGGGTGTGCAACTCACCAAACTGCGCAGCATCATTGGAGTCAGCAATACAACCAGGACGCAAGCCATCACCCAAACTAAATGACACGTCATAGGCTTTCATGATTTCGCAAATCTCATCAAACTTCGTATAGAGGAAGTTTTCTTTATGGTGAGCCAAGCACCACTTTGCCATGATGGAACCACCACGAGAGACGATGCCGGTAATGCGGTCAGCTGTTAAAGGAACATAGCGCAGCAATACACCAGCATGAATGGTGAAGTAGTCCACACCTTGCTCAGCTTGCTCTACCAAGGTGTCGCGGAACATTTCCCAGGTGAGGTCTTCTGCAATACCACCAGTCTTATCGAGCGCTTGGTAGATTGGAACGGTACCAATTGGAACTGGTGAGTTACGAATAATCCACTCACGAGTTTCATGAATATGCTTTCCTGTAGAAAGATCCATGATGGTGTCTGCACCCCAACGGATTGACCACACCATTTTTTCCACTTCTTCGTTAATAGAGGAAGTCACAGCAGAGTTACCTAAGTTGCCGTTAATCTTCACGCGGAAGTTACGGCCAATAATCATTGGCTCGAGCTCTGGGTGATTAATGTTGGCTGGAATAATCGCACGACCAGCAGCGATTTCAGAGCGGACAAATTCACCAGTAACGATGTCAGGAAGATTTGCGCCGTAGCTCTTACCAGGATGTTGTTTGAGCAGTTGTTTGTATTCAGGATTCTTGCGTAATTGCTCAAGACCCATGGATTCACGCAAAGCAACGTATTCCATTTCAGGCGTCACAATACCTTTGCGGGCGTAATACATTTGGCTCACATTCTGACCCGCTTTAGCGACACGCGGTGGATTGATGTGGGCGAAACGCAAATTCTGAGTAGCTGCATCTTGTGAGCGGGCAACACCGTATTCGGAACTAGGTCCAGTTAACTGAACTGTGTCACCTCGCTCCTCAATCCAGTTCTTGCGCAATAAAGGCAAACCTTTTTCAAGATTGATCACGATCTCTGGATCGCTATAAGGACCTGATGTGTCATAAACCGGCACAGGAGGATTGGGGACCATCTCTTCACCAACGCGAGTTGATAATTGCTCAATCATGCGAATCGGTGCTTTGATATCTGGACGCGAACCTTCTAGGTAGGTTTTAGTAGAGGCGGGGTAGGCAAATTTTTGGCCAAAGTCACGCTCTAAGCTTTTTAAGCTAGGAATTTCTTGTTTTGATTTTGTATTGGTATCGCTCATGTCCATCTCCTGACTGTTTTTTAGATGGACGAAACCGGGTGACGGTCTGATGGAAAACTCCCCACGCCAGCATTACCTGGATCGGGTTATAGGGTCTTTCTCAGCGCCTTGTAGCATACATCACTCAAGGGCACCCCTGTTTCATCCTTAGGTCTTATTTAACCACGAAATGCCTTTCAGCTGGGTGATCAAAATTAAGTACTTAGATCCAGTTTGGAGGAATTATTCCTTACTGTTATTGCGCAAAATGAAATCCGCAGTCACCAAGGCGGCATCGCTAGTGAATTCATCAGCCAAAATGCGCGCTGCAGCCTCTGAAAGCGAGATTTCAATAAAACCGCTTACTTCTCCGTCATAATTAGTGGGTACAAAGTTATCCGCCAGCTCGAGGTCATAAATATAGAGCTGTTCATCATGAAAGCCCCGGCCCGGGATAGTGCGACGCATATGGATGCGACCCACGGGCTCAATTTGATCGGAAATCTGGGCTGGCACACCGGCTTCTTCCCATAACTCCCTGCGGGCATTCACCCATGGGGTTTCATCTGCACTAATACCGCCTGCAGCTAGGTTATCGAGACGGCCAGGGTCAGTTGATTTGGTTTCGCTCCGCCTCCCAAGGCATAGATTACCCGCCTTGGTATAGCCATTAATATGGGTTGCCATGCTCCGAAAGCCAAAAGCGCGGAAGGCAGAGCGCTCTAAACGGAAGTATTCGTGGCCATTTTGGTCAATCCAAGCGAAATCCTCATTCCGCCACCCTGGAATAAACCCACCTTGGCGCATCCGATCAGCCATTTTCGAGAGGCTTTTAGAGAGCTCCAGGGGTCTTGCATGGTAAATAGTCAGGCGATCCTGGCTCATTTCTATGTGGGGGACTGGATTTTTTGCTAAGAATTCGAGTAAATGGGCCGTGAAATCAGGGCTTATGTGCCCAATAATTTGTCCAGCAGTGTAGCCACCCAAGAAATGGATGGGTAGGTAATCAGGCGGAGCCGGCCTTGCGGTATTTTGAAGTAATTCCTCTAAGGCAGCGATGGTGCTGGTGGTGAGCTTGGTTATGAGCTTATGCATGCCCTAAGTGTAAGAGAAATCCTTTTTACCAAAAACTGATGCATAAATCTATAAATAAATTTGAATTGTCAACAATGATTTACGTACATTTTTGTTGATGGCGAATGCTCATAAATTAAGCAAGCTAGGTCACTCTATACAAATCTAAGACTTACGAAAACTTTTGGGTATTTATCCACAAAGGCTGTGGATAAGTTCTGATTGGGAAGTGGTCCCGCCGACAGGAATCGAACCTGTATCCCACGCTTAGGAGGCATGTGCACTATCCATTGTGCTACGGCAAGATTAAAAAATAAAACGTTTTATAAAAAAGATACTAGTGCAAGCTACATTATCCACCGATTACCAGCCACACAGCGCCCACACTTGATTGGTGATTGCGACTGTCAACTCTGGCGCAAAGTACGCGCAGAAAATAATTCCCAATATCGCTGCCAATAGGGTGTATGAGACGAAGCGCGAAATAGAAATATGCATTAAAAAATTAAGCAGTAGCCAGGCGTGCAATTGCCCGCTCTTTTACTGGAAAATTAATTAAGAATGCAAACACACCTAAGGCAATCGCAATATTCCAAACGATCAGATAGGAGCCGGTGCGATCAAACAGGTAGCCTCCAAAATAAGCCCCGCAGAAGCTGCCCAGTTGATGGGAGAAGAATACGAGACCAGAGAGCATTGAGAGGTACTTCACGCCAAAAATCTGTGCAACGATGGCATTGGTTAATGGGATGGTGGAGAGCCATAAGAAGCCCATGATGGCTGCAAAGATGTAGGTAGTCGTTGGGCTCAGGGGCAGATAAACAAAAGCGATGATCGCTACAGATCTGCTGATATAGATGCCTGATAAAAGGTAGCGCTTCGGAAAGCGTTGCCCCAAGATTCCGGCGGCATAGGTTCCAAAAATATTGAATAGACCAATTAAAGCTAGGGCGGTAGTCGCTACAAAAGGTGCACCAACATCAGGGTACAGCTTGGATAAATCTTTTAGGTAAGGTGCTAAATGAACCGCAATAAATACCACCTGAAATCCGCAAACAAAATATCCCAAAGTAATCAATCTTAAGCTGGGGTTACCCATCGCTTCTTTTAAGGCTTCTTTGATGGTTTGATTGCTACCTTGCTGCATATTCGCAGCATTGGGTTCGCGCAACATAAACGCAATCGGAATCATGAGGCTTGCCATGAGCGCTAATACGAGTAACGCATCATTGGCACCAAAGTTTGATAGTAAGCCTTGCTCAACTGGAATCATTAAAAATTGTCCGAATGATCCAGCTGCTGCAGTGATGCCCATTGCCCACACTCTTTTTTCAGGAGCAACATTGCGACCTAAGATGCCATACACCACGCTATAGGTGGTTGCAGTTTGTGCAAGACCGATTAGCAATCCGCCCGCAAATGCAAAACTCAGTGCATCGGTAGAGACCGCCATACCGGCTAAACCGAGTGCATACAGTGCACCCCCAGCAATCATGATTTTGAGTGCACCGTAACGATCAGCCAATGCCCCTGTGATAGGTTGAACGGCACCCCAAATTAAATTTTGCAATGCCATAGTCAGAGCAAAAGTTTCTCGCCCCCAACCATTGGCAGAGGTAATAGGTAAGTTAAAGAGACCGAATCCATGGCGTATACCCATGGAAAAAGTCACCATCAGCCCGCCAAAGACCAGCAGATTCTTCAGTGTGAGGATGTTAGATGGTCTAGATTGGGTTGTCATTGATGTTTTTTCTGGATGTCCAGCGCTTAGGATAGCTTGATTATTTGTTTGCCCAAACACCTGCCCTCCAGCAGATCAATCAGGGTCTGAGGTGCGTTTTGCAGGTTTTCAGTGATTTTTTCATACACCTGGATCTTTTGTTCAGCTATGAGGTCTATTAATTGCTTTTGGATCTCTCGCCAGCGAGCGACATGATCAGAGACGATAAATCCCTGAATTAACATGCGATTGGCTAGCAAGGTGCGCAGATTGATGCTGTGGAGCTGCTCTTCAAGTCCTTCGGCAATCAGTCCACAGATGGCAATGCGGGAGTAGGGGTTCATTTGAGGAGTCAGACTGTCAAATAGGGTGCCCCCAACATTCTCAAACAACCCATCGATACCATTGGGGGCGTATTTATTGAAGTTGCTAAGCCAATTGCAGTGCTGATAGGACAGGCAGTAATCAAAATTCAATGCATCCTGCACATAAGCGCACTTTTCCTCAGGGCCTGCAATTCCAATGATATGAGCCCCCTGTAGTTTGGCAAGTTGGCCAGCGACACTCCCTACGGAACCTGCGGCAGAGGTAACGAGGATGGTTTCACCGGCCTTGGGCTTACAAATATCGATCATCCCAATCCAGGCAGTGATCCCAGGCATTCCTGCGGCTCCCAAAGGCCAGGTTTCCGAAAATGGAATCTCAGGAATAAGCTTGATCGCAGAGCAATTCATGACGGCATGGGTTTGCCATCCCAGCATGCCAATGACTTTATCTCCCGTTTTAAATTGATCGGATTGGGAGTCTATGACAATTCCAATGCCTTCGCCCATGACAACATCGCCAAGCGCCATTGAGGGTGCATATGATTTGCGCTCAGTCATTCTGCCGCGCACATAGGGATCCAGAGAAAGCCATTGATTTAAAACCAGGACTTGGCCGCTCCTGAGAGGCTCTATATCGGCGTCAATGCATTCAAAGTTATCTTGTGTTACGGTTTGATTTGGCCTGTTACGCAGAATAATTTTTGTATTCATTTTTGATTGCAAAATTTTCTTCGTATCCAATAATTAACACCTTGGTAAAGCAATACCTGCCTAGGGTTTTTACTGATTGGTGGGGTCAAAACACTTTTTAAATTAATGAGCAATTTTGCCACCTACAAGATTCTTTGGAGTATTTATTTATGTCAGCAGTAAATCACATTAGTTCGTTATTGAAAGATAAAAATCTCCTGAAGGGTGATGCATTTATCGGCGGTAAATGGCTTCAAGCTAAATCTGGCAAAGTTTTCTCAGTAACCAATCCTGCAACTGGCGAAGAAATCGCTCAGGTTCCCAATCTCGATGTTGCTGATGCACTAGACGCTATTGCATTAGCTGAAACTGCATTTACGCAATGGCGCACAAAAACTGGTAAGGAGCGCGCTGCAGTGATGCGCAAGTGGTTTGACTTAATTACTGAGCATACCGAAGATCTTGGGATCATCATGTCATTGGAGCAGGGTAAGCCTTTGACTGAAGCTAAAGGCGAGATTCATTATGGATCCTCCTTTATTGAGTGGTTTGCTGAAGAGGCAAAACGGGTAACCGGCGCCATTCCTAGTTCAACCTGGGAAGACAAGCGTTTGATGGTGCTAAAGCAACCCATCGGAGTTTGTGTAGCGATTACTCCTTGGAACTTCCCGAGCGCCATGATTACTAGAAAAGTATCTCCAGCACTGGCAGCTGGTTGTTCTATTGTCATCAAGCCTGCTGAACAAACACCGTTGTCAGCATTGGCATTGGCTGAACTCGCTTCGCGTGCAGGTGTCCCTGATGGGGTGATCAATATTTTGACTGCGGATGCTCATAATTCCATCGCAATTGGTAAAGCACTTTGCGATTCTCAAGTGGTGAAGCATCTTTCGTTCACTGGATCTACTGAGGTTGGTAAGTTGCTAATGATGCAGTGCGCCCCAACAGTGAAAAAGATTGCCCTTGAGTTGGGTGGTCATGCGCCATTTATTGTTTTTGAAGATGCCAACATTGACAATGCTGTTGCTGGAGCCATGTTTGCTAAGTACCGCAATGCTGGCCAAGCTTGTGTTGCAGCCAATCGCTTTTATGTGCATAAAAAAGTTCACGACGAATTTGTTGAAAAGTTTGCCGCAGCCACTAAAGGACTCAAAGTGGGTCATGGTTTAGAGCCTGGGGTGACTCAAGGACCATTGATTGATGAGCATGCACTAGCTAAAGTCCAGAGGCATATTGCGGATGCAGTTGCTAATGGAGCGACCTTAGTTACCGGTGGCAAGTCTTCTGAACGAGGCGGTACTTTTTTTGAGCCTACCATTTTGGCTAATGTAAGTAATTCCATGCTGGTGGTAACTGAAGAAACCTTTGGACCAGTTGCCCCAGTCATTCCTTTTGAATCTGATGAAGAGGTTGTCAAGCTCGCCAATAACAGCCAGTTTGGATTGGCTTCTTATTTCTATAGCCGTGATATCGGTCGCATCTGGAAAGTTGCTGAGGCTCTGGAGTTCGGCATGGTCGGTGTCAATACAGGCCTGTTTTCTAACGAGGTTGCTCCATTTGGCGGCGTCAAGCAATCCGGCTTAGGTAGAGAGGGTAGCTCTTGGGGTATTGATGAATACCTTGAGATGAAGTACGTCTGCGTAGGCCTATAGAAAAAATAGTTGGAGGAGACAAATTAATGCATTCCAAGAAAAAAGAAAAAATCGGAATCTTATTAGGCTGTTTGTTTGCTGCAATATTGTTGTTTAGCCAGGGCGCCTCTGGCCAGTCAGCGTCTGCAGAAGAGTCTTGGCCTAACAGACCCATTTCCATGATCATTCCATTTCCGCCAGGTGGGGTTGCCACGGTTGTAGGCAGGCCCATTGCTGATGGCATGGCTAAAAATCTTGAAAAGCCGATCATCATGGAAAACAAACCTGGTGCAGGTGGCGGAATCGGTAACGCCTATGTAGCAAAAGCAAAGCCAGATGGTTATAACGTATTGTTTGCCATGTCCTCTGTTTCAACCATTCCAGAGACAGATAAGATTGCTGGCAAAACGGCTTCATATGCTACCAACCAGCTCAGACCAATTGGTCGCATTACCTCTGATCCATTAGTGATTGTGGTGAAGAATGATGCTCCATGGAAAACCATGGCAGAGTTTGTTGCTGATGCCAAAAAGAATCCTGGTAAATACAATTTCAGCTCTTCTGGTAACTATGGAACCATGCAGTTGCCAATGGAGATGCTAAAAACAAATCAGAATATTTTCGTTGTTCATATTCCCTATGGTGGTGCTGGCCCTGCTGTGCTGGCGGTACTCAGTGGAGAGGTTGATATTGTTGCTAGTGGTCCATCAACGGTGGTTCAAAACGTCAAGGCTGGAAAGCTGAGGGCCTTAGCGCACACTGGATCGGGCAGGATGGCTGCACTACCAGATGTGCCATCTCTGAAAGAACTCGGAATCCCCGTTGAATACAATCAATGGACTGGGATTTTCGTACCGAAGAGTACGCCTGAGCCGATTGTCAAAAAGTATCGTGATGCATTGCGAGTTGCTGTTAGTGACAATTCCATTCGCTCAACCATTGGCAATGCAGGAAGTCCAATCGACTATCTTGACGAACCTGAATTCCAAACCTTTTGGGATAAGGACATTGCCAAGATGAATGAAGTAGTTAGAAAAATTGGCAAGCTCGATTAGATCGAACCATTCTCTCTCAGTAAATCGATATCCTGCGCGCTAAGACCCAGTCTCTCGCGTAGGATCTCATCAGTATGTTGTCCCAAGGTTGGGGGTGCCATTCTGACTTCTACAGGCGTTTTTGAGAGTCGCATTGGGCTCGCTACCAACTTCATGCTGCCAGTCGTGGGATGGGGCACATTTATTTGAATATCACGGGCTTTGACCTGTTCATTTTCAAATACTTCCTGGAAATTATTAATTGGTCCGCAGGGTACATTTGCTTTCTCAAGCAATGCAATCCACTCTGCCTTAGTTTTCTTTCTTGTCATTTCCTCTAGCAGAGGCACTAGCTGTTCGCGGTGTTTTACTCGCATTGGATTCTCTGAATACAGAGGGTTGTCGGCTAAATGGGCTTCATCGCCTGCTGTCACAAACTGCCTAAATTGACCGTTATTACCGGCTGCAACAATCATCCAGCCATCTGAAGTGGGAAGTGTTTGATAAGGCACTATCGTTGGCGATGCATTACCCCAACGTTTGGGGATTTCATCAGAACATAAATAGGCGCTAGCTACATTTGCCATGACTGCTATTTGCGTATCCAAGAGGGCCAAGTCAATGTATTGACCTTCGCCAGTATGGTTTTTATGGGCAATGGCCGCCAAAATGGAGGTGGTGGCGTACATCCCGGTAAAGATATCGGCAATTGCAACCCCAGCTTTTTGTGGGCTTGCCCCCGGAAAGCCGTCCGCCTCACCGGTAACGCTCATGAAGCCACCCATTCCTTGGACAATAAAATCGTATCCAGGGCGTTTTGAGTATGGCCCAAATTGCCCGAATCCAGTAATTGAGCAGTAAATGAGATCGGGCTTCACTTTGATTAAGCTCTCGTAATCTAGCCCGTACTGAGCCAGTTGTCCAACTTTGTAGTTCTCAATGACTACATCGGACTCTTTTGCAAGCTGGCGAATGATTTCTTGGCCCTCAGGCTTGCTAATATCGACCGTAATGGAGCGTTTATTACGGTTAATGGATATGAAATACGCACTTTCAGCCGTATCTTTGCCATTTTGATCTCTGGCAAAAGGAGGGCCCCAGTGCCGTGTATCGTCACCCTCACCAGGTTTTTCAACCTTAATGACGTCTGCACCGAGGTCGGCGAGATTTTGAGTGCACCACGGGCCGGCAAGCACACGGCTGAGGTCTAAAACGCGAATATGACTTAAGGCTCCCATCCTGCAATTTTGGCATGAAAAAAAGGGTAATTCAGGAAAATTCAGGTTTTCCTTCAGACATGACTACAATTTGCGCGCATGGCTACCCGTAAAACATCCGAATACAGCGAATCATCGATTCAAGTCCTAAAAGGGCTTGAACCCGTCCGTCAGCGGCCGGGAATGTACACCCGTACTGATAATCCCTTGCACATCATTCAGGAGGTGCTAGATAACGCTTCTGACGAGGCACTAGGCGGGTTTGGCAAGCACATCATTGTGACTTTGCATACCGATAGCAGTGTGAGCGTGGAGGATGATGGCCGCGGTATTCCAGTGGGAATGCACCCAACTGAGAAGCTCCCGGTAGTAGAAATTGTCTTCACCCAGCTTCATGCTGGCGGTAAATTCGAAAAAGGCTCCGGTGGTGCGTATGCCTTCTCTGGTGGTTTGCATGGTGTTGGTGTCTCTGTTACCAATGCGCTATCCAAGCGTCTAGAAGTTACCGTCTGGCGTGAGGGTCAAGTTTCCACATTGGCCTTTGCTGATGGCAGGGTGATTGAAAAGCTCAAAACCAGCGCCGCTGGCAAAGAGGATAAGTCTCACGGTACGCGTGTACGTGCATGGCCTGATGGCAAGTACTTTGATAACGCAGTCATCCCCATGCCTGAACTCATTCGTTTATTACGCTCTAAGGCAGTCTTATTGCCAGGCGTAAAAGTGACCCTGATTCAAGAAAAGTCTGGCGAGAGCCAAACTTGGCAATATGCCCAAGGATTGCGCGGCTACTTAAATGAAGCAATGGCTCAAGCAGGTCATGGCGCAGAAGTGATTCCTCCGTTTGAGGGTGAGCAATACGCTACCGGTAATGGAGATGACGATTCCTTTGCTGAAGGCGAGGGCGCAGCCTGGGTTGTTACCTGGACTGAAGATGGTGCGCCTGTGCGTGAGAGTTATGTGAACTTGATTCCGACTCCTGCAGGTGGAACGCATGAAAGTGGTCTACGTGAAGGCCTCTTTAATGCCGTCAAAGGTTTTATTGAGATGCATGCTTTGCAACCTAAAGGTGTCAAGTTGATGCCTGAGGATGTCTTTGCGCGCGCTTCATTTATTTTGTCCGCCAAGGTACTAGATCCACAATTTCAGGGGCAAATTAAAGAGCGCCTGAATTCTAGAGACGCAGTGCGCTTAGTTTCTGGCTACGCTAAATCCGCATTAGAGCTTTGGCTTAATGAGCACGTTGACTACGGACGTAAATTAGCAGACTTAGTGATTAAGCAAGCCCAAGCAAGAACCCGTGCCGGCCAAAAAGTAGAGAAGAAAAAATCCTCCGGCGTGGCAGTTCTCCCAGGAAAGTTGACTGATTGTGAGAGCGAAGATATCAGCCTGAATGAAATTTTCCTTGTTGAGGGAGATTCAGCGGGTGGCTCAGCCAAGATGGGGCGCAATAAAGAATATCAAGCGATTCTGCCTTTGCGTGGCAAGGTTCTCAATACCTGGGAAGCTGAGCGCGATCGCTTATTTGCCAATAATGAAGTACATGACATTGCAGTTGCCATCGGTGTTGATCCACATGGTGCTAATGACACGCCGGATTTATCAAACTTACGTTACGGCAAGGTGTGCATCCTGTCCGATGCGGACGTCGATGGCGCGCATATTCAAGTACTGCTACTCACCTTGTTCTACAAGCATTTCCCAAAGTTAATTGAACTGGGGCATATTCATATTTCTCGGCCACCTTTATTTAGAGTGGATGCGCCAGCGCGTGGCAAAAAACCAGCGCAAAAGATTTACGCACTAGATGCAAGCGAACTACAAGCAATTGAAGACAAGTTACGTAAAGACGGTGTCAAGGAGTCTGCTTGGCAGATTTCTCGCTTTAAAGGTTTGGGGGAGATGAGTGCTGAACAGCTGTGGGATACCACCTTAAATCCTGATACGCGTCGCCTCTTACCGGTGACCTTGGGCGCATGGACAGAAGATGAAACAGTTAAAACAATGGATATGTTGATGGGTAAATCCGAGTCCGGGGCGCGTCGTGATTGGTTAGAAGAGCGCGGCAACGAAGTAGAGGCAGACATCTAATGGCAATTAAAAAAACTCCAGGTAGCGCAGACTCTACAGATCAAGCTGACTTGTTTGCGGGCGACCCAATTGAAATGAATATCGTCGAAGTGGATAAGCCCATTTCAGCTCAGGCAGGTGGACCCAATGATCCACATGATCCAAAAAAGATTGAGCTCAATGAGGATGACAAAGACAGCCTCACACTAGCAGTCTATGCTGAACGCGCTTACTTAGATTACGCCATTAGTGTCGTCAAAGGTCGCGCATTGCCAGATGTTTCAGATGGTCAAAAGCCGGTTCAACGCCGCATTTTGTTCTCGATGAGTGAGATGGGTTTGCGTGCTGATGCGAAGCCGGTCAAGAGTGCTCGTGTAGTCGGTGATGTACTAGGTAAATTCCATCCGCATGGCGATCAATCTGCCTATGACGCATTAGTGCGTCTTGCCCAGAGCTTCTCATTACGTTACCCATTGATTGATGGTCAGGGTAACTTTGGTTCCCGTGATGGTGATGGTGCAGCAGCAATGCGTTACACCGAAGCGCGTTTAACAAAAATTGCTGGTTTGTTGTTAAGTGAGATTGATGAAGGTACGGTCGATTTTGCGCCGAACTACGATGGATCCTTTCAGGAGCCTAAGTTGTTACCAGCACGCTTACCTTTTGTTCTATTGAACGGCGCATCAGGTATTGCGGTGGGTATGGCAACGGAGATTCCTTCGCATAATCTACGCGAAGTGGCTAGTGCAGCAATTGCCTTGATGAAGTCTCCGAAGATGAGTACTTCAGAGTTATTAGAAATCATACCTGGCCCGGACTATCCTGGTGGCGGCCAAATTATTTCTTCTGCAACTGAAATTGCGCAGATTTATGAAGCGGGTCGCGGTAGTTTAAAAGTACGTGCGCGCTGGTCGGTTGAAGAATTAGCTCGTGGCCAGTGGCAGATTGTGGTCAATGAACTACCACCATCAACTTCATCGCAACGCGTATTGCAAGAGATCGAAGAGATTACCAATCCTAAAGTCAAGGTTGGTAAAAAAACCTTAACTCCCGAGCAAAGCAATCTTAAATCTACTATTCTGAATGTCCTTGATGGCGTCCGTGATGAGTCGAGCAAAGATGCGGCTGTCCGTTTGGTATTTGAGCCTAAGAGTAAAAATATTGATGTCAATGAGTTTGCTAATTTATTACTAGCGCATACATCACTAGAGTCCAATGCACCAATGAACTTGGTCATGATTGGTACTGATGGTCGTCCACGTCAAAAAGGTCTTAAAGAGATTATTGCTGAGTGGATTTCTTTCAGAGTGGGTACTGTTACAAGGCGTACTCAACACCGTTTAGGCAAGGTGAATGATCGCATGCATATTTTGGAAGGGCGCTTAATCGTTCTTCTGAATATTGATAAGGTCATTAAGATCATTCGCACTAGTGATGAGCCCAAGGCTGACCTCATAAAAGAGTTCAAGCTGAGTGATCGTCAAGCGGAAGATATCTTAGATATTCGCTTGCGTCAGTTAGCCCGCCTTGAGGGTATCAAGATTGAGCAAGAGCTGAAAGCGCTCAAGTCTGAGCGTGATGATCTCGAAGGTTTATTACAGAGCGATACCGTTCTACGTAAACGCATCATCAAAGAAATTGAATCCGACATGAAGGATTTTGGTGATGATCGTCGTACTCTGATTCAGGAAGATAAGCGCGCTGTAGCTGAGACTAAAGTGTTAGACGAACCAGTTACCGTGATCGTTTCGCAAAAAGGTTGGGTGCGCGTGCGCCAAGGTCATGAACATGATGCAACGCAGTTTGCCTTCAAAGCGGGCGATGCCTTGTATGGCACATTTGAGTGTCGCACAGTCGATGTGATGCAAGGCTTTGGTAGTGATGGCCGCGTCTATACCGTACCAGTAAGTGAATTGCCTGGTGCACGTGGAGATGGCTCGCCATTAACGAGTTTTGTGAACTTGGCAGCTGGATCGCAAATGGTTGCTTACTATGCTGGTCAGCCTGATGATCTCGTGCTGATTTCTACTAGATCAGGCAACGGCTTCCTGGCAAACGTGGCCGACATGTCCACTCGCAATAAGGCTGGTAAATCGTTTGTTGGTATCGACAGTAAATTCCCGGGTGGTGATGCACCTCTCGGAGCCGCTAAGGTCACGGCAGGCATGAAGCAGGTAGCCTGCTTATCTGAAAGCTCTAAGTTATTAGTATTCCCGCTCGATGAGCTTAAACGCTTACCGACTGGTGGTAAAGGTGTCATTCTGATGGGCTTGGATGATAAAGAGAAGTTGGCCTCTGCAATTGCGGTTGGGCCTGATGGCGCTACGTATTCCGGTGCGGGACGAGCTGGTAAACCAACGGAGTTGAGTCTCGATGCGAAAACCTTGAAGTCCTTTGCTGGTAATCGTGCTCGTAAAGGTCACTTTGTAGAGCCAAGACTTAAAGACGGAAAGCTCACAGCGAACTAAGAAGCTAATCTAGCTTTACTGAATTAAAAAACCCGGTCAGGAGTTGATCGGGTTTTTTAATTTACGCTAAACCTTCTGAGGTATTGGGACACCGTACTTAACGGCAATCACTTCCGCTAGGATCGATACGGCGATCTCTGGTGGAGTCAAAGCGCCGATAAATAAACCTACGGGTCCATGAAGACGTTCAACCTGCTCCTGAGTCACATCAAATTCCAGCAGGCGATCTTTACGTTTCTGGGTATTGATTCTGCTGCCCAGGGCTCCCACATAAAAAGCAGGGGACTTCAATGCCTCCATTAAAGCCATGTCATCAAGCTTAGGGTCATGCGTTAAGGCTACAACCGCTGTATGGGAGTCAACCCCAATTTCTAGCAGCACATCATCTGGCATGCCCTTGATAAACTGAATCTGTTCACGATTGATGCCTTCAGCATATTCTTCGCGCGGGTCAATGACGATCACCTCAAAGTCTGACGCAAAAGCAAAGTCAGCTGTATACAGTGACAGCTGTCCGGCTCCAATGATCACCATACGCCAGCGAGGACCATAAGTGGTTTTCATTAAGTGCTCATCGCAGATGAATGCCTCATTACGATTGCCAGCTTCGAGCGTTGACTTGCCAGTCGCAAGATCCACCGTACGTGAAGTAATTTGATGATTACTGATCGACTCTAGAATGGCTTCCAAAATAGCCAGCTCTGGTTTTGGCTCGACGAGTAACCGTAGCGTTCCGCCACAGGGCAGGCCAAAGCGCGCTGCCTCTTGTTGGCTAACGCCATAGACCACCATTTCTGGCAAATCTCGAGTCATAATTTCAGTTTGCACTCGGCGAATCAGGTCATCCTCGACACATCCACCAGAAACTGATCCAGTAACTTGCCCATCACCCCGAATAGCCAGCCAAGAGCCGATAGGTCTTGGAGCGGACCCCCAAGTTTGAACAACCGTGGCAATGGCAACCGGATGGCCAGATTTGAGCCAATCTACCGCGGCTTTTAATACGCTTAAATCGGTACTATTCATTTACTGTCTTTAATTTCTATTATTTAATTTTTTGTATTTATGATTTCTTACTGGCAATCTAATTATTATCACTCTAATGACAAGTTCTAGCCCATCAGCCCAAGATTCACAATTACGTATAGCCGTGCTCTTATTGGCAGCGGGCGAGGGTAGTCGGCTGGGCACCCATCCAAAAGCTTTGCTTCATAAAGATGGCAAGACCCTTTTAGAGCGTTTTTCAAGTGCAATTCAAGGATTTAGTCCTGTCGAATGCATTGTGATCACCGGCTTTCATGCTCAGTTGATCGAGTCTGAGATTGCAAACATCAATACCTCTTTGACTCATCCGATAAAGATCATTAGAAATGTTTCGCCAGAAAAGGGTCAGCCATCCTCAGTTCGCTTGGGCCTAGAATCATTTAAATCTGATTTTGACGTCTTGCTAGTCGCGCTATCCGATCAGCCTGAAGTGGGCGCAAAGGAAATACAAGAATTGCTTAATGAATACGCTAAGCGAGACAGTGGTCAGGAAATCATTCTGCCAATGGTAGATGGAAGGCGTGGCAACCCGGTGTTGTTTTCTTATAAAGCAGTCTTAGATGTATTAGCCAAACCGGGCATAGTTTGCCGAGGGTACATGGATGCCCATCCCAGCAAGGTCAGGGCTATGCACACCAGCAATCAGGCATTTGTGATGGATGTCGACACTCCAGAAGACATCCAAAGACACAAATTAAATCTATTTTCTTTTTAAATTTCTGCAATCAGCTCGATCTCAACACAAGCACCCAAAGGGATTTGCGCCACACCAAACGCGCTACGAGCATGTTTTCCTGCTTCACCAAAAACCTCAAAAAGTAGTTCCGAGCAACCGTTCACTACTAAGTGCTGCTCTGTAAATTCAGAGGTCGAATTCACTAGACCCATTACTTTGACTATGCGCTTTACTTTATCCAGTGAGCCTAAGTGATTTTGAAGTGTGGCAATGAGATCAATCGCAATGGATTTCGCTGCAGCTTTACCAGTTTCGGTATCCATATCAAGACCCAACTTACCAACCCAGGGCTTGCCATCTCGCTTAGCAATATGACCCGATAAAAAAACAGTATTGCCAGTTGTTGCAGCCATGACATAGGCGGCAGCGGGTGGTCCAGGTGGAGGTAAGTCAATACCAAGAGTTTTTAGGCGATCGCTAATGTGATTTGTCATAAAGTTTTATTGAAGAAAAAAAATAAAAAAATAAAAAAATAAAAAAATAAAAAAATAAAAAAATAAAGAAAAAAGGAAATAAAAGAAGCTTGATGTAAATCTTACTGGATTACTTTGATAGTTGACGCATGGCACTCTCGAGGCCATTTAGTGTCACAGGATACATGCGGTCTTTCATGAGAGCTTTCATGATGTCGATTGATTGCCGATACTGCCAAACTGATTCTGGCTCTGGATTAAGCCAAGCAAAGTGCGGGAAGTGCTCAATGAGGCGATTAATCCACGCCGCACCAGCTTCTCGATTGTTGTACTCAACCGACCCATTGGGGCTCAGAATTTCATAAGGAGACATAGTGGCATCTCCAATGAAAATGAGTTTGTAGTCGGGACCATACTTATTAATAATGTCTTGAGTCACCGTAACTTGATCGCGCCTGCGACGATTGCTTTGCCAGAGATTTTCATATACGCAATTATGAAAATAGTAATACTCTAAGTGTTTGAATTCTGTTTTGACAGCGGTAAATAATTCAGAGATACGCGCAATGTGATCATCCATCGAACCGCCCACGTCCATCAGTAACAAAACTTTGACCTGGTTGTGACGCTCTGGACGCATTTGAATGTCGAGCATCCCTGCATTTGCAGCAGTCGAGTGAATCGTTTTATCGAGATCTAACTCTAGATTCGAGCCTTCTCTGGCAAATCGACGTAGGCGACGTAAAGCCATTTTGATATTGCGCGTTCCCAAACTGAGGTTGCTGTCATAGTCTTTAAACTCTCGGGCTTCCCAGACTTTGATAGCTGTACGATTGCCCGCACTCTCGCCACCAATACGAATACCTTCTGGGTGGAAACCACTATGCCCAAACGGCGATGAGCCACCTGCACCAATCCATTTATTACCACCACCATGCCATTCTTTTTGCTCTTTCAAAAGCTCTTGAAGGCGCTTTTGTAGCGCTTCTGGCCCACCTAGTTTTTTGAGTGCAGCCTTTTCTTCTTCTGTTAATACGCGTTGTAGTTTTTTCTCAAGCCAGTCCAAAGGAATATCGGGAGCTGAGGCGATGATTTGCTCTACACCATTAAAGTAGGAGCCAAATACTTGATCGAAGTGATCAAAGTGCTGCTCATCCTTAACTAAGGTCATCCGGGCCAGTTGATAAAACTCATCAATCGACGGTTGAATAACACCTTCCTTTAAAGCTTCTAGCAGCGTTAAAAATTCCCGCACGGAAACAGGCACTTTGGCCTCTTTAAGATTAAAAAAGAATTGAATCAACATGATTCAGATATTAAAAATATTGGCTTGTCAGATCAGCGGTGATTGCGGTTCATCATCACTAAACGCTCAAAGAGATGAATATCTTGCTCGTTTTTAAGAAGTGCTCCATGCAGAGGAGGAATCGTAATTTTGTCATCACCGCTATACAGAGACTCGGCAGGAATATCTTCTGCAAGTAGAAGCTTTAACCAGTCTATGAGTTCAGAAGTGGATGGTTTCTTTTTTAAGCCTGGTAAAGAGCGGATTTGATAAAAAGATTGAAGCGCCGCTTCCAATAACTCTTGCTTGATATTGGGATGATGGACATCCACAATGCTTTGCATTGTTCCTGCGTCTGGAAAAGAAATGTAGTGGAAGAAGCAGCGACGCAAAAATGCATCTGGTAATTCTTTTTCATTGTTTGAAGTGATGATGACAAGAGGGCGGTGCTTCGCTTTGATCAACTCACGTGTTTCGTATACGTAGAACTCCATGCGGTCGATTTCTCGCAAGAGGTCGTTCGGAAACTCAATATCGGCTTTATCAATCTCATCAATCAACAAAACAACGGGTTCATCTGCTTCAAATGCTTGCCAAAGAACACCTTTCACAATGTAATTGCGAATGTCATTGACCTTTTCATCGCCCAGTTGGGAGTCTCTTAATCGGCTGACGGCATCGTATTCATAAAGGCCTTGTTGCGCCTTGGTAGTCGATTTAATGTGCCATTGCATTAGTGGCATGTTCAGGGCTGCAGCTACTTCCTCGGCCAGCATGGTTTTACCTGTTCCCGGCTCCCCTTTAATTAAAAGAGGGCGCTGAAGCTGTATCGCGGCATTGACGGCCAATTTCAAGTCATCAGTAGCTACATAGCTTTGCGAGCCGTCGAAGCGGGATTGGATCTTAGTCATGGTGAGGGTAATTAATTTGTCTGTGAATAGCCATCAAGTATAGGTAAAAGGGTCGCTACTTTCTGTGTTTTTACTCATTTCAAGGGGTGAAAACAGGGGATCTTGGCTCGTCTCCGCTATACTCTCTCCAAATTGATTTGAATCAAACTTGTTACTACTGATTTCTATGAAAAAACACCTCTTACTTTCCCAATTGACCCTCTGCGCTGCTTTGGGCTTTTCCGGATTCTCAGCTCAAGCTCAAGACGTCAAAGGTTCTGCCCAAGCTGGACAAGGCAAGGTTTGGCTCTGTATTGGTTGCCATGCCATCCCTGAATACCGCGCTGACTATCCTTTGGTGTACAAAGTCCCCATGATTGGCGGTCAAAATGCCGCTTACATTGCCAGCTCTTTAGCGGCCTACAAAAAAGGTGAAAGAAAGCATCCAACGATGCGTTCGATCGCAGGTAGCTTGTCCGATCAAGACATGGCTGACCTCGGCGAATACTATGCTGCGCAAACTGCCAGCTCACCTAATAACCCATTGAAGTGATATTTAGAGGCACGTTTATGAAATTCGCACTAATTACCGCCATTTTGTTTTCTAGCATTGGCTTGGCTCAAGCAGCTAGCGCCGAAAAAGGTCAAGCACTTGTAGAGAAGGGCAACTGCGCCTCCTGTCATGGTGCTGGTCTTAATGCTCCAATCTTGCCCGCTTATCCAAAGTTGGCCGGTCAGCATGCTGATTACCTTTACTACGCTTTGCGCGCTTACCAAGTTGGCGGATCTAATCCGCAGTTTGGTCGTAACAATGCAGTAATGTCTTCTCAGGCTAAGCCGTATAGCGATGCTGATCTTCTCGATATGGCTGCTTATATTGCTAAATTGCCAGGAAACTTTGTTGTTAAGAAGTAATTTTCTTAATTAACTAGATTTACGCTAAAAGGCTTAGGTTAATCACCTAAGCCTTTGTTCTTTATAGCATTTGTAGCGTATCTTTTATTTCGTAGCCTCAAGCCCTCTAGCGAGGTGATTGCGCATAGCCAGCTCTGCTGCTACGGGATCTCTCTTGAGAATGGCCTGGAGAATTTCCCGATGCTCAAGCAGGGAGCTTAAAAGGCGGCCCCCTCTACTTAAAGAATCGCGCCTTTGGAGTTTAAGCACTTTACGCAGGTCATCAATAACCCCATTCATCCACTTATTTCCTGCAATTTCTTGAATTAATTCATGAAATTTGACATTAAATTCAAAAAACTGCCCAATATCGCGATCTGCAGCAGCCTTTTCTAGGCGGTGATGCAAATCATCTAATTGGGTTAGCTGGGCTTCAGTAGCATTAATTGCTGTTTCTTTGGCTGCCTGACCCTCTAGTAGGGAGAGAACGGTAAAGATTTGCTCTAAATCACGCCTATCAACCTCGGTGACATAAGAGCCTTTATTCATTTTGCTGGTTACAAGGCCTTCGGACGCAAGCACCTTGATGGCTTCACGCATAGGTGTGCGGCTTATTCCAAAGGCAACAGCCAGGCTTTGTTCATCCAGCCAGCTCCCAGGAGCTAGTTCATGCGCGAAGATTTGCTCTCGTAAGCGCTCGGCAACATCTTCATATAGAGGCCTGTTTATTAGTTTTGTATTCATAATTATGTATACAGTATCTAGACAAATTCAGAAAAGTCAAGCAAAATATCCCTACAGAATTAGTGATGATGTGAAAAGCCAACCGGGAGTGCTTTGTGAGTTCAAGTGATAAAAAGTCTGCATCGAGTTCATCCAATACTTGGCCTAATGTGCCAGATTGCGATTTAGATGCCTGGAAAAAATCAGCCCAAAAGTCAGCGCCCAATGGTGATGTTGATAAATTAGGTTGGCAAACGCCAGACGGTATTCATCTGAAAGCCTTGTATACGGCCAAAGATACCGAGGACCTTCAGTACACGCATTCTTTGCCAGGCTTTGAGCCTTTTGTACGTGGTCCACAGGCAACCATGTATTCAGTGCGCCCTTGGACCATTCGCCAGTACGCTGGCTTCTCAACTGCGGAAGAGTCCAATGCGTTTTATCGCAAGGCTCTGGATGCAGGCGGTCAGGGTGTTTCTGTTGCTTTTGACTTGGCGACTCATCGTGGTTACGACTCCGATCATCCGCGCGTGACGGGTGACGTTGGTAAGGCAGGTGTGGCCATCGATTCAGTCGAAGATATGAAAATCTTGTTCGATGGGATTCCGTTGGACAAGGTATCCGTTTCCATGACGATGAACGGAGCAGTGTTGCCAGTATTGGCTGGTTATATCGTTGCTGGTGAAGAGCAAGGCGTGAAGCAAGAGTTGCTGTCAGGCACGATTCAGAATGACATTCTGAAAGAGTTTATGGTGCGCAATACCTACATCTACCCACCAGAGCCTTCAATTCGCATCATCGGCGACATTATTGAATACACCGCCAAACACATGCCGAAATTTAACTCGATCTCGATTTCGGGTTATCACATGCAAGAGGCAGGCGCGAACCAAGTTCTCGAATTGGCATTCACATTGGCTGACGGTAAAGAGTATGTCAAAACTGCTTTGGCAAAAGGCTTGGACGTTGATGGCTTTGCTGGCCGTCTCTCCTTCTTTTTTGCTATCGGTATGAACTTTTACTTAGAGGTTGCTAAGTTACGCGCTGCACGTCTTCTATGGTGGCGCATTATGAAGTCCTTCGAGCCAAAGAATCCAAAGTCTTTGATGTTACGTACACACTGCCAAACATCTGGCTGGTCTTTAACTGAGCAGGATCCATATAACAACGTTGTTCGCACCACAGTTGAAGCCATGGCCGCTGTATTTGGTGGCACACAATCCTTGCATACCAATTCCTTCGATGAAGCGATTGCTTTGCCGTCTGAGTTCTCTAGCCGTATAGCCCGCAACACTCAATTAATTCTGCAAGAAGAAACTCATATCACTAGCGTGATCGATCCCTGGGCTGGCTCTTACATGATGGAAAATCTCACTCAAGAGATGGCTGATAAAGCTTGGGAGATCGTGCAAGAAGTCGATGCCATGGGTGGTATGACTAAGGCGGTCGAGAGCGGTTGGGCTAAGCTCAAGATTGAAGCTGCGGCTGCTGAGAAACAAGCGAAGATTGATTCAGGCTCTGATGTGATTGTGGGCGTCAATAAATACAAGCTTGGAAAAGAAGACTTAGTTGATGTGTTGATGATTGACAACGATAAGGTTCGTGAAAGCCAAGTTGCTCGCTTAAAAGACATCAAGGCGAAGCGCGACTCCAAAAAAGTAGAGGCAGCATTAGAGGCATTAACTAAAGCCGCAGAAGAAAATACTGGCAACCTATTGGAATTGGCTGTCCAAGCGATACGTTTGCGCGCTACGGTTGGCGAAGTTTCTGATGCATTGGAAAAAGTTTACGGGCGCCATCGCGCCGATACTCAAAAGGTGACCGGTGTGTATGCAGCTGCTTATGACTCAGCCGAAGGTTGGGATAAATTGAAAGTCGAGATCGCTGATTTCGCAAAAGACTTTGGTCGTCGTCCGCGTGTGATGATTGCCAAACTTGGCCAGGATGGTCATGATCGTGGCGCTAAAGTGGTTGCGACCGCCTTTGCTGATTTAGGTTTTGACGTTGATATTGGGCCCTTATTCCAAACGCCTGAAGAGTGTGCTCGTCAAGCCATTGAGAATGATGTGCATGCTTTAGGAGTTTCCACTTTGGCAGCGGGTCATAAGACTTTAGTTCCCGCCATCATTGCCGAATTGAAAAAGCAAGGTGCTGACGACATCATTGTCTTCGTGGGCGGGGTCATTCCAAGACAGGATTATGAGTTCTTATATGAGGCCGGAGTTAAGGGCATTTACGGCCCAGGTACTCCGATTCCGGCGTCTGCTAAGGATGTACTCGAGCAGATCCGCAAATCTGCAAAGCCTGATTAACTTTAGATAAAAAGAAATCAGCATGCTCAATGCAGTAGACCAAGTCTTAGTGAATGACCTCACCGATGCGCCCTCATTAGCCCAACGCCGAGCATTAGCCAAGATTATTACCTTGCTCGAATCCACCCGCATAGACCATCGTCAGCGCGCTGATGAGGTTCTCAATACTTTATTGCCAAAGACGGGTAAGTCCTTTCGCTTGGGCATATCAGGCGTGCCTGGCGTTGGCAAATCTACTCTCATCGAAACCTTAGGCTTAGATTTAATTGCAAAAGGTCATCGCGTTGCGGTTCTGGCTATAGATCCATCCTCGAGCTTATCGGGCGGCTCTATCTTGGGTGATAAGACTCGCATGGAGAGGCTATCCGTTTTAGATAACGCCTTCATTCGTCCGAGCCCATCATCTTGCACCTTGGGTGGCGTAGCCGAAAAAACGCGGGAGGCAATGTTAGTTGCCGAAGCCGCAGGATTTGACATTGTGATCGTTGAAACCGTAGGCGTAGGTCAAAGTGAAATTGCCGTTGCTGGTATGACGGACATGTTCCTCTTATTACAACTGCCTAATGCAGGTGATGATCTGCAAGCAATTAAAAAAGGCGTGATGGAAATTGCTGATCTGATTGTGATTAATAAGGTGGATATCGATCCTGATGCCGCCATGCGCGCACAACTATTTATCACCAGCTCTTTGCGACTATTGGGCTTTCAAGGTAACCCTGACCATGCCTCACATCATTTGGAGCATTGGCATCCGACCGTCATGACTTTGAGTGCTCTTGAGGGTAATGGCGTTCCTGAGCTGTGGGAAAAAATTCTGCATTTTCAGAAGCTACAAAATGCGAACGGTCAATTAGCATCGCGTCGTAAGCAACAAGCGGGGGCTTGGATGTGGGATCGGATTGATGCAGGCCTCAAGAATGCTTTTCAGAACCACCCAGCAGTACAAGCACTTTTGCCCAGTCTGAGCGCTGAGGTGAATCAAGGAACGATGGCTGCCTCGGTTGCTGCCAGGCGTTTGCTCGAGGCAATGGGTCACGAATTTTTCTAAGGAGTAGTTATGAAGGAAATCATTCAACAGCTAGAAGCAAAGCGTGAGCTCGCCAGATTAGGTGGCGGGCAAAAGCGTATAGCTGCTCAACACTCCAAAGGTAAGTTAACTGCACGCGAGCGTATTGAGCTCTTGCTAGATGCCGGCACCTTTGAAGAGTGGGATATGTTTGTTGAGCATCGTTGCCATGATTTTGGTATGGCTGATCAGACTGTACCGGGTGATGGCGTTGTTACTGGCTATGGCATGATTAATGGCCGCTTGGTCTTTGTATTTTCACAAGACTTCACCGTGTTAGGAGGCTCGCTTTCAGAGGCTCATGCGGAGAAGATTTGTAAGATTATGGATCAGGCGCTGAAGGTAGGCGCTCCTGTTATTGGCTTAAATGATTCTGGTGGTGCGCGTATTCAAGAAGGTGTTGCTTCCTTAGGTGGCTATGCTGAAATTTTCCAGCGTAATGTTACTGCTTCGGGTGTTATTCCTCAAATCTCTTTGATCATGGGCCCATCAGCGGGTGGGGCTGTATATTCGCCAGCCTTAACTGATTTTATCTTCATGGTCAAAGATAGTTCTTATATGTTTGTGACTGGCCCTGAAGTCGTGAAGACGGTAACGCATGAGGATGTCACTGCTGAAGAGCTTGGCGGCGCAATAACTCACTCGACTATTTCAGGGGTTTGCGATCTGGCTTTTGATAATGACGTTGATGCCATCATGATGCTCCGCCGCTTCTTTAATTACCTGCCATTATCGAATCGCGAAAAGCCGCCCATGATCAATGGGGCGCAGCGTACCGAAGAGCCTGATTTCTCGCTCGATACATTGGTGCCAAGCAATCCAAATCAGCCTTACGATATGAAAGAATTGATCAGGAAAATTGTTGATGATGGTGAGTTCTTTGAGCTCCAGCCTGATTACGCTAAAAACATCTTGATTGGTTTTGCGCGCATGGAAGGTCGCTCGATTGGAATTGTCGCTAACCAGCCTTTGGTTTTAGCAGGTTGCTTAGATATCAAGGCATCCATCAAAGCTGCACGTTTTGTTCGCTTTTGCGATGCCTTTAATATTCCAGTAGTTACTTTAGTTGATGTCCCAGGATTTATGCCGGGCACCTCTCAGGAATATGGCGGCATCATCAAGCATGGCGCAAAGTTGCTCTACGCTTATGCGGATTGCACCGTTCCTAAGGTCACGCTCATTACTCGTAAGGCTTATGGTGGCGCTTATGATGTGATGGCCTCTAAGCACTTGCGGGGCGATGTGAACTTCGCTTGGCCCTCAGCTGAAATTGCAGTAATGGGCCCCAAAGGGGCTGTTGAAATTATCTTCCGCGAAGAAAAGTCTGATCCGGCAAAAATTACAGCTCGTGAAGCTGAGTACAAGGCCAAGTTTGCCAATCCATTTGTAGCTGGTCGTCGCGGCTATATAGACGATGTGATCTTGCCTCATGAAACACGTAAACGTATCTCACGGTCTCTGGCAATGCTTAAGGATAAAGAGCTTACAAATCCACCGCGCAAACACGGCAATATCC
This sequence comes from Polynucleobacter corsicus, assembly GCF_018688255.1. NCBI lineage: Bacteria > Pseudomonadati > Pseudomonadota > Betaproteobacteria > Burkholderiales > Burkholderiaceae > Polynucleobacter > Polynucleobacter corsicus. The sequence continues at coordinate 1,004,438 of NZ_CP061314.1, forward strand.
CCCTTTAAGGCGCCGGAAAAATCATGACTACAAAAATGTTTAAGAAAATTTTGATTGCTAACCGCGGCGAGATTGCTTGCCGTGTAATGAAAACCGCTAAAAAGATGGGTATTAAGACGGTTGCCGTCTACTCTGAAGCTGATAAGGAAGCTCGTCATGTACAGATGGCTGATGAAGCGGTTTGTATTGGGCCCGCACCATCACGTGAATCCTACCTAGTGATGGATCGCATCATTCAGGCCTGCAAAGATACTGGCGCCGAAGCAGTGCATCCTGGCTACGGTTTCTTATCCGAGAATGAGCAATTTGCACGTCGTTGTGAGGAAGAGGGCATCGTTTTTATTGGCCCTAAGCATCAGTCTATCGCAGCGATGGGCGACAAGATTGCTTCCAAAAAGCTTGCCTTAGAAGCTAAGGTCAATACGATCCCTGGATTTAACGAAGCAATTGAAAAAGCGGAAGATGCTGTCAAGATTGCCCAAGGTATTGGCTATCCCGTCATGATTAAGGCATCAGCAGGTGGTGGTGGTAAAGGCCTACGTGTAGCCTTTAACGATAAAGAGACTTTCGAAGGATTTACAGCCTGTCGCACTGAGGCTCTTAATAGCTTTGGCGATGATCGCGTCTTCATTGAAAAATTTGTTGAAGGTCCTCGTCATATTGAGATTCAGGTTCTGGGAGATGCACATGGCAATATTGTGTATCTTGGTGAGCGTGATTGTTCTATTCAGCGCCGTCATCAAAAGGTCATTGAAGAGGCCCCGTCTCCCTTTATTGATCCTGCAACACGCAAGGCAATGGGAGAGCAAGCCGTTGCTTTAGCAAAGGCTGTGAACTATCAATCTGCCGGTACCGTAGAGTTTGTTGTGGGTAAAGATAAGTCATTCTATTTCCTCGAGATGAACACCCGTCTGCAAGTAGAGCACCCAGTAACTGAAGGTATTACCGGTCTGGATTTGGTTGAGCAGATGATTCGTGTAGCTGCTGGTGAAAAGCTGGCATTTAAGCAGGAAGATATCAAGCTAGATGGTTGGTCGATGGAATGCCGTATTAATGCGGACGATCCATTTCGTAACTTCTTGCCATCGACTGGCCGCTTAGTAAAATACCGTCCGCCAGCAGAGCTTGATGGCGTGCGTGTCGATACAGGCGTCTATGAGGGTGGCGAGATCCCGATGTATTACGACTCCATGATTGCCAAGCTGATTGTGCATGGTAAGGATCGTACTGAAGCAATTGAAAAGATGCGCTCTGCGCTTAACGACTTCGTTATTCGTGGCATCCACTCAAATATTCCTTTTCAAGCTGCTTTATTGCAGCACCCCCGATTTGTATCGGGAGACTTTACAACTGGCTTTATTGCTGAAGAGTATCCAGATGGTTTCAAAAAGGACTCTGTGCAACCAGCTGATCCTAAACGTTTGGCAGCCCTGGCGGCATTCATGCGCTATCGTTATCTTGAGCACATCAAAATGATTGATGGCCAGTTAGCTGGTCATGAAATGACTATTGCGAAGAGGTTTGTAGTTGTTACTGGATCGCAGGTAGGCTCAAGCGAAGATATCAAAGAAATCCCTATCCGGGTGGAGCTTAAAGATGGCATTTACTCTGTCTATATTGAAGAGGGAGGTGATGTTAGTCGTTACAACATCGTTAGCAAATGGCGTCCAGGTGAAATTTGTTTATACGCTACCATCAATGGCACACAAAAAATTACTGCACAGGTTGAGCGTAAGGGTGTGAAATACGCTCTTGTTTTAGATGGCGCCCATTTTGAGTGCATGGTGCTTAGTCCCCTCGGTGCCGAGCTTCAGCGCCGTATGTTGGTTAAAGTCCCAGCAGATACCTCAAAGTTAGTGATGTCACCAATGCCAGGTCTGTTGACTAATATTTCTGTAAATGTTGGTGAGGCTGTTACGGCTGGGCAGAAGTTGGCTGCAATTGAAGCAATGAAGATGGAGAACACACTTATTGCTGCTCAAGATGGCATCGTTGCTGAAATTTGTGCCAATGTTGGTGAAAGCTTGTCAGTTGATCAATTGATTATTCGCTTCGAATAGAGCAATCATGACTAAACCATTCAAGATATTGGGGATTCAGCAGATTGCTATCGGTGGCGAAGATAAGACCCGTCTTCGTAAGCTTTGGGTTGACTTATTAGGTTTTGAGTACAAAAGCACTTTTGTGTCCGAGCGTGAAAACGTCGATGAGGATATTTGCGCTATTGGCATAGGTGCTCATGAGATTGAAGTGGATTTGATGCAGCCGTTTGATATTGAAAAGAAGCCTGCTGTTCATCAAACACCACTCAATCACATTGGTTTATGGGTTGATGACCTTCCAAAGGCTGTCGAATGGTTGTCTGCCCGAGGTCTTCGCTTTGCCCCTGGTGGTATACGCAATGGAGCGGGAGGTCATGACATTACTTTCATTCACCCCAAAGGAAATGAAGAGTTTCCTCTGTGCGGTGAGGGCGTATTGATTGAGCTAGTTCAGGCGCCACCAGATATCATTGCAAGCTTGAGTTCATAAGATCAAGAGAGTTCCAATTGACCCATATATTGGCCATCGATACCTCCTCGGCATGGTGTTCGGTGGCTTTATCTTTAGATAACGCTCCCCCCATAGTTCGCCACCAAAAGGTAACGGCTGGGGCTAGCCAACTTTTATTGCCTTGGGTTCAAGAGTTATTATCTGAAGCCTCGATCAAACTTGCTGACCTCGATGCCATAGCCGTAGGAATCGGTCCTGGGGCTTTTACAGGCGTTCGCCTTGGCGTTGCTGCTGTTCAGGGTTTGGCAACAGCTGCTCGCTTGCCAGTGCTTCCTGTTGCCAGTCTAGATTCCATTGCCAGTCAACTGGTTCAAACTCCTGCATTTGTTGCATCAGGGGCGCAATCTTTTGTCATCGCTGTTGATGCTCGTATGGAAGAGGTTTACTGGGCCAATTACCGAGTTGGAGCAAATTCATTGCCTGCGCGTCAAGGTGATATTCATCTGACTGCTCCAGAGGGAGTTGAGCTCACGCAGATTGATTTTTTAGCAGGTAGTGCAATTGCTGAGTTTGGCGATCGTCTTCTTGCTAGCGCTCCCAGTCCATTTTCTAGCGCTCGTCTTGATTCAAGCATAGGGGTCAGTGCCTTAGGCGTTTTAGCTTGTGCCCAAGATATGTGGAGTCAAGGTCTGCAACAAGACGTTCACCTACTAGAGCCGCTATACATTCGCAATAAGGTAGCGCTGACTTCTGCAGAGCGTAGTCAACAACATGGCCGATAGCCTTAACTCTGTGCAATCCAATACTGAAGGCGTTTCTGAGCTTTCATTTTTGCCTATGACTGCGGCAGATTTAGATTCGGTTCTGGCTATTGAAGCTGTTTCACACATTCACCCATGGACTAAGGGTAATTTCTCAGACTCATTGGCTGCGGGTCACTGGGCTTATTGCGTGAGGCCCCAATTAGCAGATGCGGTAAAAGGGAGTTATTTAGATCCCGATATTCTTTGGGCTTATTGCATCTTGTTTCCTGCTGTAGATGAGTTACATCTTTTAAATATTACTGTTTCACCCAAATTACGTCGCTTGGGTATTGGCGTAAAAATGATGAATGCAATTGAAGGTGTGGCTGCACAACAAAATATGCCTCGGATTATTTTAGAGGTTCGTCCTAGCAACGAGGCAGCACTTCATCTCTATCAAAGCCTCGGGTATGAGCAAATTGGTTTACGTAAAAATTATTATCCAGTCGATGCTGTCAATGGCTTGCGTGAAGACGCCCTAGTTTTGGCTAAATCGATTAAGCTTAAGGCATGACTATGAGTACAAATTCCACCTATCTTAAAGAAATGGGTATCACTGAGTGGACATCGCGCGACGCTGCTCCAGAACCCATGCAAGCAATACTTGCTGCGGAGGTAAGCAATGATCAGGCTGCTACAGAAACACAAGAGCGTCATTCTTTAGGAATCTGGTGGTTTTTTGGTAACAAACCTCAGGGTGATGCCGAAGCCCTTTTTCAAAACATCATTCGGGCTCTTGGTTTAACTCCACAAGAGTGGTCTTGGAAAAATCCCGCGGATAAATTTAATCCCGAGCTATTGCCGCAAAATGGAAAGCCCATAGTTGCCTTAGCTTTTGGTGGCGCTGCCGCACAAAAATTATCTGGTGAACGAGATGCGCTGCCAGAGCTTCGCGAAACTGTCTTAGCAATTAACGCTGACGGAGCAGAGGATCTGCCGCTGATCGCTACTTTTGAATTAAATCAGTTGCTTTCAAGGTCAAAGGATAAGGCTCTATTTTGGCAAGATCTACTGCTTGCAAAATCAGTCCTGCAAAATATCTAAGCCTTGGGCTTAGTGCTTATGTTCACCAATTAAATGCATGGAGTCGTATTCGGCTTGATTGGTGGCATGACGTTTAATGACCAGCCACATGATCACGCTAACAGCTAGACCAAAGCCAATAATGACCGCCTGAATTGGTACATCCAACCAAATCAATCCGGAGTAGATTAAGAGCATCATCAAAACAGAAATATTTTCATTAAAGTTTTGAACGGCAATCGAGTGGCCAGCTGACATCAGTACATGCCCGCGATGCTGAAGTAGGGCGTTCATAGGCACCACAAAATAGCCCGCTAACCATCCAACTAATACCAATAGAAAATAAGCCGGTAGCAAATTGAGTGAAATCTCAAAATTCCCAATAGTCAAGACAGTGATATTGGGAAGCATGTTTGAGTTATAGATAGCCATGACGCAAACAACTAAACCCATGGCAATTCCATATGGGAGTACTTTCAGTGAACTTCTGAGAGGTATACGCCAGGCTGCATACATAGCTCCTCCGGCGACACCAAATGCAGATATTGCTTGAAGAATAGCTCCTTGGGATAGGGTCATATGAAGAGCAACCTGAGCCCACTTAATCACAATAAATTGCAAAGTGGCGCCAGCACCCCAAAACAAAGTGGTGACTGCTAACGAGATCTGACCAAGACGATCATCCCAAAGCGTCTTAAAGCAGACAGCAAAATCTTTGATCAACTCAATTGGATTAGTCTTTTGTGACTCGTATTGGGCCCCAGTGTCGGGGATGCGTAAATTAATCAGAGCTGCCACCACATAAATCATCATGATGATCGTGATGGCAGACTCTGCCGCAGTATCGATGCCAGTTTCGAGGACGGGTACGTCAAATCCCAAGAGACTCTCAGATACGGACTTGCTAATCAGGACGCCGCCAAGAACGGTACCCATGATGATGGAGCCTACAGTAAGCCCCTCAATCCAGCCGTTGGCAGCTACCAGCTTTTCAGGCGGGAGTAGCTCGGTGAGAATGCCGTATTTAGCAGGAGAATAGGCAGCAGCTCCCAGGCCCACAATCGCATAGGCCAGTAAAGGATGGCTTCCGAACAGCATGACTACGCAACCGATAAACTTAATCGTATTGGTGATGAACATGACATTCCCCTTGGGGCGGGAGTCAGCAAAGGCTCCCACAAAGGCTGCCAGCAATACATAGGAGAGGACAAAGAATAATTTGAGTAAAGGAGTCATCCAGGCCGGAGCATTAAGCTGTACCAAGAGGGCGATTGCTGCGATCAGCAAGGCGTTATCTGCAAGCGACGAAAAAAATTGCGCCGCCATAATGATGTAAAAACTTCGGTTCATTCGTACAATCTAGTCATTAATTAATTAAAACATGAAAGGAGGGTGTAAATGAGTCAGTCGGCTAACCGCTTTATTAGTAGGCCTATTGTGGCAACTATACACACTGATGCCTTCCGACATAATTTAGGCCGTATTCGGGAGCTTGCCCCAGAATCTAAGATCTGGTCAGTTGTGAAGGCAAAAGCCTATGGCCACAGCCTCGAAGCTGCATTTAAGGGGTTGGAATCTACCGATGGCTTTGCCTTGCTAGATATTGCAGATGCGCAATGGCTAAGGGACCATGGTTGGGAGGGTCGCATTCTTTTATTAGAGGGGCTGTTTAGTCAGCGAGAGCTCGAGCTGGTAATTAAGCTTGAATGTGACTTAGTGGTTCATAGTGAGAAGCAGGTTACATGGCTTGAAGGCTTTGAAAATTATTCGGGTCGCCCAATAAATGTCTTTCTGAAACTGAATTCGGGAATGAATCGCCTTGGTTTTAGGCCAGAAGAATATCGCACGGCTTTTCATCGCTTGCATGCTGCCGGATACCATCTGCATCACATGACTCACTTTGCTAATGCGGACCAGGTTGATCATTCGCCAACGGTCGGAGAGCAAATGGAGTGTTTCAACAAAACCACCGAAGGACTTGAGGCACCATCTTCCTTAGCCAATTCAGCCACTATCCTTTGGCATCGCAATGCATTAGGTGATTGGGTGCGCCCGGGTATTCTGCTGTACGGCGTTTCGCCAACTGGGGTGCATGCTGATATCGTCCGCTCTGAATTCCAGGCGGTGATGAGTTTGCGTAGTGAAATCATCGACATCCAAAACCTCAAGCAAGGTGACCACGTCGGTTACGGTGGTCGCTATGAAGCTCCAGAAGATATGCGTATTGGTGTGATCGCTGGTGGCTATGCCGACGGATATCCACGTCATGCGGAAGATGGCACGCCGGTATGGGTTGAGGCTGCTGATGCCCAGGGCGATGGCGTCATTTGCCCAATTGCTGGACGAGTCTCCATGGACATGGTGACGATTGATCTGCGCGAGGCGCCCAACGCCAAGATAGGCAGTGTGGTGGAGCTATGGGGTAACGAGGTACCAGTAGATGATGTGGCTCAAATGAGCGGCACCATCGGCTATGAACTGATTTGCGCATTAGCGCAGAGGGTGCCGGTGCTTACTGAGTAAAGCTACCGGCTTTATTGATTATTACTTATTCCAGATCTGCCACCAGCGACGTTCTTTTTGAACGCGTTGACCAGTTATCAACATTTGACTGTCAGGGAAGTTGAGCTTAAAGACGCGAGCCGCATCGTTACTGAGGTCAGTCATGCCCAGCTTTTCATAAGACTTCGTCAGTAGGTAGAGCGCCTCCTCAACGGCTGGTGCGCGATCATAATCTCGTATAACCAGCTGAGCTCTATTGGCTGAGGCTAGGTAAGCGCCGCGTTGATAGTAGAAGCGAGCCACAATCACGTCAGCCTCCGCTAATGAGTTGACGATGTAACGCATTCGATCCAAAGAGTCAGGCGCATACTTACTATCAGGAAAACGCTCAACAACAACCTTGAAAGATTCAAAAGCTTCTTTAGCCGCCTTTGGATCTCGCTCACTTAAATCTTGCCCTGTAAATTTACCGAGCCAACCTAAATCATCATTAAAGCTGATTAAGCCTTTGAGGTAATAGCCGTAATCTAAGTTGGGACTGCCTTGATGCAGCTTAATAAATCGATCGATGGCAACTAGGGCTTGGGCTTGCTCTTGTGCTTTCCAATAGCAGAAGGCAGCATTAATTTGTGCCTGTTGAGAATAGGGTCCAAATGGGAAGCGACCTTCTAACTTTTCAAAATACTTGCCGCACTTTGCATAGTCCGCATCTTTCATTTTCTCATTGGCTTCGGAATACAGCTTTGTTTCTGACCAAATATCCGTGTCATCTTTTTGGCCATCACTGCCTGCACATCCACTCAGGACAAGGCAAACAGCGCTAGCGCCGACAATGAGAGAAATGAGCGATTTTCTGGAAGATGACCCAAGGGTGGTCGCAAGCCTTAAACTGGCGTCTGTAATAACGTCCGACATAACTAAAAGGCTCTTTAAGCGTGGCATTGCCGCATACTCCCGATTCGAATCCCATTGATTATATCGATGATGAGGATTTCATAGCCCTAGAAGTTCCTCCCGAGGTCAGCGGAGAGCGTTTGGATAAGTTTCTTGGCGGCGCTTTGCCTGATTATTCCCGCAATCGCCTTAAATCCTGGGTTGAGGCTGGGGCGGTAACGGTCGATGGAAAAGTCACCAAAGTGCGTCATTTACTTCGTGGGAGCGAGAGTATTAAGGTGTTTCCTCAAGAAATGCCCGAGCAGTTCGCTTTTTCTCCTGAAAATATTCCCCTAGATGTTGTTTATGAAGATGACTCCATTATTGTGGTCAATAAACCTGCTGGACTCGTGGTGCATCCTGCCGCCGGTAATTGGACCGGAACCCTGTTAAATGCCTTGCTATATCGCTTTCCGGAGCTCAAGCAGCTTCCAAGAGCAGGAATTGTTCATCGCCTAGATAAAGACACCTCTGGACTCATGGTGGTTGCTAGAACCGATATTGCCCAAACCTCACTGGTAAGGCAGCTTCAAGAGCGAACTGTGGGGAGGCGTTATCTATCATGGGTGTGGGGTGACGCCCCTTCTCAGGGTAAGGTGCTGGCGACTGTTGGTCGAGATCAGCGCGATCGGCTCAAAATGTCTGCTGGTTCTGCTCAAGGTAAGCCTGCCGCTACCTTATTTCGGCGCCTGGCTAAGGGGAGCTTTACAGAAAGTTCAGTTGCTTTACTGGAGTGCCGCTTAGAGACTGGCCGTACCCATCAAATTCGGGTTCATTTAGAGTCTTTGGGTTTCCCTCTTTTGGGTGATCCGGTCTATCGCAAGAGGACTCCTGGAGTTGCTAAATCATTGCCATTTAGTCGCCAAGCTTTACATGCTTACGCCTTAAGTCTGCAGCACCCCACAACTCAGGAAGTCATGACCTGGTTTAGATTACCTCCCCAGGATTTGATTGATTTATTGCCTTTAGTGGGAATGACTGAAGCCGACTTGCCAAGAGAAGAGGCTCTATTAGCCTCTATTAAAAATGACCAACGCGCTCAGTAGGATTGAACCAAGCTGGACCGTATCTCAGCAAATTCAAGCTTTTTGCACTACCAGGCAAGGCGGCATTAGTAAGCCACCATTTGATAGTCTTAATCTTGGGCTGAATGCGGGTGACGATTTAATGGATGTTCTCCAAAACAGGAGCATCGTCAGGTCAGAGCTACCCGCTGAGCCGCTTTGGCTCAAACAGATTCATGGCGTCACAGTAAGTACTCCGGCCTCGAGGAGTGCCCTAGGTAATGGGCCTTTTGAGGCAGACGCTGCAGTCACCAACATCCCAAATGAGGTGCTAGCCATTTTGATTGCGGATTGCATGCCCGTATTATTTACAAGCAAAGCAGGCGATGTCATTGGGGCGGCTCATGCTGGTTGGCGCGGTTTGAGTGGCGGCGTTCTGGAAAACACCATTGATGAAATGATCGCGCTATCTCCAGGCCTCATGCCAAGTGATATCAGTGTGTGGATGGGTCCAGCAATTGGACCGAGTACATTTGAAGTGGGCGAAGATGTTTTACAAGCCTTTGCTCAGCAGGGCCATGGCATATTATCCAAGGCCTTTATTCCGGTTATTGGCTTGCCTGGAAAGTACCTGGCTGATCTATATTTGCTGGCAAGAGATCGCTTACGTACTCTGGGTATAGGGCAAATTACTGGTGGTGAGTTTTGCACCGTTAGTGACCCGGAGCGCTTCTTTTCATACCGACGGGATAAGACCACGGGTCGCTTTGCCTCCCTCATTTGGATTGCAGAAAGCGCTTAATCTTGGGGTTATTGCTATCCTAGCTCTTGGGCTAGGGTTAGTGCGTATAACCCTTCCAGCCCGATAGATGGAGAATGGTCTCAATAACTTTACGAGATCATTATGTTTGCAGGCATGAATACAGGTGTAGCGCCATCGTTGGCTCCACACCATATGGCGTTAATTCCCCCAGAACGATTAGCGGAAATCCAAAAAGAATATTTCACTGAGTTCTCCCATCTTGCAACTAATCCTGAAGATGTCGAAGTAAAAGATCGCCGCTTCTCCGGCAAAGCTTGGCATTCCTCATGGAGCAAGATGATTGCGGCAACCTATTTGCTGAACTCAAAACATTTGCTTTCGCTTGCTAAAGCAGTTGATGCAGACGAAAAAACCAAAACCAAGATTTTGTTCACTACAGAGCAAATGATTGATGCATTGTCACCATCCAACTTTATTGCAACTAATCCCGAGGTTCTTGAAAATATTATTAGTTCACAGGGACAGTCTATTCAAAACGGTATTGTGAATTTGCTTGGCGACCTCAAAAAAGGAAAAGTTTCTCAGACAGATGAAAGTGCTTTTGAAGTCGGGAAGAATATTGCAACAACTGAAGGTCAGGTGGTATTTCGTAATGATCTCTTTGAATTAATTCAGTACACGCCGCTAACCGAAACAGTGTTTGAGCGCCCTTACTTAATGGTGCCGCCTTGTATTAACAAGTACTACATTTTAGATTTACAACCTGATAACTCAGTTGTGCGTTACATGGTTGAGCAAGGTCATACGGTCTTCTTGGTTTCTTGGAAAAATCCAGATGCTTCGATGTCTAAAATTACTTGGGATGACTATGTAGGTGACGGTGTCATCAAGGCGATTGAAGTCGTCAAGGATATTGGTGACACTGATCTAATTAACGTTCTCGGCTTTTGTGTCGGCGGAACTTTAACTTCTACCGCCTTGGCAGTACTAGCGGCGCGGAAAAATAATTACGTCGCCAGCTTAACCTTGCTAACTACTCTGTTAGATTTTAGTGATAGCGGCATCCTAGACGTGTTCATCGATGAAGGCATGGTGAAGTTACGTGAGAACACTATTGGCGGCGATGGTGGCCAATTCGGCATGATGTCTGGCTTGGACTTGGGTAATACCTTTTCCTTCTTGCGCCCGAATGACCTGGTCTGGAATTATGTTGTCGAGAATTACTTAAAGGGTAATTCACCTCCACCGTTTGATTTGCTCTATTGGAATGGTGACTCAACCAATCTGCCTGGTCCAATGTACTGCTGGTATTTACGCCATACCTATTTGCAAAATGAATTAATCAAGCCCGGCAAGCTTACCGTTTGCGGAGAAAAAGTGGACCTAGGCAAAATTACTGTTCCAGCTTATATCTACGCATCGCATGATGATCACATCGTGCCTTGGAAATCTGCTTATGAGTCTACGCATATCTTAAAGGGTAAGAGTCGATTTGTTTTGGGCGCTTCTGGACATATTGCTGGCGTGATTAATCCACCAGCAAAAAATAAGCGCCATTATTTCGAAAACAATACATTAGCCAAGACTGCAGATGAGTGGCTGGCTGCGGCAAAAGATATTAAAGGTAGTTGGTGGCCTAACTACGCTAAATGGTTAGAAGATTTTGGTGGCAAGAAAGTGAAAGCTAGTAAGACGTTTGGTAATACACGCTACAAGAAACTAGAGGCAGCGCCTGGTAAGTACGTGAAGGAAAAAATATCCACAGCTGCTCAATAATATTTTCATAAGGGGAATACATGACTCAAAAGATTGCATACGTAACTGGTGGTATGGGTGGCATTGGTACCGCTATTTGTCAGCGTCTTGCCAAGGATGGCTTTAAGGTCATCGCTGGCTGCGGCCCGAATTCCCCGCGCAAAGATCGCTGGATTGGCGAACAAAAAGCTTTGGGTTATGACTTTATCGCTTCTGAGGGTAATGTTTCCGACTGGGAAAGTACGGTTGCTGCCTTTGATAAGGTCAAGGCCGAAGTGGGGCGTGTCGATGTTTTGGTGAATAACGCTGGAATTACTAAAGACAGCGTATTTCGCAAAATGACCCCAGATCAGTGGAAGGCAGTGATTGATACCAATCTCAACTCTTTGTTCAACGTTACCAAACAAGTAGTGGATGGCATGGCTGATAACGGCTGGGGTCGCATTATCAATATCTCTTCTGTTAATGGTCAAAAGGGTCAGTTTGGTCAGTCTAACTATTCAACAGCAAAAGCAGGCTTGCACGGATTCACGATGGCTTTGTCACAAGAGCTCGCTTCTAAAGGCGTAACAGTGAATACGGTTTCCCCTGGTTATATCGGTACTGATATGGTCAAGGCCATTCGAGAAGATGTCCTTGAAAAGATTGTTGCCGGTGTTCCAGTGAAGCGCTTAGGCACCCCCGAGGAGATAGCCTCGATCTGCTGCTGGATTGCTTCTGTTGATGGTGGCTACGCTACCGGGGCTGACTTCTCCTTAAATGGCGGCCTGCACACGGGCTAAATCTTATAAAAATAGAGTTTTAGTGGTCTCATCATCGGCATATTTACCTTTAGCTCAAACTAGAGATAAACTATGCCGATGTTGCATTGCAGTAACAAGAGTTAGGAAAAAACTACATGGCCACACGTTCTAAAAAAGCCGGCGACAGCCGCTTAATCAAGAAGTATCCCAATCGTCGTTTATATGACACCCAAACGAGCTCTTATGTCACGCTGGCTGATATTAAAAATTTAGTGATGGCTGGCGATGCTTTTAGCGTTGTAGATGCAAAAAATGAAGATGATCTAACTCGCAATATCTTGCTACAAATTATTCTGGAAGAAGAGGCTGGCGGAGCTCCAGTTTTTTCAACTCAAATGCTTTCTCAAATCATTCGCTTCTATGGAAATTCTATGCAAGGTTTGATGGGTAGCTATCTTGAAAAAACCATGCAATCTTTTGTGGATATTCATAATAAGTTGGGCGATCAAAGTGAAGGCATGGGGGCGGGTAGCACACCTGAGGCTTGGGCCAAAATGATGAACCTGCAAAACCCAATGATGCAAGGCCTCATGGGTAATTATATGGATCAAAGCAAAGATCTGTTCGTGAAGATGCAAGAGCAAATGCAAAATTCCCCGAACATGTTTAGTAGCTTCCCGTTTGCTGGGCAAGCCAATAAGACTGAAAAAGAATAATTGTGGCAGGTAAAGTTGGTTTTGTTTCCTTGGGATGCCCTAAGGCGCTGGTTGATTCCGAACTCATCCTCACGCAACTCAGCGCTGAAGGCTATGAGACCGCTAAAGATTATGCTGGTGCCGATCTGGTGGTTGTAAACACCTGTGGCTTTATTGATTCCGCGGTAGAGGAGAGCCTTGCGGCGATTGGTGAAGCCTTGGCTGAAAACGGCAAGGTAATTGTGACGGGTTGCTTAGGCGCCCGAAAAAATGCAGATGGCAGCGATCTCATTCAGAGCATACACCCTAAAGTCCTTGCTGTGACTGGGCCGCATGCCACCCAAGAGGTGATGCAGGCTATTCATTTGTATCTTCCAAAGCCGCATGATCCCTTTACTGATTTGCTGCCACCGATTGGCGTCAAGCTCACACCAAAACATTATGCGTACTTAAAGATATCTGAGGGTTGTAATCACCGCTGTACTTTTTGCATTATCCCAAGCATGCGAGGTGATTTAGTTTCACGTCCAATTGGTGAAGTCTTGCTTGAGGCAAAAAAATTATTTGAATCAGGTGTGAAAGAGTTGCTAGTTGTTTCGCAAGATACGAGTGCCTATGGTGTTGATATCCAATATCGCACTGGCTTTTGGGATGGCAAACCTGTTAAGACACGAATGTTTGATTTGGTAAATGCCTTAAACCAAATTGCGAGAGAGCATCAAGCTTGGGTGCGTTTACATTATGTTTACCCATATCCACACGTCGATGATGTCCTGCCATTAATGGCTGAGTTTTCTGAGCACGGTTTTGGCGTACTTCCTTATTTGGATATTCCTTTGCAACACTCGCATCCAGATGTCCTTAAGCGCATGAAACGTCCCGCTAGTGGCGAAAAGAATTTGGAGCGTATTCAGGCATGGCGAACGGCTTGTCCGGACCTGGTCATTCGCAGTACTTTTATTGCCGGTTTTCCTGGCGAGACTGAGGAAGAGTTTTTGCATCTATTGAACTTCCTCGATGATGCTCAAATTGATCACGCGGGTTGTTTTGCTTATTCGCCTGTGGATGGGGCCACTGCCAATGCTTTGGATAATCCAGTTCCGAGTGAGTTACGCGAGGAGCGCCGAGCTCGCTTCATGGCTAAAGCTGAGGAAATCTCAATCAAGCGACTTGCTAAAAAAATAGGTAAGCGTATTCAGGTCATCATTGATCGGGTTGATGAATCCGGTGGAGTGGGTCGAACTATTGGGGATGCCCCTGAAATTGATGGTCTGGTGCGGGTTCTACCCTCAAGTAAGCCTTCCAAGCGCTACCGTGTTGGTGAAATCATCAAAGTAACGGTGATTAGCTCCCAAGGGCATGACCTAATAGCCGAAACTTGACTATTAGAATAAAAATGGTGTTTTGGCCCTGTATTGGGTCAATCGTTTTACTTAATTAGGTATCGTAAAGGGGATTGTTATGAGTCGTGATGTCGTCGTTTTAAGTGCTGTACGTTCCGCAATTGGCGCATTCAATGGATCGCTCAGTAGCCTTGAGCCAAGTGAGCTCGGCGGTATCGTGATGAAAGAGGCCGTTGCGCGCTCTGGTGTAGATCCATCATTAATTAATTACATCACGGTAGGCAACACGATTCCGACTGATAACCGTTACGCCTATGTTGCTCGTGTAGCCTCTATTCAGGCTGGTTTGCCAATGGAATCTGTGGCGATGGCCTTAAATCGTTTGTGCAGCTCTGGCTTACAAGCCATTGTGACTACGGCCCAAGCCATTATGTTGGGCGACTGTGATTATGGTGTTGGTGGTGGCGTAGAAGTGATGTCACGTGGCATGTATGGCTCACCAGCTATGCGCAGTGGTGCGCGTATGGGTGATACCAAAATGATCGACTTGATGGTATCTGTTTTAACTGATCCATTTGGTGTTGGTCATATGGGTGTTACAGCTGAAAACTTGGTTGAAAAGTGGAAGCTCACTCGTGAAGAGCAAGATGCTCTGGCAGTAGAGTCCCATCGCCGTGCTGCACACGCCATTAAAGAAGGTCGTTTTAAATCTCAAATCGTTCCCATCACCATCAAAACTCGCAAGGGCGATGTGGTGTTTGATACGGACGAGCATTGCAAACCAGAAACCACCATGGAAACTCTAGCGAAGATGAAGGCAGTCTTCAAAAAAGAGGGCGGCAGTGTTACTGCAGGTAATGCATCAGGTATTAATGATGGCGCAGCATTTTTTGTGCTGGCGGATGCGGAAGCGGCGAAGAAGGCTGGTCATAAGCCAATCGCCCGTTTAGTTTCTTACGCGATTGCTGGCGTACCAAACCACATCATGGGTGAGGGTCCAATTCCCGCAACCAAGATTGCTCTTGAACGCGCTGGACTGAAATTAGATCAAATCGATGTAATTGAATCTAACGAAGCTTTTGCTGCTCAGGCATTGGCCGTTACTAAAGGTTTGGGTTTAGATCCAGCCAAGACTAATGTGAATGGTGGAGCGATTGCATTGGGCCACCCAATTGGTTGCTCTGGCGCTGCGATTGCGACCAAAGCTATCCATGAGTTACATCGTGTTCAAGGTAAGTACGCTTTGGTCACCATGTGCATTGGTGGCGGACAAGGTATTGCAACTATTTTTGAGCGCCTCTAAGCAATCAGTAATAAGGTAGCATCCAAGCCGACTCGGTCGAAAGCCGCGTCGGCTTTTTCTTTAACAATCGGCTTTGCTTTATAGGCAATGCTGATACCAGAACCATGCATCATTGGCAGATCGTTGGATCCGTCGCCCATGGTGAGGGCATTCTTCTTATGGCAATTCATGAGAGTGCAGGCTTGTTCTAAATAAGTGTTTTTAGCTGCACCATCCACAATATCGCCAATGACTTTACCTGTTAGTTTGCCGTCGATGATTTCCAGAGTATTAGCTTGGGCTTGTTTGAAGCCTAACTCTTGCTGTAGTCTTTCAGTAAAGAAAGTAAAACCACCAGAAACTAGCAGCGTATATAGTCCCTGAGCATTTGCTCCAGCAAGCAATTGAGCTGCGCCAGGATTAGGGCGTAAACGCTCTTTGTAGACCGAATCAAGTACATCAGCAGATACACCGGCTAAGAGGGCTACGCGCCTGCGCAAGCTTTCTTTAAAATCTTTAATTTCGCCGCGCATAGTGGCCTCAGTGATTTCTGAAACAGCTGCTTTCTTGCCAGTAAAGTCAGCAATCTCATCGATGCACTCAATGTTGATGAGAGTAGAGTCCATATCCATGGCCAGTACTTTCACCTCATCCGGCTTAAATCCTGGTGATAGAAAAGCTAAATCAACATCATGCTCACCGGCAATATTTCGCATAGCAACCCTAGCTTCCGGTGTTAAAACTTGAGCGCAAGTCCAGCGAGCGGTGAAGTATTTAGAGTGTGCATGCTCTGCACTTTCTTTGGCAATCGAAACACCTAAGACTTTTGCATGCTCAATCAATGCGGCATTTAATTCTGCTGGGATTGCAGTATTAGCAAGGGCGACGAGTGTAAGGAGACTAGACATAGAGGGTTGGAAAATAATAATTAATTGGCTTGCGCAGTATTTGGCATGGCAGATGAATTCAAACTTCTGAGAATTTTCCGAATATGCTCTAAACGTTGTTCTAGTTTCTCAAAATCCTTCTCTTTTTGGGGAAGAATTTTCAATTTATCTTGGCCATTGAGCTGTATATATTTTGATGATTGGATTAGTTGAATGATCTTCATCGGGTCAATTGGCGGATTGGGGATGAACTGAATCTGTATCGATAATGGGCTTGCATCAATCTTCTTAATTCCAAAGCTGGTCATTTCTAGGCGCAAGCGATGGGTTTCATAAAGTGATTTGGCCTGGTCAGGTAAATCGCCATAGCGATCTACTAGCTCTTCACGTAATCCCATGAGTTCAGAGAAGTCGTTTGTACCAGCAAAGCGCTTATACATGGAAAGTCGTTCGTGGACATCCGGGCAATAGTCATTTGGAAAGAGGGCCGGTACACCTAAATTAACATCGGTTGTCGCCTGAAGTGGCGACAAGAGATCTGGCTCCTTACCGCTACGCAGGGATTTGACTGCACGATTGAGCATCTCGGTATAGAGCTGAAACCCAATTTCATGAATCTCACCAGATTGCTTATCCCCCAGGACTTCACCAGCGCCACGAATCTCTAAATCGTGCATCGCTAAGTAGAAACCAGACCCGAGCTCTTCCATGGCTTGAATGGCATTTAAACGCAGTTGCGCTTGCTTGCTGAGTGCCTCGGGATCTGGCACCAGTAAATAAGCATAGGCCTGATGGTGGGATCGTCCAACACGTCCGCGCAATTGATGTAACTGTGCCAAGCCAAACTTATCAGCGCGATGCATGATGATGGTATTGGCAGTCGGAACGTCAATACCAGTTTCAATAATGGTGGTGCATAGCAAGATGTTGGTGCGCTGGGTCACAAAATCACGCATCACTGACTCCAGCTCACGTTCGTGCATTTGACCGTGCGCTACGCTAATGCGCGCTTCTGGAATGAGCTCTTGTAATTCGTGTTTTCGATTTTGAATGGTTTCGACTTCGTTATGCAAGAAGTAGACCTGTCCACCACGTTTAATTTCTCGAAGGACTGCTTCACGAATCACGCCATCACCTTCTCGTCGTACAAAGGTTTTGATGGCTAAGCGCTTCTGTGGCGCAGTTGCAATAACTGAAAACTCACGCAAACCTTCCATCGCCATACCAAGCGTTCGTGGAATAGGGGTGGCAGTTAAAGTCAAGATATCTACTTCAGCACGTAATGCTTTGAGCGCATCTTTTTGACGTACACCAAAGCGATGCTCCTCATCCACAATCACTAAGCCTAAATTGGCGAACTGGGTTTCTTTAGAAAGCAGTTTGTGAGTTCCGATAATGATGTCGGCTTCGCCCTTGCCAATGGCTTCCAAGGCAGCATTAATTTCTTTGGTAGTTCTGAAGCGGGAGAGCTCAACGACGCGCACAGGCCAATCGGCAAAGCGATCTTTCCAGGTTGCGACATGTTGTTCAGCGAGTAGGGTGGTTGGAGCCAAGATGGCCACTTGCTTGCCACCCATGACCGCAACAAAACTAGCACGTAGAGCGACCTCTGTTTTACCAAAGCCTACATCACCACACACCAGCCTATCCATAGGTGTGCCGCTAGTCATATCCCCAATAACTGCCGCAATAGCATTAGCTTGATCGGGTGTCTCTTCAAATCCAAAGCTTTCTGCAAACGCAGCGTAATCATGGGCTGAGAATTCAAAAGCATGACCTTTACGAATAGCTCTAGCGGCATAGAGATTTAAAAGTTCAGCTGCGGTATCGCGTATTTGTTGAGCGGCCTTACGTCTTGCTTTGTCCCACTGACCCGAGCCTAGCTGATGCAAAGGGGCCGAATCAGGATCAGAGCCTGCATAACGCGTCACCATTTGCAGTTGTTGAACTGGTACGTAAAGAGTAGCATCCTTGGCGTAGACCAAGTGCAAAAACTCTTCAAAAATCGGCTCTTCTTTTTGTGGCGCTAAATTCAGAAGTACTAAGCCTTGGTAACGACCAATCCCATGATCAGAGTGCACAACCGGATCACCGATTTTGAGCTCAGATAAATCTTTAAAGAGCATGTCCGGATCGGCGCTCTCACTTTCTTTACCCTTGCGTCTTTGCCGAGCAGTAGCTGTAAACAGCTCTGCTTCGGTTACGATAATCAAGTTTTCAGCAGGCCAGGTAAAGCCATTAAATAGTTGCGCTGTTACCAGGCCAAAGAGAGCGTCACTCTTAATAAAATCAGAGACGCCTTCAAAACCTTCTGGCTTTAGTGGGTAGAGCGGTTTGCCATGCTGACCAGAAGCTGAATTACTCTCTTCAAAGAGCTGACGAATCGATTCTTTACGACCATTGCTATCGCTGCAAATCAGTACACGTACTTTTTCTTGAGAAACTAAAGTTCGCAGTCGATTGATGGGGTCAGTATCCCGCCGATGAACAGATAGGTCGGGAACGGCTAAAAATTGTGGTGATTCTTTGGTTTCTTTATCCGCTTCTTTATTCAATGCTAGGCGCGCATTTGGCTTGGCTGCTGTAAAGAATTGATCTGCATCTAGAAATAATTCAGCTGGCGGCAGAATAGGGCGATCAAGGTCATGCTTTAAGAATTCATACCGAGAGAGCGTATCTTTCCAAAAGCCCTTGATAGATTCTTCAACATTACCAATGCTCACCGCCCAAACAGGATCGCCCGAACGGGGAAAGTAATCAAAGACTGTCGATGACTCCTCAAAGAAGAGGGGTAAATAGGATTCAATACCTGCACTAGGAATTCCTAGGTTGGCATCTTTGTAAATTGAGCACCGTGTTGGATCACCTTCAAATATTTCGCGCCAGCGTCCACGAAATGCGGTTCGTGAAGCATCATCAAATGGAAATTCGTGACCTGGTAATAGGCGAACTTCTTTTACTGGATAGAGGCTGCGTTGGGTATCAGGATCAAAAGCTCTGATTTGCTCAATCTCATCACCAAAAAGATCTAGGCGATAAGGCAGGCTCGACCCCATTGGAAATAAATCAATCAAGCCACCACGAATGCTGTATTCACCGGGGCGCATTACTGAGCTTACGGGATCGTAACCGGCCTGCTGCAACTGCAGTTTCAGTGCGACTTCATTGAGCTTGTCACCCTGCCTAAAAAAGAAGGTGTGACCAGATAAAAAGTTTGGCGGCCCTAGTCTTTGGAGTGCTGTAGTAATTGGGACCAGAACAATGTCGCAGCTGCCATTGAGCAATTCATACAGAGTCGCTAAGCGCTCTGAAACCAAATCCTGGTGAGGTGAGAAATGGTCATAGGGCAGGATTTCCCAGTCAGGCAGTAGGCGTGTTTTGAGTTGTGGTGCAAAAGCCGGAATTTCTTCCAAAAGCCGCTGGGCCTCCTGTGCCTGGGCACAGAAAATCACCATGACTGAGAACTCTGAGCGATACCGAAGGGCAGATTGGGCGATGAGTGCTGCATCTGAAGAGCCAACTAGGCCTGAAAAGGTAAAGCGCTGCCCAGCCCGCGGTGCAGGTATGGGGGGTGCTAGTTTTAATGCATCAGACATCTGTGCTTATTATAGAATCAGGTATGCCCGCTGGAAACCAAACCTCACCGTCTGTACCCCAATGTCATGCCCTCTTACCTACGGCAGGTACTGGGTCTCGGCTTGGGGGAGCTTTACCAAAGCAGTTTCAGGAGCTGGCAGGAAAGCCAATGGTGGCCTACGCCCTAGACGCTTTTGTTAATACTCCTGAGATTGCCTCCATTTGGGTGGGTGTCAGTCCTAGTTTTATTGATAACCCCATCCTAAATATACTTTCCAGCAAATCCCCCTTGATTCGGTTCACTCCGAGCGGCGGACCAAGCCGTCAAGAAACGGTCCGAAATACTTTGGCGGAGATGCTCAAAGCAGGTATTCCTGAGGGCGATTGGGTCCTGGTGCACGATGCCGCTAGACCAGGAATCACACCTCAGCTCATCCAAAAACTCATTCTTGCTGTGGGTCAAGCGGGTGAGGGTGGCTTATTAGCAATGCCGCTAGCTGACACTCTCAAGATGGCTGAAGCTAATTCCGCAATTGCTGGCAATCCCAACAGAGCTGTGAAGACGATATCCCGAGATCACCTATGGCAGGCCCAAACCCCGCAGATGTTTGGTTTAAAGGATCTGCACGATGCTATTGAGGAAGGTATTCGCCTGGAGGCGGATATTACGGATGAGGCGAGCGCCATCGAGCTTGCTGGCAAAAACCCCTTATTAATTGAAGGTGCGACTAGTAACTTCAAAGTAACCCACCCAGCAGATTGGGATTTGATGCAAACCATCTTGCAAACCTCCGTTAAATAAGCCTCAAGAGAACATCCATCACCCCATGACATCAAGCGCACCCCATATTCCTCAATTTCGAATCGGCCAAGGTTACGACGTTCATGCCTTAGTCGAGGGTCGCAAGCTCATACTAGGCGGGGTTCATGTCCCAAGTGACAAGGGTTTGTTAGGACATTCGGATGCGGATGCCTTGTTGCATGCCCTAACGGATGCATTGCTTGGCGCTGCAGGCTTGAATGATATTGGCCAGTTATTTCCGGATACGGATCCTCAGTTTAAGGATATGGATAGCCGTATTTTGCTCAGAGCAGCTTTGCAAAAGATCCAAGCGGCTGGATTTCATGTGGGTAATGTGGATGCAACGATTATTTGCCAAAAACCCAAATTAGCCACTTTCTTGCCGGAAATGGTCCGCAATATCGCAGCAGATTTGCTGGTTACGCCCAGCCATGTCAACCTCAAAGCTAAAACCAATGAATCTCTTGGACACCTTGGCAGGGGAGAGGGCATAGCAGTCCATGCCGTCGCTTTGCTTTACAAGGTCTAAATATCCTCCAAAACCGCTAAGCATTGTAGAATTACGGTCTTTAGAGTGAAGCTTCAGCTCGGTAGTGTTTGCGGAATTCGCGCGAGGATGGCGAAATTGGTAGACGCACCAGGTTTAGGTCCTGACGCCAGCAATGGTGTGGGGGTTCGAGTCCCCCTCCTCGCACCACAAGATAGCTACTTGGCTTGGGCTTCACATAATCCGATTTTCAATTAAGAGACGAGAATGGCTGTGCAGATAGAAAATTTAGGTCAGTTAGACCGCAAAGTGACCTTAGAGTTCGCTCGTGCCGATTTGGCTAAGGCGAGAGAAGACCGTTTGGCTAAATTGGGTAAAACCATGAAAGCTGCAGGCTTTCGTCCAGGCAAAGTGCCTAAGACCATGGTTGAAAAGCAATACGGCATGCAAGTGGATTTCGAGCTCCAGTTTGATAAAGCTTCTGAACTGTTCTATGAGTTAGCTCAAAAAGAAAAAATTCTACTGGCTGGTCAACCACGCCTCGATCCTAAATCAGAATTAGACGCGGACAAAATCGTGTTTGATGCCTATTTTGAGGTCTTACCAGAAGTGAAGATTGGCGATTTCAGTAAAGCAGAAGTAACTAAGTACACAACGGATATCTCCGATGCGGAAATTGATCGTGCACTGGATGTATTACGCAAGCAGCAAGTGCATTACCATCCACGCGGCAATGCTGGTGATCATGGTGATGGCGGTGCAAATACAGCCGCTCAAGCTGGCGATCAAGTGATTATTGACTTTGTTGGCAAGATCGATGGCGTTGAATTTGCTGGCGGTAAGGCAGATAACTTCGAATACGTGCTCGGCGAAGGTCGCATGCTCCCAGAATTTGAAGCTGCCACATTGGGTCTCAAAGCAGGCGATAGCAAGACTTTCCCATTAAGCTTCCCAGCGGATTATCACGGCAAAGACGTTGCCGGTAAAACTGCTGATTTCACCATCACTGTAAAGTCAGTCAATTGGGCGCACCTCCCGGCAATTGATGATGCGTTCGCATTGTCTTTAGGCGTTACCGAGGGTGGTGTTGCCAAGATGCGTGAAGAAGTAAAAGAAAATTTAGATCGCGAAACCAAGCGTCGCATTACTACCTTGTTAAAAGGCGAAGTCATGGAGAAGCTCAATAGTATTTGCGAACTGGACACACCAAAATCTTTGGTTGCTCAAGAGCAAGAGCGTTTGGTTGAGTCTGCACGTCAAGACTTAATGCAGCGCGGCATTCCAAATGCTAAGGACGCACCGATTCCTGCTGAGATGTTTGCTGAGCAAGCTATGAAGCGTGTTCGCCTTGGATTGATTTTGAGCGATTTGGTAAAGCAGCAAAATTTGGCTGCCACTGCAGACCAAATCAAAGCAGAGATTGACGAGCAGGCTGCTACTTACGAAGATCCAAAAGAAGTGGTACGTTGGTTCTACAGCAACCCTAGTCGCCTTAAAGATGTTGAGAACGTGGTGCTTGAAGATAACGTGATTAAGTTTTTCACTTCGCAGGCTAAAGTAATTGATAAAGCAATTACCTTCGAAGAACTCAGCAAACTTAACTAAGTCATTAATTTATAAAGGTCTGATCACATGAACCAGAATCATTTCCAGTCTGAGAATCTTGAGCCTAAAGGTTTGGGTTTAGTTCCAATGGTGATTGAAACCTCTGGTCGAGGTGAGAGAGCCTACGACATTTACTCTCGCTTACTTAGAGAACGCGTAGTTTTCTTGGTTGGCGAAGTAAATGATCAAACTGCAAACTTAGTGATTGCACAGTTGCTGTTCCTCGAGAGCGAGAACCCAGATAAAGAAATTTCTCTGTACATTAACTCTCCTGGTGGCTCCGTTTCAGCTGGTCTGGCAATTTACGACACGATGCAATTTATCAAGCCACACGTGAGCACTTTGTGTATGGGTATGGCTGCCAGTATGGGTGCATTCCTATTGTGTGCAGGCGAGAAGGGTAAACGTTATGCCTTGCCGAATTCACGCGTGATGATTCATCAGCCATTAGGCGGTGCACGTGGTCAAGCTTCGGATATTGAGATTCAAGCCCGTGAAATTCTTTACCTGCGCGAGCGCTTGAATAAGATTTTGTCCGATCGCACAGGTCAAACGATTGAAACAATTGCTAAAGATACTGATCGCGATAACTTCATGTCTGCAGACCAGGCCCAAGAGTATGGCTTGATCGATAAAGTCATCGATAAGCGCCCCTAATTCAAATTTTTTTAGATAGTTACTTTGAGCGATATCAAGAACACCACTAGCACAGACAAGGTTCTGTATTGCTCATTTTGCGGCAAGAGCCAGCACGAAGTTAAAAAGCTGATTGCTGGTCCATCAGTATTTATTTGTGATGAGTGTATTGACCTCTGCACAGACATCATTCAAGAAGAATTATCCAAGCTGCCTAAGCTTGAAGGCGATGATTCTTTACCAACGCCCCATCAGATTCGCGAGAATCTGGATCAGTATGTGATTGGTCAAGATCATGCCAAGAAGACTTTGGCGGTAGCGGTTTATAACCACTACAAACGCTTGCAGTATCTGCCAAAGCCAAAAAAAGAGAAGTTGGATAAAGACGGTAAGACTGTTGAGACTGCTGATAAAAAAGAATCCAAGCTTCCAGCTAAAGCTATGGTTGATGGTGTCGAATTGGCTAAGAGCAACATTTTGCTGATCGGTCCAACCGGCTCTGGCAAAACATTATTGGCCCAGACCTTAGCGCGTATGTTGGATGTACCGTTTGTGATGGCTGATGCAACTACTTTGACCGAAGCGGGTTATGTTGGTGAAGACGTAGAAAACATTATTCAAAAACTGTTACAGGCTTGCGACTACAACGTAGAAAAAGCGCAGCGTGGCATTGTGTACATCGATGAGATCGATAAGATTTCTCGTAAATCAGATAATCCATCTATCACCCGCGATGTATCGGGTGAGGGTGTTCAGCAAGCGCTCTTAAAGCTAGTTGAAGGCACTATGGCTTCTGTACCGCCTCAAGGCGGACGCAAGCATCCAAACCAAGATTTCTTGCAAGTCGACACCACTAATATTTTGTTTATCTGTGGTGGCGCATTTGATGGTCTTGAGAAGGTTATTCAGCAGCGTACTGCGAAGACCGGCATTGGATTTAATGCAACGGTTCCCGGTAAAGATGATCGCGGTATCAGCGACCTCTTAATCGAAGTGGAACCGGAAGATCTCATTAAGTTTGGCCTCATTCCTGAATTGATTGGTCGCTTGCCAGTGGTAGCGACTTTGATGCAACTTGATGAAGCAGCTTTGATCCAGATCTTGACTGAACCTAAGAACGCCTTAGTTAAGCAGTACCAGGCGCTATTAACGATGGAAGGTTCTGAGCTTGAGGTTCGTCCAGCAGCACTCTCAGCCATTGCCTTAAAAGCGATTGCCCGTAAGACGGGTGCTCGTGGCCTTCGATCCATTCTTGAGGGATCCCTCATGGATGTGATGTACGACCTGCCATCATTGAAGAATGTTCAAAAGGTTGTCATTGATGAAAGCACCATCGCTGAGGGTGGGAAGCCCATTTTGGTCTACAAGCAAGCTGAAGAATCTAAGGAATTGAGTAAAAAAGCCTAATTTTTGCTATTTTTTGCTGTTTTCATAGGGTTTTTGCTCACTTTTCGCATATTTACCCCTTGTTTTTGACTAGGAGGCACCCATATAGGTAGTATCCTATTCCTAAAAATTGTCCGTATTTAGTAGCACGACATTTTTAGAGATTTTTACGGAATAATTACTTTGGAGGAATTGCCCCATGCCTGGCCACTTATTACTACCCTCTGAACCTATTCAACTGCCACTGCTCCCATTAAGGGATGTGGTGGTTTTTCCCCATATGGTGATTCCATTGTTTGTGGGACGCCCAAAATCTATCAAAGCGCTAGAAGCTGCCATGGAAACTGGCAAAAATGTTCTTTTAGTGGCGCAAAAGACTGCTGCTAAAGATGAGCCTAGCGTGGAGGACCTCTACGAAATTGGCTGTATTGCCAATATTCTGCAGATGCTGAAACTTCCTGATGGTACTGTCAAGGTATTGGTGGAAGGTGTTCAGCGCGCTGATGTTAGTCAAGTGGAAGATAGTCAAGGCTATTTCTCTTGCGAGGCTACTCCAACTGCTATGTCCTCATTGGACGCTCACGAAACTGAGGCATTACGTCGCGCAATCATGGCCCAGTTTGATCAGTATGTGAAGCTGAACAAAAAAGTACCTCAAGAAATTCTCTCTTCATTAGGCGGGATTGATGATCCAAGCCGTTTGGCCGATACCATTTGTGCGCATCTGCCAGTCAAACTTGAGCAAAAGCAACGTTTGCTAGAGATGTCTGATGTAGTGCAAAGACTGGAAAGTCTTTTGGCTGATCTTGAGAGTGAGATCGATATCCTGCAAGTTGAGAAGCGAATTCGTGGGCGTGTAAAGCGTCAGATGGAAAAGAGTCAGCGCGAGTACTACTTAAATGAACAAGTTAAAGCCATTCAAAAAGAATTAGGCGAGGGTGAAGAGGGTGCTGATCTTGAGGAACTCGAGAAGCGCATTAAAGCTGCTCGCATGCCTAAGGAAGCGCTTAAAAAAGCTGAGTCCGAATTGAAGAAGCTCAAGCTGATGTCACCAATGTCTGCTGAAGCCACGGTGATTCGCAACTTTATTGATACTTTGGTGACGCTTCCTTGGAAGAAGAAAACCAAGATCAATAATGACCTGACGAATGCCGAAAAAGTGTTGGATGAAGATCACTACGGCCTTGATAAAGTTAAAGAGCGTATTTTGGAATATCTCGCGGTTCAACAACGAGTTGATCGTGTTAAAGCTCCAATCCTCTGTTTAGTTGGCCCTCCAGGCGTTGGTAAAACTTCCTTGGGTCAATCCATTGCCCGCGCAACCAACCGCAAGTTTGTGCGCATGGCTTTGGGTGGCGTGCGGGATGAGTCTGAAATTCGGGGACATCGTCGTACCTATATTGGCTCTATGCCAGGCAAGATTCTATCGAGCTTGACTAAAGTGGGTGTGCGCAACCCTTTGTTCCTCTTGGACGAAGTCGATAAGATGGGAATGGATTTCCGCGGAGATCCTGCAAGTGCCTTACTAGAGGTCTTAGATCCGGAGCAAAATCACACATTCCAAGATCACTATGTTGAAGTTGACTTTGATCTCTCGGATGTGATGTTCGTTGCTACATCGAACTCATTGAATATTCCCGGCCCACTATTAGACCGCTTGGAAATTATTCGTCTTGCTGGTTATACGGAAGATGAAAAGACTAGCATTGCTACTAATTACTTGATCCCTAAACAGATTAAAAATAATGGTCTCAAAAAGGATGAGCTGAAGATCGAAGAATCTGCTGTGCGCAGCATGATTCGTTATTACACTCGTGAAGCAGGCGTTCGTTCCTTGGAGCGAGAAATCAGCAAGATTTGCCGCAAAGTGGTGAAGTTACTTCTCCTGAAAAAAGAAGCCGCTCCAGTCACTGTAAATGCCGACAATCTGGAGAAGTTCCTGTCTGTGAAGATGTATGACTTCGGTCTTGCAGCAAAAGAGAATCAAGTTGGCCAAGTCACCGGACTAGCTTGGACTGAAGTTGGTGGCGATCTTCTCACCATCGAAGCAGCAGTGATGCCTGGTAAGGGCGTCATTACTCGTACAGGCTCCATTGGTGATGTCATGAAGGAGTCTGTTGAGGCAGCCAAAACTGTCGTGCGCTCACGGGCAAGAGCGCTTGGTATTGCTGATGAAGCATTTGAGAAGAAGGATATTCATATTCACTTCCCCGATGGTGCGACTCCGAAAGATGGTCCGTCAGCTGGCATTGCAATCACAACTGCCTTGGTATCTGTATTTACAGGCATTCCAATTCGTTCGGATGTGGCAATGACGGGTGAAATTACCTTGCGCGGTGAAGTGCTTCCAATTGGCGGATTAAAAGAGAAACTATTGGCAGCGCATCGTGGTGGCATCAAGTTGGCATTGATTCCAGAAGAAAACATCAAAGATTTAATTGATATTCCTGACAACGTCAAGAATGCTATTGAGATCGTGCCAGTACGATGGATTGATAAAGTTTTGGAGTTGGCTTTAGAGCGAAAACCAGTTGCTTTGTCTGATCCTACACCAGAAGAGTTGGCTAAAAAGGCTGCCGAGGCCAGCAAAGCCAATGAAAAGATTTCTTCTGGAGAGGTCTTGAAGCATTGATGCCAGTGGATGTTTGAGGGATTTTGAGTCAGATTGAGCGGTTTATTACTGCCCACTTTGTTGAAGAATCCCTCTTTTATTCTCACACTGGGTTACAATCTCGTCTGTATTAATTTGGGGCGCTTAGCTCAGATGGTAGAGCGTCTGCCTTACACGCAGAATGTCGGCGGTTCGATCCCGTCAGCGCCCACCAGTTTCCCATTTGTTTTGTTTTCCCTCCCATAGGCTTTCTAGTTCCTTCTAGACCTTCCGCCTAGTACACTCGTATTATTGATTCTATTTTCGAGCGATTAATTCATGTTTGATTCAGTACGTAAACACCAAAGAGTTCTGCAGTTTGTTTTGATGTTGTTCATAGTGCCTTCTTTCGCATTATTCGGTATCTCAAGTTATTCCGGATTTATGGATAAAGAAACTGACATTGTGAAAGTCAACGGCAAGCCTATTACCGCGCAAGAAGTTGATGCTGCTGCAAAACGTCAAGCGGAGCGTGTTGGTGGAAATGCACAGATTGCACAAAGCCTACCTTTTCGTCAGGCGATCCTAAACGAGTTACTGCAACAACGCATCCTCGGTTTTGCAGTTAGCGACCTCCGTCTGCAAGTAGGCAAGCAAGAGCTGGTCAATAGCCTGCAAAAGATCCCGCAGGTTCGCGCCTTGTATCGGCAAGATGGCACATTTGATGATGCGCGCTTTAAGCAGTTACTCGCTAGTAACGGCATCAATGAAGAACAGTTTTATGCTGGCCAAAGTTTTGATTTAAAAATTCAACAGTTAGTGAATTCAGTTGCCCGAACAGAGTTAGCTAGTCCAAAATTATCCGAAATAGTTTCATCCTTATACGAAACTGAAAGACAGGTTCAGACTTTGCAGTTCAATGCTAAAGATTATTTAGCTAAAGTGAACCCAAGTGCTGAAGAGTTGCAGGCCTTTTATGAGGCCAATGCCAAGTTGTTTGAGCGCCCTGAATATATGGATGTTGAATACATCGTACTTAAGGCTGATCCGAAAGAGGATTCCAAAGCCTTTAATGAAAAAGCAGATCAGTTTGCCAATATCACTTACGACCAGTCGGACAGCTTGAAACTGGCTGCCGATAAGTTAAAGCTCAGCATTCAAAGTCAAAAGGGTGTTACGCGTGGTGGCGCAGCTGGTGTATCTAGGGATCATCCTTTGGCCAATGCCAAAGTAGTTCAGTCACTCTATGGTGATGACGCTTTGAAAAATAAGCGCAATACCGAGGCTGTGCAAATAGCACCTGGAGTGTTTGTATCTGCTCGAGTAGTGACTTTATACCCAGCGCAAGTTCTGCCTTACAAAAATGTCGCTGCAGAAGTAAAGCGTCAAGTGAGTCAGCGTGCTGCGGAAAAACTGGCTATTGCTGCTGCTAGCGAGAAATTAGCCGCCCTTGAAAAGGATCCTAAGAATGTTGCTGGCTTTAGTAGTGCTACTTGGATTTCACGTAATAAGCCTGGAAGCTTAGTAGGCCGATCAATGGATGAAGTCATGTCCGTAAATGAGGCTAAGCTACCAGCGATTGTTTCAGTTGCAAATCCTGGTGTTGGCAGTACGATTTATCGCATTGATCAGGTTCGTCAACCGTCAACTGTAGATGCCAAGGTTCAAAAAGCGCAAGCACAGCAGATCCAAGCATTAGCTGCGCAGTCAGAGTTTTCAGGCTTTATGGGCTACTGGCGCAATGGCGCTGGCGTTAAGATAATTAACCCACTGAAGCAAGCAAGCGCTGGAAGTGCAGGAAGTTAAGCTAGGGCAGTTTTTTCAGCAAGTTACTGTATGGGGCCATTGAGCCCCATACGTTTTTAAAGATAAGGCTTTGCGCTTCTATATTGGGATGCAGTCGATCTGCTTGAAATAACTCTGGTTTAGTAGCAACGCCTTCTAAAAAGAAAGGTAGCAACTCGACTCGCTCTTGATTCGCTATTTGAGGATAGAGTTGCTTAAATTGCTTGGTATAGGTTTGGCCATAGTTTGTGGGAATCTGAATGCCACAGAGTAAAACCTTGGCACCTGATTTTTTACTCATCTGAATCATCTGACGCAGATTGGCTTCAGTTTGATTTATAGGTAAGCCACGTAAGGCATCGTTAGCACCTAACTCGATCAGGACAATCCCTGGTTTTTTTTGACTCAAGAGTGCAGGAAGGCGGGTTAGTCCACCAGAGCTAGTCTCACCGCTAATGCTGGCATTAAATACGCTCCAAGGACTGCTCTCTTTTGCAAGCTCTCCCTCAAGCAGCGTCACCCAGCCGGTACCACGCGGTAGACCATATTCAGCTGAAAGACTATCGCCCAATACCAGAATGACAGGCTTTACTTGAGCCCAAGAACAAATACTCATTAAGAGGCAAAATAGACCTGTAATGAATTTATTGGCGATTAAAAGCTGAGTTTGCATTTTTCCATTCTTGAAAATTTTTCACATGAACAAACAGTCTAGTTCCATTGTTGCCGATCGGGTAAGCAAGCTGGTAAATACGGCTGATGGCAACCTGAGTATTTTGCACGAGCTGAGCTTTCAGATAGCGCAAGGCGAAAGCGTGGCCATTGTGGGGGCCTCGGGCTCTGGAAAAAGTACTTTATTAAGCCTGCTGGCTGGACTAGACCTACCAAGCGCCGGACAAATTGACCTTATGGGGCAAAACTTGAACTTGCTCGATGAGGACGGCAGGGCACGTTTACGCGGTCAGTTAGTTGGCTTTGTTTTTCAATCTTTTCAGCTCTTGCCTCACCTGACTGCCCTGGAGAATGTGATGCTCCCGCTGGAGATTACTGGGAAATCCCAGGCTGAAGCGCGACTGTCCGCCCTAGAATGGCTAGAAAAAGTCGGTCTAACTCCTAGAGCTAATCACTTCCCCAAAACCCTTTCTGGCGGAGAGCAGCAGCGTGTGGCACTGGCACGAGCCTTTATTAATAAGCCGGCCATCCTATTTGCTGATGAGCCCACCGGAAGCCTCGATGAGGCTAGCGGAAATAGGGTGATTGAGCTTCTTTTTGAGCTAAATCGGGAGAATTCCTCAACACTTGTTTTGGTAACCCATGATCCAGCCTTGGCTGCTCGGTGTGGACGCCAATTGAGCCTGCATGGCGGACGATTGGCTTAATCAAAACCTTATAATCTTGGCATGTCATCATTCTGTTGCTTGCCCGGGGCAAATGCCCTTTCTGCCTTCCGCCAACAGCGACTTTTAGCTTCGCTCGCAGCCCAAGGAATTCAACTTGAGTCCATCGTGGCTCAATATCTTCATTTCATTTGGTCTGAGTCTGAACTCACTACCAAAGACAGAGAGGTGCTCGAAAGTCTACTAACTTACGGCCAGCCTTTTGTGTCGCAAATAAAGCATGGTGGCTCTATATTTAGTAAGGCCGCTGATAAACAGGCTGCCATTTCAATTCCCCGATTCGGTACCGTTTCTCCATGGGCTAGTAAAGCTACAGATATCGCTCGTCAGTGCGGCCTTCACATTTTGCGCATTGAGCGTGGCGTTCAATATGCGTGGCAAAGTAAAAAATCACTCAATGCGGAACAAGAGCAACTAGTATTGGCCGCGCTTCATGATCGGATGACAGAAGTTGTTATTAGCGATGTCAATGAAGCAAGCGCTTTGTACCAATCTCTTCCCGATAAACCTTTTGTTCGCATCCCTGTGCTTGCTGAGGGTAGAGCGGCGCTAGATAAAGCCAATCAAGATCTAGGTCTTGCACTATCTGAAGACGAAGTGCTTTATCTAGTTGAGAACTTTACACGTTTAGAGCGTAATCCAAGTGATGTTGAATTGATTATGTTTGCCCAAGCGAACAGCGAGCATTGCCGTCACAAGATATTTAATTCCAGCTGGACGATTGATGGAGATGACCAGGAAAAATCCCTATTTGCGATGATTCGCAATACGCATCAACTTCAGCCTGAAGGCACCATTGTTGCCTACTCTGATAACTCAGCGGTGATGGTTGGAGCTGAATCAGAAACTTGGTCTGCTAAAGGTCAAGATCGTCGTTACGAAAAAGACACGCGACTAGTGCACACCTTAATGAAGGTGGAGACGCATAATCACCCAACAGCAATTGCACCTTACCAAGGCGCCTCTACTGGTGCTGGTGGTGAGATTCGAGATGAGGGCGCAACAGGTGTAGGTGGACACCCTAAAGCGGGTCTCACTGGCTTCACTGTATCTAACCTCAATATCCCGGGCATTGATTTACCGTGGGAAGCTGAGAAATACGGCAAGCCTGAGCGCATCGCTACACCGCTTCAAATCATGATTGATGGCCCACTGGGTGGTGCTGCATTTAACAATGAATTCGGCCGTCCTATTTTGGGTGGATATTTCCGTGTATTCGAGCAAACCTTAGAGGGTGTTCGTCGTGGTTATCACAAGCCCATTATGATTGCGGGCGGCATTGGTAGCATCGATTCCATTCACACTGCAAAGAAACAAATTAAAGCGGGGCACTTGTTTATTCAATTGGGTGGCCCTGGTATGCGTATCGGTATGGGTGGTGCAACGGGCAGCTCTGTTGCAACTGGTACCAATACTGCAGATTTGGATTTTGATTCAGTGCAGCGCGGTAATCCAGAAATGGAACGTCGTGCGCAAGAGGTGATTAACTCTTGTATCGCTATGGGTTCGAACAACCCGATTGTTTCGATTCATGACGTGGGCGCTGGCGGTGTTTCTAATGCATTTCCTGAGCTTGCAGATGGCGCCGGATTGGGTGCGCAATTTCAATTGCGTAAAGTGCCGCTAGAAGAAAGCGGGATGAGTCCTGCAGAAATTTGGTGTAATGAATCTCAAGAGCGCTATGTCCTGGCAATTGAGGCTAAAGACCTAGAGCTTTTCAAATCTTTATGTGAACGTGAGCGCTGTCCATTTGCAGTTGTTGGTGAAGCCACCACAGAGCGGCAACTTCAGTTAAGCGATAGCAAAGAAGTTGTTGGTAGTCATGCTGCCATGCCAATTGATATGCCAATGGAAGTATTGCTTGGAAAGCCTCCACGTATGCATCGTGACGTGAAGCGCATTGCTCAAGCATTTGAAGAGCTTGATGTCACTGATGCCGATCTAGCTCAGTGTATTGCCTGGGTTTTACAGCAACCTACTGTTGCCAGTAAGTCATTCTTAATTACCATTGGCGATCGTACCGTCGGCGGTCTTAATGCGCGCGATCCCTTTGTAGGCCCTTGGCAAGTTCCTGTGGCTGATTGCGCTGTTACCTTGATGGATTACAAAGGCTATCACGGCGAAGCAATGTCGATGGGTGAGCGTACTCCATTGGCCGTGATCGATGCACCAGCTGCCGCCAAAATGGCTGTAGGTGAAGCTATTACCAATTTATTGGCTGCAGATATTCGTCGTCTAGAGGACGTTAAGCTTTCCGCTAACTGGATGGCCGCTTGTGGCTCGCCTGGTGAAGATGCAAAGCTATACGACTCAGTTAAAGCGATTGGTATGGATTTATGTCCAGCGCTAGGGATTTCTATTCCAGTTGGCAAAGACTCCTTATCCATGGCAACAGCTTGGCAAGAGGGTGATCAAGCTAAAAAAGTGGTTTCACCAGTTTCACTCATCATCTCTGCTTTTGCAGCAGTTCAAGACGTTCGTAAAACAACAACGCCTTTACTCAAACTCCAAGATGAGTCAGGCGTAGCCTTAGAAACTGAATTAATTCTGATTGATTTAGGACGCGGTAAAAATCGCATGGCTGGAAGTATCTTGGCCCAAGTACTCAATCAGTCAGGTAAATCAGCCCCTAATGTAGATCACCCAGAAGATCTCAAAGCTTTGGCCGCCGCGATCATCGAGCTACGCAAAGATAATCAATTGCTGGCATATCACGATCGTTCTGATGGTGGTTTGTTAGCCTGTATAGCAGAGATGGCTTTTGCATCACATACTGGCATTTCCATTAATGTCGACATGATTGCTGTAGATGTTGGGCAAGAGCCTGATTGGGGTGATGCTAAGAACTGGGCAGAGCAAGTTTCTGGACTACGTCATGAACAGACTATACGCGCCTTATTTAATGAAGAGCTCGGTGCAGTGATACAGATTCGTAAAGCGGATCGAGATGCCGTATTTGCCGTTCTCCGAAAGTTAAATATCAGCGCTTACAGTCATGTAATTGCAAAGACAAATAACAACGGTCGCATTGAAATTTGGCGTGATGCTAAGAATATCTTTGCAGAGCCACGTGAAGTACTTCAAAAGATGTGGGCTAACACCAGCTATCAGATTGCGCGCTTACGCGATAACCCAGATTGTGCTGATAGCGAGTTTTCATTACTCGATAATATTGCTGATGCAGGAATGTCTCCCAAGTTAACGTTTGATATTGCAGATGATGTAGCGGCGCCATTCATCAATCAGAATGCTCGACCTAAAGTAGCTATCTTGCGAGAGCAGGGCGTTAACTCCCATGTGGAGATGGCATACGCCATAAACTGGGCTGGTTTTGATAGCTATGACGTACACATGTCAGATTTACTCTCAAGTAAATCTAAGTTGGATGATTTCCGTGGTCTGATTGCCTGCGGTGGATTTAGCTATGGAGATGTATTGGGTGCTGGCGAAGGCTGGGCAAAGACGATTCTATTCAACACTCAATTACGTGATCAGTTCTCTGCATTCTTTAGTCGTCAAGATAGCTTTGCGCTAGGTGTTTGTAACGGTTGCCAAATGATGAGCAATTTAGCTGAAATTATTCCAGGTGCAGAAGCTTGGCCTAAATTCACACGCAACCAGTCTGAGCAATATGAAGCTCGCTTAGTCATGGCTGAGGTAATGGCTTCACCTTCAATCTTTACGCAAGGTATGACAGGCAGTCAGTTGCCGATCGCTATTGCGCATGGTGAGGGCTTTGCCAACTTTAGCCAGCAAGGTAGCTTAGAGGTTTTGCAGAAACAAGGATTGGCTGCTCTACGTTTTGTAGATCACCAAGGCAGTCCAACCGAAACCTACCCAATGAACCCAAATGGCTCACCCGGTGGCCTGACAGGAGTTACTACGCCGGATGGTCGATTTACAGTCATGATGCCGCATCCTGAGCGCGTATTCAGGACCGTACAGATGAGTTGGGCGCCAAAAGCATGGCTGGATAATCCTGATGGAGCGAGTCCTTGGATGCGCCTATTCCGAAATGCGAGAGTCTGGGCTAAATAATTAATGACAGACATATCCATGGCCATGGAGCCAGTGACGTTTTCTGAGAGTGGTGGGGTTCGTTACCTGCATTTTGGTAGCGAGCTGATTCAAGGCGCCATGCGCATTCGCGATCCGGATGAGATTTATCTTGAATA
This sequence comes from Polynucleobacter corsicus, assembly GCF_018688255.1. Taxonomy (NCBI): domain Bacteria; kingdom Pseudomonadati; phylum Pseudomonadota; class Betaproteobacteria; order Burkholderiales; family Burkholderiaceae; genus Polynucleobacter; species Polynucleobacter corsicus. The sequence goes on from NZ_CP061314.1 coordinate 1,039,103, forward strand.
CAACCAGCAGATGATGGCTTGGTTATTGTTTCTAGAGACCAAGCCAGGTATGCGCATTGCTCAACTTGGCCTTGGCACTGGCGCTCTTACTAAGTTTGTGCATCGCTATTGCCCTGCGGTCAAAACCACCGTAGTTGAGATCAATCCTGCCGTGATTGTTTCTGCTAGAAGCATGTTCTTCACGCCATCGGATGATAGGCGACTTGAGACTCTTCAGACTGATGCAAAAGCCTTTGTGAGGAACGCTAAATATCAAAATCACTTTGATGCAGTCCAGGTTGATCTCTACGATGCAATTTGTGATGGCCCATCTGCGAGCTCCTTAGATTTTTATAAGGGCTGCTTTGATATCCTGAGATCGCCTGGCGTTTTAACTGTGAATTTATTCTCTCGACATAAGAGTTTTAATATCAATCTCAACAACATTTGCGAAGCATTTGATAACCGAGTGCTGTTATTTCCGGAATCGCATGATTGCAATGTTGTAGCAATTGCTTTTAAAGGCCCACAACTCGATGTTGAGTGGAAAGAGGTCTCACAGCGCGCCAAGCTCATTATGGAAAAAACAGACTTACCAACCAATACCTGGGTGTCTGGATTAAATCGTGAAAATGCGCATCAAGAAAATAAACTCTCTATCTAAGGAAAGTTAAATAAGAAAAAAGGCGATCAACTGATCGCCTTTTTATTGTCCTGAGATTCAAGGGAGATTTGACTTAGATTGTGACTGTGTCAGCAACATCGCTAAATGACTTAATCTTGTCAAAGTTCATGTACTTATATACTTCGCCAGCCTTAGCATTCAAGGACTCTACTTGCTCGAAATATTCTTTCGGCGTTGGTAGACGACCCAAGAGCGCAGCAACAGCTGAAAGCTCAGCAGAAGCTAGATAGACGCGAGTATCAATACCTAAGCGATTCGGAAAATTACGTGTCGAGGTAGAAACTGCTGTTGAGCCTTTACGGATCTGCGCTTGGTTACCCATACAGAGTGAGCAACCCGGAGTTTCCATGCGAGCACCAGTGGCTCCCAGAATGCCGTAATAACCCTCTTCAGTCAGAATCATCTGATCCATTTTGGTTGGTGGCGCAATCCAAAGGCGTGTAGGCATATCTTTTTTGCCCTGAAGAACCTGACCAGCGGCGCGGAAGTGGCCAATGTTTGTCATGCAAGAGCCAATAAATACTTCGTCGATTTTCTCGCCAGATACTTCGGATAAGAACTTCACATCATCTGGGTCGTTTGGGCAAGCCAAGATCGGCTCTTTAATCTCGCTCATATCGATTTCGATAATCTCAGCATAGTCTGCATTAGCATCGGCCTTAAGCAACTCAGGCTTAGCAATCCAAGCTTCCATTGCTTTGATACGACGACCTAAAGTACGTTTATCTTCGTAGCCATTAGCGATCATCCACTTCATTAAAGTGATGTTGGAACGCATGTATTCAATAATTGGCTCTTTGCTTAATTGAACGGCACAACCGCCAGCAGATCGTTCAGCCGATGCATCTGATAATTCAAATGCTTGTTCAACCTTGAGATCAGGCAAACCTTCAATTTCTAAAATACGGCCGGAGAAAATGTTTTTCTTGCCTTGCTTCTCAACCGTCAATAAACCTTTTTTGATTGCATATAAAGGAATAGCATTTACCATATCGCGCAAAGTAATGCCGGGCTGCATCTTGCCCTTAAAGCGTATTAATACAGACTCAGGCATATCCAAAGGCATTACACCAGTAGCGGCCGCAAAAGCAACTAAGCCAGAGCCAGCAGGGAAAGAGATCCCGATGGGAAAGCGAGTATGGCTATCGCCACCAGTGCCACAAGTATCTGGCATGAGCAGACGATTTAACCAACTATGAATTACTCCATCACCTGGGCGTAATGAAACGCCACCACGGTTGGTCATGAACGCTGGTAATTCATGGTGAGTACGAATATCTACTGGTTTTGGATAAGCAGAGGTATGACAGAAAGATTGCATGACCAAATCAGCGGAGAAGCCTAGGCAAGCAAGATCTTTTAGTTCATCACGGGTCATTGGACCAGTAGTGTCTTGCGAACCCACGGTAGTCATGTGTGGCTCACAATAAGTACCAGGGCGCACACCTTGACCCTCAGGTAGGCCACACGCACGACCGACCATCTTCTGCGCCAAGCTAAAACCTTTTTTGTTATCAGGTGGACTAACTGGTATGCGGAATTCTGTAGAGGCCGGCAAGCCTAGGGCTGCACGTGCTTTAGCTGTAAGGCCACGACCAACGATCAAGGGAATGCGTCCACCCGCACGAACTTCGTCCAGGATGACTGGTGATTTCAATGAGAAGGAGGCAATTTCTTTGCCGTTTTTAAAGGCTTTACCTTCGTATGGACGTAGTTCAATTTCGTCGCCCATATTCATATCGGAAACATCGAGTTCAACTGGCAATGCGCCCGCGTCTTCCATCGTGTTAAAGAAAATTGGAGCAATCTTGTTCCCTAAGCAAACACCACCAAAGCGCTTATTTGGAACGAATGGAATATCTTTTCCGGTCCACCACAACACGGAATTCGTTGCGGATTTGCGTGAGGATCCCGTTCCCACCACGTCGCCCACGTAGGCAATTTGATTGCCTTTCTTTTGGAGAGCTTCAATTTGTTTCATCGGACCACGCACACCAATTTCGTCTGGCTCAATACCTGGACGTGGGTTTTTCAACATGATGGTTGCGTGCAATGGAATATCTGGACGACTCCATGCGTCAGGGGCAGGGGATAGATCATCGGTATTGGTTTCACCGGTAACTTTAAATACAGTGAGCTTCATACTTTCCGGGACAGCCGTACGGCTTGTAAACCATTCAGCATCTGCCCAGCTTTGCATCACGGCCTTTGCCTGCGCGTTGCCTTTTTCCGCCAATTCCTGAACATCATGGAAGTAGTCAAACATCAATAAAGTCTTTTTTAGCGCATTTGCTGCAGCTGCTGCGCACTCAGCATCCGACAGCAACTCGACTAAAGGCTTAATGTTGTAACCACCTAGCATGGTACCCAAGAGCTCAGTGGCCTTAATGCGTGAAATCAAAGGAGACTTCTCTGTGCCTTTGGCGATGGTATCCAAAAACTCCGCTTTTACTTTAGCCGCCTCATCCACACCAGCGGGAACTCGATGAGCAATCAACTCAACTAATTCTGCCTCTTTTCCCTTCGGTGGATTTTTAAGTAAACCCACTAGTTCAGTAGTCTGATCTTTAGACAGGGGTAGGGCCGGAATTCCCAGGGCTGCGCGTTCGGCGACTTGAGCGTTGTAGGCTTCTAGCATCGTGTTTCCTATTGGATGAGTGTTATCAACAGTATGACTAAGCAGGGTGTATCCCTTAATCAGTCTATTGTAATTGCTAATTCATGTCTTATATAAGACTTAATCGTCAAAAATATCCTAAATTGCTTAAAATTTAGGCAATTACTCATCAACTTGGGGATTCCAAGCCGTGTTGTTGAGCTTAATGGAAGCCAAAGAAGGTCAGTTTGTACGGAGTGGGGATTTAAAGAGAGGAAAACCATTTCACATTACAAAAGTATGAATCTAAAAAGTTGCAAACGTCTAAATCACGGACATCAGCACCCTGGTTCATTGAGTTTCAAAGGAATTTTTAATAGCTCGGTCGCTATCGTTATAATTACCATTTCCAACAGAGCTTAAGCGATGACCAAATACGTTTTTGTCACTGGTGGTGTGGTTTCTTCTTTAGGGAAAGGAATCGCAGCTGCCTCGCTTGCCGCGATTCTCGAATCCCGCGGCCTGAAAGTCACCCTCCTAAAATTAGACCCTTATATCAACGTTGACCCAGGGACAATGAGCCCGCTTCAACATGGTGAAGTCTTTGTTACTGAAGATGGCGCCGAAACCGATCTCGATCTTGGGCACTACGAGCGTTTTGTTTCTGCAAAGATGCGCAAGAGCAATAACTTCACTACTGGACAGATCTATGAGTCTGTTATCAGTAAAGAGCGACGTGGCGAGTACCTAGGTAAAACTGTTCAGGTAATTCCGCATATTACGAATGAGATACAGGCATTTATAGAGCGGGGCGCTAAAGCGAGTCACGATGGTCGGGCTGATATTGCGATTTGTGAGATTGGCGGAACTGTTGGTGACATTGAGTCGCTACCATTTTTAGAGGCCGCTCGACAAATGAGCATTCGTCTTCCAAGGCATAGCTGTGCTTTTATCCACCTTACTCTGGTGCCTTATCTCAGTAGTGCGGGTGAGTTAAAAACCAAGCCCACCCAACACTCGGTACAGAAGTTACGTGAAATTGGCATCATGCCGACGGTACTGTTGTGCCGTGCAGATCGTCCGATACCAGAAGATGAGCGCGCTAAGATTTCTCTTTTCTCAAATGTGCGTGAAGAGGCAGTGATCTCAGTTTGGGATGTTGACACTATCTACAAAATTCCAGAAATGCTTCAAGCGCAAGGTATGGATGACTTGATTTGTCGCGAATTGGATATTCAAGCTGAACCTGCAGACCTATCAGTTTGGGCAAACTTGGTTTACGAGTTGGCTAACCCGCAACATGATGTCACTATTGGCATGGTTGGTAAGTACGTTGAGTTAACTGAATCTTATAAGTCATTGATCGAAGCTTTACGTCATGCTGGAATTCATAATCACACTCGCGTCAATATTACTTATATTGATTCTGAAGTGATTGAAAAAGAGGGTATTGATTGCCTGCAAAATTTAGATGCAATCCTAGTGCCAGGTGGATTTGGCAAACGCGGTACCGAAGGAAAGATTGCTGCCATTCGTTATGCCCGTGAAAATAATATCCCATACCTAGGTATTTGTTTAGGCATGCAATTAGCTGTGATTGAATTTGCTCGCCATGTTGCCAATATTGCTCAGGCTAACAGTACTGAGTTTGACCCGGAGACCGAAAATCCTGTGGTTGCTTTAATTACAGAGTGGGTTGATCGCGAAGGTCGAGTTGAGAAGCGTAGCAATGATTCTGATCTGGGTGGAACTATGCGCCTTGGCTCACAACGTTGTCCCGTTAAGGCTGGTACTCTGGCTCATGAGATCTATGGTGATGAGGTCAACGAGCGTCACCGTCATCGCTACGAAGTCAATAATGTTTATGTTCCCCGCCTTGAGAAGTCTGGGCTGATTATTTCTGCTAGAACTCCCAATGAGTCTTTGCCTGAAATGATGGAATTACCTAAATCTATGCACCCTTGGTTCTTTGGTGTGCAGTTCCATCCAGAGTTCACTTCAACTCCACGTGATGGTCACCCATTGTTTTCTGCGTTTATTAAGGCATCATTAGTTCATCAAGTCGCAACTCAAAAGCAAGCTGCCTAGGAGAAACACATGAGTGCATTTAAGTTATGTGGTTTTGACGTTGGCTTAGACCATCGCTTCTTTTTAATTGCGGGTCCTTGCGTCATTGAGTCTGAGCAATCCGCCTTGGATATCGCGGGTGAACTCAAAGAGATTACTACTGCGCTGGGTATTCCATTTATTTATAAGTCCTCCTTTGATAAAGCCAATCGCTCCTCTGGAACTTCTTTTCGCGGCTTGGGCATGGAAAAAGGTCTGGAGATTCTAGCTCGGGTGAAGCGAGAGATCGGTGTGCCAGTATTGACGGATATTCATGATATTGGTGAAATTGCGCCCGTATCAAAAGTAGTAGATGTACTTCAAACGCCTGCTTTCTTGTGTAGACAAACGGATTTCATACGCGCTTGTGCCCAGAGTGGCAAGCCAGTGAATTTCAAGAAGGGGCAATTTTTATCTCCTCATGAAATGCTCAACGTAATTGATAAAGCACGTGCAGCAGCTGAAGAAGTTAATCTCCCAGATCAATTTATGGTTTGCGAGCGTGGCGCCTCATTTGGATACAACAACTTAGTTTCTGATATGCGTAGTTTGGCTATTTTGCGTGAAGCAAAAGCGCCAGTTGTGTTTGATGCAACCCATTCAGTACAACTTCCTGGTGGTCAAGGGAATGCCAGTGGCGGCCAACGTGAATTCGTTCCCGTTCTAGCACGTGCTGCTGTTGCAGTAGGCATCAGTGGTTTATTTATGGAGACGCACCCAGATCCAGCTAAAGCACTTTCAGATGGCCCAAATGCTGTGCCATTGAACCGCATGAAAGAATTGCTTGAGTCTTTAGTGGCAATTGACTCAGTTGTGAAGAAGCCTGGATCATTTTTAGAAGACAGCTTTAAGTAACCCCCCATATTCATTTAATTTAGGAGAAGGTGCATGAGCGCCATTGTTGACATCATCGGTAGAGAAGTTTTAGATTCACGCGGCAACCCCACAGTGGAATGCGATGTATTGCTTGAATCGGGTGTGATGGGGCGTGCTGCTGTGCCTTCAGGCGCATCGACAGGTTCACGGGAAGCGATTGAGCTACGTGATGGTGATAAGGCCCGTTACCTAGGTAAAGGTGTACTTAAGGCTGTACAAAACATTAATATCGAGATCGCTGAATCCATTCTGGGTCTTGATGCAAGCGAGCAGGCATTTCTTGATCACACCTTGATCGAACTGGACGGAACTCATAACAAGGCGCGCTTAGGTGCTAATGCAACCTTGGCCGTTTCTATGGCTGTAGCACGCGCCGCTGCAGAAGAAGCCGGCTTACCTTTGTATCGTTACTTTGGTGGTTCGGGTGGCATGCAATTACCCGTGCCGATGATGAATATTGTCAATGGTGGTGCTCACGCAAATAACAGCTTAGATATACAAGAGTTTATGGTGATGCCAGTAGGGGCGCAAAGCTTCCGTGAAGCACTCCGCTGTGGCGCTGAAATCTTCCATGAATTGAAAAAGATTCTGGGTGCTCAAGGTATGCCAACAACTGTTGGAGATGAGGGTGGCTTTGCACCTAATTTCAAGAGCAATCAAGAGTGCTTGCAAACCATCATGAAGGCTATTGAAGGCGCTGGTTACCAAGCTGGTGAAGATGTCTTGCTAGCCTTGGATTGCGCTGCTAGTGAATTCTATAAAGACGGTAGGTACCACCTAGCAGGTGAAGGCCTGCAACTGACTTCAAGCGAATTCTCAGACTACCTTGGTAACTTAGCCGATCAATTCCCAATCGTATCGATTGAGGACGGTATGCACGAGAGTGATTGGGATGGATGGGCTGACATTACTCAAAAATTAGGTAAAAAGATCCAATTGGTTGGCGATGATCTCTTCGTGACTAATACTCGCATTCTCAAGGAAGGAATTGAGAAAGGCATTGCTAATTCCATCCTGATTAAGATAAATCAAATTGGCACCTTAACTGAGACCTTTGCTGCGATTGAAATGGCGAAGCGCGCTAATTACACGGCTGTCATTTCGCATCGCTCTGGTGAAACAGAAGACAGCACCATTGCTGATATTGCTGTTGGTACCAATGCTGGTCAAATTAAGACCGGCTCTTTGTCTCGCTCTGATCGGATTGCCAAGTACAACCAGTTGTTGCGGATTGAAGAAGACTTGGGTGATGTTGCTACCTACCCAGGTAAGTCTGTTTTCTATAACCTCAAACGCTAATTACTAGTTACCCTTTAGCTCATGCGCATTGTCATCTACTCGATGCTGTTATTGCTGATCGCAATCCAGTACCCACTTTGGTTGGGTAAGGGTGGATGGCTGAAGGTATACGAGATGGAGAAGCAGCTTGAGTTACAGCAGGCTAAGAATAGCCTGCTGAGCTTGCGTAATGCCAAACTCACTGGCGATGTGAAGGATTTAAAAGATGGTACCCGCGCGATTGAAGAGCGGGCTCGTGTGGAGCATGGCATGCTCAAGGAGGGAGAGTTCTTCATACAAATCCTACCAAGCGAAAAATCTGCCTCGAATGCTGCTGATGGCGTAAAGCCAACTGCAACCAAACAGTAACTAAACCTAAAGTCGCTCAATGCCCGCTAGAGGGTGGCCTTGTGGCATCTGCTAATAGATCTGTTTTAAAGACCTGCCTACAATCAACTGCATCAAAGCGATAGGCCTTTGCACAAAAATCACACTCAGTTTCTACGGCGCCTTGCTCTGCAAGAATACTTTCAACCTCTTCTTCGCCTAGCATTCTCAGAATATCGGCCACCTTGGTGCGTGAACAGCGGCAGCTAAAGCGAACAGGGCGGGGTGGAAAGCTTCTGACACCACTTTCTGTGGACTCCTCTAAAAAGAGGCGGCGCAAGATAGTGTCCGGCGAAAGCGTGAGTAATTCTTCATTGGTAATTGTTTCACCTAGGGTCTGAATTCTGGTCCAGCCTTCAGCGGCAAGTTGAGGATCGAGATGAGCATGACCCCCTGAATCTGGCAATCGCTGCAACAGCAATCCGCCGACATGGGTGTCATTGGATGCTAGCCAAATACGGGTATCCAATTGTTCTGAGTTTTGCATGTACAGGGCAATAGCTTCGGCAGCACTGGTAACGGGCTTAATGACGGTGCCGCGGTGCTCTTGGAGGGCCACGATCCCTTGGTAGGGCGCTTGACCAGGTTGGCGGTCTGATGGGTCTAGGGTGATTACTAGACGCCCAGTATTGTCTGCATCTAGCAATTCACCCAGAGTGGCATTGGGATTAATGCTTTCGGGGGGTATAGATAGTTTTACGGTAGCTCGCATGGTCAGGTCGGACTTGCATTCGACCACGAGTAGCTGAATAGGGCCTTTACTTTGGGCTTGAATAATCAATGTCCCATCAAATTTGAGGCTGGCGCTCAACAGGGTTGCTGCACCCACAAAATCACCCAGGATTTGCTTAACTACAGGGGGGTCATTACGGCGCTCCAATACGGCCTGCCAGGCGCTACTAATGGAAACAATTTCCCCTCGGACCGGGGCACCATCACACATAAATACAAGTAATTCGTTCATAAGTGAAAGTATCCACTTTTTTGACGATCAGAGTGCCAAATAATCAAATCCAATGCTGACCTGAGATAATGCTGTTTATGCATATCAGAACACGTTTCGCCCCCAGTCCAACGGGCTTTATTCACTTGGGCAACCTTCGCAGCGCTTTATATCCTTGGGCTTTTGCTCGCCATAACCAAGGCGACTTTATTTTGCGTATTGAGGATACCGATGTTGAGCGCTCCACACAGGAGGCTGTTGACGTCATTATTGAAGGCATGGCCTGGCTTGGTCTAGATTTAGACGAAGGCCCAATTTATCAAATGCAGCGTATTGATCGTTATCGAGTAGTTGTAAAGCAGATGCTCGATGCTGGCCTTGCTTACCCTTGCTACATGAGTGAAGACGAGCTCAATAAGCTACGTGACCAACAGATCGCAAATAAAGAAAAGCCACGCTATAACGGTCAATGGCGTCCTGAACCCGGCAAGACTCTGCCAGCAATACCGGAAGGTGTTTTACCTGTGATTCGCTTCAAGAATCCCATTGGTGGATCTGTGATTTGGAAAGATGCAGTTAAGGGCAAGATCGAAATCAGCAATGATGAGTTAGATGATTTGGTGATTGCCCGTCCCGATGGTACGCCAACCTATAACTTCTGCGTTGTAGTGGATGACCTTGATATGAACATCACCCATGTGATTCGTGGAGATGACCATGTCAACAACACGCCACGCCAAATTAACATCATGAAGGCGCTTGGTGGCACAACACCGGTATACGCCCATTTACCAACAGTTCTTAATGACTTTGGTGAAAAAATGAGTAAGCGTAATGGCGCCATGAGTGTGCGTGATTATCAAAAAGCAGGCTACCTGCCTGAGGCTATTCTGAATTACCTAGCAAGGCTAGGTTGGTCACACGGTGATGCAGAGATTTTTACTAAAGAGCAGTTTGTGAATTGGTTCGACTTAGGCAGTCTTGGTAGATCCCCAGCACAACACAATCCTGAAAAACTACTTTGGTTAAACCATCAATATATTCAGAATGCAGACCCAGAAAAACTGGCAGAGGCAACTAAGCCATTTGCACATGAACTCGGCATCGATACAGAGAGTGGCCCGGATTTTGTGCAAGTAGTTTCGCTGCTAAAAGATCGGGCCAATACGCTGATTGAAATCGCTGAAGGGGCTAAGCTGTTCTATCTACCAGCACCTACTCATAACAGCGAACAAATTGCAGAAAATATCCCTGCTGAAATCATTCCTGCCATGAAAGATTTGATTGAAGCCATTCAATCTGCTGAGCATACAAAAGCGGCTTATGGGGCAGCTTTTAAAGAAGTGTTAGCCAAGCATCAAATTAAAATGCCAGCATTAGCAATGCCTGTGCGTTACGCTTTATTTGCCACTACACAGACGCCAGCCATTGACTCTGTCTTGTTGGTGATGGGTAAGAATGAGGCATTAGCAAGGCTTTCCAAGGTGGTCTAAACCAGAACTTGCCTCCTCCTACAAAAATAGGATAAAATCTTGGATTGTTTTGAGTGTCTTGTAGGTTTTTAACGAGATTACGGGGGTATAGCTCAGCTGGGAGAGCGCTTGCATGGCATGCAAGAGGTCAGCGGTTCGATCCCGCTTATCTCCACCAAGCATTTACAATAGCGGTACTGTTTTAGTAGTAATCCAGGTCCCCATCGTCTAGAGGCCTAGGACATCACCCTTTCACGGTGAGTACGGGGGTTCGAATCCCCCTGGGGACGCCAAAAATTTTTGGCTAGTTGTGAGTAGTAAGAAGTGACACAAGTAGCAAGCGATGTAATTGGAGCGGTAGTTCAGTTGGTTAGAATATCGGCCTGTCACGCCGAGGGTCGCGGGTTCGAGTCCCGTCCGCTCCGCCAATAGCATTAAAAAAGCCCTTTCAAAAGGGCTTTTTTATTTCCTAAATTTGTTTAGAAAATTATTGGCTAGTAGGTGAAGTGTTCACATAATTGCCACTATCCGTAGGTCCCCCAGCATTACCAGGCTGACTGGATGATTTGTTCCCGTCGGCACGACTAATAACTTGCGGATTGTTTGAGGCAGCTAAAGGGTTCTTTGTATTAGATAAGCTGGGGCTAGCGCTTGCACCGACTGCAGTCTTGCTTGTTGTTGGAGCGGGACTAGCAACGCTAGTGCTGCTCTTTGTAGCAGTCATTGTTGATGCTGTTGAATTAGTTTTGGTTGATGCATTTATCGCTGCAGTTTTGGATGCCGCAGCAGCAGCTGCCTTAGACGCTGCCGCAGCTGCCTTGGAGGCTGCCGCAGCAGCAGCTGCCTTGGAGGCTGCCGCAGCAGCAGCTGCCTTGGAGGCTGCCTCAGCAGCTTGCTGCTGTGCTTGAGTTTGGGCTGCGTCAACGGATGTCGTTAACATCAATAATATTGATATCAACATAGAAGTTGCTAATGATTTCATTCCGCCATTCATTGTGACCTCTTATCAAACTCAATTCAAATTGGGAACTTCAAAGTTCCCGCTTAATCTTTGTAACAGTATCAGAGTTTTTGCATGAACAGTACGCGCATCTATCAATTCGTATTCCGCATCGCGAAATCTTAGTAATCCCTGAAGACCTGAATTTTGCGATGATTTCACCTGGTTGTAGGCATTGGTCGAAGTTTCAAGGCGATCCCTGGCTGACTGGTACTGTAAGTAAGTTTGGTTAATTTCAGTAATAATTTTTGATTTCGCCGCGATTAAATTGACCTCTTGCTCAGTCACGCTGTTTGAGGCAGCGATCAAATCAGAATTATTTAACATGCCATTGCCAAGAGGAATAGAGACTAAAAAGCTAAATGATTTTTGAGTTCCATAACCCACTCCGCTTGAGGTGTATGGCGGTGTCTCGTTGTAGTAGATTCCGGGCAGGAAATCTGGATTTTTCCCGGCCTTAACAAGCTCTAAATTAGCATTAGCAGATTCGATAAAAGCTTTATTTGTTACAAGCTCCACTCTATTATTTTGCGCCTGATCAACGAGTTCCTCAACCTTCAATTTTTGAGGCTCTATTTTTAGAGTGCCCATCGGAAGGGGTAGCTGGTGATCTTGAGCTCCAATTAGGCCCAATAAGCCGTAGGAGTAATATTTCAAATCATTAGCAAGAACTTTTTGAGCTGCTTGAAATTCAGCTTTTTGAGCTATTACGGATGCAGACTTAATAGTGTTAAGTTTATCAAGTGCTAATTGATAGGACTGCCATAATAATTTTGTTCTCAGCGCATCGATATAGTTAAAAATTGCTTGAGTCTCAACTGATCTAGCTTCAACAACCATCTCAGATAACTGTCGGTTAGCTTCGGCTTGCGCATAAGCCTCACGGGCGGAGCGCTTACCCCAACCCTCTATCGTAACCGTAGCCCCCAAAGTATTGGATGATGGATTCGTATAGCCAGCATAGGGCGCTTGAGTATAGATACTGCCGCGCGCATAAGTGAGGATAGGGTTTAAGTTTGGCATTCCGGCCTGCTTGGCAATGGATATCGCAGAGTCAGAATTTAATTTTTTTACCTTTAAGGAATGATTTTTTTCATTAAGCTCAGCAAGGTAGGCGCCTAATGGAATGGCCTGGTAGTTTGTATCGGAAAACTGAAAAGGCGGAAGCGTTTGCCCATAAGAGGAATGGGTGAGTAGGCAGGTAGAAATAAAAACCCAGCCAAATACCAAACTCAATTTTATATATTTAGCCTTCATGCCGATTTTTGATGATGAGATTGGGAGATGCAAGCTCGAGCTGCTCCAGTAGAGCTCCTTTTTGTTGGGACATTCCAATAAATTTAATGACTTCATTGGCTACAACTTCACGTTCATTATCTACAGTAATCATATGGTAAGAATTACCCAACCAGACTACTCGACAGGTTTCTGATCTAATTTTTTTGATTATGAAGTCAGGATTTTTAGGTGAAGCAGTTTCGTCATCAATGGCATGGATAATCAATACGTCTGATGTAACGTCCTCGAGATTTTTTTTCGTATCTGCGACCAATTTCAAAGACTGATAGAGGTGTTTTGCTGGGAGATGTGCTGCGCCTAGTTCGCTTACAGAGTTAGCCATAACGGCTTTTTTAATGTGTCTGCGTAATTCTTTGTTTTTAACGCCAAATGGTTCAGACTCCTTATAGTGCCAATTTCGAAATCCCAATTTATAAATTAAGGATAAAAATGGGTGATACCAAGGCAAAGACCATCCATCAAAAAAAATGACCGGGGATAGCAGAGAAATACATGCAATAGTGGTATTTCTTTCAGCAACCGCAAGTGCAAGGGTAGCTCCCATGCTTAACCCAACAAGTGATACTGATTCATGGGTAGAGCTTAGGTCATAAATAAGATGATCTACCGTTTCAATCCAATCTTGGTAGCTTTTTAAACCCGTATGTGCTGAGTAGCCAGGGATTTTTGGAATCACGTAAGTATGGCCAGATTGACGTAAGAGTCTGGGAATAACACCCATTTCCAATTCAGACCCACAAAGCCCAGGCAAAAGAATCACCGCATGACCAGAATTACCTTGATAGAATGTTTCGTAGCGATCTTGTTGATCTGATGTGACTGTCATTGGGTGTTTCTGGTGCCTATTTATTAATAACCTCATTATTACTCATGAAAATACAAAATACGAAGCGCTGGGCAATAAATGGACCTCAAGCCTATTTTTTTGCAGTATTTGGTGTGTTTGTAGCTTTTTCCATACGCTATAGCTTGCATATATTTTTGCAGGGCAACCTCCCGATGACTTTTTTTATTCTGAACACGATCTTGATAGCGCTTTTTTATGGATTCGTGCCCAGCCTCATAACAATTATTATTTCGATTCCCTTGGCCTTCTTTTTCTTCGTGCCACCTTTTGACTCATTTGATATTCCAACACCCCAAGATTCTTTTGTATTTTTTTCATACATCCTGATAGCTTTTATTGCTGTTGGGATCGTAGAGTGGTTGCAGCGAGAGCGTTACAAGGCAGTTTTGCTCTCCCGCGTCAGCGATAGTAATTTTCAGCTTTTAAGTGATGCCAGCAGAAGTCTGAAAAATGCAATAAACCTCATCTCCAAAGATAAAGAGGCGCCGAATAAGCCTTGAGATTCATTTTCTTGCGATAAAAGCCCATCATATCCATGACTTTCACCATAGAATGTGCCAAAATGTTGCCATGCAAAAGCTTATTATCATTTTTCTTGGATTTTTGTCACTGCCTGCAGGTGCTGCCGGTTTGGGCTTTAATCCCTTTGAAAAAGGCTCTCCGACTTCACCAAGTGGCGCTCAAAATAGTCGTCCAACTAACCCATCCTCTGTCACTACCCCAAAGCCTCCCGCACCAATAGTTGCTCCACAACCTAAGCCAGCAACTCCCCCGGCTAACAACTTAGCGCCGCAACAAGCCAAAAAAATAAAGGTTTTCCTTTTAACTTAGACAGTTTGATTGCTGTGTGGTTTATTTATTGTTTGGAATAGGGCTTAACGAACCCAAGTTTGAGTTCTTCCCAACAAGGGGATGCCAATATAGCCCCTTACATCCAGTGTTTTGTCGTTGACCATGGTGATTTTTACCTTATAAATCTCGCCTTCTTCGGGGTCCAGAATTTCTCCACCCGACCAAACTCCTGGGCTGGATTTCCTGAGACCTTTCATAATTATCATTCCGGTAATGGCCTTACCTTTTCGCTCATCTTTGCACAAATTACAATGAGTTACCAGTGTTTCGCCAGGGGTAGGAATCAATTCCGTAACGGTGCCGATTAATTCACCATTTTTCTCTTCCAATCGAATTAATGAACTAGGTTGATTTGTTTTCTCATCAATCGTTTTCCAAACGCCGAGCACTGGGTCCAATGATTGTGCATTGCCATAACTTATGAAAAGGAAAGCGCTTAAAACTGTGAGTTGGGAAAATTTTTTAATGATTTGTAATAGGTTGGTCATAACGCTTCCATTAAGTGGTTAAAGTGATTTTACAGTTGCTGCTCAGTCGTGTTAGATTCACAGAATGACGAAATGCATAAAACTAGCCGTAAATTCGATATTACTTTGCTTGTTATCAAGCACTTTTGTGGTTTACGCTGCAAATAGTTCAGATTCTGATATTCCAAACGGGATTCCAGACCGGATTGTGGGCGATATCGGAGCTGCCGTGTACAGCACCAATCTGAACATTGGTAGCTATGGCGCCCAATCAACGGCATTACCCTATGGATTTTTTGACTATAAGCGCTTTGCAATGCGTATTGATCAGATGGCATTTAAAACTTTGCCTGTCGGATTCGGATTTCTTGAAATCGTGGGGAAAGTTGATCCCGATTCCTATAAGGTGAAATCAACCATTAACGCTCAAACAATTAACAAAGGCTATCAAGTACCTATCGGTCTTGGAACGTTTCAAGATACACCTATTGGGGCATTTTTTCTGAATGCCTACCATGACTTTGGTCAGTCAAAAGGCAATCTCCTCGAGCTTAATTATTTTGGGGAGATCGAGTTAATTAGCAAAGTTACCCTCTATCCGCAAGTAGGTATGGAGCGTCAATCAGGCTCTTTTGCAAATTACTACTATGGGGTCACTCCTGAGCAGGCGCAAGCTACTGGATATCGAGCGTATACAGCTTCTAGTTCAAATAACCCATTGGCAGGATTTTTGCTTGAAATTCCAGTAGTAGATGATTGGTACGTCAATTTATACGTAAAACGAAAATGGCTAGGTTCTGGAGTTAATAACAGCCCGGTTCTAACTCGCTCGTTTCAAGATACGATGTTTATGGCACTTGCTTATCGTTTTAAGTAATTTATTAAGGCTTTACTTTGTGAGCCCTGGTTTTGGTGCCACTTTGTACAGAGGCTCAACTGCCGGCATTAGCGCAGTTAATTGTTCGATTCGGGTTTCACCAGAAGGGTGGGTGGATAAGAATTCTGGAGAGCTACTACCTTTGGTTGCCTTCAGCATTTTTTGCCAAACGCTAATTGCGCCCATAGGGTTGTATCCCGCTCTTGCTGCAAGCTCCAATCCAATGGCATCGGCTTCTGATTCATTCTCTCTCGAGTTTGGCAAAATGATTGCATATTGAGCAACCTGGTTTGCAGCGCCCACTGCGGAACCATAGGGGCCAGCTACGACCATCGCAATGTTCACCAATACGTTTTGTGCAACAGCTTGAGATACGCGCTCTCGCCCATGCTCTCTTAGGGCATGGGCAATTTCATGGCCCATGATGGCTGCAATTTCATCATTATTTAAATTCAGTTGATCAATAATTCCGGTGTAGAAAGTGATCTTTCCGCCGGGTGCGCAGGTAGCATTCAAAACGGGAGCATCAATAAGAGTGAGCCGCCAGTCCCATTGCTTAGTGTCGTCTCGGAATGCCTCAGTCTGTGGGATCAGCCTATTTGCAATGAATTTCAATCGCTCATAAGCAGGGCCAGAAGTGACGAGTATATTTTTCTCTTTTGCTTTTTGATTCTGCTCGTTATAACTTGCCGCAGAAAGCCGATTGACCTCTTCAGAAGAAGCCATCATAAATTGTGATCGGTTAACTCCGACCGCTCCCGAGCGGGTAGTGCTCGCGCACGCAGAGAGTAAAGAAACAAGTGCAAGGATCCAAAAGGTGCGAATGCTCAAATCAAATCCTTGCTAATACCCGCGCTCTATTTAACTTACTTCTTCTTTGGAGGCGTAATAGACGCAGCCATCGCATCAAAGTAAATCACTCGAACCTGCTCACCAACATTGACATCTGCTAACAGCTGCGAGTTCTTAACGGTAACAACAGTGATCTTGCCACTTGGACCTTTAACCGATACTAATTTCTTAGCGCGATCTACAGCTACGATATCGGCAATGATGGTCGTGGTGTTGGTAATGGTACGAGTTGGCTTTTCGCCTAGCTTAGAAGCTAGTTCTGATGAAGTCTCCACCTTGCTACGAATACCATCACTCTTAGTCTTAATCAATTCAATTGCAACAGCAAGTTCATAGGTCACATTGAGTCGGTCACCCACTTTAATCTGATCAAAACTCTTAATTTCAGGACCAGCAATAAACTTGGATTCACCATCGTTGTTTTTAAAGAAAATCGTACGTGTTTTCTTATCAATCTTCGTAACAGTACCTTCGTACAATTGGAAAATATTGTCAGTAACGGCTGCGTCTACCACTACAGCATTAGCAGCAGGTGCTTGAGCCATTACAAATGCTGGACTAGCCAACATTGTTACTGCTACTAGGGAGATTTGGGCGATTTTAATTTTCATAACTTTCCTTAATATTGAGTATCTACAGTGATATTAGCGTATTTCAATTGCAAAATTCTGTTAGTAAGGTCACAGAAGAGTAGGGTGGCGGTTCAATAGAAAGCAGTTAGCACTTTATGCAAAGAGATCGGTTGGGATGCCCAGCTTAAAGTCGCTCCCACCAGTTCCCAGAAAAGTGGCATTGCAACCAGTCGATGCACTGACTCACCTTGCCCGGCACTAAACGAGGCGATGAAAAGACAGCGTGGATTTCCTGGGAGGGCAGACTCCATTCAGTCAATATCGGTTGCAGGGTGCCTTTATTAATCGAGTGATAAGCGACGTACCAAGGAATAGTAGCCAAACCCATGTTCCCGATGGTTGCAGCGAGCAAAGCAGATAAGTTATTAGAGTACAACGGGCCCTTAACAGGTATTGAGATCGTCTCCCCATCACCTCCACTAAAGTGCCAACGGTGATTATCCTGAACTGAGCTATATATTAGGGCCTGATGTGACGCCAAATCTTCTGGATGACTTGGAGTGCCGTGCTGCCTCAAGTAATCTGGACTAGCCACCAATACCCATGGATTTAAGCCCAAATAGCGCGAGCCCAGAGAGGAGTCTGCGAGGCGACCCATGCGGATCGCAAGATCGACGCCACTTTCAACCAAATTGACAAATTGATCCTCAAGACTCAGATGTATCTCTAGTTTCGGGTTCTGACTCATGAACTGAAGTACTAGCGGGGTCAATATACGGCGCCCAAAGGCAACGGAAGAGCTAATGATCAATTTCCCCTGCGTCTCGCCTTGCAGTAGGGCGGCCAGATTATCTGCCTCCTCAAGTTCTCTAGAAATAATCTTGCATTTTTCATAGTAAATCGCGCCAATTTCAGTTGGTGTAACCCCTCTTGTGCTGCGGTGCAATAAAAGAGAGCCAAGACGCTTTTCTAAAAAGGCGATGTGCTTCGTTGCGGTGGGCTGAGTAATGCCCAGGCTGGCTGCAGCCTTGCTAAATGAGCCGGTTTCTACGACTCGGACAAAAAGAGCTATTCCCTGAATACGATCCATTGATGAATTCTAACTCGATTTTGTTAGGGTATTCCATTTTGGAATAGCACATATGATGGCTAATGGCATTCTCATTTCATCTTTAAGTGTTGATGATGTAACCATTCTTAAACAGCAAGGGAAACATCATGGCCAAAATGAAAGCCGCAATGGCAGCAGTTCTAGTAATGGAAAAAGAAGGTATCACCACTGCATTTGGTGTTCCTGGAGCTGCCATTAATCCACTTTACGCACAGTTACGCGAACGTCAGTCAATTACACATATCCTAGCCCGACATGTTGAAGGCGCTTCACACATGGCTGAAGGTTACACAAGAGCTAAAGCAGGCAACATTGGTGTTTGTATCGGTACTTCTGGCCCAGCTGGTACTGACATGATTACAGGACTGTATTCCGCAAGTGCTGACTCTATTCCTATTCTTTGCATTACTGGACAAGCTCCGCGTGCCCGTCTTTACAAGGAAGATTTTCAGGCTGTTGATATCGAGACGATTTCTAAGCCAGTAACGAAGATGTCTGTAACAGTTCGTGAGCCTGGCTTAGTGCCACGCGTTTTCCAACAGGCATTTCATGTAATGCGTTCAGGCCGTCCCGGCCCAGTACTAATCGATTTGCCGATTGATGTTCAATTAGCTGAAATTGAATTTGATATCGATACATATGAGCCATTGCCGGTTTACAAGCCAGCAGCTAGCCGCAAGCAGATCGAAAAAGCGCTGGGAATGTTGATGTCTGCTAAAAAGCCACTGATTGTTGCTGGCGGCGGCATTATTAACGCCGATGCAGATGCACTATTGGTTGAGTTTGCAGAATTGACTGGCATTCCAGTGATCCCAACCCTCATGGGCTGGGGAACCATTCCGGATGATCACCCGTTGATGGCAGGTATGGTCGGCCTTCAAACTTCACACCGTTATGGCAATGCAACTTTGTTGGCGAGTGATCTTGTTTTGGGCATCGGTAACCGCTGGGCTAACCGTCATACAGGATCAATCGATGTGTATTGCAAAGATCGCAAGTTTATTCACGTTGATATTGAGCCAACGCAAATTGGCCGCGTATTTAATCCTGACTACGGCATTGTTTCCGATGCAAAAGCAGCCTTAGAGTTGTTTGTCGAAGTTGCTAAAGAATGGAAAGCGCAAGGCAAGTTATCTAACTACAGTGAGTGGGTTGAGCGTTGCCAGGAGCGTAAGAGCTTGATGCTACGTAAAACAAACTTTGATAATGTACCTATCAAGCCACAACGCGTCTATCAAGAGATGAATTCCGTATTTGGTCGCGATACTGTTTATGTATCGACTATTGGCCTATCGCAAATTGCTGGCGGACAATTCTTGCATGTCTATGGTGCTCGTCAATGGATCAACTGCGGTCAAGCAGGCCCCCTTGGCTGGACAATTCCAGCTGCATTGGGTGCATTGGCCTCTGATACAACAAAGACTGTAGTCGGACTTGCGGGTGATTACGACTTCCAATTCTTGATTGAAGAATTAGCAGTTGGCGCACAATTTAACTTGCCGCTAGTGATGGTCTTAGTAAATAACAGTTACCTAGGTTTAATCCGTCAAGCGCAGCGTGGTTTTGAGATGGATTATTGCGTGCAATTGGCCTTTGACAATATCAATGTAGATGATCAAAACCTGAAGGGCTATGGCGTTGATCACGTTCAAGTTGTTGAAGGACTTGGTTGCAAAGCCATCAGAGTCTCTGATCCAAATAAAATCAATGCTGCATTGATTGAGGCGCAGAAGATGGCCAAAGAGCATCGCGTACCTGTAGTGGTAGAGATCATTCTAGAAAAGATCACCAATATTGCGATGGGTACCGAAATTAATAATGTGAACGAATTTGAAGATATTGATTGCCGCCATCCTGCTGGAACAGAAGGATTGGTAGCCGCCGGTCTTCTAGAGTAATCGCTTCATTGCCTTGAATTTACCCATGTATCATCCAGTTTGATTGTTATTAAGGAATAGGAATGCCCAAGTTTGCAGCTAACCTCACGATGTTGTTCAATGAAAAACCTTTTTTGGAGCGCTTTGCGCTAGCCAAAATTGGAGGCTTCAAAGCCGTTGAATTCCTATTTCCTTATGCTTTTGAAGTAAGTGAAATCAAATCTGCTTTAGATAACAACGCCTTAAAGTTGATATTGCACAACTTGCCAGCTGGAGATTGGGATGCGGGGGAGAGGGGTATCGCATGTCACCCAGACCGTGTCGCTGAGTTTCGCTCTGGTGTTGCGAAGGCAATTGAGTACGCCAGTATTTTGGGTGTACCCCAACTTAACTGCTTGGCAGGAAAGACTCCCGAGGGAGTTGATCCAGCATTAGTCCACGACACCTTTGTCAGCAACCTACAGTTTGCCGCTGCTGAACTGAAGAAGTCGGGATTAAAACTATTGATTGAGCCAATCAATACCTTTGATATCCCTGGTTTCTATCTCTCTAAAACCGCTCAAGGTATTGCAATATTGGATGCGGTTGCTGCTGATAATGCTTTTTTACAGTACGACATCTACCATGCCCAGCGTATGGAAGGTGAGCTAGCCAATACGATACAAAAATACTTTGATCGAATTGCGCATATTCAGTTGGCAGATAATCCAGGTCGTAATGAACCCGGTACCGGTGAAATAAATTACAGCTACTTATTTGATTTATTAACTCGACTTGGATACACAGGTTACATCGGCTGTGAATACAAGCCTTTGAAAACGACTGAGGCTGGCCTACATTGGATGGGTCAATACGAGCAGTAAAAATCAATTGATCCGCATATCAATAAATTAATAATAATTTAGGAATGAATGATGAGTAAGTTAAAACTAGGCTTTGTAGGTTTAGGTATTATGGGCGCGCCAATGGCAGGTCACTTGGTCGCAGCAGGTCATGAGCTTTTTATCAACACTCGCAGTAAAGTTCCTGCCGAGTTGGCCAATACCGCTGCCGTTCTTTGTGCTACACCAGCAGAAGTTGCAACTAAGGCGGACATCATTATTACGATGGTCCCAGATACTCCTGATGTAGAAAAAGTACTTTTTGGAGAGAACGGCATTGCTTCAGGTCTCAGCAAAGGCAAGATCGTTGTTGATATGAGCTCTATCTCTCCGATTTCCACGAAAGATTTTGCGAAGCGTATCAATGATCTTGGTTGTGAATACTTAGATGCGCCTGTATCTGGCGGTCAATTAGGTGCAAAGGGTGCAAGCCTCACCATTATGGTTGGTGGTAAGCAAGCCATCTTTGACAAGGTCAAACCTGTATTTGATTTGATGGGAAAAAATATTACTTTAGTTGGTGATAATGGCGCCGGCCAAGTTACTAAAGTTGCCAATCAAATTATTGTTGCTTTAAATATCGAAGCGGTTGCAGAGGCTTTGGTATTTGCCTCTAAGGCGGGAGCTGATCCAGCAAAAGTCAGACAGGCATTAATGGGTGGCTTTGCCAGCTCAAAAATACTTGAAGTTCATGGTGAGCGCATGATCAATCGCACTTTTGATCCTGGCTTTAGGATTGAGCTTCACCAAAAGGATTTAAGTTTGGCTCTCAGCAGCGCCAAGGCTCTGGGCGTTAGTTTGCCCAATACCGCTAGCGCACAAGAATTATTTAATTCCTGTGCAGCGCACGGTGGAAAATCGTGGGATCATTCTGCCATGGTCAAAGCATTAGAAAAAATGGCTAATTTTGAAATAGGTCAAAAAAGCTAGAGGAAGAAGTATGGCAGTAACCTTGGTTGTTTATTTACATGGCTTTCGGTCTTCACCAAACTCAACCAAGGCAGTAATGACTGGGGAGGCGGTGAGGGCACTTTCATCTGCAAATCATTCTTATGAATGGTATTGCCCTCAATTACTTGCGTCTCCAAAAGCAAGTCTGGAGATGGTGACTAAACATATCGGTCAAACCAAATTTGATCACTTGGTAATCGTCGGATCCTCCTTGGGCGGTTTTTATACCAACTATCTCGCTGAAAAATATCAATGCAAAGGCATTGCCCTTAATCCTGCTGTATATGCTGCCAGAGAATTGGCGCCCCATGTTGGCATGATGACTGCCTATGACAGCGAAGAGCCATTTGACTTTAAGGCTGAGTACATCGATGAATTACGTGCCTTGCAGGTAGACCCAATAACTGATCCAGAGCGTTACTTTTTAATTGCCGCAAAAGGTGATGAGCTTTTGGACTGGAAAGAAATGGCAGCTTTTTATCCTGACGCCAAACAACTGATCCTCGAAGGTGGCGATCACGGAATTTCAGACTACGCCAATCACCTGCCAGCAGTAATCGACTTTATCAAGCATTAATTTCTTGATGGATGCAATCGGCAATCGGCTTCAGTTTCTGCCAAAAAAATCCCTGTGGATTCTGACTTCTGCAATTTTTCTTTCGCTTTTGGGGCACCTGATTTTATTCTTTGGGTTTCCATTTTTCTCTTTTGGTAGTGCACCGCCCATTGCCGAAGATCTCATCATCAAAACAGAGTTACGGGTCGAGCCCCCAAAGAAAATACAGATGACTGCGGCGCCAAAGAAAAAAGCGCCGCCCAGGGAAACTAAGGCCGTCTCAGCGGACCCTTTATCAGATCGGGGAAAAGGAGAGCAGGGTGCATTGGGCAATCAATCTGGGCAGACATTTCGGCTTCCTGAGTCCGGCACGTATTATTTTGATGCCTATGTTGATGGCCAACTCATTCAAGCCGCTCAACTGGACTGGATCACTGAGGGCAATAATTACAGGTTGCACATCAACATACCCTACGCCATTGTCGGTCCCTTTGTTTTTGAATCCAGGGGCTCTGTTGATGCCTATGGCATAGCTCCATCCATATACTGGACACAGCGCGGCACAAAACCACCGCGCTATTCCCGTTTTGATCGTGATCAGAGCGGAGCAGGGAAGATGTACTTCTCTGAAAAGCCAGAATTCACACCCGATCTATTACCAGGTACTCAAGATCGATTTAGCCTACTTTTTCAACTGGCCTCTTTACTCAATGGCAGTGACAAGATCGATGAGACTGGCAGTATCCGAAGTATTCCTGTGGTGGACTACGACACTCTTGAGATGTGGCAATTTAAAAGCTATGGCGAGAAAGAATCAGAGGATATTCCAAGTCTAGGCAAAGGGATTAATCGCCATTACGCTCTGATGCAACGGGAAAGTAGTCCTTACAAGCGCCAGGTCGATATCTGGCTGGCGAGAGACCTAGATTGGTTACCCGGCAGAATGCGCTCTCTGGAGTCCAATGGACGCATCTTGGAGCTCGTATTCAAGCAAAGGGCGCCCATTGATAAATCCAAGCTAGTTGAATAAGCCCAAGGGGGCTACAGCTACTTATTTAAAACCCGGAGCCTGATCTGGGGTTTTGGTTTGATCTACCCAATAAAGCACCCATCATGGTGTAAAGCGCAGCCCCAGACATGGATACGGCAAAGATTCCGGAGAAAGAAATAATAATGGGGAGGATTCGCCAGCGCGTAGCAAGAATATATTCGCCATAGCCAACGGTTGTATACATCTCGCCGGCAAAATACAGGGTTTGAAGGTTGGTTGGGAATACTTGCAATCCCAAACAAATGTATGCCCAGGCAATGATTTCAAGCAGGTGGATAGCAATAATCAATAAAATTGCAAAGAAATACGATACAAAGTTCGCTCCATAGACCCGTTTATTTTCGAGTTTTTGGTCAATCCAATGAAAGATGCCTGCGATTGATAAAACGCTTAAGCCGTGGAATGTCAGCATCAAACACGTCAGAAATAACAAGATCCAGATATCACTATCGCCCATATCCGCATTAATTTCAGCAAGGAGTGTGCTGAAGCTGGGTAGGGAGCTAAGTCCAGGAAGCCTGTCTAACAAGCCACTTAAAGTCATCGATG
Organism: Polynucleobacter corsicus; assembly: GCF_018688255.1. NCBI lineage: Bacteria > Pseudomonadati > Pseudomonadota > Betaproteobacteria > Burkholderiales > Burkholderiaceae > Polynucleobacter > Polynucleobacter corsicus. The sequence goes on from NZ_CP061314.1 coordinate 1,063,167, forward strand.
GTATCCGTTAAATCCAGTTACATTTCTTGTTTGACATAATAATGATTATACGCATTAAGCAGATATGTAACTTATCAAGGAGTCTTCTTAGGACCGCCTGGATACGGCTGGTTATAGAGCTTTAGCCAACGTGACATTAAGCCATTACGAATATCATCCTTGCCAAATAATTGGGCAACATCTATAGCTGTATAACCCTCATGATTTCTCATGCGCAGGTCTGCGCCGTTATCAAGCAGGTATTTAATTAATTGGTCGTTGCCGGAGCCAACAGACATCATTAATGGCGTTGTCTCACTTGGACTCAATGCGTTCACCTGAGCGCCATTGGCCATTAAGAATTGAGTTATTTCTAAATGACCATTAGTGGCCGCATAGTGAATTGGTGCCCAACCAGGCTTATTGACAGCAGCTTTTTTTTCAACAACCAAAGTCTTCACTAAAGGCAGCTGACCATCAAAAGCTGCCATCATCAGTGCATTTTCACCGCTTTTATTGGTCAAATTGACATTGGTGGCTGGATTTGCGAGCAATAAATCCGTGACCTTAAGAGATTTATCCCGAATAGCCAGGATCAGCATGGGGGTACCTCTAGGATCTAGCGTATTTGGATTAACACCTGCTTTCATTAAAGATTGCACCTCAGAGACATCATCAAACTTCGCAGCTTTAGTGAAATCCGTAATCTGATCAGCAGTCTGCGCAATTACCAGGCTAGAAAAGCACAATAAACAGACATAAAAAAAGCGGCTATATTTAAATATACTTCTCATAATGTCGCTCTATTTATCTGAAAACATTGAAAAAAGTTACTTGAAGTCTGTTCTGCCAGCAATTCAACTGAAACACCCTTCAGATCAGCAACAAATTCACCAACCTTAGAAACCCAGGCTGGCTCATTCGTCTTACCGCGATAAGGAATTGGGGCTAAATAAGGCGAATCGGTCTCAATCAGCATGCGATCCAGGGGAACTTCTCTACAAGTTTCCTGTAGATCCTTTGCGCTCTTAAAAGTCACAATGCCAGAAAAGGAAATATAAAACCCCATGTCAATGGCAGCTTTGGCAACTTCGGTGGTCTCTGTAAAGCAATGCATGACGCCTCCAATCTGATCAGCGCCCTCTTCTTTGAGGATTCTGAGGGTGTCAGCGGAAGAGGACCGTGTATGGATGATCAGAGGCTTCTTAGCTGCAATAGCGGCGCGTATATGCGTTCTGAAGCGTTCCCTTTGCCATTCCATGGATTCATAGCTGCGATCGCCCATACGAAAGTAATCAAGCCCCGTTTCACCAATCGCGATGATTTTGGGATGTTTTGATTCTTCGACTAGGAATTCAAAGCTAGGCTCTGGCGTATCTTCGTAGTCTGGATGGACTCCAACCGAGGCATATAAATGAGCATGGTCTTCAGCCAGCTTTCTTACCTTGGGAAAATCAGGGATATCTACCGACACGCACAAGGCATGACTAACCTTGCAGGCGGCCATATTCGACAAAACCTCAGGTAGACGGCTTTGAAATTCCGGAAAATCGAGATGGCAATGTGAGTCTATAAACATGACTCGCTATTTTAGTCTTCAAATACCTGCTGATACTGAGAAAGCAATGCTTCTAGTTGGATACGGGTGGCCAATGGGTGATTTTCGTGACGCCGCGCCTGTATTAGAGACTTCCAGAAGCGAAGCAGCTTTGGAAGACGCGCTTGTTGCGCAAGCGTCTTGATAGTAGCCTCATGCTTGGGGTAATAGCGCGGCGAACCCATTTGGGCGCAACTTTGCACATCAGAGACCCATCGCTGCATAGTAGCCAACAAAACTGAATATCGAGCTTTTTGCGTCTTATCAGCAGCATCTAGCCAATTGATCCGAGCGCCCTGCGACATTGCTTGCAATAAAAAACGTGAAGCTTGGATAGCAATCGTCAGCTCATCCTTCTCATCTTTATTGTGACGCGCAATTAAGGAATCCAATACTGCATAGGGTGCCCCACCCTGCTCGTCAAAAATAGACTCGACATCGGCATCACTCATTTTTAAGCCAGGAATCATACCCAGCTGGGTACGCAACCAATTAAGCCCACTCAATCGATCTGGTCGCGGTGCGGACAGCAAGCGGCAGCGAGAACGAATGGTTGGCAAGACACGATCAAGGCGGTCTGCTAACAAAATGAAGATAGTATTTTTTGGAGGCTCTTCAAGGGATTTCAGCAAAGTATTTGCGGAGTCTGATCTGAGCATTTCTAGCGGATAAACCAGAATGACTCGGTTTCCACCACGGTGAGACCCAATAGAGAGCCCCTCGATTGCACTGCGTGCATCTTCAATGGAAATGCTTTTCTTTTCTTTCTTCTCGGGCGCATCACCATCGGTATCAGCTTGACTGGCCTTGGATTTTTTAGGTGATTCATCTGAGTCAAAATCACCCTGCGGCATAAGCTTACGATGCGTTTCTGGGACTAGCGCAATAAAGTCAGGGTGGTTACCTGAGTCAAACCACCGACAGGCTTCACATTGCTTGCAAGGCTTTATAGCGGAGGAAGTCTCGCACAACAGCGCCCTAGCTAATTCAATTGAAAACTCAAACTTACCAATACCGGACTGACCATGAATCAGAACTGCATTAGGAAACGCGGCCAGGTTCATACCATCCCAGATGGGCTCTAGCCATGGAGCTATTTTTTTTACTGACGCATTTGCTAACATCACATCACTCATTTAGAGCTTCATCTTTAATGACTCGAGTTCATGCCAAATAGCTTCTGGTGTTTGGGTAGCATCGACTAGATAAAAGCGATTTGAATCTGCTTTTGCTCTACGTAAATACTCTTGACGAACTTTTTCAAAAAAATCTAAATCCATTTTTTCAAATTTATCGGGCGCCCTTACCTTTGATCTCCTAGCTTGTGCAACTGAACCAGGTAAATCAAAAAGGAAGGTCAAATTAGGTTGAAGTAATGAACCATCAGGGTGACCCTGAACCCACTTCTCCAAATCATTTAACTTAGACAAGCTTAAGCCACGACCACCACCTTGATAAGCAAAGCTAGCATCCGTGAAGCGATCAGAGATCACAATCTTTCCTGCTTGTAGTGCCGGCTCTATTACTTGTGCAATATGTTCCCTACGAGCAGCAAACATCAGCAATGCCTCGGTTTCTAAATTCATGGGGGCGTCGAGTAATAAAGCGCGAAGCTGTTCACCTAATTGAGTACCACCGGGCTCTCTAGTCATCACAACATCGCGATCAGGATATCGCTGCTTAATCAAGTTGCTGAACGATTCAATGTGTGTACTCTTACCCGCGCCATCGATACCTTCAAAGCTAATAAAATAACCTGGAAATTGAGCTGTCATAACAGTTATTGAGACTTTGATTGATTAGAGGAATTGCGTTTACGTTGAAACTGATCAACTGCGCTTTCATGCTCTTTCAAGGTTTTGGAAAAATGGCTAGTGCCATCACCGCGTGCTACAAAATATATCGCATCACTTTTTGCCGGATGCATCACAGCGAGAAGCGACTCCTTGCTCGGCATGGCTATTGGCGTTGGTGGCAAACCCTTGTGCATATAAGTATTGTAGGGACTGTCTCTACGTAAATCTGTTTTTCGCAGATTGCCATCAAATTTAGGGCCAATAGCGTAAATCACTGTTGGATCAGTCTGGAGGGGCATCTTTAAATTGAGGCGATTCACGAAAACAGCTGAGACCAGAGATCTATCGCTCGAGCGCCCAGTCTCCTTTTCCACAATCGAGGCCAAAATGAGTAGTTCATAAGGTTTTTTTAAGGGTGTAGCTGAGTCCCTTTGCTCCCAAGCAACTGCAAGCTGCTTTTGCATAGCCTGTGAAGCCCTTCGATAGATAGAGGTATCTGAATCGTCTGGGTCAAAAATATAGGTATCTGGATAAAAGAGTCCCTCATCGCCAGGATAAGTAAGTCCAATAGTCTTTAGTAGCTCCTTAGAGCTCATGCCTTTAGTTTGATGAATTAACGCAGGATGTTTATCTATCAGGCTCCTAAGTTGCCATATGGTCATGCCGGGAATGATGGCTACACTTTCTCGAACTCGATCGCCGCGGGCTATTTGTAACAAGATACTTCCCAGGCTAGCGCGGGGAGTCAATAAATAGGTTCCTGGTTTTAACTTAGAGCCAACAAATAGCGCTCTTGCTGCCACTTGGAAAGTAACTACATTTGTCGACACGCCCTGCTCAGACAGCTGACCCCCAATTGCAGAAAGGCCAGACTGGGGAGAGATTTTAACTTTATAGGCAGATCCCTTATCAATATTGGATCCCTCGGGTACAACAGGCCATAAAAAGATGGCTCCGTACAAAATCAGCAGTAGGGAAATGAAGATGAGGGCAAAGGATTTCCATTCGCCACCCTTAGAAGGTTTACTAAAAAGACTTCTCTGAAATTTTCTGCTCATCAGGCTATGATAAAAGCTCATGACCTTCAGCACAGAAAACGCCACAATGCCTGCCTCCAGCCTAAACCATGGATTTACCCCTTTGACCGATTGGGGCTTGATCTTGGTCGAGGGACCTGATGCCGCAGCCCTACTACAAAGTCAATTAAGCAACTCCGTACTTAGCCTCAAGCGCACTATGCCGGGTGATATTGCCCATGGTTCCGATTCTGTTCGATTAGTTGGCTATTGCAGCCCTAAAGGACGCCTTCTTTCTAGCGCTTGGCTCGGACTGTTTCCGGAATCCGTTGATTCGGATGACCGTTTTGGCCTTTTTGTTTCCAAAGATATTGCTGCGAGCACTGCAAAACGATTGTCGATGTACGTACTACGCTCAAAAGTAAAAGTAGTGGATGCCTCGGATGATTGGGAAGTATTAGGCGCCTATCAAAGCCAGAATGCTGGCCAATCCTCCAATCCACCCAAAGACTCTCTCGTATTACGCATGCCTGACGTGTTGATTCAAAATCAATCTTTTCAGCGCACCCTCATCGCCCAGAAAAAGGCGGGGATCTCTCTGTCATCAGTGGATCAGAAATCACTAAATCAGTGGAATTCTTTAGAAGTATTGAGTGCAATCCCCAGAATTGTTCTAGCAACTCAGGAGCAATTTGTTCCGCAGATGATTAACTTTGAATCTGTTGCTGGTGTAGATTTTAAAAAAGGATGTTACCCGGGACAAGAAATTGTTGCTCGGAGCCAATATCGTGGCGCAGTAAAACGTAGACTTCAACTTGTTCACATTGATTCGAGCGCAACTGCACTGGAACTTTCAAAACCAGGCGTAGAGTTATTTCAAGAAGATGATGTCAGTCAACCATGCGGTATGGTGGTACTGGCAGCTAATAATGCAGAAAATTTAGCTCGTATTGATCTACAGGTGGAATGCAAGCTGGATGCCTTAGAAATTGGAGCAATACATCTTGGTGCGAGCGATGGACCTGTCTTGATGATCGATTCATTGCCCTACCCTTTATTAGAAATTTAATCTCTTCCATATTCCGCTGACATTGCTATGTGCTTAATTCTCTTTGCTTGGAAATCTCATCCAGACTACCCTTTGGTGGTTGCAGCAAACCGTGATGAATTTTATGAGCGCGATACTGATCCTATGGGATGGTGGTCTGAGCATCCTCATGTATTGGCTGGTAAAGACCGGGCAGATGTATTGGGCAGTCCGGGAACTTGGTTGGGCTTTACAAAGACGGGTCGCTTTGCTGCATTAACGAATGTTAGAGCGCCTAGTGAAAAAAATCCCGATGCAAGAACGCGTGGAGAGCTCAGCCTTCACTATCTGACGGGTCAGCATAAGCCGCATGCTTACATACAAGAAAATGCAAAACGGTTTGAGCTGTATAACGGATTTAATCTTTTGATGGCTGATCTCAGCGATCCAGGGAATGCTGAAATGCATTGGGTAAGTAATCGCCTCATGATGGGTCAAAACATTCGCCCTAGAAAAGTATTTCCTGAGCAAGCGCTCAATCCTGGAGTCTACGGTCTATCCAATGCGATGTTGGATACACCATGGCCTAAAGTCAATCACCGGGTAGCGGCGTTCGCTCAAACATTGGCAATGGATAGCGGGCAACTCAAAAATGCAGATCACTATTTGCGCTTATTGGCAGATACTCACGAAGCAAGTCCACAAGAGCTACCTAATACCGGTATTAATCCGGACTGGGAGAAGGCTTTATCTGCTGCATTTATCAAGACTCCAAGCTATGGAACGCGCTCTAGTACCATTTTGCGCGTTCGTAAGGATGGTCAGTTTGAGATGGTAGAGAGACGCTTTGATGCCAATGGCACCGTCGGTCACGATGTTGTCACAGGTGAACTCACTGCTGCACCGGGGTCCAACCTTTCGGTCTAAGCGACCAATCAGTTTGAATTATTTCTGCTGACGGGAGTCCTCATTAATAACTCGTTCGCCATTGGCATTTTTGCTTGCTAAGCGCTTGATGAACTGAAACGTCCCGGTTGACATGCAGCAGATCTCACCCTGATCATTGAAAAGCTTAGCCTCGCAAAAAGCCATCGTTGCTGTGCGACGTACGGTATCCGCTTTTACCCGCAAGATGCCGTTGGCAGCCTGCATGAAGTTATTTTTCATCTCCACTGTCACAACACTGCGATCACCAGGGTCGCTGGAACGAGCTGCAACGGCCATGGCCACATCCATCAGGGTAAGCAAAACACCACCGTGGGCCACATCCCAAGTATTGGTATGCTCGGGCTTGAGGGCCAAGAGTATTTCACCTTTACCCATTTCGGCAGTAATTAGCCGCACCCCCAGTAGCTTCAAAAAAGGAACATTAAGCTCTTCACCCAAGTTTGCAAGTTGAGTTTCTGCATTGAGTTGTACTTTATTTGTCATAGGTTCATTCTAGAGGCTTCTGCGACGCTTGTGAATTACCCATAGAATACAAAATATGCCTTTTACACTCCGCGGCGGTGATGTATGCCAGCCAACCCCACCCACCCCCATACCCAACCCCTATTGGGTTGCATTTTCAGCCTCTGCTGCCAAACTAATAAACCTTAAACTCGGAGCCCTTGGCCTACCCAAGGATCCTGATTGGCTTGAACTTTTAGCAGGAAATCAATTGAATGCAGGTGGGCTGACTTTCTCCAGCCCAATTTCTACTGCCTATAGCGGCCATCAATTCGGGTCATGGGCAGGACAGCTGGGCGATGGTCGTGCCATCCTTTTAGGCGATATGAATGAGCTTGAGCTCCAACTAAAAGGGGCTGGTAAGACGCACTACTCCAGAATGGGTGATGGCAGAGCCGTCTTAAGATCTTCCATACGCGAGTTCCTTTGTAGCGAAGCGATGCATGCTTTAGGTATACCGACCAGCAGAGCTCTTTCAGTGGTTGGATCAAAGCAGCGTGTTATTAGGGAAACGGTAGAAACCGCGGCAGTGTGTTCACGCATTGCCCCAAGTTTTATTCGGGTCGGCCACTTTGAACACTTTGCCTCACTTCAGAATACTGTCCGACTCAAAGAGCTGGCAGATCTCCTGATCAATAAATTTTATCCGGAGTGTCTTAATACAAAAGATCCCTATTTGAGTTTATTTAAAGAGATCAGTGCCCGCAATGCAAAATTGGTTGCGCAGTGGCAATCAGTAGGATTTTGTCATGGCGTATTAAATAGTGACAACATCAGCGCCCTTGGTCTCACGATTGACTATGGTCCATTTGGATTTCTAGATCATTTTGAAATAGACCATATTTGCAACCACAGTGATCATGGTGGCAGATATGCCTATCATCGGCAGCCACAAATCATGCATTGGAATATGGCCTGCCTTGCTAGCGCTATGCTTCCACTGCTAGAGCTGGAGCGCTCACCAGAAGAATCCCAAGCTCTTTTACGTTCGGCACTAGAAGAGTTCCCTGTGATTTATGCGAAAGAATGGCAAAAAATATTTCGATCTAAATTGGGCCTGCAGTTGGCACAAGATGGCGATATCGAGCTCATTGAGCACCTCTTGCAAGCGATGAATGACTCAAAAGTAGACTTCACCACATTCTTTCGCAATCTCAGTAATGTCCGAAAAGATTCTAAGCTGACGGATATTGCCCAAAGAGATGAATTCATTGACCGTGACAGTATTGATCAATGGTTTATCGACTACATCCAAAGACTTCAAACGGAAGCTTTAAGTGACGAGGCCAGAAAGAGAATAATGAATCAGGTCAACCCTAAATACATCCTCAGGAATCATCTCGCTCAAACTGCAATTGAAGAGGCTCAGCAAGATGATTTTTCTGAAATCGAACGATTACAGCTCATACTCAGCAAACCCTTTGATGAGCAAGTGGCATTTGAGGCTTACGCAAAACCACCACCCATCGATATGCAGCGCATAGAAGTCAGCTGCTCCTCATAACCTAATACCTTAAAGTCATGAACAAAAAAACAGATCAAGAATATAAAAATTCACTGAGCGATATTCAATACCGAGTAACCCGAGAGGCTGCGACTGAGAGACCGTTTTCTGGTGAATTTTGGGATCACTGGACTACGGGTCAATACCGCTGCATTTGCTGCGATACCCCATTATTTAAATCCACAACCAAGTTTGATGCTGGTTGTGGCTGGCCTAGCTATAACGCACCGGAGAAAAAGGAGGCTATTACTGAAATTCGGGACGTAACTCATGGAATGATTCGAACTGAGGTGCGTTGTACAGCATGTGATGCACATTTGGGTCATGTATTTGAAGATGGTCCTCAACCTACTGGGCTGCGCTACTGCATCAATTCAGCATCCTTAGCGTTTGAACCCTCCGAAAATGCCGCCTCAAGTAAAGCGGAATAGTTTGTAAATAGCAGGATAATCAAGCCTATGAAATTTCTATTCGACCTATTCCCCATCATCCTCTTTTTTATCGCCTTTAAATTTAGTGATATCTACACTGCAACTATCGTAGCCATGGTTGCTACCATTGGCCAAATACTCTGGGTGTATTACCGGCATCGCAAGATTGATGCCATGCAGTGGGTTAGCCTTGTCATGATTCTGGTATTTGGAAGCCTCACCATCTTCTTGCACGATAAAACTTTTATTCAACTAAAACCAACAGCCCTTTACTGGCTATTTGCAGGCGCCCTATTTATTAGCGCTCAATTTTTTCAAAAGAACTGGATTCAAGTGTTGATGGGTAAACAAATTACCCTAAAAGAACACAGCTCAAAATCAGTTTGGCATCAAGTGAATATGGCCTGGGCAACATTTTTCTTTTTTATGGGCGCCCTCAATCTGTATATTGCCTTTGAGTACTCCGAGGAAACGTGGGTCAACTTTAAGCTATTTGGTAGCACAGGATTGCTGGTTGTATTTGTGATTCTTCAAGGAGTTTGGCTCACCCGTCACATGGAGCATCCTGCAGAATGAATATCAACCAAGAGCGAATTACCCGATTTGAATCTGACCTCAGGTTAGCGTTTCAGGTAAATCATTTACATATTGAGGATGAAAGCCATCTTCATGCAGGTCATGCAGGTGCCGCTTCTGGTGGGGGCCACTTTAAATTGACCATCGTAGCCCCAGAATTTGAGGGAATGACAAAGGTAGCCCGTCATAGAGCTATTTATGCTGCTTTAAATAGCCACTTTCCTGATGCAATCCATGCCCTGACTATCTTGGCATACACCCCTAGTGAAAGCACCCATTCAGCGTAGATTGCTTTAAGATTCCCTTTTACCAATATTTAAATTCCTTATCCATGTTGAACACACGCCAAATTTTGACCATCAGCGCCTGTACTGCTGCGCTTTTCTCAACAGCCGTTTATGCCCAAAACGCCGCCATTGTTAATGGCAAAGCCATTCCCAAGGCGCAACTAGATAAGTTGGTTCAAAAATCCAATCAACCAGATAATCCGCAAGTACGAGATCAAGCAAGAGAAATGCTGGTTACTCGTGAGCTTATTCTGCAAGAAGCTAACAATCGCGGTGTCATGCAAAAAGAATCAGTACGTGATCAACTCGAACAATCCAAGATGGGCGTTCTGATAGCAGCGGTTTTTGAAGACTACGTAGAAAGAGAAGGTGTTGCAGAGTCTGAACTCAAAGCTGCATACGAACAAGTAAAAGGTCAATACACCGGCAAGGAATACTACGTAGAGCATATTTTGGTGGAAAAAGAAGCGGATGCAAAAGTTATTACTGCCCAAATTAAAGCTGGTGGCAACTTTGCACAAATTGCTAAAGAGAGGTCCAAAGACCCCGGCTCTGCGCCAAATGGTGGAGATCTAGGTTGGGTCAGCGATAAAGCACTTGTTCCAGAATTTTCCAAGGCCATGGTGCAGCTCAAAAAAGGTCAAATTACAGACAAGCCAGTGAAGACGCAATATGGCTGGCACATTATCAAGATGGATGATGTTCGCGATGTGAAGGCGCCAAGTATGGAAGAAATCAAGGACCAGCTAAAGCAGATGATCACAGCAGATCAAAATTGGCAAAAAGCGAAGTTCTCTGAATTGATGCAAAAGCTCCGTGCAAAGGCCAAGATTCAATAAGAAGTTTGTGCCTCAAGATTAAAACCCAGGCCAACCCCCTGGGTTTTTTCTTAAACAACGGGAAACCAGATTTACCTTTATATTGGCAAAATGATGATTCTTCACACTATGCTCAGAGTCGGCAATATGACTCGTTCTATCGATTTCTATACCAAAGTTTTGGGAATGAACCTGCTTAGGAGCACTGAACGGCCAGAGCAAAAATATTCTCTTGCATTTGTAGGTTTCGGAAAAGGAAACTTAGACGGCCAATCTGAGATAGAGCTCACTCATAACCATGGTATTGATAGTTACCAGCTTGGTGACGCCTATGGACATATTGCGATTGGCGTAGCCGATGCCTATGCTGCTTGTGAAAAAATCAAAGCCGCCGGCGGGAATGTTACGCGTGAGGCTGGCCCGGTCATGGGTGGTGATACCGTCATCGCTTTCGTAACAGATCCTGACGGCTACAAAATTGAATTAATTCAACGCTAGATATTCTTTTAATTTAGTTGAAGCAGGACGCCATCCAACTTAGAGTGATTGATAGTCTTTCGCAGATTGCTGAAGATGATTGGAAAACCCTACTCTCCCCCGAAGCAGGCCCTTTTCTAAAGTATGCCTTTCTCAATGCATTAGAGGTGAGTGGATGTGTGGGTGGTAACACTGGATGGCAAGTTGCTCACTTACTCGTAGAGGACTCCAAATCGAGGCTCCTAGGTGCCATGCCGCTCTATCTAAAGCGACACTCCTATGGAGAGTTTGTATTCGACTGGGCATGGGCTCAGGCATATGAGCAAAACAATATGCCCTATTACCCTAAAGCGTTGTCTGCCATCCCCTTTACTCCAGTACGCGGACCTCGACTACTTGTGGCGCAGACAGCCGATAAGATCGCAGTACAACAAATCCTAGTCTCTGGATTAAAGACACTGGTTAATCAAAATGCACTGTCTTCTGCCCACGTCCTCTTTCCTGAGAGTAGCGAACTATTAGAGCTAGAGAAGCAAGGATTTATGTTGCGTAACTCGGTACAGTTTCATTGGCAGAACATCGGTTACAAAGATTTTGAGCAGTTTCTTGCAGACCTCACTATGAAACGTCGGAAGAATATTCGGCGAGAGCGTGCATCTGTAGCTATGCACAAAATAAGCTATCGACATATTCCAGGATTAATAGCAACTAGAGATGATTGGGCATTCTTTTATCGTTGCTATGAAAATACGTATATTGAGCATCGCTCTTCCCCTTACTTAACGGAAGAATGTGTGCAAATGCTTGGAAAGGATATGCCTGAGAATTTTCATCTCATTATCGCCATCCAGGATGAAAGGCCAATTGCCTCATCATTACTGGTGGTCGATCATCAGAATTCAAAAGCATACGGACGTTATTGGGGTGCAATTGAGCATATTCCCTGCCTACATTTTGAATTGGCCTACTACCAGTCCATTGAGTATTGCATTAAGGAAGGTATTCAGATATTTGAAGGTGGGGCCCAAGGTGAACACAAGATGGCTAGAGGTTTTTTACCCACTACTCTGCAATCAGCGCACTGGATAGCCGATACTGGTTTTTACAATGCAGTGAAGCGTTTTTTAGAGCGTGAACGTGAAGGTATGACAGCTTATGTTGATGAGCTCGAGCAACACATTCCTTTGAAATCGTCTAAAGTACAGCTATGACCGAATCTAATAACAACACACCAGAACAAGCTGGAGCAAATTCTTTGGCCGTTGGTGATGATAGCTCTGACTCCCCTTGCATTGGAGTCTGCACAACTCTATACGATGATGTCTGCCAAGGTTGTGGCCGCACCCTAGGCGAAGTCAGCAATTGGGTCTTCTTCAATCAAGAAGAAAAGGACTCTGTATGGAAACGCATTCGCGCAGAAGGCACCGCAATGCGCTTCCAACGTCAAGCCAAGTAAATAATTTAGCCAGCTAAAGCTTGACTACGTAAATACTCTTCGTAGGTTCCCGAATAGTCAGCAATCGTTCCATCCATCTTCACTTCGAGGATACGATTAGCTAATGCTGAGACAAACTCACGATCATGAGATACGAAAATGAGGGTACCTTCGTATTTTTCAAGAGCAATTTGTAAGCTCTCGATCGATTCCATATCCATGTGGTTCGTAGGCTCGTCCATTGCAAGGACATTATATTTTTGAAGCATCAATTTGCCCCAAATCATTCTGCCCTTCTCGCCACCAGATAGCACTTTTACGGACTTGCCAATATCATCGCCAGAGAATAGTAAGCGGCCTAATGTGCCACGAATCGATTGATCGTCATCACCTGTATTACGCCAGCTGTTCATCCAGTCCATGAGTAATTCGTCTTTTGCAAACATCTCAGTATTGTCTTGCGGCATTACGCCCACATAGGCGTTTTCTGCCCACTTCACATCACCACTATCAGCGGAAATTCCATCAAAGCGTTTACTCAAGATGGTTTTTAGCAGCGTTGTCTTACCTGCACCGTTTTGTCCAATGATGGCAATCTTTTCACCGGCACGCACAGCTAGCTTAAAGTTTTTGAAGATGGTGCGGTCATATGCCTTGGTCAATGCATTGCATTCAACAGCCATATTGTGCAACTTCTTCTCAGAATCAAAACGAATAAATGGGTTCTGACGTGAAGAAGGTTTTACTTCAACAATCTCAATTTTCTCTAATTGTTTTTGACGTGAAGTAGCCTGACGTGCCTTCGATGCATTTGCAGAGAATCGGGCCACGAAAGCCGCTAATTCGGCAATCTTTTCTTTTGCCTTAACGTTATTGCTGAGTTGCTGTGTTCTTGCCTGAACGGATGCCAGCATGTAGGAGTCATAGTTGCCCGGATAAACCTTCAGGGTACCGAAGTCCATATCCGCCATATGCGTACACACCTCATTGAGGAAGTGGCGATCATGGGAAATGATGACGATCGTGCTCTTAATCTGGTTCAGAATGTCTTCAAGCCAATGGATAGAGTGAATATCCAAGTTATTGGTTGGCTCATCCAGTAGCAATACATCTGGATCAGAGAACAAGGCCTGCGCCAACAATACGCGCAATTTCCAACCTGGAGCCACTGCACTCATTGGCCCATTGTGTTGCTCAATCGGAATACCAATACCTAACAACAACTCACCTGCTTTTGCCTCTGCGGTATAGCCACCGTACTCGGCATATTTACCTTCGAGCTCAGCAGCCTTCATGTAATCTTCATCTGTGGCATCTGCGTTGGCATAGATGGCATCGCGTTCAGCTGCAGCCTTCCACATCTCTTCGTGGCCCATCATCACGACATCAAGTACGCGCTCATCTTCGTACGCGAATTGGTCTTGGCGCAATTTACCCAAGCGAATACCAGGATCAAGGCTCACGTTTCCGCTGGTTGGCTCTAACTCTCCACCTAAGATCTTCATGAAAGTGGATTTACCGCAACCGTTGGCGCCAATGAGGCCATAGCGATTACCGCCGCCAAACTTAACGGAAATGTTTTCAAACAGGGGTTTCGCCCCAAACTGCATAGTGATATTAGATGCGGACAGCACGGATGTATTCTTACTTTCTGATAGGTCAATTCAAGGATGCGGATGCAGGTTCTGCATCGAAGAGCATTATTTTAACGGCTTGCGGCTAAAAAAGCCGTAAATTAGACTTTCAGCTTAAATGGCGTGAAATCAGTATGAATATCGTAGTGGTCCTGATTTTCCTTGCGCTTGAGATAAGCTATCACCCAATAGGTTAAGGGGGTTGCTAGAACCTCCCAGGCGGTCTTTAGAACGTATTGAGACGCCGCAACAGCCAAGACCTCATTAATCGGCCATAGGCCGTAAAAGGCCAGCATATAGAAGAGTGAGGAGTCGACTAATTCTCCGCAGGCGGTAGAGCCGATGGTCCGCATCCAAAGATGGCGTCCTTGGGTCAGAATCTTCATTTTGGCCAGGGTATAGCTATTTACGAAACTACCGCAGCAAAAAGCAATCATGGAGGCAAGTGCCACTCGCCAAGAATTACCAAAGACCGTTTCCATGCCCTGCTGGTAGTTAGCCATATAGGAGCCAGGGGCAACTGGCAAAGCAATCACTAGTTGCGCCATGATGGCGGCAAAAGCCAGGGCTGCAAAACCTGCCCAAACAGCCCGGCGATCGTAAGCGTAGCCATAGACCTCAGTCAGGATATCGCCAAAAAAATAAGCAATCGGAAAAAAGAGGATTCCAGCCCCAAAGGTAACATTACCCAAAAAGGGCAAATCCAATGTGGCAGCCTTGCCAGCGCCGATGAAGTTGGAGCACAGCAGAACCACAACAAAGGCAGCCAATATCAGGTCGTAATAGCGATGGTGACGTCTAGGTGCGTCCATATGTCAAGAAAAATGGATAATAGGTAAAAGAATATCCGCATTCTTGAAAATTAACAAAAAATGCTGATTAAAACCCCCTATAGGATCATTAAGAACCATGAGTAAAGCTAGTTTTAATTGGGCCGACCCCCTACTCCTTGATACACAACTGACAGAAGATGAGCGCATGGTTCGTGACGCTGCAGCTGAATATGCACAAGGTCGTTTAATGCCGCGTATTCATGATGCTTTTCGCAATGAAACCACTGATCCCGCTATCTTTCGCGAAATGGGTGAATTAGGTCTTCTTGGCATCACTATCCCCGAGCAGTACGGTGGCGCAAACCTGAATTACGTTTCTTATGGATTAATTGCTCGCGAAATCGAGCGCGTTGATTCCGGCTATCGCTCCATGATGAGCGTGCAATCTTCTTTAGTGATGGTGCCTATTAATGAATTTGGTACTGAAGCACAAAAGCAAAAATACTTACCGAAGTTAGCCACCGGAGAATGGATTGGTTGCTTTGGTTTGACTGAGCCTAACTATGGCTCTGATGCGGGCGGCATGATCACCAGAGCCAAAAAAGTTCCAGGTGGCTTCTCATTAACTGGTTCTAAGATGTGGATCTCTAATTCTCCCATCGCAGATGTATTTGTTGTTTGGGCTAAAAATGATGAGGGCTTGATTAGAGGCTTCATTCTAGAAAAAGGCATGAAGGGTTTATCAGCGCCTAAGATCAGCGGCAAGATGGGTCTGCGCGCTTCTATTACCGGTGAAATCGTGATGGATGAAGTCTTCGTTCCAGCCGAAAATGAATTCCCAGAAGTTACCGGCCTCAAGGGTCCATTTACCTGCTTGAACTCAGCTCGTTATGGCATCGCCTGGGGTACGCTAGGAGCCGCTGAGTGGTGTTGGTATGCAGCGCGCCAATACACCATGGATCGTAAGCAATTTGACCGCCCTCTTGCAGCAAATCAACTAGTTCAAAAGAAGCTAGCAGATATGCAGACCGAAATCACTTTGGGGCTACAAGGCTGCCTACGTTTAGGTCGCATGAAAGATGAAGGTATTGCCGCACCAGAAATTACCTCCATCATGAAGCGCAACTCTTGTGGAAAGTCATTAGATATTGCTCGCCTAGCTAGAGATATGCATGGTGGTAACGGCATCTCAGATGAGTATGGCGTCATTCGTCACATGCTCAATTTGGAAGTAGTCAATACTTACGAGGGTACGCATGATATTCACGCCCTCATCTTAGGTCGCGCACAAACTGGAATCCAGGCTTTTAGTTAAAGCCCAAGCTGGGTGATGAGGTCTTTTGCTGTTTTTGCAAAGGCTTTATCGCTATCATTCTCAAGTTGTACAAAGTAATCTTCGCGATAGCTCGGGAAATTACGAATAATTGAGGATTGGTAGGATGGGTCGTAATGCATCACCAATAACTCCTCGACCAAGCTCTTAAAGTCGCCTGCATCAATGGCCTCATGCCATTTGGTGATTTGCTCCTTGCCATATCGCGATGTCAGCAAGCTGAGCTTTTCTTTAAAGCTTTCGGGATTGGATAAGAAATGCGCATACTCACGTAGCAACCAAGATACTCGCGTGTGAGTGCTAGAGCGAAGCTCAATGCATTGCCCCTCACGAATGCGCCCCATCAAGGGGTCGGGAATATGTAATCCACCTACCTTTTTACTTTCAGACTCAACAAACACGATCTTGGATGGATCTAGCGAATTTAGTGCATTCCATAGATTCGTCTCAAAGCCTTTTTGTGAAGGCTGCTCTATATTGGGTTCGTTACCCAGCACCGATCCACGGTGAATAGCCAAGCCCTCCAGATCTAGTATCTGCTGATCAAGTAAACCAATTTCCTGGAGAATGCGCGTCTTACCACTTCCAGTCATCCCAGCAATTACCTGAAAAGAAAAGTCTTTGGCGGCTTGGTCCAGATCATTGATCACGACTCGTCGGAAGCCTTGGTAACCGCTTTGCAACTGCATTGCTTTCCAGCCAATACGATTGAGAATATGAGTAAAAGCACCGCTTCGTTCGCCTCCACGCCAACAGTAAATCAAAGGACGCCACTCTCGCGGAAAATCAATCAGGGAACTTTCTAAATGATTGGCAATATTGCGCGAGACATAAGCAGCACCCAATTTCTTCGCATCAAATGGTGAGGCTTGCTTGTACAGCGTTCCAATTTCAATACGCTCCTCGTTACTTAAGACGGGAAGATTGATGGCGCCAGGAATATGATCTAAAGCAAACTCTGCTGGTGTTCTCACATCAATAATGGCATCAAACTCAGGCAAAGAGGATGCCAGCTTTTCAATGCTCAGAATATGCGAATTACTGGGTTGCAAAAAGATATCCTATTACAGCTTAGAGATCACGTGTTCAGGCCAAGGTGACGATTTACCTGCCTTCATGTCTACCCACACCATAGTAGCGCCGCCGACCGCAGCCATCGTATCTGGCTGAGTAGTTAAAGCCATCGTAGTGTAAACATCTAAACTGGAGCGTCCAATATTGCCGATGTAGGTTTTTAAAATGAGCTCGCCTGGGTAAGTAAGTTGTTGATGAAAATTACAAAAGCCATTGATCATCAACATAGATTCGTCGCCAGGAGTAACACCATATCCCATGGATGTAATCCACTCTACCCTAGCCTGCTCCATATACCGGAAGTACACCGTGTTATTAACATGTCCATATGCATCCATGTCACCCCAACGAATCGGCATACATGTTTGGTGTACAAACTTTTTTTCTTCCGGAATTTCAATGCGCATGAATGTTTACTAAATGATCAATCATTTATTAACGAACTTGCAAAGCCATGTGATACAAATTGGTAGAGCGAGCACCAGAACGACAGAAAGCCAAAATAGGACCCGGCATTGTCTTTAGTAAGCGCGCCATTTCAACAACTTGATCTGGCGTAAATGCACCAGGAATTACTGGCAAAAAGGCGTAATTTAAACCTAAGGCTTCGGCTTGAGCCTGAATTTGTGCATTTGTAGGCTGATCGGGACCGCCTTCAAAATCTGGACGATTATTGATGACGCTTTTGTAACCTTGTTGAACAATCTCAGCTAAATGGCTAGGGTCGATTTGACCCAATGTACCGAAATGATCGGTATGGCAGGCAACAGGAAGACTCATCTAAACCTCAAAAATAATCAGAATTTAAAAACTAATAGCTTTGATTCTAAATCAGACTTACTTTTTGTGGCCTGTAAAGAAGCGGTTGCAGATAGCCATACCAGCTAGCATTGCTAATATAAAGACCAGCGCCTTGAGGTGACCAGCTCCGAGAGCAACAATTGCAGGGCCTGGGCAGAAACCAGCGATACCCCAACCTGCCCCAAAGATCAGGCTACCAATGATGAGGGGCTTCGAAATATCTCTACGAGTGGGAATATGTAGCGCACCACCAAAAAAAGCATTGGAACGCTTGGAAACTAAATAGAAACCGACGAGGCCCACCAGAATTGCACCACCCAGCACAAAAATTAAGGACGGATCCCAGTTGCCAGCAAGATCAAGAAAATTAAGGATCTTTTGCGGGTTGCTCATACCGGAAATGATCAAACCAATTCCGAATAAAACACCGATCAAATATTGGCTAAAAAAATTGAAATGTCTTCTCATGATTTATAGGCCCAGTACATGACGAATGACAAAGACGATGAAAAATCCAGCACTCATGAAAGACAACGTAGCAACTAAAGATCTTGGAGAAAGACGGGACAAGCCACAAACACCATGACCGCTAGTACAACCCGATCCATAGTTAGCGCCAAAACCCACTAGTAGACCAGCAACAATGATGGCGATCCAATCGGTATCAATGACAGTGATTGCGTGAAGATCAAAAAAGAAGCTTGCTAACACTGGCGCGCTTAATAATCCCAAAACAAGACTTAAGCGCCAATTGATATCACCTTCTTTAGGCGACAGTAGTCCAGAAACAATTCCGCTAATGCCTAAGATGCGACCATGGAGGATGACATATAAAGCAGCAGCAAGACCCAAAAAAATTCCACCAAGAAAAGCGGGGCCAGGGGTAAAAGCAAGCCAATCTATCTGCATATGATTTAGCCTAATGTATAAAATTAACTACAAGGGTTAGGTGCATTGCGGGTCTCTAGGTAGCGAAGAGCCAGATATGCGCCAAAGATAAATCCTGGCAAGGCAAGCAGCGAACCAACTGCCAAAGTAGAGATGCCACTTAGGCCTTGACCAACAGTACAACCAAGTGCTGTAACCCCACCAAATCCCATTAGAGTCGCACCAATTAAATGGTTAGCTGTATCTTCCGTATCGCGAAAACTCTCCCAACGGAATGACTTAGTCAGAATAGAAATGCAGGCTGATCCGGAGATCATTCCAATAACAGCAGCAATACCGACCGTGATTACCTTTGAAGTATCGCTATACATCATTAACCAATCTAGGGAATACGCATAAGGCGCTACAAAGGAGAGACTTTCCATGCGACCAGAGTTGGTCACCAAAAAAACCTCTTCCAAGGTATTGGGATCCTCTGCAACAAAGCCCAAGTTACCTGATATCCACCACACTGCACAAATAGCTAGGCCAACAAAAGTTCCGGCAAATAGATTTTCAGCGGTCCAAAAAGCTTTACTTGCAAGTGCATAGGCAATGAAGGCAAAGCCAACTATCAAGCCAACCGCTAGATGAAGGTTATTGCGAGCTATACCAGTGATTGGGCTCAGGATACTTGGTAAATCTTGGGGAGTACTCAAAGCGATGAAAACTGAATCTAAGGTGTTAATGCGAATCACACCTAAAAAGCCTTTTATCGTCATGTAAGCCGAAAGCCCAAGGACAAGGAACACGATGATGGACTTGAGGTTACCGCCACCAATACGGACAAGAGTCTTACTGCCGCAACCAGAGGAAAGCACCATACCGAAACCAAATAGCGTACTACCCACTATGGAGGACAGCCATAAAAACTTATTGACGGTATACATGCTCTTTAGTGGGTCGATGAGCCCCAAGTAAGACATCAAAGCAAACCCAATGATCGCAACACCGATGGCTAGAAACCACTGCTTTAAACGCCCCCAGCTAGACATAATAAAAATATCCGAGACTGCGCCCATGCTACAAAAACCCGTTTTTTGCATAACAGCGCCAAGCAGGAAGGTCACCGCAAAAGTAGCGAGTAAAACCGATTTGCTAAGAGAGGAAATATCTACTGCATTCATAATAAAAATCTTTACTGAAATTATTTAAATTTATAAAACTGCTTGTTGAGAAATGCTGTTACATCAGCCTCGTCCTCAGGGAAAAGATCAAGCCGTAATTCTGTATTGCAAAAAGCGACCATCGTCTTTAAGTTCTGAAGATTTTTAACCTTGCTATCGCTACGGGTGTAAATCATGCCTCCATTGCCAAAGCCAGATTTTTTGCTGTGGCAGGCATAACATTTCTGCTGATCAATTTTTTTACCGTTAACAAGATCCAATGTGGCATGGGCGGATAAATGCAGACCGAACATGGCAACAAATGCAAATACAAGCTTAATCAGTGGTAATTTCATTTGAAATCAGTCATTTAGCGAAGTAAATCACTATTTTAAAGCCAGATGACAAATATGCCTTATTCCGCCTGAATTGAGAGGTAGACGTTATAGGCATTCATGCGGTTTGCCGCCCTAAACAAGGGCATTCCTTCGTATTCGGACCAATCAGCCTGCTGATAGGCCTCCTCAAAAGGATCCATATCGATAGCCGCCTTTGCCATCGATTGACGTAAATACCTTAGATATTCCCTGGTGAAGCCAATATCTTGAATTGGATTAATAGAATGCGCACCATGACCAGGAATCACAATACTGGGATTTAGTGATTCGATCTCATTCAAAGCTTGCAGCCAGCCCTTACTATCAGCATTACCAACAAAAGGGATGCGACCCCGAAAAACCAAGTCTCCTGCAAAAAGGACTTTTTCAGATGGCACATAAATAATTGAGTCCTCGGGCGCATGAGCGGGCCCCACTTTACTAATCTTAAGCTCGACGCCGCCGACTGTGAGCGTAAAACTCTGATCTATCCAGACGTCTGCTGAGATTAAATGAGTAGAAGAATTTACCCAGGGAGCAAAATCAATTCGAGATGCAATGAGCCGCTGATTGGCAGTTTCAGAGGAGATGTAGTTTCTACCCTCACCTTGCGCATAAATCTTTGCCCCAACATTCTTAAACTCTTGGAGCCCGTAGACGTGGTCTGCATGGTAGTGCGTGACGATAACAGCGACTATTTTTTGAGACGTGAGCTTTTTAATTTCAGCAATGAGTTTCTTGGCAAGCGCTGGTGAGCCCAAGGCATCAACGACAACAACACCCTTAGGCGTAATCACAAACCCAGCATTAGAAATAAAATTTTGATTTTTACTGCTACCCATCTCCGCTAAGCCTTTTATAAAATACGTATGAGGCGCAACCTGAATGGGGTTTAAGATTAATTCATCAGAAGCATGAACGGTTTGTATAGATATCAGCAGCCAGAGCGAACCTATAAAAAGTACTCGCAGAACATAAGAGCACAACATATAGCACGCTATTTGCATAACTTACGGCTTGATATAAGCGAAATGATTTTGATGCTGAAGGTCGGCAACTCGAACCACTCCCGATGGAGTGAAGTCTGTATCTAGGGTAAATTGATCTTTCTTCAGATTACGGTTCGTTAATGTAATCTCGCATACCTCAAAACGAACCCCACGTGATTTCAATGCACCAACTAGGGGTGCGTATTCAATTCCATTCTTCTTATCTTTTGCACCTTCCATCATGATATCGACGCCATTGGCATGAGTAACCACAATGATCTTAGTCTTTGGGGATACATCCAAATGATTTCGTATATTACGCAGACCTTTGATGCCCTGAGACTCAGCATCATCAATGTGATAAACCACTTCTGTGGGTCCTGCTGCATAAGCTCCGCTAGTAAACAGGGTAAAAGTAACAGCCAAGCATTGAAGTAATTTTTTCATTATTGATCTCGGATAAAAAGTATTAGAGTGAAACCATTCCAGGATTATTTTTTACACCCTTAATCATCGGTTCATTGAGCTTCACAGCTCTAACAACCTTCACATCACGCAAATGGCGCTCCATCACATCCCAAATCGGTTCTCCACCGACATTCTTAGCATCTTCGCTAACCGGCGCCCAACCAGCAACCTTATATGTCTTGCTAGGATCAATATCCTTGCCATTTAAACGCATATCACTAATCCGCTTACCAGCAGATGCTACTGGATCAATGGTGTATTGCATGCCACCCACACGAACCATGTCGCCACCTTGCTGGTAATACGGATCGGGATTAAATAAGTTGTCTGCCACATCTTCCAAGATAGTCTTGATAGTTTCGCCAGTCATATTGGTAACTGTGGTGTATGGATAGGTAATAGCAGTTTGATCTAACAAGTTCTCACGAGTAATAGCTTGCCCTGGCAATAAGCTGGTGCCCCAACGGAAGCCTGGAGAGAAAGCAATTTCCGCATTCTTCTGAGCCATCAATCCGTCCAAAATTAATTGATCGAAACTGCCGTTGAAATTACCGCGACGATACAAAAGACCATCGGTAGTGGCTAATTTTTCAGTCAACTCAGCTTCATATGGCGCTCGTACCTTAGCGATCAGTTTATTCATCGCAGGATCAGCGGGAATCATATTCGAGAATATTGGGAAAAGCTTGTAGCGGAAATCTACTGGCTTGCCACCTTTCACATCAAAATCCAGCACGCCCAAGAATTTACTATTGGAACCCGCGTTAGTAACTAAAGTTACCCCGCCTGGGTTCTTTACCTTGACTGGAGTCGGAACGCCATCATGCGTGTGACCTCCCATAATCGCATCTAAGCCAGCAACACGAGATGCCATCTTTAAATCAACGTCCATACCGTTATGGGATAGCAACACAACTACTTTGGCGCCTTTAGCCTTTACTTCATTAATGGTCTTCTGAAGATTTTCTTCCTGAATACCAAATGTCCAGTCCGGCGTGAAATAGCGTGGGTTAGCAATCGGCGTGTATGGGAAAGCCTGGCCAATGATGGCCACTTGAATACCATTCTGCACCTTCATTAAATAGGAATTGAAGACAGAGTCACCAAAGTCTGCCGTCTTAATATTTTGAGCAAGAAAAGAAACCTTCCCCTTGAAATCCCCATTCACAATTTCCATGACGCGCTTCTCACCCAGAGTCATCTCCCAGTGCGGAGTCATTACATCAACACCCAAGAGTAAGGCTGCATCAACCATATCCTGACCATTCGTCCAGAGAGCTGTAGCAGACCCCTGCCAAGTATCACCACCATCCAATAACATCACACCCGGACGGCTAGCTTTAATTTGTTTAATCAAAGTTGCCATATGAGCGAAGCCGCCCATCTTGCCGTAATTTTGCGCAGCTGCAACGTAATCAAGATAAGTAAAGGCGTGCGCATCATGCGTGCCTGGCTTAATGCCGTTAGCCTTTAGAAAATATTCTCCGACTAAGTGAGGCGTCTTCCCCTCTTGATCACCAATACCGAGATTGACATTAGGCTCACGAAAATAAATTGGCAACAATTGGGCATGACAATCTGTGAAATGCAAGAAATGTACATTGCCAAACTTTGGCAATTCATAAAATTTCTGAGCAGTTGTTTGCGCGCTAGCAAAGTTAGATTGCAAACTCATGCCGCCAGCAGAGGCGATAGCCAATGCTTGCAAAAATTCACGTCGATTTAAAGACATAGTTATTCCCTTAAGAAAACAGGCCTTACGGCCCGTTTAAATGTGCTATTTATTCACAGGTGATTCTGGATCCAGCAGCAAAGCCATGACATCTTGCATTTGCTGCTCATTTAATAGCTTGAAGTGAGCAAAGCGCGGCATATTGCTGCATGCGTTGTAAGCCTTGGAGTTGTTAATGCGATTCCAGGTATAAGAAACAACCTCAGGTGAATAGCCGCGCATTTTTCCATAGCCAGTTAGGGATGGGCCAATGTTTCCGTAAGAAATCTCTTTGGAATCAATCTGGTGACAGTTATAGCAACCGCCACCAATAGGAGTATCTGCAGTATCAGACCAAGTTGCACCGCGACCACTTTGTGCAATTTTTTCACCATTCTTCCAATCGCCAATGTACTTCCCATCAGACGGCTGCTTAATTGAATCCATATTAATCTTCTGGATTTTCTCGCGCATGGCTTGACCTTGCTTGCTGTTAGCAAACTGAGGGTCTGAGCAGAACTTCTGAGTAGCATCTTGATCAATACGATTTAATCCGGCGATACCGTCAGCTCGGAAGCTCTCTTGAATCATCTTGTTAAATTTTGGATCATTTTTCTGCTGAGCAAGAGCAGGAGTCTGCACTAGACCCGCAGCAAAAATAAATCCTGAAACAGCTAAGAGTTGTTTTAAGTGTGTCATTTTCATTTTCATCTCTTATCCATTAACGCTTTAAGCCGGGTGTTTCGACTATTCCGCCGTTAGCATTCTTGGCCATATACATGGACAGGGCCAAAGTGACATCTGAGCCATAAATTGGGAATGGGAAGCGTTGCTGACGGAAACAATCATTCAGGCGTTGTTGCATCGTCCAAAATTGTCCACTCGATACGCGGTAGGCTGGCCAATAACCCCAACCCAAAGCGGCACCCTTTTGCTCTGTAATATTGGGTAAATCTTGCAAACGAATACGCTTATTATTTTCAGCATGGCAAGATGCGCAGGAGAAGTCCATTGGACCACCCTGAAAAAAGAAAGCGCGCTTACCAAGGTCATACATTTCTTTTTCTTTTGGATGAGCTGTACTTACCTTAATCTTGTCGCCCTTAGATAAAGTGACAACGTAGGCAACGATAGCCTCCATATCCTTCTTAGGACCCTTTTGAAATGGAGCATCAATCATTTCGTGTGGATCGCGACCCTGCAACACCTGCATACAGGTCATCAAGCGTGACTCTAAATCTTGAACTTTATTAGTGTCTTTAAAGTAGCGTGGCAGCTGAGCTGCAGCACCTTTCACCACCCCAGGACCTAAACCCAGATTACATTGCTCAAGAGTTGCATTCTTTGGACCAGCAGGTTTTTTCCACAGCTCTTCACCTGCCGCCTCGTAGAGCTCTGAAGGGTTTCCATCTGCAATCATCTCGCGATATTTAGCAATATCGTCTGTAGCACTCTTTTGTGCTGACACCGAAGTTGCCATTGTTAATAAAGCCGCTACTAAACCACTAGCGAGCCCTAAGGTCAATTTACGCTGCATTTCCTACCCTTTCAAAACCACAGAGGCGGTCAAGATTTATTAAAGCTAAAACAATTAAGAAGCGGTTGCTTCATCAGTGCGTTTGTCGCCTTTACTATCACCCCAAGTCACAATAATTTTGTCGCCCTTAGCACCCTTGTACTTGAAGTTCAAAAATGGGTCTTTAGATACCGCTGGACCAAATTGGCCATTAAATACGTCCTTGCCATTTGCTTTCACATTAATCGTGCTGATAAACCATGCTGGAATAGTTTTACCGGCAGCGTCTTTACGCTGACCAGATTCCATGTCGTGTTTCATCAAAATTTTTACGTCTACAGTGCCACCATTTTCAGCAGCTCTTACGCGCATTGGATCAGCCATTTTGGTTCCTCTTTTACTCTATAGATAAATGAATTGTTCTGTTGGATTACCGCGAAATTAACCGCCGCAACCACCAAGCGTTACTTTGACCTCTTTAACAGTCATTAGCCACTTACCATCAGCCTTGACTAAGCCATATACATTGGATGTTTGACCCATCTTGATACGAGTGGTAACAAAAGCGTCTGTGCCAGCCGGGATGAAGAATTGAGCTGCAAGTGCGCTTGGATTCTTTTCAACTAAGATTGCCATTTGCTCTGCTTTGAGCGAAGTGATAATTCCGACAGGAACGACTGCGCCGTTTTCAGCGATATCAGGGGCATTTAAAGTCACTGCGGATGATTTTTCTGGACTACTAGCACCCATTATCTTGAATACATCATCGATACCCTTGCCTTCAAAAGCTGCCTTATTCCACTCTTGTGCTTGAGCTGTACTAATAAGGCCTGCAGAAGCCATCAGACCAAATACTGCTGAGTACTTCAATACACTGCGACGCTGCTGATTCATAAAAACTCCTTTATTAATCTTTACTTCTCTCAATTTATTGCTTATTTTGCATTAAAACGCCCTGCTTACTACCAAAAATAGCTTTTTATTTACCGCCAGAAAGCATCCAAAGCACCAAAGTCTTACGATCTTCGTCGGAAAGCTGAGCTTGAGCAGGCATCGGGATCGAACCCCACACCCCCGCTCCCCCTACTTTTACCTTGATCGACAACTTATCAACTGCACCGCTCTGACCCTCATACTTTTTAGCAATATCTGCAATTGATGGTCCGACTAACTTGGCGTTAGGTGCATGGCAAGCGGAGCAGTTCTCATTTTTAAAGAGGACTGAGGGACCTTTTGCTGCGGAAGAATGGGTCTCCACTGCCTGCGCTAAACCAAGACCTGAAGTTCCGGGCAATTGCTTAATCGGTGGCTTCGTAGTGTTTGCACCACGATAAGGTCCATACATGCGATTTTGATCGGCAATATTTTCATGCGCGTTCCGAGCAAAATCCGGCAAGGTTGACCCAATTTGTACAAATGGCACGCAGTTATGCATGCATGCACTACCATTCGTATCAGGCTTATCTTTAGCGTTCCAGAATCCGTGTTTCGTCGTCATGCCGTTACGATTTGGCATTTTAATTTCAGCAATATTTTTATCGCTGAGAACGAAATCATCTGGAACGATTTCACCAAGACTCAAAATAAATGCAACCAGCGCATAGGTATCATCAGGAGTCAGTGATCTAGGCGCATTCCACGGCATCGCTCGGTAAATGTAATCCCATAATGTAGATACCGTAGAGACCTTCATTAAGGTCGTTCTTTGCGGTTGCTTCATATCTTTTAATGAGGCAACTCGACCTGTCTTCAGATCATCCTTGGTAGTGCCCCCAGCGATAGGCGTGAAGATTTCATTGGACTCACCAAAGGTGCCATGACAACTAGCGCATTTAGCTTCCCAAATAACTTGCCCTTTTTCAACCGAACCAGATCCCTTAGGTAAACCCTTGAAGTCTGGGCGCACATCAATATCCCAAGCTTTAACTTCAGCAGGAGTAGCCACCCTGCCAATACCAGGAAACTGAGCTAAACCTGATTGAGCAAATGTGAATTGTGCAGCCACTGTAATAAGTGCTGCAACTCCTAGGCGGAGGATCAATTTATCCAACTTGAACATTGCTCACCTCACCGTTTGTATCCAATTTCCATGATTGGATTGCATTGTTGTGATAGATAGAGCGTGTACCGCGTACATTACGTAACGTTTTAATCGGTGGTTGAATGTAGCCAGTATCATCCACGGCTCTTGACTGCATGATTGATGGGGAGCCATCCCACACCCAATCGATATTAAAACGCGTGATCGATTTAGTGAGGACAGGCGTTTCTAGTCGAGCTGTTCGCCAGTTATTACCACCATCAAAAGAAACATCTACTCGAGTAATTTTTCCGCGTCCAGACCAGGCCATACCACTCACGTTATAAAAACCTTTATCCAAAAGCTGTTGGCCACCCGATGGTGTGGTGATAACAGATTTGCATTCCTGAATAGAGGAGTATTGACGGTGATCGCCATTTGGCATCAGATCAATGTAGTGAATCGCTTCATCCTTGGAGCCCCATGGAGCATCGCCCACCTCTAAACGGCGCAACCACTTCACCCAGCTAACACCTTGAACTCCGGGGACTACCAAGCGCAATGGGAAGCCGTTTTCTGGACGCAACATTTCACCATTCATCGCCCAGGCCACAATCGTGTCGTTAAGGCAGCTCTCAAGATTGATAGTGCGAGTCATTCCCGAACCATCACCACCCTCGGCTAACATGAACTTTCCTTTTTTAAAGTCAGCGCCACACTCCTCCAGCAACACCTTTAAAGGAACTCCCGTGAATTCACAGCAAGAAAGCATGCCATGGGTGTATTGGACTGTTGGGACGGCCACGTTACCCCACTCTAATCCGGTATTCGCACCACACTCAATGAAGTGAGTTCGAGAAACTGAAGGCAGGCGCATTAAATCGTTCATCGTGAAAACACGTGGATTCTTCACCATGCCATTTACCATCAAGCGATGTGTTTCTGGATTGACGTTGTACCACCCCTGATGATGGCGCTCAAAATGTAATCCGTTGGGAGTAATGGTTCCGAATAAGCCTTGAAGTGGAGTAAAAGCAACAGAAGCTGCTGACACACGAGTCAAACCTGGAGACTCACGACGAATGAGGTTTGACTCATAAATTGACGGCACACCATATGGCATGGTTGCTACATTCTTGCCAAGCGTTGTTTGCCATTCTTGCTTTTCTAAAATAGCGGGATCGCCTTCCCCTGCTGCCATCGCTAGTGGAGCTACTAGTCCAGCGCTTACGCCACCTAGTGCAGATAAAAAGCCTTTACGCAAGAATCCTCGGCGATTTTCATCCAAACCGTTTGTATTGATATCGGCGATAAGCTCCTGAGAAATGAAATGTTCAGGTGCCTTTACTAGGCGAGCCTGATTGGTTGGCTTTTCGATTGCGCTGATGTCCTGCGCGCTAATCTCAATGTGTTTTTTGGTCATTTGATATTTGCTTTGGTCAATAGATACTTCAAAGTTAATGCAAACTCTCAGCAATTTTTGCGCACACGGTTTGGCACATTTCTACAGTAGCGTTATCAGCGATTGAGTAAAAGACAGTGATGCCCTCTTTGCGTCTAAGCAAAATTCCCACTTTATGGAGCGCAGAAAGGTGACGTGAAACATTGGCTTGGCTGGAGCCACATAACTCAACAACCTCGGACACAGACTTTTCACCGCTACACACCGCATACATGATGCGTAGGCGTGACGGCTCTGAAAGTACATTAAAGTATTCGGCAACGCGTTTAAAAACCTCTTCCATTGCTTGTGGAGAGAGATCTTTGGTGGCTTTTTTTGCTTTAGCTTTTATATTCATTATTGATAATCATATATGCGTATATATGCATTTATTAAATACCCAAGATCCTTGTATTCATATAGAGAAATACCCTAGCCCATGGAGGCAATACAATAGGTGTATGGATATTGACGCAATTCTGCTGTCCCTAAAGCTTGCTTTTTGGACCATGGCTCTGATGTTGCCATTTGGGATATGGGTTGCCCATAAGTTAATGAATCTCAACAGAAGCCGGCCATGGGTTGAGGCTGCCCTAGCACTTCCCTTGGTACTGCCACCAACAGTTTTAGGCTACTACTTTCTAGTTGCATTTGGTAACACCAGTATTTACGGCATTCCCCTTGTGTTCTCATTTACAGGGGTCCTACTTGCCTCACTGATTGCAAACATCCCATTTGCAATTCAACCTATACAGAGAGCTTTTGAGGCCATTAATCCTGAAATCCGAGAGGCTGCCCAAGTAAGCGGCCTTAGCAATTGGCAAATCTTTCGCTTAATTGAACTGCCACTTTCTTGGCGAGGCATCACTGGTGCCGCTGCCCTCACCTTTGCACATACCCTTGGAGAATTCGGCGTAGTCCTGATGGTTGGTGGCGCAATACCTAGTGAAACGAAAACAGCTTCTATTGCAATTTATGACAAGGTGCAGAGCTTTGATACTGCTGGTGCCGGCGCTATTGCTCTCGTGCTCTTAGGCATTTCTCTCATATGCATTGCCCTCTCATATGGAGTATTGGGGCCTAAGCCAAATCTACGTAAAGGCTTCGACTAATGCTAAAGGTCAAGATTCAGCAGATTACTCCAAGCCCACTTCAAATTAGTTTGGAATGTGCCCCAGGTGAGTTGCATGCCCTGGTCGGCCCGTCCGGAAGCGGAAAAACCTCCGCCCTCAGAACCATTGCAGGCTTAAACAGACCAGCTAGTGGGAAAATTGAATGCAATGGTGAGGTCTGGTTTGAAGCCGATGATCTTGGCAACATAGCCCAACAACTTCGCTCCGCAGAACGGTCTTGCGGTTTCTTATTTCAGCAATATGCCCTATTTCCTCATCTGAGCGCCTTAGGCAATGTAACGATTCCATTGCAAAACTCTGACCTCAACAAATTGCAGCGCAAGATGATTAGCCTCGATCTACTGGATAGAATGGGCATTGCAAATCTTGCGGAGCGCATGCCAAGTCAACTGTCTGGCGGACAGCAGCAACGCGTTGCTCTTGCAAGAGCACTTGCTAGACAACCGAAAGTCTTATTGCTAGATGAACCATTCTCGGCGATCGATACACCAACACGCCATGGTCTTTATAAAACATTGGCAGACTTACGTTCAGATCTACATATCCCCATCTTATTAGTCACACATGATCTACGAGAGGCTGATTTATTGGCCGATCGAATTACTGTTATTGACCAAGGCATCAGTCTGCAAACTGCAGCGCCACAAGTACTATTTCAGAAACCAAGGAATTCCAGGGTTGCGGAATTGGTAGGCATTAGCAATATGTTTAGTGGCGTATTCGATACCGGCAGCTTAAGTTGGGATGGCTGCACGAAGGTCTTTACAGTCACTGACAAAGGAAAGATACCACCGAAAGCGCGGGTTGCCTGGGTTATTCCCCAAAGTGGCTTGAGCGTTCATAACAAACCAGCACAAACTAGCATACCTGCCTTGGTTGAAAAGATGAGCAGTCTTGGTCAAATAGCCGTCATTCAATTGCGAATTCAGAATAGTCAAAATACGATTGAATGGGAGGCCTCCTCGGCCGAAGTAAAGAGGCTGGAGATGGAGGTTGGTAAGCAAATGCATATCGAGCTCGATGGCAATCAAATTCACATCATGCCCTTACGCCCTATTAATGATCCTAGGCGCTTTATAGGGCAATAAAAAGGGTTTGATCTGAGATATTGGTCAGCTCTCGAGCTGGCACTGTTCATTAATGCCCCACTAAAACGCTAATGTTTATTACCCTATGCATAGAAGTGGTATTTTGATTACTATGTTAACTTGAAGTCGATTTTTTTAATAATCCCTTTGGAAATATGGAGTTTTACATGCAAAATAGTCGTCGCCAATTTATGATCTTGTCCGCTGCTGGTGCTTGCACTTTGGCTTTGAACGGTCAAGTTCAAGCTCAAGCCATGGTTGCTGAAACGGATCCACAAGCTTCTGCTTTGGGTTACAAAGCTAACGCTACTACAGTAGATAAAGCAAAGTATCCTAAGTACGCTGCTGGTCAAGCGTGTACGAACTGTGCTTTATTCCAAGGCAAAGCTGATGCATCAGCCGGTGGTTGCGCATTGTTTGCGGGTAAGCAAGTTGCTGGCAAAGGCTGGTGTTCTGCTTACGCTAAGAAGGCTGGTTGAGCCACAACACTGAATCAAAAAGCTGCTTCGGCAGCTTTTTTTTACACCCTCTTTTTAGCTACCATTCCAAGTAATGCTGACATACCAGTGTGCCTTACACCCTCCGATAATTCTTTTTCGTAGCAATGCAGATCGAGTATTTCAAAATCCCTGCTCAACTCACGAATCATTTCTTCTGTATAGAGGTGCTCTATTAGTGATGGGCCACCGGTTTTGTACTTCAACTGCTTTGGGGTGTATCCCTGCAGAATAAATAGGCCGCCTGGCTTCAACGTCTGATGAACTTGCTTGAAAATTCTGGCGCGCATTTCGGGATCAGCAAACTGAATAAAGATGCCAATGACCGCATCATATGATTGGGCCTGCCAATCAAAACCATCTGTATCACAAAGGCTGTACTGAATATTGACTTGGTTATCTTTAGCAAACTGAACGGCTTTGGCTTGTGCAATATCAGAAACGTCAAATCCTGTGACATGCATGCCTTGCTTAGCAAGCCAAACGCCATTACGCCCTTCCCCATCAGCAATACAAAGAACAGAGGAATTGGGCTTTAGATAACGTGAGGCTTGTTCGACCAGATATTCATTTGGCTCTTTACCAAAAATAAACTCTTTTTTATCAAAGCGCTCATTCCAAAACTGGGTAGCATCTGTAAAGCCCATGAATTACTTCTTCAAACCACCAATGAGATCGCTCTTTAAATCCACTACGCTCTCAAGTCCAACAGCAATACGGACTAAGCCATCAGTGATGCCAGCAGCTTTGCGAGCCTCTGGAGTGACTCGGCAGTGTGTGGTTGTGGCAGGATGGGTAATTGTTGTACGAGTGTCCCCCAAGTTTGCTGTGATGGAGCAAAGCTTGGTTTGGTTAATCAACTTGAAGGCCGCTTTTTTCCCACCCTTAAGCGTGAAAGATAAGATAGCGCCACCCGCTTTTTGTTGACGCTTAGCCAAGGCATGCTGAGGATGAGACTTCAGGCCAGGATGGTAAACACGCTCTACTCCCGACTGTTTCTCAAGCCATTGAGCGATCTCTAGAGCATTTTGACTCTGCTGCTTCATACGCAATTCCAGAGTCTCCAAACCTTTTAAGAATACCCAGGCATTGAATGCTGAGAGTGTTGGGCCAGCAGTACGGACAAAGGGAAATACTTTTCCCATGATGAAATCATTGCTACCGACAATTGCACCACCAACTACGCGACCCTGACCATCTAAATATTTGGTTGCCGAATGGATCACTACGTCAGCGCCTAACAAGATAGGTCTTTGCAAAGCCGGCGTACAAAAACAGTTATCAACAGCAAATAGCGCATTAGCTTTCTTTGCTATTTTGGAGATAGCTTTGATATCAGCAATCTCAGTTAAAGGATTAGATGGTGTTTCCAAATAAAACAATTTGGTGTTTTCTTGGACGGCACTCTGCCAAGCCTTGGTATCCGACAAATCAACATAAGTCGTAGTAATACCAAAGCGTCCCAGAATATTGCTAAACAATTGAATGGTGGCGCCGAATACAGAGCGAGAGCAAACAACGTGATCACCCGCCTGAAGATGCGACATGGCCATTGTCAAAATAGCAGCCATACCAGATGAAGTTGCAATACATGCTTCGCCACCCTCTAGGGCAGCCAATCGATCTTGGAACATGCTGACAGTAGGATTGGTAAAGCGAGAGTAGATAAAGCCCTGATCTGCATGCGCAAAGCCATCAGCTGCAAGTTCAGCACTATCAAAGCAAAAACTAGAAGTGAGGAACATAGCCTCAGAGTGCTCTTGATATTCAGCAGTGCGGCGTGTGCCAGCACGAACCGCCAAGGTTTCAAGTGCAAGCTTGGAGAAGTCAGGTTTTTTACGGATAGGTTTACTCTTCATACCGCTATTTTGACACCGAATTACAGAATTGCCTCAGACACGCATGTCCGAGGAACTCAATCGTTGTTTTTAGTCTTCTGTGGCTAGGTGCAAATGTAGCTGCGAACGGGCAAAGTCACTAGAATCGCGTTGACGGTCGGCCTTGGCCTCAGAGGAATTGCGAGCCGCCTCCAGGGCATCTAAGTAAGATTCATTGATGTCGCCGGTAACATAATAGCCATCAAAACAAGATGCCTCAAAATGCTGGATATCAGGATTGATATCCTTCACGGCCTGTTTCATATCCTCGACGCTTTGGTAGATTAATTGGTCCGCACCAATCATCTTGTTGATCTCTTCATCAGTACGGCCGTAAGCAACTAACTCACTGCGGGTTGGCATATCGATGCCATACACATTGGGGAAGCGTACAGGTGGTGCAGCAGAAGCAAAAATCACTTTCTTAGCGCCAGATTCTCGTGCCATCTGCACAATCTCAAATGAAGTAGTACCCCGAACAATAGAGTCGTCCACGATGAGTACGGTCTTGTCTTTGAACTCAATGCGCATGGCATTGAGTTTTTGGCGGACTGATTTTTTACGAACAGCCTGACCCGGCATGATGAAGGTTCTACCGATATAGCGATTCTTAAAGAATCCTTCGCGGTAATCTACACCTAGACGTTTAGCAACCTGCATTGCGGCTGGACGACTTGAGTCAGGAATCGGCATGACCACATCAATCTCACCCGGAATAGTTTCTTTGCGAATCTTTTCGGCGAGATAGTCACCCATACGCATACGTACGTTGTAAACAGTCACGCCATCAATCGTAGAGTCCGGACGAGCCATGTAAACATATTCAAAAATGCAAGGCGTCAGAACTGCATCAGCAACGCACTGACGTGAAGTGAAATTACCATCCAAATCAATATAAATTGCTTCACCAGGATTGACATCACGTACAAAGGTAAAGCCAAGACCATCGAGCGCTACGGACTCAGAGGCAATCATCCACTCCGGACCCTTCGATGTATCCATGCGTCCAATACAGAGAGGACGAATTCCAAACGGATCACGGAATGCTAATAAACCATAACCAGCTATCAAAGAAACGACCGCGTAAGAGCCTTTAACGCGCTTGGTTACTTGTGTAACGGCGTTAAACATAGCACCCTCATCTAATGCAGCACTATTAGTTTCTTTTTGAAGTTCATCAGCCAATACATTCAGAAGCACTTCTGTATCTGAACTAGTATTAATGTGGCGACGATCACGATAAGCCATCTCTACACGCAGGCTAGCCGCGTTAGTCAGATTGCCATTGTGGGCCAAGATAATGCCGTAAGGAGCACTGACATAAAAAGGCTGAGCCTCTTCCTCGCTACTTGCAGAGCCAGCAGTTGGGTAGCGAACCTGACCAATACCAGCGCTACCTACTAGACTTCGCATATTGCGCGTTCTAAATACATCTCGCACAAGACCATTGGCTTTATGCATCGTAAATGAATTGCCGTTCATCGTTGCCATACCGGCAGCATCTTGACCGCGATGTTGGAGTAACAACAACGCGTCATAAATGAGTTGATTTACTGGGGAGTGGGAAACTGTTCCGACAACGCCGCACATAAGCCTAGATCCCTATTGTTAAAGAAGGTGTAACGGTGGGTGTAATTTTAGGCATTGCATCACCTAATTGCTTCGCCCAATCAGCTGGCAACCAAGCTTTTATTAAACTAGTTGCCATATCAATGGCTGGTCGGGTAATTGCCTTCTGCCAAGCTACGCTTTGGGGAATAGGAGTTAAGGCCGCCAATGTGGCCATCACAACTACAACTACACCGCCACGCGCCAGGCCAAAAACAAGACCGAGGAATCGATCTGTCATGCTCAATCCAGCGGACAAAATAATCTTTTGAATCACATTGCCGATCAAGCCACAGACAATCAAGGTAAGAATAAATAAAATGAGGAAGCTCACACCCAAACTCAGCAACTCATCCATATGAAAAGTGGATAACCATTCAACAGAAAGGTAGTTGGTGTAGTGATAAGCAACCCAAGCAGCTACAAACCAAGAGGCTAGTGCTAGCACCTCTTTAAAAAGACCCCGAGAAATCCCCACCAATGCAGAAACTAACAGCACTACCAGGGTGAAGTAATCCACCGTGGTTAATTTCAGGGTGGATAAATATTCCATTAAGGGGCTTCTACCTCAACTAGCCTTGGAGATAATCCCATAGCTTTGACTTTTTTCTCAGCAGTTTCAGCAGCATCCTTATCGGCAAAAGGTCCAGCTCTTAATACATAAAGCTTTACACCGTCAGCACCGGTTTTGTTTAAAACATAGTTGGGAATCTTTTGATCCTTCATCTTAGCTATCCAGCCCTTAGCCCGCTCTTCAGATGCAAAAGCGCCAATCTGAATGACATATTTACCAGGACCTACTTTTTTAGGTAGCTCTTCAGTTTTTGATTTAGTAATTGCATTTGGCGTAGCAATCACCTCTTCACCTGCAGCCAAACCACTAATAGAATTTGCTTTGCTTGCCATAGGCAATGGTGATGTCACTGCAGCTTCTTTAGACGGAGTAGGTGCTTTTTCTTTAGCAGGCACTTCAACAGCAGCAGTTGGATTTACCTTTTCATCATTTGCAGGCATTACAGCGTTAGGAGTAGGCAGGCTAGTCACAATATTCACAGCAATATCGTTATTCACAGACTTGGGCTTGTTATCCAAAATACGAGGAAGACCAACTACCGCAATTAACACTAGGACAGCCGCACCAATCAGACGATGACGGGCACGCTGCTGATCTGGATCTTCTGTAAGCGCTAGCTCTTCATTTTCTTGGGCACGCTGAAAACTACGGGGAGCTAATTTATTGACTGTAAGACGACTCCTCACCGAAGCCCGATCAAGGTCTTCAGTCTCAGAGTTTCGCTTAAAAAGCTTCGGTAAACGAATCATGGATCAATGGGCCTGGTTATTTCGATATGCCATTACGCCGGCAACGGTATAGAAGGATCCGAAGATGACAATTCTATCACCCTCACCGGCCATTGAAAGCGCTTTTTGATACGCTGCAGCAGTATCTGAGAAGCAATCAATACCGCCATCTTCCCCATTTTTGACGGATACACCCAGATCTACCAGCTTCTCAGATAGCGCTGCGGCACTAGCGGCACGGGGGGTTGGTAAATCAGTGCAAAACCAAAAATCCACGCTATTCAACAGGGGCTTAATAACGCCAGAAATATCCTTGTCCGCCATTGCTCCAAAAATGGCATAGGTATATGGGTGATATCCCATCTTATCCAAGCCCTGACCCAAGGTAGCTGCTGCATGGGGATTGTGGGCGACGTCTAAAACAATGGTCGGCTGACCTGGCAGAACCTGAAAACGACCAGGCAGCTCCACCATAGCAAAGCCATT
Organism: Polynucleobacter corsicus; assembly: GCF_018688255.1. NCBI lineage: Bacteria > Pseudomonadati > Pseudomonadota > Betaproteobacteria > Burkholderiales > Burkholderiaceae > Polynucleobacter > Polynucleobacter corsicus. The sequence continues at coordinate 1,099,720 of NZ_CP061314.1, forward strand.
ACGAATATCCTGTGCACTAACTGGCAGTCGCTGATGTAAAGCCATCAATGCGGCAATCACAGCGGAGGCATTCAGAATCTGATTAGCACCACGTAATGCAGGGTAGCCTAGACCACTAAAGCGCTTTTGACGCCCTGCCCAAGCCCACTGCTGCTTATCACCCTGAAAGTTATAGTCACGGCCCTGTAGCCATAAATCACATCCAAGTTTTTCGGCATGATCAATCAAAGATTGTGGAGGTACCGGATCACCACAGACCGCAATACCGCCAGCCCGGAAAATACCAGCCTTTTCAAAACCAATTGCCTCGCGTGTGCTACCCAAAAAATCAGCATGGTCAATATCAATACTCGTAACGATCGCGCAATCTGTATCGACTATGTTGACGGCATCTAAGCGGCCGCCCATGCCTACTTCAAGCACTACTGCATCCAAGTTAGCCTTAGAAAATAAATGCATGATGGCTAAGGTAGTGAATTCAAAATACGTTAAGGTTGGCGCATCGTCCAAGCTGACACGCGCTTTTTCAACGGCTGCGAAATGCTCTAGCAAAAGATCGTCTTTTACCTCTTCGCCGTTAACGCGTGCACGCTCGTTAAATACGAGCAAATGGGGAGACATATGGCAGCCAACTTTATAGCCGGACGCCAGCAAAATACTTTCAAGATAAGCGCAAGTAGAGCCCTTACCATTGGTGCCAGCCACGGTAATAACAGGGCAATCAAAGTGAAGGCCTAGCGCATCTTTCACCCGACTAATACGAGCAAGGCCCATATCGATACCAACAGGGTGAGCTGTTTCGAGGTGACTAAGCCAAGCCGTTAAGCTAGAAAAAAGGATGGGGGTTTGGAGGGCAGGATTCAAGCGCTTTATACAGCTGCGCTACCCGCAATCGCAGGCTCAGGGAGTTGCTGTAGCAAGGCCAACAAACGGGCAATCTCACCACGCATCTGCCGACGGTCAACAATCATGTCGATGCCGCCCTTTTGCATCAAAAACTCAGAACGCTGAAAACCTTCTGGTAATTTTTCACGAACGGTTTGCTCAATCACACGCGGCCCTGCAAAACCAATTAAGGCTTTTGGTTCAGCCATAACAACATCACCCATAAACGCGAAGCTGGCAGAAATTCCGCCCATCGTTGGGTCTGTTAATACGCTGATGTAAGGCAAACCTTTTTTAGCAAGCAAAGTCAGCATCGAGTTTGTCTTTGCCATCTGAAATAGGGATAACAAGCTTTCTTGCATGCGCGCACCACCGGTTGCGGTAACACAAATAAAAGCACATTTCTTAGCAATGGCATCTTGTACGCCGCGAGCAAAACGCTCGCCCACAACCGAACCCATTGAGCCACCCATGTATTGGAATTCAAAACAGGCAGCCACCACTGGAATGCTTTCAATCTTCCCGCCAAGAACAATTAAGGCCTCGGATTCACCAGAGGCATCACTAGCTTCTTTTAGGCGATCAGGGTACTTTTTGGAATCTTTAAATTTAAGTGGGTCGATTGGGTAGATATCAGCGCCAATCTCATGGCGGCCTTTTGGGTCCAAAAGACTATCTAGGCGCTGACGGGCGCCAATACGCATATGGTGACTGCATTTTGGGCAAACCGATAAATTGGCTTCAATATCAGTGCTATAGAGTACGGTTTCACAGCTGGGGCACTTGACCCAAAGTCCCTCAGGAACAGATTTGCGATTAGCAGGATCCGTATGTTGGATTTGTGGGGGCAGTAATTTATCGATCCAGCTCATCAGTCTTTAACTATCCAGTGCATTAACTATCTAAAGCGACGCGAATTTCGCGTATGAAAGTCTCAAGTGATTGTACCGCCTGGCCAGGGGCAGAATCCTCCAAAAGACGAATAATTCGACTGCCAATCACCACTGCATCCGCTGTTTTTGATACTGCACGGGCACTTACAGCGTCATTAATACCAAAACCTACTGCGATCGGAATTGACGTAGCTTCACGAATCTTAGGAATAATACTGGCCACATCTTGGGTATTCAGATGAGATGCACCTGTAACGCCGCGCATAGAAACGTAATAGATATAACCTGAGGCTATTTTGGCCGCATCTTTTATACGCTCTGATGATGAAGTGGGTGCTAATAGAAAAATAGGATCCACACCTGCCAGCTTCATTTGGGCAGCAAAATCGACGCACTCTTCTGGAGGGTAATCCACGATCAGAACACCATCAACCCCAGCAGCTTTAGCTTCCGCCGCAAAGCGCTCTGCTCCCATCTGTTCAACTGGATTGGCGTAGCCCATTAAAACGACTGGTGTAACGACATCGGTTTTACGAAACTCTTTCACCATCTGTAAGCAGCCATGCAAGGTGACACCTTGAGTGAGCGCTCTTTCAGACGAGCGTTGAATTACTGGTCCGTCAGCCATTGGATCTGAAAATGGCACCCCAAGTTCAATGACGTTTGAACCACCACGAACTAATGCGTGCATTAATTCAACAGTGAGTTTTGGATCAGGGTCACCAGCAGTGATAAAAGGAATTAATCCTTTTTTTCCACTGGCTTTTAATTCAGAAAATAGTGCGGTAATTTTTGACATGGCAATTCGTAATTATTCTTGTATGTGACCAATTGATTGGCTATGGATTAGCCCTCTGAACCAGTGGCTTGTGCAACGGTATGCATATCCTTGTCACCACGACCAGACAAGTTCACCAAGATGGTTTTATCTTTAGGGAGTGTGGCTGCCAATTTACATGCATAAGCAATTGCATGAGCAGATTCTAGAGCAGGGATAATTCCTTCAATGCGGCAGCAGTCATGAAAAGCTTTCAGCGCCTCTTCATCAGTAATTGCCACATAGTCTGCGCGACCTGAGTCTTTTAGCCAGGCATGCTCTGGGCCAACGCCAGGGTAATCCATACCAGCAGAAACAGAATGTGTCTCTGATATTTGCCCATTTTCATCTTGCAAAAGATAGGTACGATTACCGTGTAATACGCCTGGCTTTCCAACGCAAAGCGCTGCTGAGTGAAGTCCACTATTGAGGCCATGGCCCGCAGCTTCAACGCCAATTAGTTTCACTTCCGGGAAATCAATATAGGGATAGAAAATACCCATTGCGTTAGAGCCGCCGCCAACGCAGGCCATGACATAGTCAGGCTGGCGCCCAGTCATTACAGGCATTTGAATCTTGCACTCTTCCCCGATTACGCTTTGAAAGTCACGAACCATCATTGGGTATGGATGGGGTCCAGCAACAGTGCCAATAATGTAGAAGGTATCTTCCACATTAGTAACCCAATCACGCATTGCCTCATTAAGTGCGTCTTTGAGAGTCTTGGTTCCTGATTCAACAGGTACGACTTTTGCGCCTAGTAATTTCATGCGGAATACATTTTGCGCTTGACGTGCCACGTCAACAGAACCTTGATACACAGTGCAATCTAAACCAAAGCGAGCACAAATAGTTGCAGTGGCAACACCATGCTGCCCTGCTCCAGTCTCAGCAATGATGCGCGGCTTACCCATACGCTTGGCCAACATCGCTTGGCCAATCACGTTATTAATTTTGTGTGCGCCAGTGTGATTTAAATCTTCACGCTTGAGATAGATTTGAGCGCCACCTAACATTTCACTCCAACGCTTCGCGTGATAGACCGGCGATGGACGACCAACAAAATGTTTAAGCTCGTAGTGAAACTCTTCTAAAAATTCTGGGTCGTATTGATACTTTGCATAAGCTGCTTTCAGCTCATCCAAAGCAAACATGAGCGTTTCAGAAACAAATACGCCACCGTAAGGACCGAAGTGTCCTCGTGCATCTGGCTTATCGTACATAAGTACCTCTTTTTATTAATTACAACAAATGATTAGGTTGGTGTGCTTGCGTCCGCGGCACGCACTGCCTCGATAAACTCTTTCATCAAGACATGGTCTTTTACACCTTTGCTGATTTCTACGCCGCTAGAGACGTCAACCGCGCAAGGATGTAGACGAGCGATAGCTTCGCCCACGTTGTGAACGTTCAATCCACCACTCAAAACGACCTGAGGCGCGTTTGCGCTTATCCATGCTTGTGGAATTCCTGACCAATCAAAAGGAACGCCCCCTCCTCCATAGCTCTCAACGAGTGCATCGAGCAAAAGGGCATTTGCTTGCCTATATTGTAGGGAAAAATCATCAAACGCGAAGCCGGCACCAACGCGTGCAGCTTTCATCCAGGGTTGGCCTGCTGCAAGGCGCTGGCATCGGGCTGGGGACTCATCTCCATGAAACTGCCATAAAGTGATGGAGGCAGCTGCCCTAATAGCCTCAAATTCAGCATCTGTGGCGTTTACGACCAAGCCGACGGCATCTACCCCTGCTGGAAGCCTAGAAATCAATGAGGCGGCGATATTAGGTGTAACGGCTCTTGGACTGGGGGGATAAAAAACAAAGCCAAGCGCATCAACCCCGGCCACAACCGCAGCATCGACATCTGCAGGAGTTTTAAGACCGCAGATTTTGACCCTGGTTCGACCAGGAGAGTGAGTTAGTAATCCCATAAGCCCTAATGATAAGGGTTACGGTGATTCTGCGCCTTTATTGGCTGGCGAACTGCCCTATCAGGATCTGTGCCGGATCAATTAACTTGCTGTCCTTGAGAACCTCATAGTGGAGATGTGGTCCAGTAGCCCTGCCGGTTGAACCCACACGGGCGATCAGCTGACCTCTGCGCACCTCTTGCCCCTCAGTTACAAGGAGTTCACTTGCATGGGCATATCGAGTTTGAATTCCAGCTCGATGATCAATTACTAGCAGGTTTCCATACACAGGGTCGCGCAATGCTTTTGACACCCTACCAAACCCGGATGACACAATAGCCGTTCCTAGGGGAGCCTGGAAATCCACACCTAGATGCTCACTCCAAATATTCTTAAAAGGATCAAGCCTTTTTCCATAGCCACTAGAGATAGAAATACGATCTTGCAGAGGCATACCCGTTGGGATAGTCTCAAGCCATGAAACGTAGCCTATCCAATGTTCAGATAGTTTATTTAAATGCTCATTATTACGCTTCATATCCTGCAATGAATCCTGCAATGCATTCATCAGACTGGGATTTGATTCTGAGCGGGTTGGGCTGATAAATGGTCCCCCAACCGAAGCTTGCCTAGGCTTGTCTTTTTGGATTACCGGCGGCGTAGCAAGCACCGATAACTTTTGATTGCTCGTTTGCAAATCATTGATCTTGAGCTGATAACTCGCCACCTGTTTTTCTATAGCAATTAGCTTTTGGCGATAGAAGATATTGAGATTTTCAAGTTCGACTGCGGTATGGACGTTGCCAAGCTTACGAGCTAGCTGAGGGTTATATTCAATCGCCATCTGAAAACCCATGTACTGCAAGAAAACGCCTAATAGAATTAGCGTCAAAGCAAAGGCGCAAGCACCCAATAACAGATGCTTGAGCGTTAAATTAATGCGGTGTATCTTGCCAACAGCACCTGAAACCCAAAAAATTTGCATCTGAGTTAAGCGGCATTACTTTTTTGCATTGCTTGAGCGATTAAAACATCTGCAGTTTGTGAAGGTGACTCACTATCAGCCTGCCTAAGCTTGCCTTCCAATTTTGCACCAACTTGCATGCCCAGGGTGCCATAAGTAATGTCGCCACTCACAAAAGCGGTATCAAGAAGCTCAACACGATCAGAAGAAAATATATTTCCCTGAAGATTTCCGGAAACAATCACATGCTTAGCTCGAATATCGCCAGTCACGGTAGCCCCTTTTGCAATCGCAACAGTTGCTTCACAGCCATCCTCTTGGAGAATATTGCCATTGACGAGACCATCAATTCGGACACTGCTCCTTAATAATAGATTGCCATCAACCCTTAAGCTCGAACCAATAATAGTTTCAAAGCTCTCAACAGATTTACCTAACGGTTGATTGGTTTTGGACTTGAACATGAGACACCCCTTAAATGGCAGAAGAGGATCATCTCAAAAAAAATTGCTTATGCCAATGCCCTAGGGGCTAATAACCAGGGGTATTGCTACCCTAACCCTGATTCTGAGTTAAAAAAGGGGGCAACCATGAGTTAGCGAGCCAAGGTTTTGGGATCTCAAACTTATCTGGATAGGCAATTTGGGCTAAGTAGAGGCCTGCCGGAGAAAAGGTGGGAGCTGCAATACTGCGATCCTTTGCGGCCAGAACTTCCGCCATCCATTCAGGCCCTTGCTTCCCAACGCCAATCTGAATAAAGCTACCAACTAAATTACGCACCATGTGATGCAAGAAAGCATTGCCTTTGATCTTGAAATACAGCCAGGGTTCATTTGAGAAAATCTCAATGGAATACATGGTCTTCACAGGGGTCTTACTCTGACACTCTGAAGACCGGAATGAGGTGAAATCATGCTCACCAATGAGACATTCGGCAGCGTATCTCATAGTATCAACATCAAACCAGCGATCTGCTGGAAGCATCACATAGCCGGCACGATCTGCAGCCATAGGAGAGCGACATGGCCCACCATGTAAAGCATAAATATAGGTACGCTCATGTGCTGAATATCGAGCACTAAATTCTTCAGAAACAACTTGAGCCCAGTTGACTACGATTGATTCAGGCAAGAAGGAGTTAACCCCCCTAACCCAAGACCAGTTTTCTCGTACAACTTCAACATCAAAGTGAACGACCTGGCCTAAGGCATGAACGCCAGTATCTGTCCTGCCCGCTGTAATTGCGCGAATAGGATTAGATTTCACCGCATTATTACCAACAAATGCAGAAATTGCTTTTTCTAATTCATCTTGAATCGTGTTCTGGTTAACCTGGGACTGCCACCCAGAGTAGGGGCTACCATCGTACTGAAGACCTAGGGCGATACGCATACTCAAACTCAGCTATTGCGGTTTGTTAGTTCGACTAATAAGCCTTGAGCTTCTTGCGTAATGGCAGGATCTAGTGATCCGCCAATATGAACAATTTCTTGAAGGGATTTTTTTGCAGAAGAAAAGTCTTCAATAGTGATGTAAGCCTTAGCTAAATTTAACTTGACCCGAAGAGCATCAGCAAACGGATTTATCTGGGCAACAAGAGTCTCATCATCTTTTTTAACGGGGGTTAAATCGAGATCAATCCCTGCAAATAAAGCCTTTGCGCGCTCCGGCATCACACCGTGTGAAGGCTGATGCTCTTTAGAAGCGATAACTTTACTAGGCATCTCGCCTGAGAAATTACGCGCTTCAGAACGGCGTGCATTTTTTGCCAATAACCATAACGATAGGCCAGTGAGACTCATTAATAACAAAGCAAAGATCGCCGGAGCAAAACCACCCAAACCAAACGATCCATCATTTTTTTCTGCCTCAGATGACCCGCCTTTAGCTTTGTCAAGTAAACGCTGTAAATCTTCAATATTCTTTTCAAGTTCAGCTACGCGAATACGCGTTTGCTCAAGCGCTTTTTCTTGTGCGACCAAATCTTCTGTATAGCGACGCTCTTCAGAGCTACCCTCAGCACTCGAACCAATTTTGAGTCGATCTTTAGCTGGTTCACCCGCACCATTCTTTGAGTTAGCGGAGCCTTTCAGTCCACCCTTAGCCTCGCTCTCAGATAACCACTGAGCATTTGACTCAGCTACAAATTGCTGAGCTTCTGCCGGACTAATCGAGCGCAATAAAGCTTGATTAGGCTTGTTGAGTTCAGCGCCAGCCGCCAGGCGATTAATGCTCCCGCTTGCAAAAGCGTCGGGATTAGCTTTGAATAGAGCCAACATGGTTTGATCTAAAGTGGCATCCTGCAATTGTGGCGCTAATTGTGCTGCGATTTCAGACAGCGTTTGACCGGGCCTCACCAGAATTTTCTGGGCATCGCCAAGTAATAATGTGTAAGTTTTAGTGATGCTTCCGGCAGACCAGTTCAAGTTTACTAGGACGTCCAAGAAAGGATCATCGGTCATAGGTACGGGTTCAACCGTCTCAAGCAACACTGTTAACTGATCTTGTTGATTACGGTAAATCATTGCCTGAGGATTGAGCGCCAGTATCTTTTGAGATATCCCCAAACGATCGTAGGCAAGCTTGTTGGCAACACCAACATTTAGACTGGGCAGAGCAGATTGCTCATCAGCTCCAACCCGAACTAAGAGCTCTACCTTAAGGGGCTCACCAGGCTTAGAAAGTAGTTTTGGGGAGCCAAGAGAAATGGCTCCTACGGCACAGGACCAACTTAAACAAATTAAACAAAGCGCTTTTGCAAGCTGAATCTGGCTAAATCTCAACATTAGCGCTCTAACAAAATGCGGAGCATACGGCGCAATGGCTCAGCTGCACCCCACAAGAGTTGATCGCCGACAGTAAAAGCGCCGAGGTATTCCGGCCCCATCGCCATTTTATGCAAACGACCAATTGGAACTGTCAAGGTACCACTAATTGCAGCCGGAGATAATTCACGCTCGGTTGTCTCGCGATCATTTGGAATCACTTTGACCCATTGGTTATCGCTAGCCAAGATTGCTTCAATCTCTTTTAATGGAATATCTTTTTTAAGTTTGACCGTTAAGCCTTGTGAGTGACAACGCATTGCACCAACACGAACACATAATCCATCGATTGGAATGCTTCCAGGCGTTCTAAATGCAGGTCTACCCAAGATCTTATTAAACTCAGCGCCGCCCTTCCACTCTTCTTTGGTTTGGCCATTCTCAACAGGGACATCAATCCAAGGAATCAAACTGCCTGCTAAAGGTGTATTGCGAAAGTTTTTCTTTGGAAAATCAGGGGATCGTAAAGTCTCGGTAATTTTACGATCAATATCCAGAATCCAGGATGAAGGGTCGGCCAACTCAGTTGCTACGCTATCGCGCAATGCCCCCATCTGCAATAGTAGCTCGCGCATATTTTGCGCTCCAGCACCAGAAGCCGCTTGATAAGTCATGGCACTGATCCACTCAACCATATCGGCTTTCACCAACCCACCCATAGCCATCATCATTAAACTGACAGTACAGTTGCTTCCAATCCAGTTTTTTCCGCCAGCTGCTAATGCTTTATCAATCACTGGACGATTTACTGGATCAAGCACCAGGACCGCATCATCCTTCATGCGCAATGCACTTGCCGCATCAATCCAATGACCTTGCCAATCGGCAGCACGTAACTGAGGGAAGATCTCATTGGTGTAATCACCGCCCTGGCAAGTCAAAATAATGTCGCAACGTGCAAGCGCCTTGATGTCATTCGCATCTAGCAAGATATTTTCACTCTTAGTGACTTTTTGACCATTTAAGAGTGGAACTGCACCACCGGCCTGACTGGTGCTGAAAAATACAGGCTCAATTAAATCAAAATCCTTTTCAGCCAGCATTCTCTCCATGAGAACGCTACCAACCATACCGCGCCAACCGACTAAGCCTACTAAAGGAGTTTTTGTATTTGACATGATGAGCAACTATCTATTCAGGGTGTTGAAATATTTTCGAGCGTAAGTAGTTCTTATTTAGAAAGAGCGGCAACTACAGCATCGCCCATTTCAACGGTAGAAACTTTTTTTGTACCTTCGGTGTAGATATCGGCGGTACGTAAACCTTGAGATAAAACCTTTTGAACTGCCGCCTCAATACGATCAGCTTGGTCAGGCAAACCCAGTGAGTAACGTAGCATCATGGCAGCAGAAAGAATTGTTGCCAGTGGATTAGCAATACCCTTCCCCGCGATATCTGGTGCTGAGCCGTGACTTGGCTCATACAAGCCCTTATTGTTTTTATCCAATGAAGCGGATGGCAACATGCCAATGGAGCCGGTCAGCATCGAAGCTTCATCCGAGAGAATATCGCCAAACAAATTACCAGTCACCACCACATCAAATGCCTTAGGTGCCTTCACTAATTGCATGGCAGCGTTATCAACATACATATGCGTTAACTCAACATCTGGATATTCTTTGCCAACACGAATCATGACATCTCGCCACAACTGTGAAGTCTCTAAAACATTGGCCTTATCCACGCTACATACCTTTTTCCCACGCTTACGGGCTGCTTCAAAGGCTACGCGGCCAATACGCTCTACCTCAGGCTCGCTGTAATGCATCATGTCGAAGCCTTCGCGTGCACCCTTAAATAAAGGCAATTCAGAGGTACGAATACCCCGTGGTTGACCAAAGTAGATATCGCCATTCAGTTCGCGAATAATCAATATATCCAGGCCGCTCACAATTTCAGGTTTTAAGCTTGATGCAGCTGTAAGCTCGTCATAACAAATAGCAGGTCTAAAGTTGGCAAACAGTTCAAGATGTTTGCGCAAACCCAAGATGGCTTGCTCTGGACGCAGTTCACGAGCCAAGGCGTCATATTTCCAGTCGCCCACAGCACCAAACAAAATAGCATCTGCTTTTTTAGCAAGCTCTAATGTTGCAGGAGGCAATGGATGACCGGCTACATCATAAGCAGCGCCACCAACTGGGGCTGACTCAAGGTCAAATTTAGGGCCGAGCGCATTTAATACCTTAACGGCTTCAGCAACGATTTCCGGGCCGATACCATCGCCCGGTAGGACTGCAATTTTCATGAAAAGGCCTTTAACTCTATAAAACTATGGCAATTGTGTAGCAAGCCAAGGCATCTTGAGAATGCGCTCAGCTTCGTAAGCCTTGATTTTATCTGCATGTTGCAGGGTTAAGCCAATATCGTCTAAGCCGTTTAGCAGGCAATGCTTTCTAAATGGGGCTACGTCAAAGCTGTAGGCGGTTCCATCAGGACAGATGACTTGCTGGGCTTCTAGGTCAATTGTGAGCTGATAGCTGCTAAAAGCCAGCGTTTCATTAAATAAATGGTCAACCTGTAACTCTGTCAGGGCAATCGGTAAAAGGCCATTTTTAAAGCAATTATTATTAAAGATATCTGCAAAACTAGGGGCAATGACTGCTCTAAAGCCATATTGATCTAGAGCCCAGGGCGCATGCTCACGGGAACTACCGCAGCCAAAGTTCTTACGGGCCAGCAAAATACCGGCATCTTTATAGCGCGGTTGATTTAAAACAAAGTCTGGATTGATTGGACGTGTACTGCAGTCTTGACCAGGTTCGCCATGATCTAGATAGCGCCATTCATCAAACAAATTTTGGCCAAAACCCGTTTTCTTAATTGATTTTAAGAATTGCTTTGGGATGATGGCATCGGTATCCACATTCTCGCGATTAAGCGGAGCTACCAAGCCTTTGTATACCGTAAATTTTTCCATAGTGATCTTTGCTGAATATCGGCTGCGCTTATTTGACTGGCGTCACAACAACATCTTTCCCTTTGGTTTGGGATTGATTGGTATTGGTGTTGGCAGAATTACCACCCATAGAGTTACCCATGGTTTGCATATCTTTACCAAGACCTTCCATCATGTTGCTGCAAGCAGAAAGAATGATGCCAACAATAGCAACGATAGTTAATTTTTTAATCATTGTGAAAGAAGACCATTTAAACACTGTAACTCCTTAAGAAATCTTACGAACATCAACAAAATGACCTTCAATCGCAGCAGCAGCAGCCATCGCTGGGCTCACTAAGTGCGTTCTTCCGCCATTACCTTGGCGACCTTCAAAGTTACGATTCGAAGTAGATGCGCAACGCTCACCAGGCTCAAGACGATCGGCATTCATTGCTAAACACATAGAGCAACCAGGCTCACGCCACTCAAAGCCAGCAGCTTTAAATACACGATCTAAACCTTCACGCTCTGCCTGAGCTTTTACCAACCCAGAGCCAGGAACTACTAATGCCAACTTCACATTAGCAGCTACCTTCTTACCAAGACGATCAACCACCTTGGCTGCAGCACGAATATCTTCGATACGACTATTGGTGCAAGACCCGATAAATACCTTATCAATAGAGATATTGCTTAATGGGGTATTGGGAACAAGGCCCATATATTCAAGCGCACGCTCCATTGCAGAGCGCTTGTTTGCATCGCGCTCTTTTTCGGGATCAGGAACGCGATCGCTAATAGCTAAAACCATTTCTGGGGAAGTTCCCCAAGTTACCTGAGGAGCAATTTCTTCTGCGCGTAGCTCAACCACAGCATCAAACTGTGCATCTGAATCTGAATGCAAGGTGCGCCAATATTGCAAAGCGTGACGTAAGGCCTCGCCTTTGGGGGCGTAAGGTCTGCCTTGGATATATTCGATCGTGGTTTCATCCACTGCAACAAGTCCAGCGCGAGCACCCGCCTCAATTGCCATATTGCAGACAGTCATGCGACCCTCCATGGACAAATTGCGAATAGCTTCACCAGCAAACTCAATGGTGTAACCAGTTCCGCCTGCAGTACCGATCTTTCCAATGACGGCAAGTACGATATCTTTTGCCGTAGAGCCAGGTTGAAGGCGTCCATCAACCTTCACCAGCATGTTCTTGCTTTTTTTCATCAGCAAAGTTTGGGTAGCTAATACGTGCTCCACTTCAGATGTCCCAATACCAAAAGCCAGCGCACCAAAGGCGCCATGGGTACTAGTATGTGAATCACCGCAGACCACCGTCATGCCAGGCAAGGTTGCACCCTGCTCCGGTCCAATGACGTGAACAATCCCTTGGCGGGTATCGTTCATTTTGTATTGCGTAATTCCAAAGGCGTCGCAGTTTTGATCTAGCGTATCTACTTGTAACTTCGATATCGGGTCAGCGATCCCTTCAGAGCGATCCGTTGTTGGAACATTGTGATCTGAAACAGCCAGATTCGCAGAGATTCGCCATACTGGACGGCCAGCTAAATTGAGCCCCTCAAAAGCCTGAGGGCTTGTTACTTCATGCAATAACTGACGATCTATATAAATCGTGGCCGTGCCATCTTCTTCGGAATAGACGACATGGTCATCCCACAATTTGTCGTAGAGCGTGCGTAACATGAATAACCTCGAAAACTTTTATTTACGAACAGAGATGTTAGGAACCTTGCGTGAAGTATCTCCAACATATAGCTGGCGTGGACGACCAATCTTGTACTCAGAATCAGTAATCATTTCTTCCCACTGAGCAATCCAGCCTACCGTTCTTGCCAAGGCAAATACACAAGTGAACATTTCGGTTGGGATGCCCAAAGCGCGCTGAACAATTCCGGAGTAGAAGTCGACGTTTGGATAGAGCTTACGGCTAACAAAATATTCATCTTCCAAAGCAATCTTCTCAAGAGTCATGGCTAACTTGAACAATGGGTCATTCTCTAGACCCAACTCTTTCAATACTTCATGACAAGTTTCACGCATCAGCTTTGCACGTGGGTCGAAGTTTTTGTAAACGCGATGACCAAAGCCCATCAAGCGAACGCTGGAGTTCTTATCTTTGACTTGGGCAATGAACTCATGAATCTTATCTACACCACCGCTAGCCTGAATGTCATTTAGCATCTCTAAGCAAGCTTCATTTGCACCGCCGTGCGCTGGACCCCAGAGGCAAGCAATACCAGCAGAGATAGCAGCGAATGGATTGGTGCCCGACGAGCCACACAAGCGCACTGTTGAAGTAGAGGCATTTTGCTCATGGTCAGCATGCAAGGTAAAGATGCGATCTAAAGCGCGCACCAATACTGGATTGATCTTGTACTCTTCGCACGGTGTTGCAAACATCATACGCATGAAGTTCGCCGTGTAAGACAAGGAGTTGTCTGGGTAGATGAATGGCTGCCCTACGGAATATTTATAAGACATTGCTACCAAGGTTGGCATCTTAGCAATCAAACGAATCTGCGCAATTTCGCGAGCCTTAGGTTGACTGTAATCAATGGCGTCATGGTAAAAAGCTGCCATCGCACCAACCAAGCCAGTTAAAACAGACATTGGGTGTGCATCGCGACGGAAACCACGCAAGAAAAATTGCATTTGCTCATGAACCATCGTGTGGTGCATTACCAAATCCTCGAAATCTTTTTTCACGGCGGCATTTGGAAGCTCACCATTAATTAGAAGATAGCAAACTTCCAAGAAATCGCAGTTATGCGCAAGATCTTCAATTGGGTAACCACGATAGAGCAACTCCCCTTTATCACCATCGATATAAGTGATTTTGCTATTGCAGGAAGCGGTAGATAAAAAACCTGAATCGTAAGTGAACTTACCGGTTTGACCGTAAAGTTTACGAATATCAATTACATCAGGACCAACAGTGCCCTTGTAGATTGGCAAGTCGATATCTGGTGTGCCGTCCGAAAACGATAATTTTGCCTTGATGTCCGATTCAATCATTTCTAATCCCTAGTCATTCAAATTGATAATTACCACAACATGCTGAGTTATTTCTGTCTCAGCTTTTGTAAAACCCCCTTAAACGAGGCCTCTTGAGATTCTTTTTCCAATCCAGCCACAGAATCCCTGCGACTAATTAAAAGGTCCATCAAGTCATTGTCTTCCAAAGCAAATAACAGGCTCAATACTTTTCCATCTTCTACGCTTAATTGTGAGCCATAGCGCTCAAAAAAACGCTGCAGAATAAGATCGTTTTCAAGCAAACCCCTGCGGGCATCACTCTTTAAGCGATATAACTCTGCATTACTGAGGGTCATACGGCCCTGCGAACCATCAATTCCTTGATCTTGCCAATTGCCTTGGTTGGATTGAGATTCTTAGGGCAAACATCCACGCAGTTCATGATAGTGTGGCAACGGAATAAACGGTATGGGTCTTCTAAGTTATCTAAACGCTGCGCTGTATCTTCATCACGGCTATCTGCAATAAAGCGATAGGCCTGAAGCAAACCGGCTGGTCCAACAAACTTATCTGGATTCCACCAGAAAGATGGGCATGAAGTTGAACAAGAAGCACACAAGATGCACTCATATAAGCCATTTAATTCTTCACGCTCTTCAGGACTCTGGAGACGCTCTTTCTCTGGGAATGGATTGTCATTAATCAAGTAAGGCTTGATGGACAGATATTGCTTAAAGAACAAAGTCATATCGACAATCAAATCACGCACCACTGGTAAACCAGGCAATGGGCGCAATGTAATGACTTTAGGCAAGGTCAACATATTTGTTAAGCAAGCCAATCCGTTCTTACCGTTAATATTCATAGCATCTGAACCACACACGCCTTCACGACATGAGCGGCGATAGGTAATGCTTTCATCCTGCTTCTTTAAAGAAATCAAGGCATCCAACAACATACGCTCACCAGTTAATTCAAGTTCGTAGCGCTCCATACGTGGCGCGGCATCGACATCTGGGTCGTAGCGGTAAATTTCAAATACACGAATATCACTCATTTTTAATTTCTCTTCACTTAGAAAGTACGTTCTTTAGGAGGGAAAGACTCAACAGTCAATGGCTTGAGGACAACTGGCTTATAGTCAAGTCGGTTACCTTCGCTATACCAAAGCGTGTGCTTCATCCAGTGCTCATCATCACGCTCTTGATGGTCATCATGTGAATGTGCGCCGCGACTTTCTTTGCGAGCAGCCGCTGAAATCATGGTCGCGTTTGCCGCTTCAATTAAGTTTGCAACTTCTAAAGCTTCGATACGTGCCGTATTGAAAATCTCAGACTTATCCTTAAGCCATATGTGCTTAGCGCGCTCAGTTAACTTAGCCATTTGACGAACACCCTCGTCCATCAACTCTTGATTACGGAATACCCCGGCGTATTTCTGCATAGTCTTACGAATATCGTTTGCAACATCTTGGGCATACTCACCAGAGGAGGACTCATCAAGAGCAGCAATACGAGCTAGAGTTTGCTCACCAGCATTTGCAGGCAATGGCTTAAATTCACGATTCTTGAGATCCATAGCAACAATGTGATTACCTGCAGCGCGACCAAATACTAACAAGTCGAGCAATGAGTTCGTACCCAAACGGTTTGCGCCGTGAACGGATACGCAAGAGCACTCTCCAATGGCGTACAAGCCATTAACGATGTCGTTATGCTTGCCATTACCTGGCACAACTACTTGCCCGTTGATATTGGTAGGAATACCGCCCATCTGATAGTGGATAGTTGGCACAACTGGAATTGGCTCTTTAGTAACGTCAACGTTAGCAAAATTGATACCGATTTCATAGACAGAAGGCAAACGCTTCATGATGGTTTCAGCACCAATGTGCGTTAAATCGAGAACTACGTAATCGCCATTCGGGCCACAACCGCGCCCTTCTTTGATCTCTTGGTCCATGCAGCGTGAAATGAAATCACGTGGAGCCAAGTCTTTATAAGTAGGAGCATAACGCTCCATAAAACGCTCGCCATCCTTGTTGCGCAAGATAGCGCCCTCACCGCGGCAACCCTCTGTTAAAAGTACGCCCGCACCAGCTACACCCGTTGGGTGGAATTGCCAAAACTCCATGTCTTCTAATGGAATGCCTGCACGTGCTGCGAGACCCATACCATCGCCGGTATTAATAAATGCGTTTGTCGATGCATCCCAAATACGACCCGCACCGCCAGTAGCCATCATGACTACTTTGGTTTCTAAAATATACACTTGGCCCGTTTCCATTTCGAGCGCAGTCACACCAACCACATCACCTGCGTCATCACGAATCAAATCCAGAGCCAACCACTCAACGAAGAAGTTTGTTTTTGCACGAACGTTACGCTGGTACAAGGTATGCAACATGGCATGACCAGTACGATCCGCTGCAGCGCAAGCACGTTGGACAGCTTTCTCGCCATAGTTTGCTGTGTGTCCACCAAATGGACGCTGATAGATAGTGCCATCAGGATTGCGGTCAAAAGGCATACCGTAGTGCTCAAGCTCATAAACAACTTTGGGAGCTTCGCGGCACATAAACTCGATCACGTCTTGGTCACCTAACCAGTCTGAACCTTTGATCGTGTCGTAAAAATGATAGTGCCAGTTGTCTTCACTCATATTACCGAGTGAAGCACCAATACCGCCCTGGGCAGCAACGGTATGCGAACGTGTTGGGAAAACTTTAGTTAATACCGCAACATTCAGGCCAGCTTCTGCTAACTGCAAAGAAGCGCGCATACCTGAACCACCTGCACCGATAATTACCGCGTCGAACCGACGGCGTGGCAACACTTTTTTAATCGCGGTCATTGAATTACACTTTCCACAAAATTTGTACGGCATAAGCCGCACAGGCTACGAGATATAAAACAGTTAACACTTGAAGCGTTAGACGAATGCTGACAGGCTTGATGTAATCCATCCAGACATCACGAATGCCAATCCAAGCGTGATAGAACAAGCTGATGAAAAATAATAGCGTCAAGAGCTTCATGAACTGGTTGCTAAATAAGGCAGCCCAGCCCTCATAAGTCGCACTACCGGTGATGCAATAGTCCACCAAAAGAACGATCGTAAAAACTACCATCACGATGGCTGTGGCGCGCTGAATAATCCACTCTTTGAGGCCGTAATGGGCGCCAACAACTAAGCGCTTAGGTCCAATTTGATAAATAGGCATTCGATTTCCTTAAATAGAGAAGCGCTTAGTACAAGCCGAATAATTTGAGGCCAACAATCGCAGTTAGAGCAAGCCCTAAGCAAAATACGAAAATCGCAGAGCGGTTGGCATCAGCCTTTTCAACGCCGATCTCCAAATCCAGCAAGAGATAGCGAATTCCAGCACAAAAATGGTGCAAAAAAGACCAAATCAACCCAAGAAGAACAATTTTTGCTAGCGCATGACCGGTAATTGACTGAAAGGTTTGATAACTCATCTCAGAAGCTAAGCTTTGATCTAAGAGGTAAAGCAAGAATGGCAACATCAAGAACAGGGCAGCTCCACTGATGCGGTGAAGAATGGAAACTTTCCCAGCCCAAGGAAGGCGGTACTTGATCAACTGAGCAAGACCAATATTTCGGAAAACGGGTCTGTCTTTTTTTACATTTTGCTGTGCGTCAACCATGGGCAATCTCAATCTTTCGGTGGAGGTTCAGTGCGGTTTTGTTGTGTTGCAACATATTCTATTAGAAACCTGCGGTTGGTGGGGACTTTTTAGCGTTTAAGGGGGTTAAAAACTGGTTTTTGCTGATTTTGAGTGTACAACCTAGTTCAATTTATTATCGTAATGCTGGCCATCAGTGTCATATCTAGCGCGTCGAATTTCTACTGGTTTATTCCCGTAGGTAAAAGCCACACGCTCTACAGAAAGTAAGGCGGCACCCTCTGAAACTTGCAGGTATTTAGCGAGGTTTGGGCCTGCCAACACGGCCTTGATTTTTTCCTCTGCCCGAACCATATGCGTGGCATATTTAGACTCATAAAAGGCGTACATCGGACCAGGCCAAGCATTGAGAGTCTCTAAATTTAGACCCTTAAAGCGGGCCTCTGGTAGCCAAATTTCTTCAAAAACGATAGGTTGACCTGCAGAGCTTTGTACTCGGTCGATCCGAATAATCAAATCATCCGGCTTTAGCTCAAGCAACTGAGCAATATAGGGTTCTGATTTGATGTTCTCGCAGGCTAAAAACTGGTTTTTCAGAAGCAACTTCTCACCAGAATCCGGCTCTAAACGCAAAAAACGGTACTGGAAGTCTTCCTCTTGGTGAGTTGCCACAAAGGTACCCTTGCCCTGGCGACGTACTAGCAAGTTTTGGGCAGCTAACTCATCAATCGCCTTGCGAACAGTTCCCTGGCTCACCGCATAACGCGCTGCAAGCTCCATCTCACTAGGGATTGCATCACCGGGCAACCACTCAGAAGCCTGCAAACTCGCCAAAATCATGGCTTTAATCTGCTCATAAAGTGGGCTAAATGAAGCAATGGGTTCGGATATCAGGGACAAATTAGCTCCAGGACAACTGATGTTGGATAAAATTGAGGCTTATCTCATATCTTATATAAGACATGGTGATAGTGTAAATGGAAAAGCCCATACACTTGAATGGATAATAGAAAAATAGTTAATTAACCTCAACTGGAGTTATTAGTAATGGCAAAAGCCCCAATGCGTGTTGCAGTCACCGGTGCAGCCGGTCAAATCGGATATTCCCTCCTCTTTCGTATCGCTAATGGCGACTTGTTGGGCAAAGATCAACCAGTGATTCTGCAGTTACTAGAAATTCCAGACGAAAAAGCTCAAAAAGCCCTTGCTGGGGTAATGATGGAGCTCGAAGACTGTGCATTCCCCCTCTTGGCAGGCATGACAGCGCACTCCGACCCAATGACAGCATTCAAAGATATCGATGTTGCTCTATTGGTCGGCGCACGTCCACGCGGCCCAGGCATGGAGCGCAAAGATTTGCTCTCAGCCAATGCACAGATTTTCACAGCACAAGGCAAAGCATTGAATGCCGTAGCTAAGAAAACCGTCAAAGTATTGGTTGTTGGTAATCCAGCAAATACCAATGCCTATATCGCCATGAAATCTGCACCAGATATTCCTGCGAAGAATTTCACAGCGATGTTGCGCTTGGATCACAACCGTGCGCTATCACAATTGGCTAACAAGCTGAATAAGCCTGTTGCTGATATCGAGAAATTGGTGGTTTGGGGTAACCATAGCCCAACAATGTACCCAGACTATCGCTTTGCGACCATCGATGGTAAGTCTGTCAAAGACAGCATCAACGATGCAGCATGGAATAAAGACACTTTCATTCCTACTGTTGGTAAACGCGGCGCCGCCATTATTGAAGCGCGTGGACTTTCTTCTGCAGCATCTGCAGCGAACGCAGCAATAGATCATGTACGCGATTGGGTTCTCGGTACCAATGGTAAGTGGGTCACTATGGGTATTGCATCCAAAGGCGAATACGGTATCCCTGCTGAAGTAATCTACGGCTATCCAGTAGTTTGCGAGAATGGTGAATACAAGATGGTCGAAGGTTTAGAAATTGATGAGTTCTCTCGCGAACGCATGAACCACACGCTCAATGAATTGCTTGAAGAGCAAGCTGGCGTTAAGCATCTCCTCTCATAAGGATTTATACATATGAAGCAAACCCTTCTCATCACTAGCTTGCTTGTAGTCGGCCTTTTAGGTTCGGCCCCAGTCACTGCTAGCGAAGAAGTATCTACTTGGACTTGTAGCGAAAGTAAGCAATTTAAAACTTCAGGTACAACGGAAACGATTCGCCTTACCTGGGAATCCAAAACGTTTGACTTGAAGCGCGAAAATTCTCTACCGGGAAGCTTGCGTTACAAAAATGCCATCACTGGACACGATCTTGTAGTGTTGGGTAATAAGGCAATGCTGTTCAATATTAAGTCTGGAACTCGCCTGGCTGATTTTTGCCAAACAGCAGAAATGAAAACTGGCAAGCTCCCGCACTTGTTTGCAAATTCGGAGCCGTTTGTACAGAACTAAAAGTAGTGTTTCATAGTAAAAAAGCCGAGATATTCTCGGCTTTTTTATTGCTCTCTTTCGGTTTGAAAGCTGACTGAATTTACTTAATGAAACAAGGGTTGCTGCATCGGCGCATCATCTGGTAACTCAGCATGCACAGCATCACCCGATCGGTCAGGAAACAGCGGCGCTCCACAGTCATCACAAAGCTCTGGGTCAAAGAGCATTGCATGGCGGAAGACGTCTTCCACACCAGCATTACGAAGTGCGTCTGCAATTCGCTTCATCGGACTTTCATCGTCAGACAAATCATTGAGCGCATCATTGGCAACACTCTCACGATCATACAAAGGCCAAATTACTCCGTACACCACTTCAGCAGAGCCTTTTAAGCTAAAAGAAATTCGATACTCATCAGCCTGATCTTCACCGAACGCTCCCACAACGCAGGACAATCCAGCAGGCATCACACCGAGAGTGCTCTCAAGAAAATTCACGGCAGCTCGAATGCTCAATGGACGCACTTGTTTATCGGCCAACCGACAGTTGGTAAAGTACGCCTCTGGCAATAAAAGCTCAAACTCGCAACCCGGCAAGAGTGTAGCAATTAGTTCTTGCATCGCATTTTGCCAACCAATTAAGCTCATGCCGCGCTCTTGACGTGTTGGCGCCTCAGCTTGCCAACGGAACAAGGGCATGCCAGAAGGAGCGGCAACGGCTGCGATGATAAAACGTGGATCAGCTAAAACCGCAATGGTCTCTGACATATCGCGAAGCTCTATCTTTACTTCACTGGCAGTAATGGCGGCGCTAGATAAAGCCTCGGTTAGTAAACGCGTTTGGCAATGGGAGTGCGGCATTTGATCAATACTGTACAACCAGGGAACAATCGCTAAGCGTGTGTCCGTAGAAGCTATTGAACTATGTAATGCAGCGGCAGTAGATTCAATCACATTCACTGGTAATGCCCCAGAGGGAATCTGATAGCGGGTGTGAGCAACGATTGGTAAAGCCAATAGCAGCACATCCCAATGCTGACCCTCATGTTCCATGACTAAGGATTCGGCCAGCGTCTCCGCACAATCAGCAAGGACCTCGAAAGCTAGTGTATTAATGCGAAACGTTTGATCTAAGGAAGCATCGATTACATTTTGGTTTTGGCTTTTGAGCAGGCGCATTAAGCGAACATTTAAGCGCTCTTCCCAAAATTGATCTTCAATATGACTGCCAGAGGCCGCCAAAGAGATAGCGTCAGCTACAAGGCGCTCAACATCTGGTGAAGCGCGTTGCGAGGATTTAGTGCGATGAACAGCCATGGTGCACTCTCCTACTTTCTTTCAGGACGTCTAAATAAAGGTTTTTCTGGTTTAGATTCGGAGGCAACATATTTGTAACCATCCAAATTGAAACCCTTTAAATCTGCAGGATCCGTGATCCGATTTTCAACCACATAGCGGGCCATTAATCCCCTAGCTCGCTTGGCGTAAAAGGAGATGATCTTGTATTTACCATCCTTACCATCTTGAAATACCGGAGAAATCACCGGGCAATCCAAGTTTTTGGCTTGCAATACCTTGAAATATTCTTCAGAAGCTAAATTGAGAAGCACTGGTTTTTTTTGCTGCTCCAATACTTTCTTTAGTGAATCGGTCACACGCTCACCCCAAAAAGCGTATAGATCCTTGCCTCGAGCATTCTTGAGGGAGGTGCCCATCTCTAGGCGGTAAGGCTGCATTAAATCTAAAGGACGAAGAGCGCCATACAAGCCTGACAAGATGCGAAGATGATCTTGCGCAAAATCCATGGCTTTGGAATTCAGTGTCTTGACATCAAATCCGTCGTAGACATCACCATCAAAAGCATAAATAGCTGGTTTGCTATTGGCATCCGTAAATTTCTTAGACCAATCACGATAGCGGCCCACATTCAATGCCGCCAACTGGTCCGAGAGACCCATCAAATCAGCGACCTCTTGAGGCGAGAGCTTCTTGAGATCGGCTATCAACTTGGCTGATTCCGAGACAAACTCGGGCAAGGTTGGAGCTTTGACCTTGGCTGGGGTTTTGTAATCTAGGGATTTCGCGGGTGAAAGAACGATCAACATGGCACAATTTGAAGATGAATTTCTACCATTCTAGCGACTACCTCCCTTATTTGCCCTAAACCGCCTGAATGGACCAAAACATCGCCCTAAGCCCAGCATTTCCAAGTCGCCTACCCAAGGTAAGTACAACCGTGTTTACGATCATGTCAGCCCTCGCTGCCAAACATCAAGCGATTAACTTAGGCCAAGGTTTTCCGGATTTTCCCTGCGATCGAAAGCTGATATCCGAGGTTCATGCAGCCATGCTGGCTGATCACAATCAATATCCACCGATGATGGGAATTGCAGAGCTACGCCAGGGTGTGTCACAAAAAATATCCGCTTTATATGGTCATGATTACGATCCTGATACAGAGATCACCATTACTGCCGGCGGTACTCAAGGAATTATGACCGCCATTTTGTGCTGCGTCAGTCCAGGCGATGAAGTGGTCATCATTGAACCGGCCTACGATAGCTATCGTCCATCCATTGATCTGGCCGGAGGTAAAACTGTTGCCGTATCTTTGACCGCCAATCTTGATGATCAAGGTATGGTGAGTTCTTACTCAATACCTTGGGATGATCTAGCAAAAGCAATCAATACAAAAACGCGGCTCGTCATGATCAATACACCGCATAATCCAATCGGTATGGTGTGGCAGAAACCCGATCTTGAGCGCTTAGCAAATTTAGTCAGGGATACCAATGCACTCATCTTGAGCGACGAGGTCTACGAGCATATGGTGTTTGATGGACATCAACACATCAGCATTGCAAGTCATCCTGAATTAGCAGCGCGAAGTTTTCTAGTATCCAGTTTTGGCAAGACCTACCATGTCACCGGCTGGAAGATGGGCTATGTAGCGGCTCCTGCAGCGATGATGGCCGAGTTTCGTAAGGTGCATCAGTTCAACGTGTTTACAGTAAATACACCAATGCAATATGGCCTTGCTGAGTACCTCAAGAATCCAGATCACTACTTAGGATTGCCCACTTTTTATCAAGCCAAGCGGGATTACTTTCGTAAAGGTTTACAGCACACTCAGTTCAAGTTACTACCGGCGCCGGCAAGCTATTTTCAGTGTGTCAATTACACCGAGCTCGGCATCCCCCAGGCCAAGTTTAGCGAAGCCAATTTTTGCTCCTGGTTAACTACTGAAATTGGCGTAGCTGCTATTCCAATCTCTGCCTTTTACGCCAAACCAGTGGAGTCAGGTGTAATTCGTTTTTGTTTTGCTAAAGAAGAAAAGACGCTTTCAACAGCATTAGAGCGTTTACAAACCCTACAAATGAGGAATTAATCGTGGCGATAAGCAAACCCAATAAAGACATCATTGATGTTTACAGCTGGCCAACACCAAATGGACATAAGGTTCATATCATGCTCGAGGAGTGTGGCTATAAGTTAGGCAAAGATTGGATTGCACATCCGATTGATATTGGCGCTGGCGACCAGTTTAAGAAAGACTTCTTGGCGATCAGCCCAAATAACAAGATTCCAGCCATCACTGATCCAAATGGACCCGATGGCAAACCTATCCATCTCTTCGAATCCGGTGCAATCTTGCTATATCTGGCCGCGAAAACAGGAAAGTTTTTGCCTAAATCTACCCGAGGCAAATATGAGGTGCTGCAATGGCTCATGTTCCAAATGGGAGGCTTGGGGCCACTTTTAGGGCAAAACCACCACTTTCGAATTTACGCCCCGGAGAAAATTGATTACGCGATTAATCGTTACACCAATGAAGCTAAGCGCTTATATGGAGTAATAGATCACCAACTGAAAGATAATGCTTATATTGCTGGCAAAAGTTACTCTATTGCAGACATTGCTATCTTTCCTTGGACGCGTAACTGGAAGAACCAGGGTATTGATATCAATGAATATCCTCATTTCAAGCGTTGGTTTGAAATGATTGGTGAGCGCCCTGCCGTTAAGCGTGGCGTTGAAGTATTAACTGCATTACGCAAACCCTTGCACGATGACAAAGCAAGAGAACAATTATTTGGTTCATCACAGTATCAAAAAAGGAAATAGCATGAAGATTCAATCAGTCGGGGTTATTGGGGCGGGAACTATGGGCAATGGTATAGCTCAGGTCTGCGCAGTTGCTGGTCTTGATGTCGTCATGGTTGATATTAGCGATGCTGCCGTTGAGCGCGGCTTAAACCAAATTAGCAAAAGCTTAGATCGCTTAGTGAAAAAAGAAACGCTCACTAATGAGAATAAAGATGCAGCACTCAAACGCATTGAAGGTAGCACTTCATATACTGACCTCAAGGGACTGCAATTAGTCATTGAGGCTGCTACCGAGAACCAAGCTGTCAAAGAAAATATTTTGAAGCAGGTTGATGAGATCGTCAGTAAAGAAACTATTATTGCTACGAACACCTCTTCACTTTCTATCACCAAACTTGCAGCTTTAGATTCCAATCCAGGTCGCTTCATTGGTATGCACTTTTTTAATCCGCCGCCGCTGATGGCATTGGTAGAAGTGATTCGAGGCTTGCAAACCTCAGACACAACCCACGCCGCCATTATTGAAATGGCCAAGCGCATTGGTAAAGAGCCTATCACTGTGAAGAACTCTCCCGGCTTTGTGGTGAACCGTATATTGCTTCCAATGATTAATGAAGCCTTCTTTGTTCTTCACGAAGGCCTTGCAAGCCCTGAAGATATAGATGCCGGTATGAAATTGGGTTGCAACCAGCCTATTGGGCCACTTGCCCTCGCAGATTTAATTGGTCTTGATACCTGTTTGGCTGTGATGGAAGTCTATTTTGAGAACTTCAGCGACTCTAAATATCGACCCTGCCCACTGTTGCGCGAGATGGTTGCCGCCGGCTACCTCGGTCGCAAGTCCGGTCGCGGCGTCTTTACCTACGATCAATGATTTTGTAATTCACCATCTACTCTCCGCCACCGACCAATCCAGATAAAGAAGTTTTTGTGAACCCACTGCCTCCTCTAGTTACTAAATTAGCCTATGCCGGTCTAATTCCTTTTGTTGGTCTTGCGCTGATGGTGCAGCTTGCGCCAACACCACTAAATTATTTAAGCGGGGAGTCACTGGCTGGTTACGGGGCGGTAATCACTGCATTCATGGGTGCCTTGCATTGGGGCGCCAATCTATATAAGCTAGGCAAAATACCTAGCGGCGATCGGTGGGGAGACCGCAATGCATGGATCTGGGGTGTAACACCAGCCCTAGTTGCCTGGCTCGCGCTACATATTTATATACCAGTTGGTATGGTCATCTTGGCTTCAGCATTAGTGATTCAGCGCAATATTGATAAAGAAACTTACCAATATTATTTTTCCAATGAAGAGGCGTTGAATGCATTTATCACCTTACGAAATCGCCTCACATTCGTTTCTGCTGGGTGCTTGATTTGGGCAGCATTGGTTATTTTGTTTGTGCAAAATTAAATAAGCGTTATGGGCAATCTATTTGATCAAGCACCTCCGCCACCTTTAGCGGAAGTCTTACGCCCAAAATCTATAGAAGAAGTAATCGGACAGACGCATCTTTTAGCAAGTGGTAAACCACTTAGTCTTGCTTTTGGATCTGGTAAGCCACACTCGATGATTCTCTGGGGTCCGCCCGGAGTTGGTAAAACTACGCTGGCAAGACTTTCGGCAAAAGCCTTTGATCGAGAATTTATCGCCATTTCAGCTGTGCTTGCCGGGGTAAAAGAAATTCGGGAGGCTA
Source organism: Polynucleobacter corsicus (assembly GCF_018688255.1). Classification (NCBI taxonomy): domain Bacteria; kingdom Pseudomonadati; phylum Pseudomonadota; class Betaproteobacteria; order Burkholderiales; family Burkholderiaceae; genus Polynucleobacter; species Polynucleobacter corsicus. The sequence goes on from NZ_CP061314.1 coordinate 1,125,729, forward strand.
TTGAACAAGCTCAGCAGAGCATGTCTCAATATGGCAGACAAACTATTTTGTTTGTAGATGAGATTCATCGATTTAATAAAAGTCAGCAAGATGCCCTTTTGCCGCATGTTGAGTCAGGCCTATTCAACTTTATTGGCGCTACCACTGAAAATCCTTCATTTGAAGTGAACTCAGCCCTACTCTCACGCGCACAAGTGTATGTACTGAAATCATTAAGCGCTGTGGAGCTCAAGCAGTTATTTGATCGTGCATGCCTTTATGCGATGCCTGATATTTCTTTTGATCCAGATGCAATCGATAGTTTAATTTCACATGCGGATGGTGATGCTAGGCGATTATTAAATTTAGTGGAGCAAGTGCGCAATGCTATCTCAACACCAAACTCTCAGATTCGCACAATAGATCAGCAGTTCATTGAAAACGCTTTAACAGTCCAGGCTCGTCGTTTTGATAAAGGTGGGGACCACTTTTACGATCAAATATCTGCTCTGCATAAATCAGTACGCGGCTCCAATCCTGATGCTGCGCTGTATTGGTTTTGTCGAATGATGGATGGCGGTGCCGACCCCCGATATCTTGCACGCAGAATTATTCGCATGGCCTGGGAAGATATCGGACTCGCTGACCCCAGAGCAATGCAACTAGCAAATGATGCAGCTCAAACTTTTGAACGACTTGGCTCACCCGAAGGTGAATTAGCACTCGGTCAAGCCGTTGTCTATTTGGCAATTGCCGCTAAGAGTAATGCAAGCTATAACGCTTACAACGCAGCAAGAGCTTATGTTGCTAGCGATCAAAGCAAGCCTGTACCCAACCATTTACGTAATGCCCCAACCAAGCTCATGAAAGAGTTGGGCCACGGCAAAGAATACCGTTATGCACACGATGAGCCCCATGCCTATGCTGCTGGAGAAACTTACTTGCCCGATGGTATGGCAGAGCCTCATTGGTACCAGCCAGTTGATCGGGGCCTAGAAAGTCAGATTGCCGAGAAAATGGCCTTCTTGCGTAAGTTAGATGAGGAGTCGAAACAGAAATGAGCCAAGATCCAGTAGATGAAAAACGGATTAAAGGGACGTTCTACTACGACATCATTTCTCCATTCTCTTATTTTTATATTAAGCAACGCCATCGTCTTGAAAAACGAATCGATATTAAACCCGTACCTATCTTATTGGGTGGCTTACTCCGCGCAACTGACAATCGCGGACCTGGTGAAGTGGAAGCCAAGCGCCCTCATACCTATCAATATTGCGTATGGCTCGCTGAAAAATTAGGCCTCCCTTTTCGCTTTCCAGAGCACCACCCTTTTCTCACCGTTGCAGCACAGCGTTTGCTAGTTCAGCAAAATGCTCAATGGGATATGGTTGAGCGCGCTTTTGAGTATGTCTGGGTAGAGGGTAAAGATCCCAATTTATCTTGGCCAGAGTTTTGCCAATACCTTAGCTTAGCTGCAGACACTCCCAAACCAGATAGGCCAGAGGTTAAAGCTAAGCTCATTAGCAATACAGAGAGAGCAAAAGCAGATGGGGTATTTGGTGTGCCTACCCTTGTGATCACTGGGCATGCTTTTTGGGGTGTCGACACTATTGATTGGGCCTTAGATTATCTAGATAGGCCGAATATGTTTGAAGAAGCTACTTATTACTATGCCGGTCAAGTTCCCTTTGGGCTTTGAGCAATACAATCTAATCAACTATATTTTTCACTCGATTCTTAAGGATACTCAGTATGCGCAAAATTATTGCTTCCCTATTTTTAGTTTCCAGCCTCATTGCTAGTGCCGCAAGCTTTGCTGGCCCTAAAGTTGAATTTAAAACCACCATGGGTAATTTTGTTGTTGAGCTGGATTCAGTAAAAGCACCAAAAACTTCTGCTAACTTTTTGAACTATGTAAACAGTGGTTTTTATAACGGTACGATTTTTCACCGTGTGATAGATGGCTTCATGATTCAGGGGGGTGGATTTACTTCGGACTTGACACAAAAACCAACTAATTCGCCTGTGGCTTCAGAAGCTCAAAATGGCCTGAAGAATCAAACTTACACCATCGCTATGGCACGTACTTCTGACCCCGATTCAGCAACAGCCCAGTTTTTTATCAACGTTAAAGACAACGAAGGCTTGAATTATCCAAATGCTATGGGTAATGGCTATACCGTTTTCGGCACAGTCGTTTCTGGCACTCAAACCATCGACGCTATTCGTAAAATCCCAACCATGGTGGCATCATCACCAAAAATGGGTCGCATGTCAGACGTACCTAGCAAGACTGTCACGATTGAATCAGCTACTGTTTTAAAGTAATTACTACTAGCTTATTTGAGCACTGACGACCAACAGCATGATATTGCTTGATGATGCCCAAAGTACCATAGCAAACCCAAGTAGTCGCCTGTATGAGTATGCGCTCCAGCTTTGGGCTATCTATCCTCAGTCCAGCCATGCGCAGACAATTGCAGCCGTAGATCAATGCCTGCAAGATATCAATACCGCATTAGCCCGGGGAGAATACGTTGTCGCTGCGTTTGCTTACGAGCTAGGTCTATACATACACAATATTGACCGACCAGCTCAACGTGAAGGTAAAAAGCACCCATTAATACAGGCATGGTCCTTTAAATCTTACGAAAGATTTAGCAAGGCGGATGTCGATGCTTACATTGAAAAAAAGATAGCAACTTTAGAGCCCGAAGCGCAAGTTGCGGGTGTGGCTAATCTTGTTTTTTCCCTAGACCAAGAGAAGTTCACCTCTGATATTCAGAGTATTCAAGAGTACATCCGCAATGGCGACACATATCAAATTAACCATACCTTTCGGATTACGGGTGAAGCCTATGGAGACCCACTCTCTCTGTATGCTAGATTAAGGGAGCGTCAGCCAGGAAGATTTGGCGCATTTATTGCGCAAGACTCGAACTTTATCTTGTCCCAATCACCCGAATTATTTATCCAAAAGCAAAGCAATACTTTAAAAGCCATGCCGATGAAAGGCACTGCTAGCGCATTAAATGATTCAGCCGAGCATTTATCAGCAGATGCAAAGAATCAAGCAGAAAATGTCATGATCGTCGATTTATTGCGCAACGATCTGAGTCGACTTGCTCTACCAGGAACAGTCACCGTACCCAAGCTATTTGAGGTGACTCAGTACGGTGATGTACTGCAAATGACATCGACAGTTCAAGCTGAGATCAAGCCTGACATGCAATTGCGCGATGTTCTCAATGCGGTATTTCCTTGCGGATCCGTAACGGGCGCTCCCAAGAAGCGCAGTATGGAAATTATTCAAGAATTAGAACCACAAGATCGAGGCTACTATTGTGGCGCACTGGGCTGGATTGATCCTGATGGTGACTTTGCGTTTAGCGTTCCTATTCGCACCCTTGAAATGAATCTGGATGAAAAAACACATGCCTCACCTTTTTCTTTAGGCATTGGCGCCGGCATTACGATTGACTCTGTGCCTGGGCAGGAGTGGGAAGAATGTCAAATTAAAGCTGCGTTCTTGAGTAAGCTACCCAGTGAAATAGGATTGTTTGAAACTATCTTGGTCCGCCAAGGTCAGGCTCAGCATGTACAAGCTCATCTAGCACGCTTGGCTAATTCTGCTTTAGCGTTTGGCATACCCTGCTCAGTGCCAGACATAATGAAAGTGATTGAGCTTGGTTGTGAAAGCTGCTCAAGAGATACTGAGTATCGATTGCGTTTGAATCTCGATCATCTAGGAATCGCAAGTTATCTAATAGCCCCCATCAGCCCATTACAAGGCTCGGTAAAAATCTTTTGGGCGGGGGATATTCTGCCCAATCCAAGCACGGCGATCCTGCACTCTGGCAATATTTTATTAAGGCATAAAGTGAATGTTCGAAATGTTTATGACCAAGCCTGGAGAATGGCAGAGGATCATGGTGGCTTTGACGCCCTATTTACCAATGAGCAAGGCTATGTCACCGAGGGTGGAAGAAGCAGTGTTTTTATAAAATCTGGAGATCGCTGGCTTACGCCCCCCGTATCTGCAGGTCTGTTACCAGGGGTTATGAGATCGATCATATTGAACGATTCCCGGTGGAATGCCCATGAGGTCAACCTGACTATTGATGATATTCAAAATGCAAAAGAGATTATGCTTAGCAATGCCTTACGCGGTCTCATCCCCGCCCATTTTTAGAAAGTCCGCATGAAGTTTTGCTCGCACTGTGCAGCGCCTATCAGCATCAAGATTCCTGCGGATGATTCGCGGGAGCGCCACGTCTGCAACTCTTGCGGAAGCATTCATTATTTCAATCCACGTAATGTAGTTGGCAGCATCCCCGTCTTTGGCAAGCAGGTTTTATTGTGCCGTCGTGCTATACAACCTCGCCATGGTTACTGGACTCTGCCTGCTGGATTCATGGAGCTTGGTGAAAGTACCAGCACTGGGGCAGCACGTGAAACACATGAAGAGGCTGGCGCTATTGTTCAGATCGGCCCACTCTACTCGCTTCTCAATGTGCCACATGCCGAACAAGTACATCTTTTTTATCTAGCCTCGATGAGTTCGCCAAAATTTCAGGCAGGTGAAGAGAGTCTAGAGGTTGCTCTATTTGATGAGCAGGATATTCCATGGGATGACATTGCTTTTCCAACGGTAAAGCAAACTCTGGAGTGGTTCTTTGCTGATCGTGCTGCTGGGGTATTTGATTCTGGCAATGAATTTAGTGTTCGCAGCAGAGATATTCTGCCAACTGAAAAAATCTAAGCAACACATACTCATGAGTAACATCAACTGGCTAGGGTCTCAGGATGAATTTCCCAATCCAATTCATCATTCAGATCCTGACCCGAGTGTCCCCGGTTTAATTGCAGTCAGTGAACGGATATATCCAGGACAGCTAGCTCGCGCATATCAAATGGGTATCTTTCCCTGGTATTCCGATAATCAACCAGTGTTGTGGTGGTCACCCAATCCCCGGATGGTATTAAAGCCTGATCACTTTAAATGTCATGACTCGCTGAAGAAATCGATTCGTCATTTTTTATCCGATACACGCAAAGAAATCTGTGTTGATGATGACTTTAGTGCCGTTGTCCGCTCTTGCGCAACTGCAAACCGCAAGGATCAGGATGGCACTTGGATTACCCATGAAATTATGGATGCCTACACAAATCTTCATGAAGAGGGTCATGCTCACAGCATTGCTATCATGGAGGATGATCGCTTAGTGGGCGGCCTCTACTGCGTCTCATTTGGCGGGATGGTTTTTGGTGAATCGATGTTTAGCCATCAAACAGATGCCTCAAAAATTGCCTTAGCTGCCCTTGCCGCCTGGTGCGAGCAAAATCAAGTCGGGATGATCGATTGCCAGCAAGAGACCGCTCACCTCAATTCTTTAGGGGCTGCACCCATTTCTCGCGATGAATTCCTAGTGGATCTGCAAGTTGCTTTAAATCAAACTAATATAGAGATTCCCTGGAAATTTGATAAACAGATTCTTGGTCACTGGTTATGACTCAACTTAAAGAGCTTCCTCTTACTGAACTGCAGTTTTATGCAACTGCACCCTATCCCTGTAGCTACCTACCGGGTAAAACTGCGCGCTCACAAGTTGCAACACCCTCACACTTAATACATGCTGATTTATATAGTGAGTTGGTAAATGCCGGATTTCGTCGCAGCGGTTTATACACCTACCGACCTTATTGCGATGAATGTAATGCCTGTACTGCTACGCGCATTCCTGTGAAGCAGTTTTTACCTAACCGCAGTCAAAAACGCGGCTGGAAAAAACATGCTGGACTTGACGTTCGCGTTCTCAATCTAGGCTACCAAGAAGAGCACTATCAACTCTATCAACGCTATCAACATGAACGTCATGCTGGCGGGGATATAGACCAAGACGATCAAGATCAGTACATGCAGTTTTTATTGCAAAGCCGGGTGAACTCCAGAATTGTTGAGTTTCGGGATGGTCCTCATGATTCACATCCAGGACGCCTGCGCATGGTCAGCATGATTGATATCTTGGATCAAGGAATCTCTTCGGTTTACACCTTCTTTGATACCAGTAATGCCTCTGCAAGTTATGGAAGCTTTAGTATCTTGTGGCAAATTCAGCAGGCTCTGGAATTAGACCTTCCCTATCTCTACCTTGGTTACTACATTGAGCAGAGCGAAAAAATGTCCTATAAGGCAAAGTTTCAGCCTATCGAGGGCTTGATCGACGATCACTGGCAACCTATCAATGGGTCATAATATCTACTCATGATTGATAGTTACCCTCTTTTGCGCCCCTGGCTTTTTTCTTTAGATCCAGAGCAAGCCCACAACCTCACCATGAGCAATCTAGACCGTGCTGAGCGCTGGGGTTTATTGCGCTACTTGATCGATCAGCCAGCCCTAGATCCACGTACATTGTGCGGCATTACTTTTCCAAATCCAGTAGGGCTTGCTGCTGGCCTCGATAAAGATGGTCGGCATATTGATGCGCTGGGGACCCTAGGCTTTGGTTTTTTAGAAATTGGTACTGTTACCCCAAAACCGCAACCCGGTAACCCAAAACCTCGCATGTTTCGTTTGCCACAAGCCCAGGCTCTGATCAATCGCATGGGCTTTAATAATGATGGTGTTGATGCTTGCGTAAAGCGCGTTCGCAATTCCACTTATTGGCAGAATGGCGGCATTGTTGGTCTCAATATCGGCAAGAATGCGAGCACCCCAATCGAAAATGCTGCAAGCGATTACCTCACTGCCATGGAAGCAGTCTATGAGGTGGCCTCGTACATCACCGTCAATATCTCATCACCCAATACCCAGAATTTGCGCGCTCTCCAGGGTGAGGATATGCTGCGCTCTTTGCTGCAATCACTGCATATTGGGCGTGAAGCTTTGAGTGATCGATTTGGTGTATGCAAACCCCTCTTTTTAAAAATTGCACCTGACCTTGAGCAAAATGATATCAAGCTCATTGCTGATCTCTTGGTGGAATTTAAGATTGATGCCATTATCGCTACCAATACAACGATTGCCCGAGATGCTGTCCAAGATCTTGAATTTGGCAAAGAAGCCGGCGGCCTCTCTGGGGTGCCTGTTCGTCAGGTCTCTACGCAAGTAGTCAGAAGCCTCAAAGGGTATTTAGGCGATGCCATTCCGATTGTTGGCGTTGGCGGCATTATGAATGGTAAGGATGCCCAAGAAAAGCTTGCTGCTGGTGCCAGCCTAGTTCAAATTTATAGCGGCTTAATTTATCGGGGTCCAAAGTTAATTTCTGAGTGTGCTACTGCCCTAAAGGGTCGTTAGGCTTCAAAAAGTGCTTTTTAAGTATTGCAATGGTATTTCATATTGTGCAATTTGAGCAAAAATCGCTACAATTGACAGCATGGCATTGAATAAATCAGAAAAAGCTACAAAATCACCAGGTGAAGCTGGCAAAACAGCAATTCAGGTGGTGGAACGCCTGATGAACCTGCTTGATGCCCTTGCATCCCACGAAGAGTCCAGTAGCCTTAAAAACCTTGCAGAAGAGACTGATTTACACCCCTCCACAGCTCACCGCATTCTCAATGACTTGGTAGCCTGCCGCTTAGTAGAACGTGGCGATGGTGGCACTTATCGTCTTGGCCTGAAGCTACTTGAGCTGGGTAACCTCGTCAAAGCCCGTTTATCGGTCCGTGAGGCAGCGCAAGGACCAATGCGGGCATTGCACAAGCTTACCGGCGAAACCATCAACCTATCTGTTCGCCAAGGAGATGAGATTGTTTATATTGACCGTGCCTATAGCGAACGATCAGGTATGCAAGTGGTTCGCGCTATTGGTGGTCGCGCACCGCTCCACCTGACATCGGTTGGCAAACTATTTCTGGCCAGCGATGATCCAAGTCAAGTTCGCGCTTATGTCACACGCACTGGTTTAGCTGGCCACACTAGAAACAGCATTACCGAATTGGGAAAATTAGATTCAGAACTCAATCAAGTTCGCAAGTTAGGCCATGCCAGTGACAATGAGGAGCTAGAGTTGGGTGTCAGTTGCGTAGCAGCTGAAATTTATGATGACAGTGGCAAGTTGGTAGCAGGACTCTCATTGAGCTCGCCTACCGATCGTATTCAGGCGGACTGGCTTAAGCTACTTCAAGATACTGCATTGCAGATTTCTAAGGGGATGGGTTACAAACCCAAGATCAGCGACCCTCATTCTTAAAACTCAATCTTGCTTAGAAATGTAATTCCTACATTAAGCGACGAATTGCCTGAGGCTCACCTATTGGCATGCGCTCATACCAATCGCGCACTCTCACGGCATCAGCAAAACGCGATTGCGTTCCAACGGAATCCAAGAAAACCAGTAGTAGGGGTGTGTTGTTCACGCGGGCCTGCATCACCAAGCACTTGCCTGCTGCATTAATAAATCCTGTTTTTTGTAAACCGATATTCATATCACCTGCACGCACCAAGCGATTGGTATTGAGGAACTTCTGTGGGCGCTTGGCAATCACCATAGTCAAATCTGGCCAGGTAGAAAACTCACGAATCATTTTGTATTGATAGGCGGCACTCAGCATACGGGTGAGGTCTTCTGCCGACGCAACGTTTTCACTCAAGAGGCCAGTAGGATCGGCAAAATGCGAATGTGTCATCCCAATCTCTTTTGCCTTACGATTCATGGCGTCTATAAATGCAGAGATGCCGCCCGGGTAGTTTCGTCCCAGCGTATAGGCTGCGCGATTCTCAGAGGACATTAGCGCCAATAACAGCGCCTCCTCTCTCGTCAATACAGTTCCCCCAGCAAGACGGGACGTGCGATATATATTGACGTCATCCGCATTAATGACAATAGTTTCATCTAGGGGTAATTTAGAATCCAGCACCACCATCGCAGTCATCAGCTTAGTAATAGAAGCGATCGGCAAACTGACCGAGGAATTCTTTTCGAAATACACCTCTTTAGTATCTTGATTAACCACCATAGCTACACTGGACTTCAAACTCAAATCGTCATGTTGACCGCGCAAACCCAGTGCCGTTGCAAATGAGGGTCTTGCTGAAACAACAGGCTCGCTTGGACGAGTAACAGTAGTCCTGACTGTTTTTTGCTTTTTAGAGGATTTAACTACCTTCTTAGACTCTGATTTCACAGATATCTTTGCTGGCGCCTTGGCGGACTTTGTAGTTTGAGAATCGGAGTTGGCTGCAATTACCGGAAAGGAAGTAGCTGCTCCAAACGAGATTAGACAGATGAAGGCAGCGAGCCAAAAACGATTCAAATACATCCCAAATTGCCTTCCAAAACTTTTAACATACGAGATGATAAATAACTTTTACTTCTAGGCTGCAGTTTTTTACCATTAGAGGCAACTTATTCTGCAATCGTAGCAACAGTACTTGTTTGACCTCGATTAACCAGAACAACTCCAGTCATCGTGAGTAATAAACCACCAGCCATCATAAAGGTGAAAGGCTCACCAAATAAGAACCATGCCATCGCTGCAGTGGTGGGCGGCGTCAGATACAGGAGACTTGTTACCTTGGTTGCAGCCCCCTTGCGAATCATCATAAAAAGCAAGCTGATCGAACCTATGGAGAGAGGGAAAATCGCCCACAATAATGCTCCAATGACTGGGACGTTCCAAACCATAACGCCAGACTCAAAGTAATACATACAAACAAAGCAAAGTATGGCGGATACGCCAAACTGAATCGATGAGCCTGCCCGCAAGTCAAAGACTGGACAGAATTTCTTTTGATAGAGAGTTCCAAACGTAATTGAGAGTAAGGCGGCAAAAGCCAATACGTAACTAAACAGAGGAATATGGGCTAAGCCGATTTTTTCTGCAACAACCAAAGCCACCCCAGCAAATCCAAATCCCAAACCAATCCACTGGCGTCCTGTAACTTTTTCAGATACCCAGGCAGCAAACCAAGCTGTTAGGATGGGCTGTAAGCCCACGATGATTGCTACCAGGCCTGCAGTCATCCCCAACCGGACTGCGAACCAAACCCCCAGTAGATAGCCGAACTGGAGCAACATGCCAGCAACCGCTATGTGTTTGAATTGAGACCAACTTGGCCAGCTGATTCTCCAGACAAGGCTCAGGCATGCCATAGCCATCAATACCCCTGCAAAACGCCAAAACAGGAAAGTGGCGGGCTCAACATAAGGCATTGCTAAGCGTGCAATAACAAAGCCCGTACTCCAAATCAATACAAATAAGGGGGCAATCAGGCTATCAGGCTTCAATCTCATGGATAACTTATTGAAAGGGTGGGATTTTTAGTTAAGCTGTGATTTTAGGCCTATTTCTTAAGCCTCTGTCCAGATCTTGGGGGCGCTGCAATATAAACATTAAATACTGCTCAATGCAGCCCAAATAAATTGACATTGTGCAGATATAGATCATAGTAAGCAAAGCCATGAAATTATCAGGAAAGGTATTGATATGAAATTAACGCCCGAACAAATAGCAGCGGCACAAAAAGCTAACCTAGAAACTTTGAGTGGGCTAACCAATCAAGCGCTACAAAGCATCGAGAAATTAATTGAGCTCAATATGCATATCGCTAAGCAAAGCCTGAGTGAAAGCATGAGTAGCGCCAAGAAAGCGCTTGAAGTCAAAGATATTCAGCAACTCCTCGCCCATCAGGCGGAAGCAGTCCAACCCATGGCTGAAAAAATTATGGCCTATAGTCGCCATCTCTATGAATTAGCTCATGAGACTCAAGCGAGTTTTACCAAGTCCGCCGAAAAAGAATTTCAAGCGGGTCAGCAAAAAATGAATGCCTTGGTAGAAGAATGGACTGAGAATGCGCCAGCAGGCTCAGATGCTGCAGTACACGCCATGAAACAAGCAATCACTTCTGCTGCCAATGTATTTGAAACTAGCCAGAAGGCAGTGAAGCACGCTGTAGATGTTGCGCAATCAGGCAATCAAACGGTGAGAAAAAAAAGTAGCAAGAAATAATGACTATGCAATGACTACATCACTTTTATTGCAGAGATGTACAAAAAAAGCCCCGTTTTTTTCGGGGCTTTTTGCCAAGACAAAGAGGATTACTTAATGTGCCTTCTTCTTTACTGGTGGTAAGTCAGTGCAGTGGCCAAGAGCAGCCTCTGCAGCTAAGCCAACAGATTCACCTAGAGTTGGATGAGGATGAATGGTTTTGCCAATATCCACAGCATCAGCACCCATCTCAATAGCTAGGCAGACTTCACCAATTAAATCGCCGGCATGCGTACCAACTATGCCGCCACCAATAATGCGTTTGCTGGTTGCGTCAAAAATGAGTTTTGTAAAACCTTCATCACGACCATTGGCAATCGCTCTTCCGCTAGCTGCCCACGGAAATAAACCTTTTTCGTAGGCGATCCCCTGAGCTTTACACTGCTCTTCGGTCAACCCAGCCCAAGCCACCTCTGGGTCAGTGTATGCCACCGATGGAATCTGCTTGGCATCAAAATAGGATTTTTCACCTGCAGCGACTTCAGCGGCAACGTGGCCCTCATGTACTGCTTTGTGCGCAAGCATGGGTTGTCCAACAATATCGCCAATCGCAAAAATGTTATGCACATTGGTGCGCATCTGATTATCGACAGGAACAAAGCCGCGCTCGTCTACAACAACGCCTGCAGCTGCTGCGTCAATCTTCTTGCCATTCGGCGTGCGCCCTACTGCAACTAATACTAAGTCGTAAGTCTGTGGCTCTGAGGGAGCACCCTCACCTTCAAAACTCACTGAAATACCGTCAGCCATGACTTCAGCTTTAGATGCTCGAGTCTTCAACATGACCTTTTCGAAACGGCCAGCATTGAATTTCTCCCAGACCTTTTCTAAATCACGATCTGCGCCCGCCATGAGGCCATCCATCATTTCAGCAATATCGATACGGGAGCCTAGGGTGCTATAAACAGTAGCCATCTCCAAACCAATAATGCCGCCACCGATCACCAACATGCGCTTTGGAATGCTCTTGAGTAACAAGGCGCCAGTGCTATCTACGATACGAGGATCTTCTGGTAAGAATGGGAGTTTTACAGGCTGGCTTCCTGCCGCAATGATCGCCTTCTGAAAACGAATCACTTCTTTTTGCCCTGTTAAATCTTGGCCATCACCTTTGGTTAATTCAACTTCTACGTGATTTGCATCTAAAAATCGGCCTAATCCACGCACCACACTAACCTTACGGGCTTTTGCCATGCCGGCCAATCCACCCGTTAACTTGGCAATAACTGAATTTTTGTAGCCACGCAATTGATCAATTTCAATCTTGGGAGCGCCATAGCTAATACCATGCTGAGACATCGTCTTCACTTCATCCATCACTGCAGTAGTGTGAAGCAAGGCTTTCGAGGGAATACAACCCACGTTTAAGCAAACACCGCCTAGAGTTGAATAGCGCTCTATCAAAATAGTACTCATACCCAAATCTGCACTGCGAAATGCGGCACTATAGCCGCCTGGACCTGCACCTAAGACGAGCAATTCGCACTCATGATCCACTTTACCGCTGTATTGACCGGCAATAGGAGCGCTGATGACAGGCGCTGCTACAGGAGTAGTAGCTGCAACTGGTGAGGCTGCAGACGCGGAAGCTTGAGGCGCAGCTGATACCGCCCCCACTTCAATTTCAGCTACGACACTACCTTTACCAACCTTATCGCCAGCTTTGACTGAAATACTCAAAACAGTTCCAGCTGTATCAGCTGGAATTTCCATCGTTGCTTTGTCAGATTCCAGAACGAGTAGTGGCTGCTCTTTTTCAATCACGTCACCCACTTTAATGAGCACCTCAATCACTGGCACATCTGAATAATCACCAATATCCGGTACGAGAATAATTTGCTTGGCCATATCTTTTCCTTAAAGTGCTGCGCGACGGAAGTCGGACATCAGCTGGGCGATATAGACATTAAAACGGGTTGCCAAAGCACCATCAATCACGCGATGGTCAGCGCTGAGTGACAACGGACAAATTAAGCGTGGAACAAATTGCTTACCATCCCATACTGGCTTCATAGCAGCTTTGCTTACACCCAAGATTGCTACCTCAGGTGCATTTACGATTGGTGAGAAATAGGTGCCACCAATGCCACCCAAGGAAGAGATAGTGAAACTAGCGCCCTGCATTTGCTCGGGCTTTAGTTTTCCATCTCGAGCTTGCGCGGCTAGCTCAGAGGTTTCACGAGCAAGCTCAAAAATACCTTTTTTATCTGCATCACGAATCACTGGCACCACTAAACCATTTGGCGTATCAGCGGCAAAGGCAATATTAAAATACTTCTTCAATACCAAGTCATCGCCATCGATGGAGCTATTGAATTCTGGATATTTCTTGAGAGCAGCAACAGCAGCCTTCATCATGAAAGCCAACATGGTGATTTTGAGGCCCTGCTTTTCATTCTCTTTATTGGTCAGCACTCTGAATGCTTCGAGATCGGTAATATCAGCATCCTCGTGATAAGTCACAGCAGGAATCATCACCCAGTTACGACCTAGGTTCGCAGCGGTTAACTTCTTAATACGATTTAAAGGCTGACGTTCGGTTTCTCCAAACTTAGAGAAATCGACTTTTGGCCAAGGAATTAGATTCAGGCCACCTAAGCTTCCGCCAGATGCGGTCGATGCGCTACCGGCACCACCAATCATTGCAGCCTTTACAAAAGCCTGCACGTCTTCTTGGGTAATTCTGCCTTTAGGGCCAGAACCTTTCACCTGATGAACTGTAACGCCGAGTTCACGAGCAAATTTACGGACTGAAGGACTTGCGTGACTGGCTGTTGGATCTATTTCAACCGGCGTATTACTAACAGGAGGTGGTGCAGGTGCACGCAAAATCGGTGGCTCTACTTTTGGGGCTGGTGCCGCAGCAGGTTCAGTTTTCGCTACTGCGGGAGCGGCAGCTTGTAAGGCAGCTGGAGCTGCAGTTGCGCCACTCTCTTCAAGCACGAGAACGATGGCGCCCTCTGAAATAGAGTCGCCCACTTTAACCATGACCTCTTTTACAAGACCGGAGTGTGATGAGGGGACATCCATGGTTGCCTTGTCTGACTCCAGAACAACAATAGATTGCTCTTTCTCAACACGATCACCGACTTTTACCAATACCTCGATGACGGGCACATCTTTGTAATCCCCAATATCTGGGACTTTAATATCAATTAGTTGGCTCATAGTATCTGTCTCTTATCAAACCGTCATTGGGTTTGGCTTAGTGGTGTCAATGCCGTACTTCTTAATCGCTTCAGCTAACTTTTGGCGATCAAGCTGGCCAGCATCTACCAATGAGCGCAAGGCTGTGAGGACAACCCAGCAGCGATCTACTTCAAAGAAATCGCGTAATTTTTCACGAGTATCGGAACGTCCAAAACCATCTGTTCCTAGCACCTCAAAGCGACGGCCTAGATGCTGAATGGCTGGGCGAATTTGCTCAGCAAACAAGCGGACATAGTCAGTAGCAGCGATGATCGGGCCCGCAGTATCTTTGAGGCACTGCTCTACATGAGATAAAGCAGGTGCTGCAGTTGGGTTCAGCAGATTATTACGATGAACTGTATTCCAATTACGACCGAGTTCAGTAAAGCTTGGGCAACCCCACAAATCGGAAGCAATGCCCCAATCTTTATTTAGGATTTCAGCGGCTTCAATAACTTCACGGAAGATAGTTCCCGAACCTAATAGCTGTACACGCAATTTCGCATTACCATCGCCAACCGACTTGAGTTTGTACATACCTTTAATGATGTCTTGTTCTGCACCTTTTGGCATAGCTGGATGAGCGTAGTTCTCATTCATCAAAGTGATGTAGTAGTACACATCTTCTTGTTCAGCCAACATGCGGCGCATACCATCTTGAATTACTACGGCCACCTCAAATGAGAATGAAGGGTCATAGCTAATACAGTTTGGAATTGAAGCACTCCATACCTGGCTGTGACCATCTTCATGCTGAAGGCCTTCACCATTCAAAGTCGTTCTACCGGCAGTACCGCCCAATAAGAATCCACGACTGCGCATATCACCTGCAGCCCAACAGAGGTCGCCAATCCGCTGGAAACCAAACATGGAGTAGAAGATGTAAAAAGGCAACATCGGTACGCCATGGGTTGAGTATGAAGTGGCGGCGGCGATCCAGTCGCACATACCGCCCGCTTCATTAATGCCTTCTTGCAAAATCTGACCAGTCTTGTCCTCTTTATAGAACATCAATTGATCATGATCTTCTGGGGTGTAAAGCTGGCCTAGCTGATTCCAAATACCTAATTGGCGAAACATACCTTCCATGCCAAAAGTACGTGACTCATCTGGAACAATCGGAACAACCCGCTTACCCAAAACCTTGTCGCGCACAATCGTGTTGAGTATGCGAACAAAGGCCATCGTTGTGGAAATCTCACGGCCATCAGTAGTTGCTTCTAGTAATGGTGCGAATACCTCAAGCGCAGGTACAGGCAAGCTCTCAGCCTTCATGCGACGCTGTGGCAAATAGCCGCCCAACTCTTGACGGCGAGCTTTCATATACTCAAGCTCTGGGCTTCCTTCAGCAAATTTCACTAAAGGCATTTCTTCTAATTGCTCATCTTTTACGGGGATCTCAAAACGATCGCGGAAACGACGTACGTCATCTGCATTCATCTTCTTGGCTTGGTGGGCAATATTCATCGCCTCGCCCGAGCCACCCATACCGTAGCCTTTAATGGTGTGGGCCAAAATAACGGTTGGCTGATCCTTGTGATTTACGGCTGAATGAAAAGCTGCAAACACCTTATGGGGATCATGACCACCGCGATTGAGTTGCCAAATCTCGTCATCACTCCAGTCGCTGACCAATGCCTTTAATTCGGGGGTATTGAAAACGATTTCGCGGACGTAGGCACCACTCTTGGCTTTCATAGTCTGGTATTCACCATCGACAATCTGACCAAGACGCTGCATCAAGATGCCTTTTTTATCGCGAGCAAACAATGCATCCCAATGACCACCCCAAACTACCTTGATTACATTCCAACCGGCGCCACGGAACTCACCTTCGAGTTCTTGAATAATTTTGCCGTTACCTCGAACAGGGCCATCAAGACGTTGCAAGTTGCAGTTCACAACAAAAATCAGGTTATCTAATTTTTCACGGCCGGCCATACCAATCGCACCGAGTGATTCCGGTTCATCAGTTTCACCATCGCCGAGGAAGGCCCACACTTTTCTACCTTCCGCTTGAATGAATCCACGATCCTGCATGTAGCGCATAAAGCGTGCTTGATAAATAGCCATGATTGGGCCAAGGCCCATCGATACCGTAGGAAACTGCCAGAAATCTGGCATCAACCAAGGATGTGGATAGCTAGAGATCCCTTTGCCGCCCACTTCTTGACGGAAGTTATTCAGCTGCTCATCAGACAAACGACCGAGCATATAGGCCCGGGCATATACACCTGGAGCTGAATGCCCCTGAACAAATATCAGATCACCACCATGCTCTGGTGATGGGGCATGCCAGAAATGGTTAAAGCCAACGTCATACAGAGTTGCCGCCGACTGGAAAGAAGAAATATGACCACCAACGTTGGTATCTTTATTGGCACGCAAGACCATAGCCATTGCGTTCCACCGCGTGTAGGAACGGATGCGGTGCTCGACATTTTGATCGCCTGGTAAACGTGCTTGCTGCTCTACAGGGATTGTGTTGATGTAAGGAGTTTCAGCATGAAAGGCTTGATTCACCCCATTCACTCGAGCATGGGAAATTTGCTGATCAATCAGATAGGCAGCACGCTCTGGACCCTCATTCCGAATCACACCATCGAGGGCCTGTAACCACTCTTGGGTTTCGCCTGGATCAGCATCTTGTTCTCCTGCGCTACCCAAAATTTGTTCTGGAACCGCTGCCATAAACTGCCTCCATTTATTACATCGTTTTTATTGATTTACTCTATAGGCAATATTCTAGGAAGGTCTATGGGTGTAAACAAGCAATTTTCCACATAATGATAATATTTCTCACTATGTGGAATTTTGTTGCATCGCAATTAGAGTGGTGACCAAAACAAAACAAGCAAAAAGAAGCGAGCAATAAGGCAAAATATGCGAAATACATGAAAAAAATCGCATTTTCCTTTTGGCAGCTCTCGCCAATAAAGTGGCTCCGACGAATACGAGGATTTAAGCTTGTCTTCACACCCCTAATAGCCATCGTTCTATTTACTGTAGTGATGGGAATCATTATGGGGACCTTGCAATTGCAAGAAAAAAGTCAACAAGAAGCCGCTCTATTTAGAGAGCTCTCTTTTGCAAAGCAACGTATCCAATTGCGTTTTGCCAACAATACCGATGTTCTTCAGTCTCTTGGGCGTGACTATGTGAGTGGCGGCGAATCCTTCAAGTCAAAGGAAAACTTCATCATTCAGGCTGAAAATTTATTGCAAAGTAATCATGAAATTGCACAAATAGTTTGGATTGATAAAGTAGGTCAACGACAGTGGAGGATTCCGCTAGATAACTTAAGAACAGATTGGTTTAATAAGGATGTTAACGCTGAGACTATCAATCAAGGCTTAAGAAAAACCCTTGAGCTCAGTACAGCAACAAGCAGACCTGCTTTTAGTCAATTCATGACGCTTGAAGTTCCTAGCGATGAAGTCATCTCAAAAGAAATTCGTAACGTATTTTGGCAAACAGTTCCCCAGATTTCTGGCAATGAAATTAATGGCATGGTAGCTGTTCTATACACCACACAAGGCTTGCTTGAAATGATTCCTGGCGAGCTCAAGGGCCAGTATCGCTTCACATTAATTACAGACGATGACAGGGTCCTAGCAATCTCATCTGATAAAAATACGCCAAAGCGTGCATTTAGTAATCAAACTAGTTTAGATATTGGAGTTCTCAGTCCAAACCTCAGTCTACGCATTGACACCTACCCGCCAGCAACGAATTTAACTTTTAGGATGTTGATAGGCGTCGTGCTGGGTTTGAGTGCATTTGTGATCTGGAGCTTATGGTCTGTTCTTAAGCAGATGCAAGTAAGGCAAGAGGCCGAAGCAAATCTTCGGGCAGAAACCAATTTCCGTCGTGCGATGGAAAATTCCACTCCAGTTGGAATTCGTGCGCACGATATGAATAGAGTGATTACTTACGTGAATCCGGCTTTTTGTGAGATGACTGGGTGGTCTGCAGAAGAACTCATTGGACTGAGCCCCCCATTTGCCTTTTGGCCTGAAGGCCAGAAAAATGAGCTGACCGACAAGATGAATAAGGCTCTCAAAATAGCGCTGAGTGAAGAGAGAACTATTGGGATTGAGGGCTCGATTCTCCACAGAGATGGATCAGTCATTCAGACGCGTACATTTATTGCGCCCCTCGTAAATGAAAAGGGTCAACAAACTGGCTGGGTCACTTCATTAATTGATATCTCAGAACCTAAGAAAATTCGAGAAGAATTAGCAGCTTCACAAGAGCGATTTGTTGCTGTACTAGAAGGGCTTGATGCTGCCGTTTCAGTAGTATCAAATGAGAACGGCGAACTATTATTTACAAATCGCTTCTATCGTGAACGCTTTGGTAATACTGCCAAGGGTCACTTTGAATTGGCCGGTAGCGAAAAGACATCCGAAGGTATTTCAGCCCAATCACCCTATCAAGAAACTGAATCAGAAGAAATTCAATTGCTAGATGAGGTGTCGGGAGCCTCAAAATGGTATGAAGTTCGCAGACGTAATGTCCCATGGGTAGATGGGCACTTGGCACAATTATTAATTGCCACGGATATTACGCTTCGCGTAGAAGCTGATGACTTGGCTCGACAACAAGAAGAGCGGATGCAATTTACTAGCCGCTTAACAACCATGGGTGAAATGGCTTCTTCCTTGGCCCATGAATTAAATCAACCGCTTGCTGCAATTTCGAACTACTGCATGGGTATAGCAAAACGCTTGCAGGGTCAGCTTGATCCTGCCTTACAAAAAGATATTCTTCCGGCGCTAGAGAAGGCATCTGATCAGGCTCATCGCGCTGGTACGATCATTCAGCGTATTAAGGGCTTTGTAAAACGAAGTGAACCCCAAAGAAAGTCTTGCGACATTGCTGAAATCATTCACGATGCCGTTGGATTAGTGGAAATTGAAGCCCATCGCCATCGCTTGAGTATCAGCACTGAAATTGCTGAAAATCTTCCCGCGGTCGACTTAGATCCAGTCTTAATTTTGCAGGTCTTGGTCAATCTCCTGAAAAACTCGCTGGATAGTCTGAGGGAGGTTTACCCCCTTTCCTCGCGCTGGTCGGCTCCCCCCGTGCGGATCTCGGCGGATTTAGACACCAGCACCTTCCCCGCCATGTTGCGTATTCAGGTACGGGACGCGGGGGGCGGAATCGCAAAATCAGTGATTGAGCGCATGTTTGAGCCCTTTTTCAGCACTAAAAGTGATGGTATGGGCATGGGTCTGAACATTTGCCGATCTGTAATTGAGTCCCATCAGGGCCGTCTTTGGGCAACCAATCTGATGGATGCTGAACATACAAAGTTGTCGGGCTGCACCTTTACAATACTATTACCTCTAGAGTCTCCGGGCTCTAAGGATAGTATTTAATTTATGTATTTTTTTAGGTTTATTTGCGAAAGCTAATATGAATATCAGTGCTGCTACCAAACCCAATCAAGCTGAAGTAGTTTATGTAGTAGATGACGATGAGGCAGTTCGCGACTCCCTCACCTGGCTACTCGAAAGTAATGGTTATGTTGTTCGCTGTCATGCAAGTGCTGAGCGTTTCTTGCAGTCACTCCAAAGTACTGATAAATCAACCATCTCTTGCGCCATTCTGGATGTCCGTATGTCCGGCATGTCTGGCCTAGAACTACAAGAGCGCCTGATTAGCGAAAATCTACCCATGCCGGTTGCCTTCATTACCGGTCATGGCGATGTGTCGATGGCAGTTTCTACTATGAAGCGTGGTGCGGTGGACTTTATCGAAAAACCATTTAAAGAAAATGATCTCTGCGGCTTAGTAGATCGCATGCTTGGAAAAGCGCGTATTGATTACTCCCAAGCAAGTCAGCGCAAGGTCACGCAAAGCCTCTTGAGCAAACTCACTGGGCGTGAACGCCAAGTACTCGAGCGCATCGTAGCCGGTCGTTTAAACAAACAAATCGCAGATGATCTGAGTATCTCGATCAAAACTGTAGAGGCTCATCGCGCTAATATTATGGAAAAGCTCAACGTGAATACCGTTGCAGATCTTCTGCGTCTTGCCCTTTCTGATCCACAACCTAATTAAATTTTATGCCTGCACAGTTACTCGATGGCATCGCGCTATCAAAAAAATTACGCACTGAAATTGCTGCTCGTGGAGCAATCGTTACCGCCAAGGGTGTTAGACCAGGTTTAGCAGTCATTGTTGTTGGCGAAAATCCTGCTAGCCAGGTTTATGTCAGAAATAAAGTAAAGGCCTGTGAAGACGTTGGCTTCCACTCTGTACTTGAGCGCTTTTCTGTAGAGTTAGGCGAAGAGGAATTACTAGCTCGCATTGCCACTCTCAATGCTGATCCAGCCATCCATGGCATCTTGGTTCAATTGCCACTTCCTGAGCACATTGCGGCTGAGCGGGTACTTGAGGCAATCGCACCCGAGAAGGATGTAGACGGTTTTCACGTAGCTAATGCTGGTGCCTTGATGGTGGGTCAGCCTGAATTCAAGCCATGCACTCCTTATGGCTGCATGAAGATTTTGGAAAGCATTGACTACCCTATCCGTGGTGCACGCGCCGTGATCGTGGGTGCCTCCAATATTGTTGGCAAACCGATGGCCATGCTCTTGCTGCAAGCAGGTGCGACAGTCACTATTTGTAATAGCAAGACTCGTGACTTAGCGCATCACACTAAGGATGCCGATATTTTAGTAGTGGCGACCGGCAAACCGAGAATGATTACCGGTGATATGGTCAAAAATGGCGCCGTAGTCATTGACGTGGGCATTAATCGCATGCCCGATGGAAAACTCTGTGGCGACGTTGATTTTGATGCCGTTCAATATGTTGCTGGTTGGATTACACCTGTGCCCGGTGGCGTAGGCCCCATGACCATCACTATGCTTTTGATGAATACCTTAGAGGCAGCAGAAAAGGCTGCGAAGCCGTCTTAATAGACGCCTTTGCTTGAGGGCCTTTTTTTAGGGTCTGATTAGCAAAAGTATCTGTCGTCCATTAAGCTATAGGGATGACTAAATCAACCACATCAAAGCCCTCCACCGAACTCCAGAAAAATCCACTAATTGCATTCGGAAGAGGAATTTGCGCCTACGCTGAGGTAAAGCCATCCGACATTGCGCCGGCAATCGATTTCCTTCTGCAGGGGGCGCAATCTGCAGTGGATCATGCAGTAGACCCAAGCACCCCTGCAAACTGGAATGATTTGCTCGAACCCCTTGAGGACGCAACTGAATCCCTAAGTCGGTCATGGGGTGTTGTTTCTCACTTAAATAGCGTCGGAGATACGCCGGAGCTACGCGCTGCTTATGGCGAGATGATGCCTAAGGTAACCGCCTTCTTTTCAAGCTTGGGACAAAATCTTGCGCTGTATGAAAAGTTTAAGCTCTTGAGCCAAGGTGGCGACTATTCGAAACTCAATTCCGCCCAGAAAAAAGTGATTGAAAACTCATTGAGAGACTTTCGCCTTGGTGGGGCTGAGCTAAGTGATGCTGATAAGCCCCGCTTCGCAGAGATTCAAGACGAGCAAGCATTATTAGGCAAGGCCTTTTCTGATCATGTTTTAGATGCCACTGATGGATTCATTCATCTTATTACTGATGATGCCGATTTGGCTGGCCTACCTGAGGATGCTGTAGCTGCTGCAGCCGATCTTGCTCAACAGAAGAATCTTCAGGGTTGGGCATTTTCACTACACTTCCCTTCTTATTACCCAGTAATGCAGTACTCCGAGAACAGATCACTACGTCGCTTAATGTATGAGGCCTATGTAACTCGAGCTTCTGAACTAGCCCCTCAGTACTCTCAAGGTAACCTCAATTGGGATAATACGCAAAACATGCTTGAGCAACTAAAGCTACGCGATGAAGAAGCGCGCATGCTGGGGTTTAAAAACTATGCCGCTCTAAGTTTGGCACCTAAAATGGCAAGCACTGTTGAGGAAGTCGATATCTTCTTAACGAATTTTGCTCAAAAAGCAAAACCTTTTGCATTAAAGGATTGGCAAGAACTTTCTCTGTTCGCTAAGACTGAGCTGTCTATTGCTGATGGATTGGAGCCCTGGGATATTGCCTATGCTTCCGAGAGATTGAAACAAGAGCGCTATTCTTTTTCTGAAAATGAGCTCAAACAGTACTTCCTCTTACCTAAAGTATTGGAGGGCTTATTTGGTGTCATTCAAACTTTATTTGGCGTAAAGATTGAAAAGGCTGATTTGCCAACTTGGCATGCAGATGTGCAGTCCTTCTCCGTCAAAAATGCGGCTGACACTACAGTAGCCTATTTTTATCTTGACCCCTACGCAAGGTCGGGTAAACGTGGTGGAGCCTGGATGGATGATGCGCGCGGTCGTCGTGAATCACCCAATGGAGAAATCCAGATACCAGTAGCGTATCTGGTCTGTAACTTTGCGCCCCCTGTAAAAGTAAATGGTGTATTACGCCAACCGACAATCACTCATGATGATGTGATCACACTTTTTCATGAGAGTGGTCATGGCCTGCATCACCTCTTAACGCAAGTCAGTGCATTAGGAGTATCTGGCATCAATGGTGTTGAGTGGGATGCTGTAGAGTTACCAAGCCAATTTATGGAAAACTTCTGCTGGGAATGGGAGGTCTTAGAAAAAATGACAGCGCATGCTGAAACTGGAAAACCACTCCCTCGTGAATTATTTGAAAAAATACTGGCTGCCAAGAATTTTCAAAATGGCTATATGACTTTGCGTCAGGTTGTGATGTCACTCACTGATTGGCGTCTGCATGCCAGCTTTGATCCAAAGAGTGCGCATGGGCAGGCTGTGCTTAATTTATCCAGAAACATCGCCGATCAATTTAATGTCATACCGCAAGCATCTATCTCCCGCTGGATAAATACCTTTAGCCATATCTTTGCTGGTGGCTATGCTGCTGGCTATTACAGTTATAAATGGGCAGAAGTACTTTCTGCCGATGTCTATTCCGCTTTTGAAGAAGCGGCCAAATTGACTGGTAGCGTCCTTGATGAAAAAACAGGTATACGCTATCGCCAAGAGATTCTGGAGGTGGGTGGTAGCCGCCCTGCTGCTGAATCATTTAAGGCATTCAGAGGTCGCGAGCCCAGCATCGATGCCCTACTTCGTCATGGCGGCCTAGTAACTCAGTGAAGGTGACGATCTAAGCCTTAATTTCTGCAATCACGGGGGCATGATCCGAAGGCTGCTCCCAAGTCCGAGGCTCTTTATCAATGATGCTTGAGCTGCACTTTTCTTTAAGGGCATCACTTAATAGAATGTGATCAATTCGCATACCGGCGTTTCTTCGAAAGCCCATCATGCGGTAATCCCACCAGCTAAAGGATTTGGGCGCTTGCTCAAACATGCGGAAAGAGTCCGTCAAGCCCAAATTCAGCAGTTGCTCAAAGGCTTTACGCTCTTCCGGGGAAACTAGGTTTTGCCCAATCCATTTCGAGGGATCGTGTACGTCGATATCACTCGGTGCGATATTGAAGTCGCCCAAAAGAGCTAAGCGACTATTCTGAGTTAATTCTTCTCTTAACCAATTTTCTAGCGCTTTGAGCCAGTCTAGTTTGTAAACGAACTTATCGCTATCGGGCGACTGTCCGTTAGGGAAGTATGCCGATACTAGGCGAATCGGCTGCATTCCCTTAAAACACACTGTAGCCGCTAAGATGCGTTGTTGCTCATCTACATGAGCCGGAATATTTCTCACTGGCTTTAGAAATGTGGTGTCATGGTCAGTAGCAATAGGTGCTAAGGCAGCTTTGCGAACAATAATTGCCACACCGTTATAGGTTTTTTGCCCAGCAGCAACGCTGATGTACCCAGCTTCTTCAAGCTCTTGATGTGGATACTTATCATCAGTTAACTTGAGCTCCTGAAGACAGAGTGCATCGATAGGTGCTTTTGCTCGCTCTTGATCTTGTAGCCACTTGAGCACCTGCGGTAAACGCACCTTCAGAGAATTTACATTCCAAGCAGCTATTCTGACTGAATCAGTCATTAATTCCCAGCTCCTGCAACTTTCGAGTAATTGTATTGCGACCGATACCCAGTCTTTGAGCTGCTTCTACACGTCTGCCGCGGGTAACTTCTAGCGCAGCTTGTAGAACTGCCTTTTCAAATTTAGAGCACAACACGTCATACACCCCTGAATCTCCATCCTGCAACATTTTGACTGCAAGGCGACCTAAACCACCTTCCCAATCAACCGAGCCAGTCTTAACAGCAAGCTGCACTTTAGAGCTAGATTCACCTTGCAGCAGCTCGGATTGTTCACTGGCTTCTGTCAAAATATCAGCAGGCAAATCACTTACCCCGATGACATTAGACGGCGTCATTACCGTCAACCAGTGACAGAGATTTTCTAATTGACGCACATTACCAGGAAATGGCATAGAGCTCATTTCTTTTAAAACGTCATCCGAAAGATTTTTAGCCTCTACACCTAAGGACTTTGCACAAGACAACATAAAATGTCGTGCCAAAACGGGGATATCCTCTGCACGCTCACGCAATGCTGGCATACGCAAGCGAATAACATTTAAGCGGTGTAATAAATCTTCCCGGAAAGCACCCGCGGCCACTCGGGCCTCTAAGTTTTGGTGGGTCGACGCAATGATGCGTACATTTGCTTTAATCGGATCTTGACCGCCAACACGGTAAAAATGACCATCAGTTAGAGCGCGTAACAAACGTGTTTGTAGGTCGAATGGGATTTCACCAATCTCATCCAAGAATAAGGTGCCACCATCAGCCTGCTCAAAACGGCCGCGGCGTAAAGTCAAAGCTCCAGGGAAAGCGCCGCGCTCGTGGCCGAATAACTCTGACTCAAACAAATCCTTTGGAACTGCTGCAGTACTAAAGGCAACGAATGGACCTTTCGCGCGAGGACTATGCTTATGCAGTGCTTGTGCTACCAACTCTTTGCCAGTGCCAGACTCGCCTGTAATTAATACTGTTGAATGTGACTGAGCTAAACGTCCGATCGCTCTAAACACTTCCTGCATTGCTGGAGCCTGGCCAATAATTTCAGTGGAATCTTGTCTCCAGCCATTCATCTCTTTATTGCCAGATTGGTTGCGCTCACTCTGCTCCATAGCGCGACGAATTAACTCAACTGCTTTATCAATATCAAATGGCTTAGTAAGGTATTCAAATGCGCCACCTTGAAAAGATGAGACCGCTGAGTCTAAATCAGAATAAGCAGTCATGATGATCACCGGAAGCAGTGGATGGGTTTCTTTTACATTTTGCAAAAGATCTAAACCATTGCCACGTGGCATACGAATATCTGAAATCAATACCTGGGGGGAATCTTTTTCCAATGCATCAAGTACATCATTGGGATTGGAAAAGCTTTTATGCGGAATATTCTCGCGAGTCAACGCCTTCTCTAACACCCAACGAATTGATTGGTCATCATCAACGATCCAAACGGGTTTCATAATACTTTCTCCTGCCTGCGATAAGGAATTTGAATTTGGAAATCAGTCCGTCCAGGACGGCTATTACAGGCGATAAAGCCTTGGTGCTGCTGCACAAAAGTTTGAGCTAAAGTAAGGCCAAGACCACTGCCCCCATCCCTACCAGATACCAAGGGGAAGAAAATGCGCTCGCGAATTTCATCTGGGATACCAGGTCCGTTATCAATCACATGTAAATCCATCGCCATCTTGTAGCGTTGTTTAGAAATAGTTACTGAGCGCGCTACTCTTGTCTTCAATTCAATTTGAGCTGTACCTTGAGAAATTTCTTCAGTAAGCGCCTGGGCTGCGTTGTGAGCAATATTTAAGACCGCTTGAATCAACTGCTCACGATCACCCAAAACATCAGGCAGACTGGTGTCATAGTTACGAATGATTCTGAGACCCTTAGGAAACTCAGCTAATACGAGACTACGAACTCGCTCTAGCGCCTCATGAACATTAAATGACTCCATGGCATGCGCCTTGCGATGCGGTGCGAGCAGTCGATCAACTAAATTCTGTAAGCGATCAGATTCTTTAATAATGACTTGAGTGTATTCACGCAAGCCCTTTTCTGGAAGCTCGAACTCGAGTAATTGAGCGGCGCCACGAATGCCGCCTAAAGGATTTTTGATTTCATGCGCTAAGTTACGCATTAACTGTTTGTTTGCTTCAACTTGCTGTGTCACACGCTCATCCCGCTCGCTACGTAACTGCTGATCAATCGGGAACCACTCCATCATGATGAGTGTTGGATCTTCAAGGCTAGCTACCACCACATGCGCAGGAATAGATTCTTGATGAATGCTACCGGGCAAGGAATGCAACATCATTTCCTGTCGTTTTGCAGAAAAGTGCCCTGCCTTAACCTCATCAATCATGTGATTGAGGGCTTCATTGGATCCAAATAATTCGCGCACAGATTGACCCTCAAGTGATTTACGAGAAAGATCCAGCGCAGACTCTGCTGCAGGATTCACATAAACCAATTGTTGGTTATCAGCCTCAAATACCACGACGGCATTGGGCATCTGATCAAGCAATGTCGGAAAAAAAGGAGCAGCCGAAGCTGCCCCTTTGAACGAATTGCGCAACAGACCTGCGCTCAACATTTCTCCTTCGCTTACAGGGAGTAGTACATATCGAATTCGATCGGATGAGTCGTCATACGGAAACGTGTGACATCTTCCATCTTCAAAGCGATATATGCGTCGATCATAGAGTCTGTAAAGACACCACCACGAGTCAAGAACTCACGGTCTTTGTTTAAAGCTTCTAATGCCTCTTCCAAGCTTGCACAAACGGTTGGAATCTTTGCATCTTCTTCTGGTGGCAAATCATACAAGTTCTTGTCAGCAGCTTCACCTGGATGAATCTTATTCTGAACACCATCTAAACCTGCCATCATCAATGCTGAGAAGCAGAGGTATGGGTTAGCCAATGGATCAGGGAAGCGAGTTTCGATACGACGACCTTTAGGGCTTGAAACGTGTGGAATACGAATCGAAGCAGAACGGTTACGAGCAGAGTAAGCCAACTTTACTGGAGCCTCAAAGCCTGGAACTAAACGCTTGTATGAGTTTGTACCTGGGTTAGTGATCGCATTCAATGCCTTAGCGTGCTTAATAATGCCGCCGATGTAGAACAATGCAAACTCTGACAAACCTGCGTAGCCATTGCCAGCAAACAAGTTCTCGCCGTTCTTCCAAATAGATTGGTGAACGTGCATACCAGAACCGTTGTCGCCAACGATAGGCTTAGGCATAAATGTGGCTGTCTTGCCGTAAGCGTGCGCTACGTTTTGAATGACATACTTCTGCCAGATAGTCCAGTCAGCACGCTCAACCAATGTGCTGAACTTAGTGCCCAATTCGTTTTGGCCTTGACCAGCAACTTCATGGTGATGCACTTCGACTGGAATGCCTAAAGATTCGAGGATCAAACACATTTCAGAACGCATGTCATGGAATGTATCTACTGGAGCAACTGGGAAGTAACCACCCTTTTTACCTGGACGATGTCCAGGGTTCCCACCTTCGATTTCAGCAGCTGAAGACCATGGAGCCTCTTCAGAATCTACCTTAACGAAACAACCCTGCATATCAGCACCCCAACGGACGCCATCAAAAATAAAGAATTCTGGCTCTGGACCAAAGTACGCTGTATCACCCAAACCAGTGCTCTTCAAATAGGACTCAGCACGTTTAGCAATCGAACGTGGGTCACGGTCGTAACCTTTACCATCTGAAGGCTCGATCACGTCACATGTGATCACCAATGTTGGCTCTTCATAGAATGGGTCGATGTAGCAAGCTGTTGGATCTGGCATCAGCAACATATCAGATGCTTCAATACCTTTCCAACCGGCAATAGATGAACCGTCAAACGCGTGACCACTCTCAAACTTGTCTTCGTCAAAATGGGAAATAGGTACTGTTGTGTGCTGCTCTTTACCCTTTGTATCTACAAAGCGGAAATCAACAAAAGTACATTCTTTCTCTTTAACTAACTTCATCACATCAGCGACGGTCTTCGTCATGCAAATCTCCTCTATTAACTGAATTCGGAATACAAACCTAAGGTGTACACCCTTGTTTATTCCAGGCATTAAATATGCCCTTGGGATGTATCTAATTTACTGAAGCAAACAAACGGTAACAGCCATTATTGCACTAATTAAGTGCTGAAAAGCCCCTCAAAACCCTATAAATAGCTCTATTTGCACCAAACTAGTGCTTAATCAGATTTTGAAATATCATGAATTACATAACCCAAAGCCTCAGTGCCTGCTCGCAAAGCAATCCAGGCCTCTTCTAATAGACTGGCATTACCCTTAATACCCAATTCAATATGCCGGTCGGCGTAGACACCGCCTCTAGAGGAATCGCCAACTGACGGGAGACTAAAGACCTTTACGCCTGGATATGAGGCCTCAATACGCTCCATTAAGGGTGTTAAAACGGACTCAATCCCTTTTGGAACAATAAAACTTTGCTCTGCCCAGTTTTCACGATGAAATAAATTCTGATAATGGGTATCCAGGCACCACGCCATCATGGGCGCAGCCATGACAGGAAAGCCAGGCACAAAATAGTGCTCGCGAATCGAAAAACCAGGGATCTGGTTATAGGGATTTGGGATGATGTCACTCCCAATTGGAAACTCCCCCATCTTAAAGCGATGCTGATTTTCCGCAGTATTGAGATCGGCCTTCATGGGGTCGCCCTCTGCCATGATCCGAATACGTCCTGCAATAAGCTCTTGTGCAGTCGCATGTAATTGCGTTTGTGTACCCAAAGCTAAAGCGGCACATTGTCTAGTGTGGTCATCAGGCGTAGCTCCGATACCCCCGGTACTGAAAACCACATCACCACTTGCGAAGGTATCTTTCAAGGTAGCGGTAATTTGTTCGGGATCATCTGCGACATATTTAGCCCAAGATAAGCTTAGGCCACGCTCATTTAAAAGCTCAATCAATTTACTCAGATGCTTGTCTTGACGACGCCCAGACAAAATTTCATCACCAATCACAATTAAACCGAAACGACGAGTATTTGCTTCGGAGTCCTCGAGACTCGAATTTTTTAATACCTCAACCATGGTTCGGCAACTCCGTATCAATAACACGCGCTTCAATATTCAAAGATCGATCCAACTCAATACTACGTAATTCTTTTAATGCCTCAAGCAAGTAATGTGTAAACCAGAGCGCAGCAAAGACAAAGATTAAAGAATAGACCCACAGCGCAACAAAGCTGACAATGGGAAATAAGACAAGGGCTAAAACAGAAGTTGCCCAGAAAAAGGTCGGCACCGCTCCCAACATCCCAGAAATAATTCCCATAGCCAATAGTGGCCAACGGTGTTGATGCAAAAGGATATCGCGCTCTTCTGCAGTAGCATGCAGCGCTAACACATCGTAAGACATCAGGCGCATGGTCAACCAGCCCCAAATCAATGGCGGCAAAACAGCAACCAGTGGCGGTATCCACCACACTGGCAAAGTGAGCATCACTAGAGCTAAACAGATCAAGGCGGACCAAAGGGTGTAAGCAAAACTACCCAACAAACCGCCGCCCTTTTTCTTCGCAATGTCTTTATAGGCGTATTGACGCGCGACTACCTTGACGATGGTTGGCACGGTTGTCAAGGCGATGAAAACCAATAAACTAATGGAGATTAAAGGAATCAGTAACATCACGAAGAAGAGCGGTGCGATCCATGCACGTGCACCCTCGAAGCCGGCCCAGATCAAGCCATCCGCAATCAAGCTAGTAAAAATGGATGCCGTCAGAAAAGTACTCAGCATCTCTAATGCTGGAGTCCAAGTTAGCCAAATTAAAACGCCCCACAAGACCGAGACAATTAAAAATGGTCGCAGACTAAGCCATAGCATTTTGGGATGCATCGCACCAACTAAAGCTAAGCCAAAAGACTTAAAAACTTGCTGCATGCTATTCATATATTTCCATTGCTACTGTGTGAGCTACTAACTTCTATTTTGCTTTGGGAAAGATTTCTCGAATCGAGTGAATGAGACTTTGCCACTGATGCTGCAATACATTGGGCGACAAAACTAAGTCCCTGACTCCAGTGGGATGAACTTCTTTTGAAAAGATTGCAGTATTAAGCATCATATCCCACCAAGGAAATAAAACACCAAAGTTACAACCCCCTAAAACACCTGGTTTACCTTTGGCCTCGTGACCGAAACCTACCGCGTGATGCAGCCGGTGATACATCGGAGAAATTAAGAAGTATTTAAAAAAGCCAAGATCAATCTTCAAATTGGCATGTTGCCAGCTTTGAATCAGTTGGCTTAACACCACCAACACAATAAATTGACTAGGTGATACGCCAAACAATAGAGCAAAGAAAGAAAACACAAAGGCATGCATGATGTCGTCGATGATGTGATTGCGATCATCAGACCAAGCAGTCATCACCGTTTGACTATGATGCAAGGCATGTAATTTCCACCACCAATTAAACACATGGGAGGCGCGGTGATATAGATACTCCACCAAATCAAGTAAGACAAAGTAGATAAAAAAACTCACCAAGGGTATGGATGTGACTGGTGGCCACCAGGACTCCACATTCAGTCTGCCAAAACGGAAGTCATGCAAGACCGAATCAAGCTGAAAGAAAAGTCCGGATAAGGCAATAAAAATCAGACCGTGAAAAATGCCTAGACGATGAAACAGGGTGTAAAAAATATCCGCCTTGGAGCTCTTCGCAAACCGCTCTTGTATCTCTGCAGGGGAAAATCTCTCCCAGGCTCTGAGAATCACCGCAATCAGGAAAATCTGAATGCATCCAAACAAAAACCAGTCGATGCCATCAAATACATCCTCGGCCATCGACATCAGGTCAAATTGATACAAAATTGGCCCAGCTACATAGGTAAACAAGAATTCTTGAACGCTAGCGTAGGCTGATGCGATGGCGGCTGTCAGGGGGTTTAAGTCCATATTCTCAATTGTGACTTATTTATCCCGTTTTGGCAGGGTTGCAAAACAAAACCCCCGAGCCTTCAAATTCAGAATCAGTTGCTCTAAAACTGCTGGAGCCCAGGGATCCTTACGTGACCAAATACCCAAATGCGCCATAGCGATATCGCCATCCTGAAGCTGGCTACTAGCCTTATCCAGCAGCGCTTTGTTAGGATGCGTCTCTGAACTCAACTCATCCCCCAAAAATCCCGCAGGATTCCAGCCAACATGCTGGTAAGCACATTGATCACCCATCCTGCTCGAACGGGGGGATGTTTTTCCACCAGGAGCTCGCCAGATTTTTTGAATACTGGCGCCGGTTAACTCTTTGAAGCGCTCATCCACTCGACGGATTTCTCGGCAATAAGCTGCTTCGCTGTACAGAGTTGCTACACCAGCCTTTGGGCCGAATTGTGGCTTTGCAAAGATTTCTCCGCTTGGGCCGTCCTTCACAAAGTACACATGGTCATAGGTATGACTACCAAAGTGATGACCTTCACGCACCCGATCTTGCCAATATGATTTCCAAGAATCATCTAAAGAAAAATCACCACGGCTAGTTTTTTCATTCGCTAGAAAAAAAGTAGCTTTCACATTCTGACGATTTAAAATGTCGGCAATCGTTTGCGCTACAGACATATTGCCAGTATCAAAAGTTAGGTAAACCGTTTTTTTACAATTCGCCTCTTGTGCAATACCCAGCAAGGAGCATGCCGCCAGAACGATGAATGCCGTCAGTCGAACGAGGGTCGCATTCAAATACATCTAATTGGGCTATTCCCAGCTAGCACGCGGAGTGAAGAAAACACCGTGAGGGGATCTACCAACAGGAATTACTGAGACCAGCTTCATCGAAGGTATGTCAATCACTCCCACCTTTTTAGAAAAACGGAGTGTGACCCATATAGTTTTTCCATCAGGTGTAATTTCCATATCATCGGGGCCTGCCGGCAGACCAGTAATATCGCCTATCTTTTCCAGAGTCTGCATATTAATCATGCTGATACTTGACGCAATACGATTGGTTACAAACACATGCTTTTTATCACCTAAGGGACGGAAGTTGTGAGCGCCCTTTCCAGTCAAGATTCGCTTTACCTCTTTACGGGTTTTCCAATCAACGACTTGAACATAGTCCTCACCAGTAATACCAATTAACAAGTATTGATCACCAGGCGTCATCCAGACTCCTGCTGGCACCTTACCCGTGGTGATTTTCCATATGACAGTCTGGGTATCCAAATCAATTGCCGCAAGTTCATTGGAGTCTTGCAAAGTAATAAAGGCGATCTTGCTATCTGCCGTGAATGCGACATGACTTGGTGTCTTACCCAGCTTAATTGCTTTAGCCAGCTTGAGATCCGCACCTTGCGCGCGATAGACATCTACCCTATCCAAGCGATTACCGTTTGCAATAAACCACTTATGATTTGGCGAATAACCAATTTGATATGGATCAATGATGTCTGATATCTTGCCAGTTAACTCACCAGTGGTGGGATTCATCAACGCAACATCATTGCCCGCGGCATTGGCAATCAGCAAAGTCTTTTGGTCAGGGGCCATCATCAAGTGATGAGGCTCTTTTCCAACCGGCACAGTCTTAATCACTTTGCGGTTGGGCATATCAATCAGACTGACGGTAGCTTCACCAGAATTCAAGACTACCGCTAACTTGGGCTCCGCCTTGGACTCAGATGAGTTTGAACCTTGAGCATAGACAGCATTTAAAAGCCCAGTCAGGACAAATACAGTAAGGGTTGAAATACTGACAAATTTGGCTTTACTAATATAGGTATGCATGATTTATATTGTAAGCAATTGATTCATCTGGCGTAGGCCTTTAAGCAGAATCATTTGATCTATCGAAAGCTAGCCAAGACCTTTTCTAGGCGCTTTAAGGACATTGGGCTTGGGGTCTTTAGCTCCTGGGCATATAACGCCACCCTCAATTCCTCCAGCTGCCAGCGAAAATCCGCTAAAGCCTGATCCTCACCAAAAGCATGTGACGCAGAGCCTTGGCCAGCCTGAACGAGTTTTTGCCATGGCCTGGCAACCGACTCCCAATCTTTTTGGCACTGTGAATCCCGGATTGGATTAGCGCGTAATTTATCAATTCGCATGGCAATAGCTTTGAGATAGCGAGGGAAATGCACTAACTGGCTGTATGGCGTATCTGAAACAAATTTAGGGGATATGAGGCCTTGGACTTGATTCTGAATATCTGCATGGGCATTAGCTGAGGCAGCCTTTGCTTGAGATAACTTCTTTTGTAGATCTGCATAAGCCTGCAATGCCGCCAAGGCATGCTTTGCAATCTCCTGCGCGATCAGAGCCAAACGGGGCTTACCTGCTTGTAAACGCTCTGCAAATTGCTCGGCATTCACGGGCAATGGATCACTCATAAATGCCCGCTCCAAAGCAAGATTCAGAATTTGCTCAATTAAGCTATCAACAGATCCAATATTGATAAACAGCAATCCAAGCTCCCTAATTCCAGGGAGTTGTTTTTGCAACGCCTTGAGTGTGTCTTTATTCGATAGCGCGAATAATCTGCACAATCCCCGCCAATGATGTTTTCTAGCTTCTAGCAAATCATCGAATACTTCAAGATCACATGCTTCGATACGATCGACTAAAGCTGGATAGCCAAATAAGACGCTATTACCTTTCTGAATTTCTAGAGTCTCAGGTAGCTCACCAAAGTCCCAGCTTCGATAACCACCCTGCTCAACCGTTTTTACTGAAGATGCATTAGTACTTTGATTGGCTTTACTAATAGGGGCGGCGTTACTCACCTGAGCAAGCACACCGAGCTCTTCATGGACTGCTTGCTGCGCTATGGCTTGGAAGGCTGTGCGGGCAGTCTCTCCATATTCAGCACGCAAGCGGGATAAATTACGTTCCAACTCCAATTGGCGGCCGTGCTCATCAACTAGGCGGAAATTCATTGAAGAATGTAAAGGCAAAGATTCTGGTCTGAAATCAGTCCGTTTAATTTCTAAGCCACGTTCTTTACGAATATCGGTAATGAGACTATCTAAAAAGTCACCTACCCCAAACTGCTTGCTTGATAACATCCGCTCTAAATAGGATTTTGCATACTCGGGTAGTGGCACGCAGTGGCGACGCAATTTCTGAGGAAGTGATTTAAGTAATAACCCAATTTTTTCTTCACACATGCCTGGAACTAGCCAATCACATCGACGACCATCAACCTGATTTAATAGAGTCAAAGGCACTACCAGTGTTACTCCATCTTTGGGGCTGCCAGGTTCAAAGTGGTAAGTCAAACTTAGTTCGCTGCCACCAACCATCATCTTTTTAGGATAGCGATCTACCGTAATTCCAGCTGCCTCATGGCGCATTAAATCTGCTTTGGCCAGGCGCAAAAGGCTGTCAGCACCCTCCTCAGCAATGTCTTTACTCGCTAAGGTCTTTAGCAACCAGGCTTTCATGCCCTCCCTGCTCAGAACATCCTCAGGAATGCGTGAATCATAAAAAGCAAAAAGGAGATCATCATCCACCAACACATCGGGGCGTCGTGAACGATGCTCGAGTGCCTCAATCTCTTTAATCAATCTACGGTTATGCCAAAAGAATTCAAAAGTCCCGGGATACTTTTTTCTAGCATCAGCTTCGGTCTCCCGCATTAATGCCGGGCTATCCATACGGCCAAACATCTCTTCTTGAACTAATGCCTGGGTAATAAATAAACTGCGCGCATCTTTTGGGTTATGGGGCTCATAACGTACGCGACGACCGTGATAAATCGGCAGACCATATAAAGTTCCGCGCTCAAAGGCCATAACCTCTCCTTGACGACTATCCCAGAATGGCTCACTCAAGGATTTAATCAGGCGGTGGGTTGCAACCTTCTCAACCCACCCGGGCTCGATTTTTGCAATTGTGCGAGCGTACATGCGATTGGTTTCTTGAAGTTCGCCAGCCAAAATCCAAGCTCCAGCTTTTTTGCCAATCGTTGAACCCGGCCATATAAAGGGACGAATACCGCGTGCACCAATATAACTACCCGTCTTACTGCCACGCTCCTGAGATTTTTCATCCTCTTCTTTTTTGGCCACATAGCCCAAGAGGCCAGTTAATAGCGAAAGATGAACTTGTTCGTAAGTAGCGGCGGATGGATTTTCTTTCCAGCCCTTTTCGGCCAACATCGTATGCAGTTGACCATGAACATCGCGCCATTCACGCAGACGTCTTGGTGACAAAAACTTACTACGGCAGAGATTCTCTAATTGTCGATTACTGTGCTTGTGCTTCAAGGCATCTTGATGCCAATCCCAAAGCTTAACGAAACTTAGAAACTCGGAACGCTCATCCGCAAACTGCAAATGCGCTTGGTCAGCGGCAGCTGCTTGATCCATAGGTCGATCACGTGGATCTTGTGTAGCCAAAGCGGAGGCGATGATAGTGACCTCACGCAATGCGTTGTGCTCCTTGGCCGCTAACAGCATTCGACCAATCCGAGGATCTAATGGCAGATCCGCTAACTGCTTACCAATAGGGGTCAACTTGAATCTGCTGTTGCTATCCGTATCGTTATTGATGGTGACCTCGTCATAGGCAATAGCGCCTAACTCATCTAGGAGCTGTACACCGTCAGCAATCGCGCGACCCAAAGGTTTATCAATAAATGGAAATTCTTGAATGCGAGGTAAACGTAGAGAACTCATGCGAAGCAAGACCGCCGCTAATGAGCTACGCAGGATTTCTGGATCAGTAAATTTGGGACGACTTAAATAATCTTGCTCGCTGTAGAGACGAATGCAAATACCATCTGACACGCGGCCACAACGACCTGCCCTCTGATTAGCAGCCGCCTGAGAAATTGACTCAATCTGAAGTTGCTCTACTTTGTTACGGTAGGAGTAGCGTTTGACACGTGCCAGGCCACTATCGACCACATATCGAATATTGGGAACTGTTAATGAGGTCTCGGCAACGTTAGTCGTCAAAATAATACGGCGGCCATTGCCGGGGTTGAATACGCGCTCTTGTTCCGCAACCGATTGCCGAGCAAAAAGACTCAAAATCTCCGGATGAAAGCGTTGCTGGAGAACATGGTCTTTTCTGAGAGCTTCAGCACAATCCCGAATCTCCCGCTCTCCGGGCAGGAAGACCAGTACATCTCCTGCACCAGACACAACTTCACGCCATACTTTTGCAATTGCTTCTGTGACTGCGTCCGAAAGCTCCTTGGCCTCTTTGGACTCTTTTTTTCCGTCAGGCTTAACGTCAGGCTCTAGTGGTTCATAACGTTGCTCGACCGGGAAAAGTCGCCCACTCACCTCAATTACCGGAGCAGACTTGCCATTTAATGCGAAATGATCTGAAAAACGCTTTGCATCAATAGTCGCCGAAGTAATAATCAACTTGAGGTCTGGGCGCTTGGGTAGCAACTGTCGCAGATAACCCAATAGAAAATCAATATTGAGGCTGCGCTCATGAGCCTCATCAATAATGAGAGTGTCGTAGGCACGAAGCTGAGGGTCTCGCTGCGTTTCTGCCAGCAAGATGCCATCGGTCATCAACTTGATTGAAGCGCCCTGACTGGTCTTATCAGCAAAGCGCACTTGGTAGCCCACGTCTTGACCAATGGGAGTGCCCAACTCCTGGGCGATGCGCTTTGCAGTGGCTGTCGCAGCGATACGGCGAGGTTGCGTGTGTCCAATGAGGCGACCACCGTTCATAGTGCCCCTGCCAAGATCTAAACAGATTTTGGGTAATTGGGTTGTTTTGCCTGATCCAGTCTCTCCACACACAATGACGACCTGATGGGAGCTCAAAGCATCCTTGATGATTTGACGCTGGCCTGATACCGGCAACTCCTCTGGAAATTGAATCTCCAGCCGTCGAAGGGTGTTGGAAGCAGGCACAGTCTCAGGGCTCGCTTTGGGTTTTTGTTGGTTTATGGGCTCTTGCACCCTATAATTTTCTCACTATGCCAACAAATGCACCGAATCCCGGCTCAAATGCCGAAGAATCCAGCTCTAACTTTCCTTTTGTAGGATGGCTGCGTGATGTTGCGCCCTATATCCATAGCTTCCGCGAGAAGACCTTTGTCATTGCCTTTGCTGGTGAACTAGCTCAAGAAATTGGCCTAGAAAATCTGATTGAAGATATCGCCATGCTGCACGCCATGGGTATGCGGATTGTTTTGGTTCACGGCATCCGCCCTCAAATTGAAGAGCAACTCATGCTTCGCAATATCAAGAGTCAGTTTGGCCAAAGTGCAATGCATAGCTACCGGATTACCGATGCAGCTGCCCTAGAGTGCGTCAAAGAAGCTGCTGGTGAACTACGCCTCGATATCGAAGCAGCATTTAGTCGGGGCTTGCCCAACACTCCGATGGCAGGCTCACGAATTTCGGTTATCTCAGGCAACTTTATTACAGCAATGCCTGTAGGCGTAGTTGAGGGAATTGATTACATTCATACTGGCTTGGTACGTAAGGTGGACTCTACCTCCATCAAGCTCTCACTTGATAGCAATAAGATCGTACTGCTCTCGCCTTTGGGATTCTCGCCAACTGGTCAAGCATTTAATCTCGCCTTTGAAGATGTAGCTGCATCTACTGCTGTGGCACTCAAAGCGGATAAATTAATTTTCTTAAGCCCCTATACCGGTTTGAAAGATGAGGAAGATGACTTCATCACCGAACTCTCAATGCCCCAGCTTCAAGAATACGTATCCCAACATCCAGAACTCGATATAGGCATGAAGAGTTTGTTGAATATTTCTGGCAGGGCTATTCGTGCTGGCGTCAGTCGCGTGCACTTCTTGCCATGCAACCGAGATGGCGCCCTCCTGGAAGAGCTCTTTACCCATGATGGTATTGGCATGATGCTAGCCTCATCCGATATTGAGAATTTACGTGAAGCCAATCAGGATGACGTTGGTGGCATTCTGCAGCTCACCAGCCCGCTCGAAGATGAAGGTATTTTGGCTGCGCGGGGTCAGGACGTTATTGAGCGTGATATTCAGCGCTTCTCTGTGATTGAGCATGACCGGGTTCTCTTTGGATGCGCAGCCCTCTTCCCATTTCCGAATGGCGTAGGTGAACTAGCTTGTCTCGCAGTTGATCCGGATGTTCAAGGTTCAGGCGATGGAGAGCGTTTGCTCAAGCGCGTTGAAATGCGAGCAAAACGGGAAGGCATCAAGAAGCTTTTCGTTTTGACGACTAGAACAGAACATTGGTTTTTGAAGCGCGGCTTTAAGCGCGCCTCGGTAGATGATCTTCCAGAAGAAAGAAAGCAAATTTACAACTGGGATCGTAAATCCATGGTCTTAACCAAAGATCTTTAATAAGTTATTTTTATATTTTTTCTTTAGCACACCGTATTTGAAAGGCAACACAAATGGCACGAATGGTTCAATGCATCAAACTGAATAAAGAAGCTGAAGGCATGGACTTCGCACCACTACCTGGCGACCTCGGTAAGAAAGTTTGGAATCAAGTCTCTAAAGAGGCATGGGCCGCTTGGTTGAAACACCAAACCATGCTTATTAATGAGAATCGCCTGAACATGGCGGACCCTCGTGCTCGTCAGTACCTCCTCAAGCAAGTTGAAAAATACTTCTTTGAAGGTGGTGCAGACATGGCTCAGGGCTATGTACCGCCAGCTGAATAATTCTTTTTGAATATCTCTTGACGAGTTAAATTCAGAAGCATAGGATGAAATCGTAGTCAGTCAGTTTGTGTGATCGGCTACATTGGCGAAAGCCACTACTTGTAAGCATATCTATGTGCTTATGGGCATCGGGAACATCAATTCTTCCCTTTGCCTGCGCCATGAATCGTCATGGCAAACAAACCCGATGGAACAGCTTGCTGCCCCGTCGGGTTTTTTAATTAGAAAGTGATTCTGCTCACGCCAGAGGTATTGCTCACCAGCAAAACATCCGCCTTCTCTTTTGCAAATAAGCCAACAGTGATTACGCCAGCGATTTGATTGATTTGCGACTCAAGAGCGATGGGGTTAGCGATCTTTAAACCAGCGATATCCAAAATCCAGCCGCCGTTATCCGTCACAAAAGGCTGACTTGGGGTCTGACCTAAGTCTTCACGAGTCTCTTTGCTCATTCTGAGTGTGACTGCACCGCCCAACTTAGCTAGCTCTTGAGTAACAATACCTTTTGATAAGGGAATGATTTCCACAGGCAATGCAAAGTTCCCCAATACCGGAACCTGTTTTGAGGCATCACAGATGCAGATAAATTGCTTGGCCATGGAGGCAATAATCTTTTCACGGGTCAAAGCGCCGCCGCCGCCCTTGATCATATGACCAGCAGGATCTATTTCATCGGCGCCGTCCACATAAGCAGGTAGACGATCCACCTCATTGGGATCTAAGACCTTAAAACCGTGTTTTAACAGGCGCTCAGTCGTGGCATTAGAACTAGACACCGTACCAGCGAAATGATCCTTGTGGGGCGCTAAGGCATCAATAAAGTAATTGGCGGTAGAGCCTGTCCCGATACCCAAGATCTGGCCTGCGGGTAGCTTTAAAACCTCATCCCGAGCTGCTTCACCCACCAATTGCTTTAGTTGATCTTGATTCATGATCTTGCCCGATATCCTTATCTGAACTGGAACAGCCTTATTTATCCATCTATCATATGATATTCAATCTATATCACCTGATTAATTCATCGAGAGTATTGCCAATAGCCATGACATCACCTGCAAGCGCACTGAGCCAACTCAAACAATTTACTACGGTCGTGGCCGATACAGGCGACTTTGAGCGTATGCGGGAATATCAACCGCAAGACGCTACCACTAACCCCTCCCTCATCCTGAAGGCTGCCCAGCAAGCCAACTACCAGGCCTTGGTAAATCAAGTTAAATCAGCGCACCCTGGCATCAAGCCCGTCGATTTAGTCGACCACATCCTGGTAGCCTTTGGTCTGGAGATTTTGAAGATCGTCCCAGGTAGGGTTTCGACTGAAGTTGATGCCCGCCTCTCCTTTGATACTCTGGCAACGATTAAGAAGGCTAAGCACCTCATCTCACTGTATGAATCGCACGAGATCGACCGTAAACGTGTCTTAATTAAGTTAGCTGGTACATGGGAAGGAATTGAGGCAGCGAGAGTTTTAGAGGCTGAAGGCATTCATTGCAACATGACGCTGCTCTTCTCTTTGGTACAAGCGGCGGCTTGCGGTGCAGTCAATGCGAAATTGATTTCCCCTTTTGTAGGGCGCATTACCGATTGGCATAAAACGAAACTTGGCAGTAATTGGAGTGATGAAAATAATGGCGGAGCAAATGATCCAGGCGTTACCTCCGTCAAGCGTATCTTCCACTATTACAAGCACTTCGGAATCAATACCGAAATCATGGGGGCTAGCTTCCGTAATATCAGTCAAATATTAGAGCTAGCCGGATGTGACTTATTGACTATCAGCCCAGAGCTATTAGGTGATCTTCAGAACAGTTCGGCAGCGGTTGAGAAAAAACTGAATGCCAGTAATGCAGCTAGCGAGCTTGCAAGCGAAAATATCCTAGCACTGAAGCTAGATGAGCCAAACTTTAGATTGCAGTTAAATGATGATGCAATGGCCACTGAAAAACTAGCCGAAGGGATTAGGAATTTCTGCATTGATACCGAGAAACTCGAAGCGCTCTTAAGTCACTAATTCTGTAAATTGCCAGATTAAGGAGTCAAGATGATTATTCATTGTCCGCATTGCAATAAAGGAAATCGTGTTCCTACTGAAAAGCTCAATCAAACGCCTATTTGCGGAGCCTGCCAACAAGAACTCCTATCGCTTCCGATTAACGCCACAGCGGCTAACTTTAGCGAACTCGTAACTCAATCTGTCATGCCAGTGATAGTCGATTTTTGGGCACCATGGTGCGGACCCTGCAAAATGTTCGAGCCCATTTTTCAGGGAAGTGCCATTGCCCATGCAAATCAAATTTTGTTTGTGAAAGTTAATACCGAGGCAGAGCAAGCACTCGGATCGCAATGGAATATCCGATCAATACCAACTCTGACGGGATTTAAGGGTGGTAAAGAAGTGCACCGTGTTAGTGGTGCTCTACCGCCAGCCGAACTAGAGCAATTTGTAAAGCAGTTGACTATTTAGGCTCTTTGGATAAACGCTGCCTCAACGCTTCGTACAAACAGACGCCACTAGCAACGGATACGTTCAGACTCTCTACGACACCCTTCATCGGAATACGTACCAACTCATCACAAGTCTCACGAGTTAAGCGGCGCATGCCCTCACCCTCTGCGCCCATAACGATGCCGATGGGACCAGTCAGATCTAAGTCGTAGATCGATTTTTCAGCTTCATCATCAGTACCGATTAGCCAAACGCCCGCTTCTTGCATTTCTTTCATACTTCGAACCAGATTGGTAACGGTAATCACAGGCATTACCTCAGAAGCGCCGCTCGACACTTTACTCACAGTGGCATTAATTGAGGCTGAACGATCTTTAGGAATAACTACAGCATCCACACCCGCACCATCAGCGACACGCAAGCATGCACCAAAGTTATGGGGATCGGTTACGCCATCTAAGACTAAGAACATTACCTTACTTTGATTGCTTTCCGCATCCTCAACTACTTCAGTAATGGTACGAGCAATGGTCATCTTCTCTGCCAGAGCCACCACGCCTTGATGGCGATCATGACCTGCGAGTTTGTGAAGGCGCTCTGCATCGGCGGCATGCAGTCTTTCACCTAGAATTTCTTCAGCCTGCTTAAGAAAATCACCCATACGACGATCACGCCGACTAGGATCAAAATATACTGACTTCAGAC
Source organism: Polynucleobacter corsicus (assembly GCF_018688255.1). NCBI lineage: Bacteria > Pseudomonadati > Pseudomonadota > Betaproteobacteria > Burkholderiales > Burkholderiaceae > Polynucleobacter > Polynucleobacter corsicus. The sequence goes on from NZ_CP061314.1 coordinate 1,167,651, forward strand.
TTGCTGCGTCCACTCGTAAGCGCGCTTGTACTGCATGAAAACCAACTAATATTTGCTTCATCTTTACTTATCTCGATCTGATATTGATACTTATTTACGGCGCGCTTTAGTGCTGCGAACAGGTGGTTTTGTACCTGCCGGTTTGCCAGCAGGTCTTGTGGGCTTCCCAGACTTCGCAACTTTACTTGCGGTTCGTCCAGCTTGATTCTTGGATTGATTTGCACCAAGATTACCAGCAGATTTAGCGGCATTTACATTTACACCAGAATGCTTCTGCGGTTCCTTGCTACCAGGGCGACCTTTTTTAGGCGCAGCTTTTTTATTGGGTCTACCGGTATCGCTAGCCAATACGATTTGGCGACGATTGGTGGTGCCACCCGGCTCTAAGCCAACCGATTTCACCAAACTAAATTCAATTTTACGCGCATCTAAGTCTACTCGACTGACTAATACGTGCACCCGATCACCCAAGCGATAACGAATACCAGTTCTCTCGCCACGCAATTCTTGACGGGCTTCATCGTATTGGAAGTAATCACCACCCAACTCAGTTACATGGATCATGCCCTCAACAAAGAGGTTTTCCAGTTGTATGAATAAACCAAATGTAGCTACACTAGTGACAGTGCCAGCATATTCTTGACCTAAATGATCGCGCATGTAGTAGCACTTGAGCCAAGCTTCTACATCACGAGATGCCTCATCCGCACGGCGCTCATTCGATGAGCAATGCACACCCAGTTGACCCCAAATAGGCATTGCCGCATTAGCGCCCTTAGGCAATTTAGGTAAACATGTGCCATTAGCTGCAGCCTCTTTTGCATCGCTATGAGACTTCTTGGCATTCACAGCATTTTCACGACCCTTACCCTTGCGTGGCAAAGTGAGATTTAAGGGAATCGTTGGCGGCAATACTGGCGTGTAAGGTTTCTTAGTGAGAATTGCTTTAATGACGCGATGGGTAAGTAGATCAGGATAGCGACGAATTGGGCTTGTGAAATGTGAGTACGCAGGATACGCAAGACCAAAGTGGCCCTCGTTATCAGGCTGGTACATTGCCTGCTGCATAGAACGCAAAACAACCGACTGCAGCATGTTGGCATCGGGACGCTCTTTAATTTCGCGCATCAGCTTGGCATAGTCTTTTGGTTTCGGCTTTTCACCGCCTCCCAATGACAAGCCAGAGGTACGTAAAACTTGGCGCAAAGTGACCAACTTCTCTTCGGAAGGTTCACCGTGTACGCGGTAAAGACTGAGATGCTTATTTTTATCAATGAAATCTGCCGCACAGACGTTTGCTGTCAACATGCACTCTTCGATCAAGCGGTGTGCGTCATTACGTAGACGGGGTTCAATGCGCAAGATCTTACCCAGCTCATTGCTGATGATTTGGGTTTCAGTTGTTTCAAACTCGATAGCGCCACGTTTTTGACGTGCGTCTAGCAAAATCTTATACAGGGAATAGAGGTTAGTTAGCAGAGGTCTGAGCTGCCCAAAGCGTGTCGCTTCAGGACCTTTACTGTTAGAAAGAATCTCCCACACCGTGTCATATGTAAAGCGCTGTGCAGAATGCATCACTGCAGGGTAGAACTGGTAAGCCAACACCACACCATTGTTGTCGACTACAGAATCACACACCATGCACAAGCGATCAACCCCAGGGTTGAGGGAGCAAAGACCGTTAGAGATCTTCTCTGGCAGCATCGGTATTACCCTTCTTGGGAAATACACTGAAGTCGCACGCAGCAGCCCTTCGTCATCCAAAGGATGTCCTGGCTTTACATAATGAGATACGTCAGCAATCGCGACAATCAGGCGCCAAGCCTTGCTCTTGCCGTGCATCACCGGTTCGCAATACACCGCATCATCAAAGTCACGAGCATCGGCACCGTCGATCGTGACCAAAGGAACATCGCGCAAATCCACGCGACCTTCTAAATCAGACTGCTGAACAGCATCAGGCAAGGCCTCCGCTTCTTTTTTTGCAGCTACTGAAAATTCGTGAGGCACGCCATATTTACGGACAGCGATTTCGATTTCCATACCCGGATCATCGATTTCACCTAGCACCTCGACAACACGACCAACGGCTTGACGGTAGCTATCTGGATAGTCAATGATCTCCACGCTGACTACCTGACCTAATTTAGCGTTACCTTGGCCTTTTGGTGGAATCAAAATATCGTGGCCAATGCGCTTGTCTTCTGGCGCAACAATCAAAACACCATTCTCATTCAAGAGACGCCCAATGACTACTTTATTGGCGTGCAAAATGACATCGACGATCTGACCCTCTGGGCGACCGCGCCGATCTGTTCCCAATACTCTGACATTGACCCTGTCTGCGTGCATGACACGGGACATTTCTCTTTCAGAAAGAAAAATATCTTCACCGCCATCATCTGGGATAACAAATCCGAATCCATCTCGGTGACCCTGGACTGTACCTAAGCGGTCAGCCTCTCGTGGCACCAAGTTTTTTGCTTTACGCATTTAATTCCTTTGGCAATACATGCCTTATATTTCAATAAAAATTCTGAATTAGCCTACTGTATCAAACCATCAAGTCTGAAGGGTGAAAGGCTAAAACGAGTTAAGAGGTGGGCCAGAGGGCACATGCCTTTATAATAACGGCATGCCCAGGTGGCGAAATTGGTAGACGCACCAGCTTCAGGTGCTGGCGATCGTAAGGTTGTGGGGGTTCGAGTCCCTTCCTGGGCACCAAACAAGGTCTAACAGCGCTCTGCGCCTGATAATACAGGGCCAATATAGAGAAAACTGGCCGTTTCTACACAAAAACACATAAAGCCTATATGGGGGCATCTCTCTTAAATGCAAGCCCCGTTTTGGCTTCTAGATCGAGCGCCCCCTCATACGCAGGCATTAATCACTCCATAACTTGCCAGCAGTCGCCCAATCTGATTTCTTAACATCTCGATAAATAACATCCACTGATTCAGCGCTGCATCCCATAATTTTGACAGCCGCCTCCGTAATTGCCTTGGCGTACTCACGCTTGACCTCATCGCTACGGCCCTCAAATATCTGAACTTGAATTAATGGCATAGATATTTCCTTTTCACTATTTTTTTAATAAACCTAGATAAGCCGGCCACTCTATCTGACCTTCCTCATCACCATCACTGCATAGTTGCTCATAAGTCATTCTACAAATTACCGGATCAGGAACTATCAACTCCTCCACCTTACCTGCCAATAGTTGAATCTTGCAGGCCTTATCTAATACGTCCATTAAATAAAATGCCTGCTGAATACTGACTCCACAGATGATGCTACCGTGATTTTCTAACAATAAAGCCTTTTTATCTCCAAGAGCTGATATGAGCCCCAATTGCTCAGATGCTGATAAGGCTAGCCCTTGATAGTGATGCCGTTCAATATCACTATAGAAACGCAAGGCATGCTGCGATAGCGGTAGTAGACCTTGCTTTTGTGCTGAGACAGCAATGATGGAATCAACATGAAGATGTAGCACACATGCCGCATCTGGTCTGGCCGCATGTACCGCTCCATGAATGGCAAAACCCGATTTATTTACTGGCCCTATGCCTGAGAGAATTTCTCCTTGGACATTCACCTTGACCAAATTTTCTGGAGACACTTCGTCAAAGCGCAAACCAAATTGATTGATTAGATAAGCGCCCTCTTCATTAGGAATAGAAGCTGAAATATGGGTATAAATACCATCATCCCACCCCTTCAATGCAGCGAGGCGATAGGCTGCAGCTAAATTGATTCGAACTTCTTTCTCAGTGTGATTCGTCATATCGAAGAACTAAAGCCCCATAGAGCGATGCAAAATCTTGGGCTTCATTTCATCCCAAAGACCTTCGAACTCTTCCGCCCTATCTTGGGATAGCTCAATCGGCTCAAAGAGTCCACTGAAGAAGATTGTCTTTTTGGGAGCTAAGATCTTTTCAAACTCCGTTAACCCAACCGGCTTATCGTCCATATCCCGAGTTAATTGAGCAGAGCAAACAATGGCTTCATGATCGTCTTGATCAATCACGGCAAATTCAATCAACTGCTGAGACTTGTCTAAGATGACCAGAGTACCTCTAGCGTAGCAAACTGCCTCATGCTCCTGCACGATATACGCCAAAAATTGATTTTCTTCATCCGCGTTCATGCGCAAGTCATCAATAAAAAAGAGGTATTGGCTCCCCTCTCCATTAACTAAAGTAAAAACCTTAGGAATCACCCCATGCCCTAAGGCGAGATTACGGTAATAAGAGGAAAGTTCAACAGCGAGGTTTTCGGAAAAAAGATGCATAAAGTAAATCTGTATGTAAGGTACTTATGGAGTGAGCTGAGTTTTTAAGAAAGTCATCGTACGCTCCCAGGCCAAATCAGCAGCAGCCGGGTTGTATTGCAATGGTGGCAAGCCCCTAGCATCTGACTTTGGATTCGCGAATGCATGCTTAGCATCGTAGCGCTGAAAATCATACGTGGCTCCTGCTGCTTTTAGCTTCTCTTCCAACTGATCTACACCAGCAATAGAAAAAAATTCGTCATGCAAAGCCCAGTGAGCTAACATCGGCTTTTTAATAGCCGGTGCATCAACATACTCGAGTGGCGGGTAACCATACCAAACCACGGTTCCATCACATTCCGGAACTAGGCCGGCTGAAAGTACTGTGAGCGCCCCACCCATACAAAAACCGGTGACGGCAACTTTAGTGCTGCCTGTTGCCTTGAGGTACTGAACAGCGCCACGAATATCTTGGCTGGCGGCATCACCAAAATTCAGATCATTCATGAGGTGCTCTGCTTCATTTGCTGCCAGAGCGAGCTTGCCGCGGTACAGATCGGGAACCAAGGTGCGATATCCTGCTTTAGCTAAGCGATTGGCAACATTCTTAATCTCATCATCAAGACCCCACCACTCCTGAATCACCACTACGCCAGGAGCATTTGTTGGATTGGCCGGCTCAATTAAATAGGCCTCTACTGAAGTGCCATCTGGCCTCTTAAATGAAATCATCACAATCTTTCTCTTTAAATAAATTCGGTTTACTGCGCTTGTTTATCAGTGTGAATATAGCCCACCAAGCAGAAAGTAAGCAAGCCACATAGGGCCGCCCCATAACCAACCAGGTTGTAGTGCTCCATTTTTCCATCTGTACCAATAGTCACCACCATACCAGCAAGCACTGAGGCAAGGCCCGATGCTAACATTTGCACTGAGCCTACCAAGCTCATAAAGGTACCCCGAATTTTCGCCTCCACCATTTGACTGGCAATTGCCATCGCCGGAATCATGCGCCCGGAGATCAAGACGAAAAATGCAGTGGAGTTAATCAATACCACCCAAAGCGGTACCGGTATCAGATTAGTCGTCACTAGCAATGGAACTAGACTAATTACTGCAAGCACTCTAAATACTCTAGTCTTGCCATAACGATCAGCCATATGACCAATCAGACGAGAGCTCATTAGCGTAGCAATACCACCGCAAAGATAAATCAAAGAAATATAGGAGTTTTCAACGCCTACGTTCGAGGTGAGATAGAGGGCAATATAGGGAATGACAGAAAATCCAGTTAGCATAATGAGCGCCATGAAAAAGAATGCGCGTAGATGCTGGTGAGCGACAAAGATATTCCAGATTTGACTAAGGCGACTTCCCTCGTGAGTGTGCTGTAAGTGACCAGAGATCCTGGGAATATTGCGATAACCCAAATACAAAATGAGAGTAGAAATCAAGGCAATAAAAAAGAATGGCGCACGCCAACCTAAGTATGGAATGTTGTTAGCTAACAATAGACTGAGGGGGACCCCCGCCACTGTCGATACCGAGAAAGCAGACATCACTGTACCCAAAGCTTTGCCTCTGCGCTCAAACGGAATCGAGTCCGCAACGATGGTTTGAACTAGTGAGCTCAGAATACCGCCAAATGCACCTGCAAATGCCCGAGCAATAAAAAGGGAATGGTAGTCTGGGGCTAAACCACAGACTAAGGTGGCAATAATGAAACAGGCATACAAACTCAGAAGCAGCACCCGCCTCTCAAAGCGATCTACAAAGTAGGTAGCAAATACACCGGCAAGTGCAGCGGCGAAAGTGTAAGAAGAAAGTAGTAGGCCGAACTCATGGGTATTGATGTTGAGCTCACGAATAAATTCTGGACCCAAAGGCATCATGATCATGAAATCTAGGATATGAGTGAACTGAATTCCAGCTAAGGAGAGTAAGAAAAAGTGTTCCTTTTTGCCGCCTGGCATTTGATGCTCGGTCAATGGTTTCTTTATATGAAATTGGGGATACATCATTATCAACCTAGGGGCTCGAAACTTGTCTAGCCTTGCTAAATTGGGGCATTGCCTTGCAAGGGCGGGACTTTATTGGTGTTATGTCCAACAACAATCATCCAGTATATCTCTAGGGTTAACCCACCAAGAGTTCACCAGTGAACACTCAAAATCGGTGCGATTTCAATAGGCCCCTGCTATTAGCATCAAGCCTTTAATAGCAATTAAAGACATTTTTGTCCTATTAGCAGACGCTTTTAGCGAAGCTAAAGTAATGGAGCAGAAATCACGTAGAACTAGTGGAAATTGGTAATTTATTGCTGATTTAGCTCTGTTTTAGGCCATTTTTGGTCGTTTTTTAAGTGGTAAGCCTCCATTCCTTTGGAGGCTTTTTCTTTTAAGTATCTCTAGCGCTGAATGTAGTAACCATAGACACAGCGTGACCCACTCCGAGATGGGTTATGGGTATCTTGAATAACGCCATTAATAACAGCCGTCAGGTGCTTAGAAACCTTCACAATTAATCTACCCGGGGGCAACTCATTGGCTAGTAAATGCACTTTACAGCCAGCGCCAACCTGCATAGTAGGCACCCAATCAAAGCCATGACCCACAATGTAGTCATGAAACACATTGCGATGATTGCCGTTACGCGGTGAAGCGCCCTTAGCGTTGAGACGCCTAGCCAACTTGTCGTTTCGTTGGTCGGCATAAGCTGCATTGGCAGCACGAAGATCTTCGTAGACCTGCAAATAAGGCAATTGCGCAGCAATCGCAATTGCTCGAACTACACAGTCACCAGCCCCACCTTTAAAACCCGCAAGCTCCCTACCCCCATCGTTGAGTTGAAAGCCCAGCTCTTGGCCGCGACTATTAGATAGTCTGGAGAAGAGGTTTAACAGATTGAGCATAGGGTGGTTGGAAGTTCAAGAGAATTCGGGAGGGATCTTACCAAAGAAAAATGGACTTGCCTTTCGACAAATCCATTCTAATTTGCTTCTCACTTCAGATTACTTTGCTTGCGCCTGCTTGACCTTCAAACGCCAAGCATGCAGCAATGGTTCGGTATACCCGTTTGGCTGCTCAAGACCCTTAAAGATCAGATCGCTTGCAGCTTGAAAAGCATCTGAATCCTGATAGTTTGGCATCATTGGCTTATACAAGGGATCGCCAGCATTTTGACTATCCACGATAGTGGCCATTCGTTGCATAGCTTCCTCTACTTCGGCTTTGCTTACATACTTATGCAGTAACCAGTTAGCAATGTGCTGACTAGAAATCCGCAATGTTGCACGATCTTCCATTAAGCCCACATTGTAAATATCAGGCACCTTAGAGCAACCAACGCCTTGGTCAATCCAGCGCACAACATAACCCAAAATACCTTGGCAATTATTATTGAGGGCTTCGCGAATTTCCTCTTTAGTCCAATCAGGAAATAGCGCAATTGGCACAGTCAAGAGATCATCAGTTAAGGCCTCATACTCGGCTGCAGTGTCCTGCTTCTCCATATCCTCTTGGATCTTTGCTACATCGACCTGATGATAGTGAATCGCATGCAAGGTGGCAGCAGTAGGCGATGGCACCCAAGCAGTATTGGCTCCAGCCTGAGGGTGTGCGGCTTTTTGCTCAACCATTTCTTTCATGAGATCTGGCGCAGGCCACATACCTTTACCAATTTGTGCGCGACCACGTAGGCCACAATCTAAGCCTGCCAATACGTTGCGGCGCTCGTAAGCTCCAAACCATTTAGCAATCTTCATCCTACCTTTACGAACCATGGCGCCGCCATACATCCCGGTATGCATCTCATCACCGGTACGGTCTAAGAATCCAGTATTAATAAAGGCAACACGAGCACTAGCTGCAGCAATGGCAGCTTTAATGTTGACGCTCATACGGCGTTCTTCGTCCATGATGCCTAATTTGACTGTGTTCTCAGGCAAGCCAAGTAATTTCTCGACCCGGCCAAAGAGTTCGCCAGCAAATGCCACTTCTTCAGCGCTGTGCATTTTTGGCTTAACGATATAGACCGAGCCTTTACGTGTATTACCAATAGCCTGAGTCGCTGGGCGATTAATGTCATACAAAGCAATCAACACAGTCACGACTGCGTCTAAGATGCCTTCGTAGATTTCCTTACCTTCACCAGTAATAATGGCGGGGTTAGTCATCAAGTGACCAACGTTACGCAAAAACAAGAGTGATCGGCCATTCAAAGTGACAACGCCATCTTTCGGATTGACAGCGCCAATACCGGCTGTGTATTTGCGATCTGGATTGAGTGTACGGGTAAAAGTCTTGCCGCCTTTACTAACTTCTTCAACCAATGTGCCCTTAAGAATACCCAACCAATTCTCATAAGCAAGCACTTTGTCATCGCCGTCAACCACTGCTACTGAGTCTTCTAGGTCCAAAATGGTTGAGAGTGCAGCTTCAAGCACCACATCATTTACGCCCGCTAAATCAGAAGCACCAATGGTTTTTGTCTTATCAATTTGAATATCAATATGAATGCCATGATTACGCAATAAAACAGATGATGGTGCAGAGGCATCGCCTTGGTAACCAACAAACTGTTTCTCATCAGTCAAACCTGTTGTGCTGCCGTCTTTTAATTTCACGGACAGTTTTTTATCCACAACGGCATACGCAACTACATCGGTGTGAGAGGCTTTGGCCAAAGGAGCAGCTTGATCTAAAAACTGGCGTGCGTAGGCAACTACCTTGGCACCACGAATCGGGTTGTAGGCTCCCGCCTTGGTAGCGCCACCTTCTTCAGAGATAACATCTGTGCCGTACAGGGCATCATACAAAGAGCCCCAACGTGCATTTGCAGCATTTAAGGCATAGCGCGCATTGAGCACTGGAACAACCAGTTGAGGACCGGCTTGAAGAGCCAATTCGTCATCCACATTCTGAGTAGTAGCCAAAACTTTGGCAGGCACATCGTCGATGTAACCAATTTCTTTCAAGTACTTGCGGTAAGTAGGCATATCTTTGATTGGGCCAGGATTGGCTTGATGCCATTTATCCAAATCCAATTGCAAGCGATCACGCTTAGCTAGTAATGCTTCATTCTTTGGGCTCAGATCTTTAACGATCTCGTCAAAACCTTTCCAAAAGTCCGCGCTTTTAATTCCTGTGCCAGGCAAAACTTGATCTTCAATAAAACGGTAAAGCGGTGTAGCTACTTGAAGGCTATTACATTGTGTACGTGCTGTCATTTCTAAATCCCAAAGCAAATGTGTAAATTAAATATAAAAAAATTAAAAAGGAAGTGCTTTATTAACCTTTGAATGGATGTTGTAGAAGAATTGTTTCATCGCGATCAGGTCCCGTTGAGACCATGGCGATCGGCTTTCCTGCAACTTCTTCGATACGACGCAGGAACTTCTGTGCCTCTATTGGGAGTTTGTCCCATTCACGAATACCAAAAGTAGTTCCCTTCCAACCCGGGAAATCCTCATAAATTGGTTCGCAATGCGCCACAGCTTCAGCGCCGCGCGGTAATACATCTAATTTTTGACCGTCAAGGGTGTAGCCCACACAAAGACGAATAGTCTCAAACCCATCCAATACGTCCAGCTTAGTAATGCAAAGGCCAGACAAACCATTGATCTGAATTGAACGCTTTAGTGCAGCAGCATCTAACCAACCAGTGCGGCGCGGACGGCCCGTGACGGAACCAAACTCTTTACCCACTTCAGCCAAACGAATACCAACAGGATCTTGCTTGGCTGGATTATCAAAGTCGTATAACTCACTTGGGAACGGACCAGCACCAACACGCGTGCAATAAGCCTTGGTAATGCCCAAGATATATTGCAGTGAATCCGGACCAACGCCAGATCCAGCGGCAGCATTACCAGCCACACAGTTGCTGGAAGTCACGTACGGATAGGTGCCATGATCAATGTCCAGCAAAGTACCTTGCGCACCTTCGAATAATAAATTTTGACCAGCTTGCTCTGCTGCATATAAAGCGCTAGAGACATCGACCACCATCGGCTTGATGCGCCCTGCATAAGACATGGCTTCTTCTAATGTCTTTTGAAAATCAACTGGCTCGGCCCCATAGTAATTTGTGAGCATAAAGTTGTGATATTCCAAGTTCTCACGCAATTGCGCGGCAAACTTTTCCGGATAAAACAAATCCTGAACACGTAGGGCGCGTCGGGCTACCTTATCTTCGTATGCTGGTCCGATACCGCGGCCAGTAGTGCCAATCTTGGCATGGCCACGTTTTTTCTCACGGGCATGATCGATGGCTACGTGATACGGCAAAATCAAGGTGGTTGCTTCAGAAATCTTCAAACGGGATTGAACATCCAAGCCTGCAGCCTCTAACTCACCAATTTCTTTAAAGAGTGCTTCTGGAGAAAGCACAACACCATTACCAATGTAGCAAATCACGTTCTTATGCATGATTCCAGAGGGGATCAAACGCAAAATCGTTTTTTTACCGCCAATGATCAGCGTATGGCCAGCGTTATGTCCACCCTGAAAACGTACGACTGCTTGCGCATGGTCTGTCAACCAATCCACTACTTTGCCCTTGCCCTCGTCACCCCACTGGGTACCAATGACAACGACGTTACGACCATGAGCTTGTTGCTTTAAAGACATAATGAAATCCAAAAGGTAATTACAGAATTAATGTGTTGTTCAAATAGCGTTTACTTCTTTTTTACTACCCATGAGCTGCCTTGCTTTACTAGCTCACGATCACAAAGATATTCAGCAGTTTCTACAGCATCGCCACTAGGAGCCTGGATGACTACTTCACCAGCATCGCGCAATTCGGTAATCTTGGCAGCTAGGTCAGCATCTAAAGTCCAAGGCGCTACGATGGCGGGCATTCTTTGCGCTACAGGTGCCAGGTTAGCCAGGGTCAATAAATCCATTGAAAAGCCAGTAGCAGGACGGGAGCGTCCAAATGCTTGACCAACATGGTCGTATCTGCCGCCTCTCGCAATTGGCTGTGGCAACTGATCAACATAAGCAGCGAACATCACACCGCTGTGATATTGATATCCACGCAGATCCGCCAGATCCATGCTGAGCTCAACATTGCCTGGAAGTGCATCAGTTGCTGCGGCCAATTTTTCTAGTTGAGACAAGGCCTCATCAATTAATGGATGTTTCGGTAAAGACTTTCTAGCACCAGCCAATACTTGCGCACAAGGGCCATTTAATTCAGTAAGAGCCATTAAGGCTTGCGCAGACTCGGCCGGTAAGCATTTAGACCAAATCGCTAAGCGTGGGCGATCTTTGCTTTGCAATAAGCTATACAGTGCCTCGACATCAGCCTTCTCTTTAACTTGCCCATCCAGAATTCCCTCGAGCACGCCTGCATGCGAGAGATCGAGGTAGACCTTATTCAGCCCAGCAACACTCAAGGTTTTTAGTAATAAGGAGATCGCCTCAAAATCCGCTTCCCAAGTAGCGCATCCATAAATCTCTGCGCCAAGTTGTAATTCTTCACGAGCAGAGCTGCCTACTGGTGTGCGTGCATGGGCAACTGATCCTGCATAGCAAAGGCGGGTTACGCCTTTACGGTTGAGTAAGTGCGCATCAATGCGAGCAACTTGCGGAGTCATGTCAGCGCGCAGGCCTAATGTTCTCCCAGACAACTGATCAACCAACTTAAATGTTTGTAAATTCAGATCTGAACCAGTGCCAGTCAGCAAAGAATCTAGGAACTCCAATATAGGAGGAGCAACCAGTTCATAGCCATAGGACTGATACAAATCGAGAATAGCGCGACGCAGAGTCTCTACCTTACGAGCCTCGGCTGGCAAAACATCAGCAATATCTTCAGGAAGTAACCAGCGATTCATGATTTGAACTATTCACTCTTAATTTTTTTTGTGCATGAACTTAAAGAACTCGCCATTAGGCTCAACAACTATGACATCTTTCTTATCTTTAAAGGAGCTTCGGTAGGCCTGAAGACTTTGGTAGAACTGGGCGAACTGAGGATCACGCCCAAAAGCATCGGCATATAAAGCAGTGGCCTTTGCATCGCCAGAACCTTTTATTTTCTGCGCTTCACGATAGGCTTCAGCCAAGATCGTGTCACGCTGACGCTCTGCATTAGCTCGAATCTTGTCGGACTCTGCAGCACCTGTGGAGCGCAACTCATTAGCAACGCGTTTACGCTCTGCTTCCATGCGCCGGTAAACGGAGTCACTAATTTCAGCTAGTAGATCAACCCGCTTGAGGCGAACGTCGACGATTTCAACACCAATATCCGATGCATCATCGGCTACTTTTTTACGAATACCCTGCATCACTTGCTCACGTTGATCAGAAATGATCTCTCTGACTGTGCGTTTGGTGAACTCTTCATTCAAGGCAGAGCGCACTAACTGAGTTAAGCGATCTTGTGCCAAGCGTTCATCGCCTTTAAAGCTGACAAAGAACTTACGGGGATCGACAATACGCCACTTCACATAAGAATCCACCAAGAGATTTTTCTTCTCAGAGGTAATAAAGCGCTCGGCTTCTGGTGTATCAATAGTCAAAATACGACGATCAAAGAAACGGACATTTTCAAAAGGTGCTGGCAGCTTCACCTGTAATCCAGGCTGCTCAATCACGCGCACAATTTGCCCGAATGAAAATACCACGGCGTAGTTACGCTGATCGACTACAAAAATACTTGAAGTCAGAATATAGAAAAGACCAATCAGGCCAGCTATAGCAGCTAAGAGACGATTTGCATTCATTATCTTGCATCCCCTCTATCGCGGTTTCTTAGGCCGTCGCGTTTTTCGGAAGCACCAGCACCTGAGGTATTGCTAGGGCTTGGGCTAGTTGTATTGTTGCTAAATGGAGCTGCTGGATTACCTGTCGCGCCTCCCACTGTCACAGACCCAGTAGGTGTTGAAGCTGGCGCCTGACCAGTAGCAACTTGGGTACTTTCTGCGCTGACTTGTGCAATGATTTTATCGAGAGGTAAATACAGCATGCTATTACTCTTGGTAGTGTCTACCAAAACTTTAGACACGTTGTTATACATCTCGCGCATGCTATCAATGTACATACGATCACGAGTCACGCCGGGTGCTTTTGCATATTCAGTCTGGACTTGCTTGAAGCGATTTGCATCACCCTCTGCGGTTGCAACCACCCTAGCCTTATATCCTTCAGCCTCTTGAATGAGTCGATCAGCCGTACCCTTTGCACGTGGAATGATGTCATTCGCATATGCTTGACCTTCACTCTTGAGGCGCTCCTGGTCTTGGCCAGCCTTAACAGCATCATCAAATGAAGCTTGCACTTGCTCAGGTGGCTGAACGTTTTGAACAGTCACGCTCGTGACGTAGATACCAGTTTTATAGCTATCTAGAATTTTCTGTATTGAGCTAGCAAGATCAATGGCGATCTTTTCACGACCTTCATACAAAACGGTATCCATCTTGCTACGCGCCACAATTTCACGCACTGCAGTTTCTGCAGCTTGCACCACAGTGGTATCGGGATCGCGATTGTTAAATAAATAATCGGTTGGATCTTTTAAACGGTACTGAACTGCAAAACGTACATCAATAATATTTTCATCTTCCGTGAGCATGGAAGTGTCTTTTTGATTGGTTGCTTTAATCAAAATAGAGCGACCAACCTCAACGGAACGAACTCCAGAGACGTTAACAACTTGCTCAGCCTGAACAGGCCAAGGCATGCGCCAGTTAATACCTGGGCCTGCGGTGTAAGCATACTTACCAAACGTAGTAACCACGCCCGACTGACCTTCTTGAATGATGTAGAACCCACTAAAAATCCACAGCAACACTACACCGCCTGCAGCCATGATCACCGTGACTTTGGAGCCAAAGGGGTTTGTGAAATTGAAGTTAGGTGCAGTAAAGCCACCGCCGCCATTACCACCACCATTACCGCGCTGCGATGGTGGGGGAATATCAGTACTGTTCGGCTTGTTCGCTGGCGCGCTTGATGAGGCGCCTGGCTTTTTCTTACCGCCAAAAATACCGCTCAAGCGATCATTAAAGTCGCGCCACAACTCATCAAGGTCTGGTGGACCATTGGGTCGTGCGGGCTGATTTTGCGGTGGGGTTTCAACAGGCTTATCCGACCCTGGATTAGCGGGGTCTACTTTTGGAGCCTGATCAGAACCCTGACCATCTTTGTTGTGTTTAGATCCGTTACCTGGGGCACTGTTACCCCAGCCTGGATCATTGACCGAAAACAGTTCGAGAAATTTACGCATCGTTTGGTGAGTACTTACGGTTAGGAATCGGATTAAATTCGGAAGTTTCTGGTCGTTCTGGTAAAGGAGCTAAAAACTCGCCTGGGTCCATTTGAACTTTAGCGCGATTCTGCTCGACCCTTATTCTATCAGTCATTTGAGAGCATTCGGCAAGGGCCGATCGCAATAAATCAAGGCCTAGGCCTGTCTTGGCGGAGAGGAAAACCTGACTCGGAATGCCCTCAGAATCGCGCACTAGGACAGCCCCTTCCGTAAAGGTCTGGGGCATCTGGTCAATCTTATTCATGATCTCGATACGGGGGATGTCATCCGCCCCAATTTCACGTAAAACAGCCTCTACTTCAGCCTTTTGCTCCCGAGCGACCGGGCTACAGGCGTCAATCACGTGCAGAATCAGATCTGCATGAATGGTCTCATCCAAGGTGGCTCTGAAGGCCTCTACCAGCTGGTGTGGTAACTCACGGATAAAGCCTACTGTGTCAGAAACCACAATTGAACCCACACCGTCTAAATGGACTTTACGGGAGGTCGTATCTAGGGTTGCAAATAACTGATCTGCCGCATAAGTCCCTGCTTTTGTAAGGGAATTAAACAAAGTGGATTTACCAGCATTGGTGTAGCCGACCAGCGAAACTGAAAAAACGTCCCTGCGGTTACGGGCCCTTCTTTGGGTTCTTTGCTGACGCTGAAGCTTCTCAAGCTCAGCCTCTAGACGCTTAGCTTTGGTTGCTAGCATCCGCCGATCGAGCTCCATCTGGGTTTCACCAGGGCCGCCACGTACGCCAATACCACCGCGTTGACGCTCCAAGTGACTCCAAGCACGCACTAGTCTAGACATCCGGTAGCGAACCTGGGCTAACTCAACCTGCGTTTTACCAATATGACTTTGTGCTCTTTGGCTAAAGATATCCAAAATCAGACCAGTACGATCCATCACATGAAAACCAATATGACGCTCTAAATTGCGTTGCTGAGTCGGGGATAGCGGATGGTTAAAGATGACTAATTCGGCACCTTGCTCTTCCATCGCTTTTTTAACTTCGTTCGCCTTACCTGAACCAATAAATAAAGCAGGATCCGTCTTACCCTTACGGGCAATCACGCTGGTGATGGGTACAGAGCCAGCACTCTGTGCAAGCAGGCTGAGCTCTGCCATGCTGTCCGCAAAATCTTCGCGGCCTGTATCGACACCAACTAAAACGGCACGCGCCGCATCTACACCGGTTTTAAACAGAGCTAACTTCTTCCGTGCGGAACTCCACTGCACGAGCAGGGACAATTGTAGAAATAGCGTGCTTGTAGACCATCTGAGTTACGGTGTTACGCAAGAGAACAACATATTGATCGAACGATTCAATATTGCCTTGCAGCTTAATACCGTTAACAAGGTAGATGGAGACAGGAACATGCTCTTTGCGCAGGGCATTGAGGAAGGGATCCTGTAGTAATTGGATTTTGCTGTTATTCATACTGCTCCTTAATGGTTTTTATTTGCTGCTGCTATTTTGGGAGTCTTGCTTTTTTTATTTATCAATCTACTGCTAGGCAAAGCTAATTACGAGTACATGTCTCTTACATAAGGGGTCTGATGTTCAAAAAAACAAGCCCCGCACTTAAAACACAATTAAAACTGTAGCTCTATTTTTACTTTTTTACTTCTTTTTACCTTTTTTGCCTTTGTCCGCATCAACATAGGGGTTTTTAGCGGTATTCATCTGAATACGCAAAGGAGTGCCGCGCAACTTGAAGACTTCTCTAAAGCGCCCTTCTAGGTAACGCTTATAGCTATCAGTTACACCGCTCAAAGAGGTTCCATGAATCACTACAATAGGGGGATTCATACCGCCCTGGTGGGCATAACGCAATTTTGGACGACCCATACCCACACGCTTAGGCTGTTGGTGCTCAATAGCATCCTGCAAAATACGGGTCAGTTTCGGGGTTGGTAATTTCGCCATGGCTGCGGCATAAGCTAAATCAACGTCCTTAAATAGCTCTTTGAGACCAGTACCCTTCTTAGCAGAAATCGGATGTACATTTGCAAAATCAAGGAAGCGCAACTTTTGAGCAATCTCTAAACGCGCGCGCTCCTTCACGTAAGTATCAAGACCATCCCACTTGTTTACGGCAACAACCAATGCACGCCCTGCTTCCACGATAAATCCAGCAATATGAGCGTCTTGCTCAGAAATATCCTGCTGGGCATCGAGCATCAGAATGACTACATTGCAATCAGCAATCGCTTGCAATGTTTTAACAACGGAGAATTTCTCAATCGCTTCAAATACTTTGCCACGGCGACGCAGACCTGCTGTGTCTACCAAGATATAAGGCTTGCCATTACGCTCAAACGGCACTTCAATCGCATCACGGGTTGTGCCCGGCATATCAAATGCAATCACACGCTCTTCACCGATCAATTTATTGATCAGGGTAGATTTACCCACGTTAGGACGACCCACTACCGCAATCTTCATTGGGCGATTAGGATCGTTTTCTTGTTCTTCTGGTTCTGGCTCTGGAATGCCTAAAGAATCCAAAGCATCATCGATCAAACCGCGTACACCATCACCGTGCGCTGATGAAATTGGGAATGGTTCGCCTAGACCTAGCTCATGAAAGTCTGCAGTAACCACGCCAGACTGCATGCCTTCAGTTTTATTCACTGCCAGAATGATCGGTCTACCCGTCTTGCGTAAGAAATCCGCAATCACGCGATCTTGAGGGGCCATACCCAAACGGCCATCCACCAAGAAAATGATAATGTCCGATTCAGCAACAGCTTGCTTGGTTTGCTTGGCCATCTCGGCCACAATGCCGGTCTTGGCTACGGGCTCAAAACCACCGGTATCTACGCAAATAAATGCACGTTCGCCAATGCGACCTTTACCGTAGTGACGGTCACGGGTCAGGCCCGAGAAGTCGGCAACCAATGCATCACGTGAGCGCGTTAAGCGATTAAAAAGTGTCGATTTGCCAACGTTAGGACGACCGACAATGGTGATTACTGGATTCATTTTGGACTGTACGCCGCTAGTTTTCCACCTTGAGACTGAACCAAGATGAGGCCGTTCACCGCAATCGGTGCGGCTGTGATGGGACTACTGTCATGACGAATGCGTGCCAGCATTTCACCATTCGCTTGTGATAGTGCATGCACATAACCCTGCGCATCACCAAGGAGTAATACCTTACCAATCGCCATTGGCTCGCCGACATCTCTAAATGTCAGCTGCGTATTTTCCCAGGCTTGTGAACCATCCTTCACCGCAAATGCAGTGACATACGATTTTTCGTTTGAAGAAAAAACCAAATCAGGACTCTGCGCCGTGCCGGTATAGCTTGAATAATCTTTGAACCACAATAAATTACCTGTGCGCGCTTGACCGCAACCTATGCGGCCTTGATAAGAGACGGCGCAAATGATTTCGCCTTCCATACTTGGCTTGGCGGTCACATCATTGAGGCGCTCAATTTCAGAGAATCCTTTTGGAAAGGAAATCGGGGTTTCCCAAACGAGCCCCCCGTTTGCAATCGCAATCATGCCAAAGCGACCGCCGGAGAATCCAGTCACAATAACCTCATTACCAATGGCAAGCATGCCGTAACCAACACGCAATGACAGAGCGGATTGTTGACGCTGATAACTCCACTTGCGCACGCCTGTCTGAGCATCAAAGCCAACAAAGCGATTATCTAAAGCACGAATGATGACTACGCCACCAGCAACTACTGGTTCTGATAAGACCTCACTGCCAACGCTCACGTTCCAAATAGCCTTACCAGTATCGTCGTAGGCATAGATCGTTCCTTTGGTGGTGACTACTGCCGTAGTACGACCATCCGATCCAGGTCCAATCGATAGACGATCTGGCACAGATACTTCCCATACTTTTTGACCGGTGCGCAAATCAATCTTGGCAAGATTACCGCGATGAGAGGCGGCATAAACAGCATCACCGGCTACTGCAGGATGAAAATTAAATGGCTCAGATGAACCTACGCTAGTTGTCCATGCGGGAGTAAAGTCAAATTGATTGCTAACAGGAACTAGCTCAGCAGGCTTGCGTACACGCGAGCTGCCTGAACAGGCTACTAGGGCTGTTACCACGAAGCCTAGTACTAAAGCTGTACTTGCTAGTTTTGCTACGCGTTTGCAATCCATCATCACTGAGCTACTCCTCCGACGGCATCTAATTTAACCTTCAAGAGACGACGCGCCTCTTCAGGGAATTCTTTTGCATCATTTAACTGCTTCCAAGCAGCTTCATAGCTCTTGCGCGCATCAGCCATATTCTTTTGAGCCAAATACCAATCGCCGCGACGCTCTAACCATAGGGCCTCAAAGCCGGAAATGGGCTTTTCTTTCAGAATCGCATCTGCTTCTGCAAAATCTTTTTCTGTACCAAGCTCAATTAACTGGGCGGTGAGACGTAATTTAGCTAAGGCTAAATATCCTTGGTCAGATGCATTCTTCGCAGCCCAGCGCAAATAATCCATCGCCTTTGCCGAGTCACCAGCATCAGAGGCAATCTTCGCAGCCACTAAGCTGGACATTGCAGCATAAGGTGTACCAGAGAACTGTTTTTGCAAATCATCAGCAGCACGTAAAGTTTGATCTTTATCACCCTTGTTAATCGCAGTAACCATGGTCTCGTATAACTGGGATGCCGCTGCAGCTTGGCTAGTACACCACCATTGATATCCGCTATATCCTGCATAGGCAAATAAAGCAGCCGTAATCACACCAGTGATCAGGTTGCGATATTTTTGCCAAAATGCTTTAAGTTGATCTAATTGTTCTTGTTCTTCTAGGTCTAAAGGCATGTCAATCCAAGCAAATAAATACAGTATTAATAATCAATGTCTTAATTCTATTCGGTGGCGCCAACAATGGCATCAATTACCGCTTCTACAACGCTGTCAAGGTCAACTGCCTTCTGCACACCGGTGCTACGCAAATCTTTGAGCTGAGCCTCATTCTTAGCCAATTCATCTGGCCCAATGATGACAGCATAGGCTGCCCCACTCGAGTCTGCCTTCTTCATTTGCGACTTAAAGCTAGCAGTCTGGCCATCCGGAGGACAAAATAGGATGACATCGATACCCGCATTACGCAGGCGCTCAGCAATAATCATGGCCGCAGTCAGAGTCTCGCCCCCTTGGTGAATCACAAATGCGTCGCATTGAGCCTGCGCTTCTGGCAAAGACCCAGAAACCTTCATGAGTTCCAAGACCCGCTCCATACCCATTGCCCAACCGCAGGCTGGAGCAGCTTTGCCACCCATACGCTCAATTAGGGGGTCATAGCGACCGCCACCGGCAATCGTGCCTTGAGCTCCCAACTCTTCAGTAATCCACTCGAAAACAGTCAGGTTGTAGTAATCCAAACCACGCACTAAACGAGGGTTGATTTTGCAAGGAATGTTATTAGCCTTGAGTAAGACTTGCACCGCCTCAAAATGCTTAAGGGATTCTTCGCCCAAGAAATCTAATAACTTGGGTGCACCTTCGATCAAATCTTGCATTGCCGGGTTCTTAGAATCCAAGATACGTAATGGATTCGTTAATAAACGGCGCTGCGAATCTTCATCGAGTTGTTCTTTGTTTTTCTCAAAATACGTTACCAGGGCAGCGCGATGTTCTGCACGCTCAGGAGCCTGTCCTAAAGAATTAATCTCTAAACGAACACCTTTCAGGCCGAGCTCATCCCACAGGCGTTGGCCCATCAAAATGATTTCTGCATCGATATCTGGGCCAGCAAAACCCATCGCTTCAATACCAAATTGATGGAACTGGCGATAGCGGCCACGTTGTGGGCGCTCATGACGGAACATTGGTCCGGTATACCAAAGACGCTTTGGTCCTTCGTACAGTAAATTGTTTTCAACCACGGCGCGCACGACAGCGGCAGTACCTTCTGGACGCAATGTGAGTTGCTCGCCATTCAGGCGATCCTCAAACGAATACATTTCTTTTTCAACAATATCGGTGACCTCACCAATGCCGCGCTGAAACACTGCAGTCGCCTCGACAATTGGAGTGCGCAAAAATTCATAGCCGTAGGCACGCGTGAGATCACGCAGAACATGCTCTAAATGTGTCCACTGTGCAGCATCTGCTGGCAAGAGATCATTCATGCCACGGACGCCATTAATTTTCTGAATCTTTTGCGCTTTAGTTGCGTTTGCTTGGTCTGCCATGAGGTGCTTTGATGGATGTCTTTTTTTATTGTTGCTGTATGTTGTTCTTGTTCTAGCTTTTGTCTTGCTTTTTACTTCGGAGCGTAATTTTGCTTGACGTACTCATCGACAATGACCTGAAACTCTTGAGCAATATGATCGCCACGCAAAGTTTTGACTTTGACACCATCCACGAATACCGGTGCGGCAGGAGTCTCGCCAGTGCCTGGCAATGAGATGCCAATATTGGCATGCTTACTCTCGCCTGGGCCATTCACAATACAACCCATCACGGCGACATTCATTGCTTCGACACCTGGATGGGTTTTTTTCCACACCGGCATTTGCTGACGCAGATACGATTGAATATCAGCCGCTAGCTCTTGAAAAGTAGTGCTCGTCGTTCTGCCACAGCCCGGACAGGCAATCACCATGGGCGTAAAATTACGCAATCCCATCGTTTGCAAAATTTCTTGAGCCACAATGATTTCATTCTCTCGTGGCGCACCTGGGTCAGGTGTTAATGAAACTCGAATGGTGTCACCAATACCCTCTTGCAACAAGATACCCAATGCAGCAGTTGAGGAAACAATCCCTTTGCTTCCCATGCCTGCCTCGGTTAATCCTAAATGCAATGGGTAATCTGAGCGATTGGCGAGATCGCGGTACACCGCTACCAAATCTTGGACGTTGCTGACTTTACAAGACAAAATAATTTGGTTGGGGTTCATACCAAACTCCACTGCTTTTTCAGCGGACTGCAAGGCTGACTGAATCAAAGCCTCAATCATGACCTCTTGTGCAGTCTTAGGAACTGGCAGTGCTGCATTAGCATCCATGATGCTAGCCAGTAAGTCTTGATCTAAGCTCCCCCAGTTCACGCCAATCCGAATCGGCTTGTCGTATGTACAGGCTGCTTCAATCATTTGCGCAAATTGAGGATCACGTTTAGCGCCCTTACCTACGTTACCGGGATTGATTCGATACTTCGATAAGGCCTTGGCGCACTCGGGGTAATCTTTTAATAGAGTGTGGCCGTTGTAATGAAAGTCGCCAATCAATGGCACTAAGACATCCATCTTGTCTAACTGTTCACGAATATAAGGAACCGCTGCAGCCGCAGCTGGCGTATCCACAGTAATGCGCACCATCTCTGAACCAGCTCGGGCCAACTCTTTAATCTGTATAGCGGTACCGACTGCATCCGCAGTATCGGTATTGGTCATCGATTGGACGCGTACCGGCGCGTTACCACCAATCGTAATGATGTTGGTTTTCCAGGCAACCGTTGCTTGGCGTGTTTCCCGCTTTGGCGATGGGCCTAGTGGCAGCTTTGGAGGATTGCTAGATGTATCACTCATAGGACTCTTTTTATGAATTAGTCGTCTAATCTTTTAAGCCATAGCACTGGGTGCTCGGCTTGGTACTCTTGCTCTTCTTCATCGTCAAGACTATCAGTTATGTCATCTTGACCTAAATTGATCTGCTTGTCATGCACCGCACGCTCGCGTACTTTAGTGCGGTCAACTACATCACCCGCCAACTGACCACAGGCTGCAGCGATATCATCGCCACGAGTTTTACGAACAGTAGCTACCATGCCAGCGTCCAACAAAATGCTGGCGAAGGCATGAATACGCTGTGCTGATGAGCGCTTTAATCCAGATTCTGGGAAAGGATTAAATGGAATCAGATTAATTTTGCACTTGATGTTTGCCAATAAACGCACCAGCTCTTTAGCCTGGATATCAGAGTCATTGACGCCATCGAGCATGCAATATTCAAAGGTTAAGAAATCTCTTGGGGCAAATGGCAAATACCGTTCGCACGCAGCAAGTAATTCTCTTAAGGGGTATTTTTGATTGAGCGGAACAAGTTGATCGCGCAGCTTGTCGTTTGGTGCATGCAATGACACCGCCAAGGCGACTGGGCAATCTTGTGCCAAGCGATCAATCATCGGGACTACACCAGACGTAGAGAGAGTCACGCGACGACGCGACAAACCGTAGGCTCTGTCATCAAGCATTAAACGTAAAGCAGTCACTACGTTGTCATAGTTAAGTAGCGGTTCACCCATGCCCATCAACACCACATTGGAGATCACGCGACCGGTGTGCTCCCAACCTGGGGTGGGGTATTTTTCAATACGGCGAACCGCATTCGGATCAGAGCGGAGCAAATGTTCTGCAAACCAGAGTTGGCCAATGATTTCACCGGCGGTGAGGTTGCGTGAGAAGCCTTGATGCCCCGTTGAGCAAAAACGGCAATTGACTGCACAACCAGCCTGAGATGAAATACACAAGGTGCCACGGTCATCTTCAGGAATAAATACTGACTCGACAGCATTTCCAGCGCCAACATCGAGCAACCACTTACGGGTGCCGTCGGCTGCATGCTCGTCTTTAATAACTGGAGGTGAAAGAACTTCTGCTTTATTGAGCAATGTTGCTCTAAAGCTTTTTGCTAAATCACTCATGTCGTTGATGTTGGATACACCACGTTGGTGAATCCACTGCATGAGTTGCTTCGCCCGAAAGGGCTTTTCATTCAACCCCGCGACATACGCTGCCATTTGGTCAGCGTCAAAATCTAAGAGATTTACGCGCGGGGAGGTCAATGCGCCTACTTATGTATTAAATAGCTTTTTCGTTAGCAATCGTGAATTAACGATTGAAAACGTTCATGCCAGCGAAGAAGAATGCAACTTCGACAGCAGCAGTTTCAGGAGCATCAGAGCCGTGAACAGCATTTGCATCGATGCTGTCAGCGAAGTCAGCTCGGATAGTGCCTTTGTCTGCCTTCTTAGGATCGGTAGCGCCCATCAAGTCACGGTTCTTAGCAATTGCGCCTTCACCTTCTAATACCTGAATCATGACTGGACCAGAAATCATGAAGCTCACCAAATCTTTAAAGAAAGGACGTGCTGCATGAACAGCGTAGAACTGCTCAGCTTCAGCTTGTGACAAATGCGCCATTCTGGACGCAATAATCTTCAAACCAGCAGACTCGAAACGGTCATAGATCTTGCCGATCACGTTTTTTGCTACAGCGTCAGGTTTGATGATAGAAAGGGTGCGTTCAATAGCCATGTAAAACTCCAATAGTGATTTCAAAGATTTTGCTGAATTGGCGCTGATTTGGGTCCAGAGAGAAGATCTCCCCTACTTCCTACAACGCGTCAGGAATTCGGCGACCCCCAAATTATACATCGGCTGACCGTATTTACCCTGATCCTAGCGTGGCTAAGCCCTTGAATTTACAGGGCATAACCCTTTAAGTTGTAGTCCTTTTCATGGGGGGCTTGAAATTACCCCATTTTGTCTATACTTACTGTCAACAGCCCCTAGTGGGCTCGTGTAATTACTTTGAAAAAAGGAGTCAATATGAGCGATCTAAACTCTTACGGCTTTGGGCAAACTGGCTCGATTAGCACCCCTCAAGTACGCAACCGCGTATTGCGCAACACTTATGCCCTTTTGGCGCTCTCGATGGTTCCTACTGTCATTGGCGCATGGCTTGGCGTTGCTTTTGGGCTTAACTTCATGGCGGGCAGTCCTTTTCTAGGCTTCATCGTCTTTATGGCAATTGCTTTTGGCTTCTTTTGGGCGATTGAGAAAAACAAAGACACTGGAGCGGGCGTTCTGTTGCTTTTAGGATTTACCTTCTTTATGGGCATCATGATGTCCGGCCTAGTTGGTTACACCCTCAATAGCTACAGCAATGGCGCTACCTTGATCATGCTGGCCTTTGGTGGCACGGGAGCAATTTTTGCGGTCATGGCATCCATTGCTACTGTGAGCAAGAGCGACTTCTCAGGCATGGGCAAATGGTTGATGGTTGGTGTACTGCTCCTGATCGTGGCTTCATTAGCCAACATCTGGTTGCAGCTACCAGCTTTGATGCTCACTGTGATGATTCTCGCAATTGCGATCTTCTCGGCTTTCATCTTGGTTGACGTACAGCGCATCATCAACGGTGGTGAGACCAACTACGTGATGGCTACTTTAGCTATTTACCTCGATGTCTATAACGTCTTCACCAACTTGCTCGCACTCTTGGGCATTGTGGGCGGCAACAGAGACTAAGCATTAGTTAAGCTTCAATAGAAAAGGCACCTGCGGGTGCCTTTTTCTTTATTTCAATTACCAACTGCTGAGCTATCAGGCTCTTTCAAATACTGCCATGGATTCCACATGGGAGGTATGGGGGAACATGTTAACGATACCTGCACTCTTAAGAATGTAGCCCGCTTGATGACACAAAATCTCTGTATCTCTAGCCAGAGTCTTTGGATTACAAGAGACATACACAATGCGTTGTGGTGGCAGATCGCTGCCCTGCTCGTGCAATAAGGCTAATGCTTGACAGATCTCCATGGCGCCCTCGCGCGGAGGATCCATGAGCCAGCGCTCAGCCTTACCCCATGAAGCAATCGTTTCTGTCGTCACTTCAAACAAATTGCTTTGCATGAAACTGGCTTTATCTGCCAGTTGATTGTGTTCGGCATTGGCTTTGGCTCTGGTGGTCAGGCTTTCTAGACCTTCAATACCTAGGACTGTATTTGCTCGTCTTGCAAGTGGTAAGGTGAAGTTGCCAATGCCGCAAAATAAGTCGAGCACACGGTCACTTGCCTGAACATCTAAGAGGCGAATCGCCCTACTGACTAAGGCACGATTCATCATGTGATTGACTTGTGTAAAGTCCGCCGGCTTAAAGGGAATCTCGATTTCAAATTCAGGCAGGCGGTAGCAAAGCTTGCCTGTTAAAGGGTAGAACGGTGCAACGGTTTCTATGCCTTTGGGCTGCAACCATACCCAGACTTGATGCTCATCAGCAAAGTCTCTGAGCAACTGCTCGTCGGCTGGTGTCAAAGGCAGGAGATTTCTAAATACTAAGGCAGTGACTGGCTTTGTTTTTTTAGGGTCGTCTGAATTCGGATCCTCGGGCTCACCTACAGCGATTTCGATTTGTGGCATGCGATCCACAATGGATAACCCCATTACCAATTTACGCATCTCTGGCAATAAATCCGAAACATGTTTTGGCAAAATCTCGCAAGCGGTCATGTCGGCGACATAGCCACTCTTCCCCTCATGAAATCCAATCAGCACAGTACCTTTTTTAATTGAGCGGTTGACGGCGCTCAAACGTGCGCGATGGCGATATTCCCAGGCGGGGCCACCCATCGGGCGAAGAATCTCTTCTGGAGCTACTTTGGCGATATGCTTTAGGTCATCTTCTAATACGCGCTGTTTCATTGCTACCTGCGCTCGAATATCCAAGTGCTGCATAGTGCAACCACCGCACACTCCAAACGCTTTGCACTTAGGCTCTGCTCTAAATACGGCAGGCCTCTGGATATCAAGAACTTTGGCTTTACTGAAGCGGGCTTTGTCACGGGTAATGACGTAAGTGACTAGTTCTGTTGGTAGCGCGCCTTGAATAAAGATGACTTTACCGCTTTGACCCAGAGCAGCTTCCTCCTCATTGGGTGCCAAGCGCGCAATGCCTTGCGCATCTAAATCAAGTGAATCAACTCGTACTGGTTCAGTCACCACAATGTGGACTGGCTTTTCTCCTCTACGCATCCGGAGTAAAACCTAAGAGATACTCTTGCCACTGCTCACCATGTGGCTCTTTAGATTCTTTCTCTAAATACGCTTTAACGAAGGCAATTTCTTCTTTGTATTCTTCTGATGAAAAACCACCACGCATTAACTGAAAGCGGCAATACATCAGATACGTATTGACCACATCGGTTTCGCAATAGCGACGAATCTCATCAATTCTGCCTTCTTGATACGCAGGCCATACCTGACTGCCATCCATTCCCATCTTGCCTGGGAAACCGCAGAGTTTTGCTAGGCCATCTAAGGGTGCATTAGCGCGACCATTGAATTTAGCTAAGAGATCCATCAGATCTAAATGGCGCATGTGATAACGACTGATGTAGTTGTTCCACTTGAACTCACGGCTATCGTTTTCTTGGCTCTCACCCATCTCCCAATAGCGTGGTGCCTGAATGTGATTTGCTAAAGCGCGATAGTGCAGTACCGGCAAATCAAAGCCACTGCCATTCCAGGACACTAATTGGGGAGTGTATTTTTCAACAAGCTCAAAGAAGGTCTGAATTAACACTTTCTCATCATCTTGCGGGGTGCCTAGCGTACCTACCTTGATTTGCGGCGAGCCATCTTTGCTGGTTCTACGGATGACGCATGAGATAGCGCAGATACGTTGCAAATACAACGGGAGGAACTCGCTACCGGTTTTCTCGGCACGTTCTGCCATCGCCTTAGCAGCAACCTCACTATCTGTCAGCGCAACAGGATAGTCGTTGAGTCGACGCAGACCCGCAACATCGGGGATGGTTTCAATATCGAAGACGAGAACGGTTGCCATACTTAAATCGCTAGCAATGAAATGAAAGCAATTACTGCATGTATGGCGTTGGATTTACCGGCTTGCCATTCACGCGTAATTCGAAGTGGAGCTTCACCGAAGTTGCATCGGTATCACCCATCTCAGCAATCCTCTGCCCCTTCTTCACCGCATCACCCTCTTTAACTAAGAGTGTGCGGTTGTGGGCGTAGGCCGTGAGATAAGTATTGTCATGCTTGATGATGACAAGGTTGCCATAGCCACGCAAGCTATTGCCAGCATAAACCACCTTGCCTTCAGAAGCTGCCGTTACAGGCTCACCTAACTTACCAGCAATATCAATACCTTTAGTCTTTTCGCTGAAATCATCTGTGACCTTACCTTTGGCTGGCCACGATAAACGAATACCTGGCTCGGCAACAATTTCTTTTGAGGGCTCTGCTTTAGAGGTGTCTGCTTTTGGTGCATCGGTTTTAGGTAGATCGCTAGCTGTTTTCGGAATAGGCTTAACAGTCATTTTGCTGTTGGCTGGCGGCTTCACTAAAACGAGGTCACCCACTTCAATTAAGTTTGGGTTCGATAAATTATTCCACTGCGCTAAATCCCGCGGAGATTGCCCATTATCTAGAGCAATGCGGGCTAAGGTATCACCGCGTTTGACGCGATAGTAGCCTGGAGGTGCTGGCTCATTGTCGCCACCACTACGATCAACGACATTCGCTGGTTTAGCTCTCGGAGTTGATGAACAACCCGCATTGAGCAGCAAAGAAGTCATTACCAGTAGCAATAGGAGGTATTTAGGTAAAGTATTCATAAGGATTTTCATACTACCCCTGATTGTAAGGGGACAAAAAAGACCTCGTCCAGAACGGTTCTTTGATAGCGTTGGGAACTCATCCGCTCCACCATGATCAATTGCTGCTCTTTCTCATTCTTGGCAACCGGGGCCACTAAGCGCCCGCCAATAGCCAATTGATCTAATAAGGCATCCGGGATACCCAAACCAGCTGCTGCCAGAATGATTCCATCAAACGGGGCTGCTTGAGGGAGGCCCAGGATGCCATCTCCGTAAATGAGGCGCAGGTTTTTAATCCGAAATGGGCGCAGTTTCTCTCTCGCCATATCGTGCAAAGGACGAATACGCTCTATCGAATACACCTCATCCGATAGCAAGCTGAGAACAGCTGCTTGGTAGCCACAGCCAGTACCAATCTCCAACACTTTTCCCAAGGATTGTTTGGGCTTATGCAAAAGCTCAATCATGCGCGCCACTACCGATGGCTTAGAAATCGTTTGGGAGTGGCCGATTGGTAAAGCAGTATCTTCATAGGCCTGGGGATGCATGCCCGCATCCATAAATGCATGACGCGGAACGGTGGCGATGGCTTCTAAGGTTTTGCCATGCTTAACCCCAGCAGCGAGTACTTTCGCAGCCAAAGCTTGCCGATGACCAGCATTGCGTTCTGCTGCTGGCCTCAACCGCGCGTCCAGCCATTGGCACGCATTGCAGTTAATCGAGCATGATGGGTCAAATCTAATTGCATAGGTGTAATCGAGATACATCCTTCATCAATTGCATGAAAATCCGTACCTTCAGAACTGTCTTTTGCATGCCCTGCTGCCCCAATCCAGTAAATATCGTCGCCACGTGGACTCTTCTGAACGACTACTGGTTGCGAGTGATGCCGATTACCTAAACGCGTTACACGCCAGCGATTCAGGTCGGCATAGGGACGATTCGGAATGTTGACGTTAAGCAAAGTGGCAGCGCCATCGGCATGAGTCAAATTGGATGCCAGCGTTTGGACAACGATATCGTGCGCTGCTTTTGCAGCATCTTCAATTCGGTTCCAGCCCTTATCGATTTGCGAGAAGGCAATGCCGGGAACACCAAACATCACACCCTCAACTGCAGCGGCAACAGTGCCTGAGTAAAGGGTGTCTTCACCCATGTTCTCGCCTTGGTTAATGCCAGAAACTACTAGGTCTGGCTTCTCATCCAAGAAGCCAGTCATCGCAATATGCACACAATCCGTTGGGGTGCCATTAATAAATAGGAAGCCATCACGCTCACCACCCGCTACCCGATGAATCGAGAGTGGTCGTGATAGTGTTAATGAGTTTGATGCGCCACTGTGATTTTGCTCAGGCGCAATCACTGTGACACGACCTAATGGACGAATGGCATTAACCAGGGCTAAAAGACCAGGCGCAAGATAGCCATCATCATTAGAAATCAGAATATGAGGAACTTTATTAACTACCATGGCTAAACCAACCCTGGTGCATGCTTGCCTCTACCTCTGAGAGAGGCGTATAAAACCGGAAGTACTAACAAGGTTAATACAGTCGTTGTAACCATACCGCCAACAATTACCAAAGCAAGGGGTCTCTGCGCCTCAGATCCAATCGCGTGAGATAAGGCGGCAGGCAAAAGGCCTAGTCCAGCAAGCATTGCTGTCATTAAGACTGGACGCACTCGCAAAGCAGCGCCATCCACCATTGCATCCTTCATGGCGCCATGCTCCTCAGCAACCGTCTTATTAATATAAGAAATTAGAATGACGCCATCCTGAATTGCGATACCGAACAAAGATAAAAATCCGAAGAGCGCTGAAATACTCAGCGTCTCGCCGCCCAGATGTAAGGCAATAATTCCTCCGATTGCAGCAAACGGTACATTAATTAAAACGATTACCGCATCACGAATATTGCCCAAGGCAGCAACGAGCAACAGGAAGATGGCTAATAGCGTTAATGGAATGATGACCATCAGCTTTTGTTGCGCGGCCTTCATTTGATTAAATTGACCATCCCATAAAATCGTATAGTTAGTTGGTAGCGCTACATTTTTCTCGACTAAGTACTTAGCATCCTCTACAGCTCCACCTAAATCCCTACCGCGAACACTAAAAATAACGGCAATATACCGCCTACCCGTTTCACGATAAATGAAAAAAGGCCCATCCGTTAATTGAACGTTAGCAACCATTGATAAGGGTACTTTTTGACCATTGGGCGTGTCAATCAACAAACTCGCTACATCAGGAATATCATTACGACTAGCTTCATTTAAACGCACAGCAATACCAAAAGTTTTCTCGTCCTCAAGAAAATTAGAAACAGGAGCGCCGCCAATTGCATTGGCGACAACTGTTTGAATATCACTTACATTAATTCCGTAACGAGCAGCCGCCTCACGATTAATCTGGATATTTAAAGTTGGCTGACCCAACTCTTTCAAGATATTCTCGTCTTCAATACCTCGAACTTTTTTTAGCTGGGAAACAACTTCATGAGCCTTTTGATTTAAAACATCAAGATCGGATCCATAAATCTTGACCGAGTTCTCACCCTTCACCCCAGAAAGAGCCTCATTGACGTTATCTTGAATATATTGAGAAAAACTAAAATTGACGCCGGGAATCTTACCCAATTCCGTTTGAAGATGTTGTAACAATAAATGCTTACTTGAACCCTTTGGCATTTCTTCGGGTGACTTTAAATATAGACCATACTCTTGGTTGAAAACACCGGTCGAGTCAGTGCCATCATCCGGTCGTCCAATTTGTACGGCTACTTTATCGAGCTCGGGTTGCTTCAAGAATATTTCGCGTAGTTGATTAGCCACCTTGATGGAATAATCTAAATCAACCGTATTAGGCAAGGTAACGCGCAACCAAATATTATTCTCTTCCAGGGTGGGCAAGAATGCAGTACCTAAACGAGTAGCGCTCAATAGTGTTACGCCTAGAATGAAAACGGAAACAGTAATGACATGGCGTGGATGGTCCATCAATTTACGCAATAAAGGCTTATAACGCTCAAGCATCCAAGTAATGAACTTAGGGGGCGCATGATGGAACTTTTCACCAAAAACCAAAGAAATGGCTGCCGGCAAAAAGGTTAAGCTTAAGATAATGGAAGCTATTAAGGCAAAACCCATAGTAAAGGCCATAGGCTTGAAGATAATGCCCTCTACACCACCCATTAAAAATAGAGGTGAATAGGCAACAATAATGATGCTGGTTGAATACACCATCGCACGTTGCACTTCACTAGTTGCCAAAATAATGCTCTGCTTGAGTCGATTGCCGCCTTCCTCAAGGTGTCGCATTACATTCTCCGTAATAATTACAGCGGCGTCGACAATCACCCCAAAGTCAATCGCCCCTAAAGAAATTAAATTCGCGGGAACGTTGAACAGATACATTTGAATAAATGAAAAACACAGGGCCAGAGGGATAACCGCAGCAACAACAGCGGCAGCACGTAGATTGCCTAGAAAGACATATAGCAACGCCAATACCATCGTGATACCAAAAAACATCGTGTGCTTAACAGTGCCAACCGTAATATCTAAAAGTACTTGACGATCATAAAAAGGTTTAATCTCAATGCCAGGAGGTAAGATGTGTTTATTAATATTGGCTACCTTATCCCGAACTCGAGCCAAAACTTCAGACGCATTCTCACCACGACGCAAATAAACAATGCCTTCTACAGAATCTGGGTTGTCGTCAAATTGGAATAAGCCTAATCGTGGAGCGTTACCAATTTGGACGGAGGCAACGTCCCCAATTCGAACGGGTACGCCTTTATTAACAGCAATAACGACTTGCTTAATATCTTCAATATTTCGCAATAAGCCAACGCCACGAACTACGAATTGCTGCTCGCCACTGGGTAAAACTCCGCCGCCAGTATTGTCATTAGCTTTAGACAAGGCATCTATTAATTGAGGTACTGTCACGCTTTTGGATTGAAGACTTTCCGGACTAACAATAACTTGGTATTGGCGAACCTTGCCGCCAAATGATGAGACGTCAGCAACGCCAGGTGTTTGTTTGAGCTCTTTATAGATCTCATAGTTCTGTAGCGTTTTCAAGCGAGTTGGTGAGGCATAGTCAGATGTCACCTGATAGCGCAGGATTTCTCCGGTTGCATCCGAATCTGGGCTAACACTTGAACTAACACCCGTTGGAAAGGTAACATTCGCGAGGCTAGTAATAAATATTTGACGTGCTTTAAATGCATCGGCATTGTCAGTGAACTTAAGGGTAACAACAGAGAGCCCAAAAAGAGAGACCGAACGAAAGGTCTTTACACCGGGGATACCAGCCAGCGCATTTTCAACAGGGATGGTAACTTGCTGCTCTACCTCTGTAGTACTTCTACCAGGCCATTGAGATATAGCCTGAATTGTCAGTGGAGCTACGCCTGGGTAAGGCTGAATCGGCAGCTCCTTAAGACTAAAAGCGCCTAAGCAAAGTAATACTCCAGCCGCCATCAGAATGATGACGCGCTTTTCTAAAACTCCACGAATAAATGAAGTAACTAAACTCAATTATTCCTCCTGCTTAGCAAAACGGTCATTCAGTAAGACCGCACCATCAGTCAGAACTTGCATGCCGGGTTCCAAGCCTTCTGTAACCGCAAATCGTTTGCCATCCAAGTCATAGCCCTTCACTACAAAACGACGGAATGTATCAGATCCAATTTTGATGATGACATAGCGCATCTCGCGTACACGCACAATCGCAGATTGAGGAACGACTACCGCCTCAGCCTCGCCTACTTTTAATTTAGCACTCACATACATGTCAGGACGCAATAGGCCCTCAGAATTCTCCACATCACAGCGGATTAATAAAGCATGTGTCTCAGGGTCAATTACCGGTGCAATGTAATTCGCAGTTGCTATAAATTCCTTATCTGGATAGGACTGAGAGCGCAGGATCATTGTCTGGCCTTTTTGAATTTTACGAATATCTTGCTCATATACATTGCCCAAGAACCATAATTCTTTTTGATTCGCCAATGTAACTAAAACATCACCGGCATTCACGACTGATCCCGGTTCGACCGCGCGTTTGACCACAATACCCTGCAACGGCGAGCGCATCACTAGATTAGATTGGGTTCTGCCGCTCCTCTCCAGAGACTTAATATCACCGTCGCCAGCACCTAAATTGCGCATACGATTAGCAGCTGCTTGCTGAGTAATCCTGGCATCTCCCAATAAATCACTCATGGTCTTATTAGCTTCAAGCACTTTTGCAGTTTGCGAAGAGAGTAAATATTCTTGCTGGGCGGATATGAACTCAGGGCTATACACCTCAACCACTGCAGAACCCAGACTTACCTCAGCACCATCAAAAGCAAAGATGCGCTCCACTCTTCCTGGTGCTCGAGCAGAAAGTACTTTAGCTTTTTCAGCATTAAAAGCTAGACGACCCGGCACATTCAACTCAACAGGAACTGAAGCCTTAACGGCCGTCTGAAAAATATAAATATTGGGATTAAGCTCAACCCCTTGTAAACGCAACTCCATTACGCCCGTCTTTTCGATCTTGAGGCTCTTATCACTCTTCTCAAGCTTTACTGGACGATTCACGTTGACCGCTAGGCCGATCACAATTCCCAACATCAGGATAGAAGTGCAGATTGCAATCAACCGTATACGCTCTCGGCTAGTAACTGGAAGTGCCCAATAATTTTTACGAATCTCCTCCTGTTTAACGCTAGCGCGATGAAGCAGCTGGCTCCAGATCCGCTCTAATGTCTTGAGTGCAGACTTTAAGAAAGAAAGAATTTTGTCCTTCAACACTGCTCCTTAAAAAGGTTCTTTGCCAGATGTCGCCAGCAATACTGCTTGTGCTTGCAATAAATTACTTTCAGCCAGCGCTAATTGAACTTCGAGATTGCGCAATTGCGTTTGCGCTGTCAGCAAATCGTTAAATCCCTGACCATTATTTGAGTACTGAGTTAAGCCCACTTTATAAGCAGCATCCGCTTGAGGAACTTGGCGCTCTTTCAGAAATTGCGTTTGATTCTTAGCTTGCTCGTAGCTAGCAAAGGCACTGTTCACAGCCAACACAATTTGTTGACGATTGGAGATATTACCCGCCTCTGCAGCCGCTTGATTACGCTGCGCCTGCTCTACGCCATATTTTTCTTTAGTAAAGAAATACAGTGGAATGATTAAGTCCAGCTCAAACTGATAGAACATGGCGCCATTATTGGCCGAGAACGGGCCACGCGGAGTATAGGATGAGCCTATTACTTGGAAGTCTGGCAAATAAGCCTTCTTCGCTAAATCAACACCCTTACGAGCAGCATCTAATTGCAGAGCAGAACTCTTCAATGATGGATGACTGGTTTCAGCATAGTCTTCCAACTCAATCAAAGTGGGCATACTATTAATGGCACGGCGCACATCGCCGCGTAACACGAGCTTCTCTCTAGAGTGACGGCCAACCAAAGTATTGATATTGTTGAGCGCTACTTGTAGTTGACGTTCAACATTAAATTGATCTGCTTGCGCCGCGCTTTGCGATACCTGTGCGTTAAGGTATTCAACATAAGCAGCAGCATTATTAGAGTAACGCGCTTTTGCTACGTTCTTAATCATCTCCAAGCGCATGACAGATTCTTTTAAGACTTGCAATTGCTTTTGCGATGCTAATGCGCCGTAATACAGAGTTGATAGTTGAGCGCCTAGCTGTAAATAGGTAGCTTCACTTTGTGCAAGCAGAGCCTCAGCATTGGTATTAGCAATATCTGATGCCAAGCTCTTTTTGCCTGGGAACTGAAATGGCTGGGCAATAGAAATGGCGTTGTTGCTACTAATCCCATTGGGGTTCTGTGGCGTTGGTGTATTTGCCCCACCCAATGCAAATGGAGAGTTTACTGGCATGCCTGACCACACTAAACCGACCTGTGGATTGGCTGGCGCATTAATCTGCGGGACAGTCGCTTTCGCAGATAAGTAGGACTCACGCAGTGATGACAGTTGCGGGTTATTTAATTTCAACTCACTCCACAGCTGACGCAAATCCATCTCCGTTGGGCCGGATGGCGCACCCTTGGTATAAATCTTGGGGGAATTGCTCTTCGTTACCGGCGCAAACAGCGATGCGGCATTAGCAGCATTAGCAGTCTCATTACTAACAACTGGTGGCGCAGTTAATGCATCTTTAGATTCATTCGTTTGGACTGTGACGCTAGCCGGGATGGGGGCGTTGGTCTGGGCAAATACAGGAGTTACAAATAATAAGGAGGCGACTGCACAAGCAACCCGGTTTATGGGAGTTGTTCTGGTGTCAGCAAATTCGCTCGTTTCTGTCTGGCCGTGAATCAAATCGGCTACCTCTAAATCTGTACTAATGCTGTTTTTGAAGCCCTAAAGACAGGTTTGACTGTACTTATCAGGAATTAATCGATTATAGGTGAGAAACTCCAAAAGTCGAATTATTGGAGTTTTCTAACATATTGATTCTAAAGACAATAATGAATCTGGGGTGCCTTGATATGCTTAAAACTCAGCATGCACCCTGAACGACACGATTTTTACCGGTCCGCGGGCGGAGTTGTAAGCCGGATTAATGATGTGCTGGAAGTTCAAACCCGCTAGAACGTTCTTAATGACAGTGGCGTTGTAATAGACCTCACCAATCCGTTCAGGCGAATAGGAAATCGTCTGACTTGGGCTTGCATAGTCACCAATGAAATAAGAAACGCCCCCTGCTTTTAGATAGCCGCGGCGATAGCTTGATAAACCATTTTGCATGGCAGAGATGCCAATACTGTCATGCGGCCGCTTCCAACTTGTGCCATTCATACCCATGCCCACAGATATCGAATTGTCTGCCTCAGTGAAAGACATGGTCTCTGTATGACCATCTGATGTAAAGGCTCGACCATAGATACCAAGATCCTTTGTCAAAGCTTGCTCGCCATGCAAACCAATACCGGTTTTAATCTGCATATTGTTGCGAACGTTATTAATTGCTTGAGTGCCTTGGCGAGTATTTGGATCTTGATCAATGTAATTAGTAGCATCCGAGAATCGCGCCAATATCATTTTGTTGCGATAGGCCAGTACGCTCACCTTACCTGGTAGATCAGCAATATTATGTTGGCGCTCTACTTCTACTTGATCGCCATAAGTATTAAAGATTTGCCAATTGAGATCACGACCATTAGGTGATTTAGGGGCAAGCATACGTGAGGCGCGCATGACCCAGTTATCGAGATACCACTCACCCGCCAAGCCCCAGCTGTAGCCTCTGGCATCGGCTGTATAGTCATAAGCTAGATAGGTCATATTGCCCCAGTTCATGAACTGAACACGGGGGTCTTTGGCATAACGACTGTCATCAAAGATATCGAGCGTGGAGAACTGACCACCAGTCAGAACTACACGATTACTGCTAACAGTTTGGGTAATTTGATTGGCTTCATTCTCAAGAACAACTTGATCGCCCTCTTGATTAATCGTGTGGCGCGCAAAGGCACGAGCAGAATAAAACTTAGCTTGTGCGCCATTGGCTTTAGTTGCCTCACCGTTTGAAAAACCACCCAAACCATTTAAACCAGAGAAAGGAACTCCGGAAATTACCTCCGGATTGAAATAGACATCGGTGTTTGGCGCAACTCGCGCACCAAAGAATAAAGTACCGGACCAGGTGTAGCTCATCGCCTTATCGCTGGATAGGCTTCGCATACCGGAGTACGATGATGTGAAGTTGTTGTAACGCTGATTAATATACGTAGTTTGACCGTGCATGTTTACCGGCAAACCAAATAATTCCCCTTCAGTAGGAAGATCATTTATTGGTGCAGCAAATGTAGCGATTTGGTCTGAACCAGATCCCGCCTTCTGGGCGAGCGCAGTCGTGCTACCAAAGGCAGCAAGCAAACTCAACAGGAGAAGATAGGATTTGTGGGTCATTCACAATTTCACATACTTAGCGTCAATGACCAATGAATGACTAAAAATAAAAATGGTCAGATCTACCAGGGTAAAAACAAGACAACTCGGTTAGGCACGGCGTGAGATTGAAGCTCAACAGGGGTGCAGACCAAATTATCCCCAAAAAGGGCTAATTTACCTAGAATTTATGTCGAATTAGTGACCGTTGAGCTTTGAAGATTGTGTATTGAGGATATCAAGCAACATCTGGCCATTGAGTTTGGGATGGTCAGCAGCAGATTTTCCCAAACGAACCCAATGCTCAATTTGTTGAGATGGCGATCTTCCAGTGGCCCGACTAACTTCACTGGCTTGCATTACTAGACCCTCAGACAACCTAATCACTTTGAACATCACTTGTATATGTGCTTTCGATCACCAATACTCACGCCGTGAATACTGATCTCTTTATCCTAAATAAAAGCAATAATTCGATAATCGCCGACCCGATACCGCCAGTAGTCACCATACTCGCTACCTTTTAAAGCTTCGCCAAGAATTCTTGGGTCAGCCTGAACGGCAAGCCTCTCTCTGCAAAACTTAAAAATTCTTTTAGCTACTTTAGGATCAAATTTTCTTAATTGTTTTTCTGCTAATGGGGCAAACTCAATCAGCCAAACCAAGATTTCGCTCCACTTGGTCCAATGGGATAGCTTTTACTTTGCCACTTTTTAATGCTCTCATACTCTTATCAGCTAGATATAAGTCTTCCATATCCTCCACATAAGCCAGAATCGCTTCACGAGCATAAAAGGTTTTAGTTCGGCCAGTTGCCTTGGCTAAATTATCAAGTCTCAATTCAATTTCCTTGGGTAATCGTATTGCTAGCATATGACCTCCTTGTAATTGCTATACAAGTATAGCAATTATGACGAATTTCTAGGGGGCACAGCAATGACAGTTATTTATTTAAAAAAATTGGGCAAGAAAGATACCAAAGTAATTAAGCATCTCTCAAGCAAGATTGTTATTTTATTCGGGTAGCGCACGACATTCAACGCTATTAATAAAAGGGGTTTTGGGAGGCCACCCTACTTAGCGGCGATCCATCAGCGCTCTAGCCAAGGTGCCCGCATCTACATATTCCAGTTCACCACCTACCGGAATGCCTCTGGCAATTCTGGTGACTTTGATACCTTTGGATTTGAGTACTTCACCAATGTAGTGGGCTGTAGCCTCACCTTCACTGGTGAAATTCGTTGCTAGAACCACTTCTCTGACAGGCACTCCAGTGTCAGGAGCTTCAATGCGATTAAGCAATCGATCGAAATGGATTTCATTCGGGCCCATGCCATCGAGTGGTGAGATGCGCCCCATTAATACAAAGTAATTGCCTTTGAAGCTCAAGGTCTGCTCGACCATGACTTGGTCGGCGGGTGTTTCCACGATGCACAGTAAGGATGGATCACGACGATCATCAATACAAGTTACACAGATTTGGGTTTCGGAGAAGGTATTGCAACGAGCGCAGTGTCCTACAGTCTCTACTGCTTCACCCAATGACTGTGCAAGTACTGCAGCGCCATTACGATCATGCTGTAGTAGATAGAAAGCCATACGTTGCGCTGACTTTGGCCCTACTCCAGGCAATACGCGCAATGCCTCGATCAATCGACCAAGGGCATCTTGCGGAGCTTCTTGACGTGCCATTACGAATTAGCAATCAAAATGGTAATTTAAATCCAGGGGGCATTGGCATACCAGCAGTTGCACCAGACATCACCTGCGAACTAGCAGCCTCTACTTGTTTGAATGCTTCTGTATAGGCGGTAACTAATAAGTCTTCGAGCATTTCACGATCATCCATTGCGCCTGGATCAATCTGTACGCGTTTCATTTCGTGCTTGCCAGAGATGGTGACTTTAACTAAACCACCAGCAGCTTGGCCGGTGACTTCTAGCGCAGCCAATTGCTCTTGCGCTACCTTCATCTTCTCTTGCATCTGCTGGGCTTGTTTCATCAAACCAGCAAGGCCACCTTTCATCATCGCTTTATTTCCTTATGATTAATTCAATTACAGAGGTTTAACAGAGCCACCAACTACTTTGGCTCCAAACTCTTTTTCTAGCTGCTGAATAAATGGATCTTGAGCAATCATCTGCTCAGCGTTTTGTCTTTTCTCTTGATGAATCTGGGCATCGACTTTAGCGACTGTCTTGCCTTCCACTTCGCCCTTCTCTATTACAACTTTGATCGGTTTGCCAAAGTGCGCAGTGAGTGCATCCGCAAGGCGACCAACAGAAGCTTCTGAAGCGAGCTGGGGCATCGGAGTCACAACAGTGGCGCGCACGCCTGCTGGTGAATCTTCCCAATCTTGCAACTCTGTCTGAAACGCTAACTGCTGAACCATACCCTTAACAGGCAACTGACGCATTAAGGTGTGCCAGTCTGGGCGATCTGCGCTGGAGGCTATTGCAGCAGGCTTGGCTGCTGGCGCTGCAACTAGAGGTGCAGGCCTGACTGGAGCAGCTGTTTGATTAGCTGGTGCGGAAGGTCTTGGTGCTGATGCTACCGAAGCTACTGGCGGTGTTGAGTTCCCTGCTCTGCTGGGAGTTTCATTGCCGGGACGAAAGGCCAACATCCGCAGGAGCGTCATAGCAAAGCCAGTTTGCTCATCAGGCGCTAGTGATAAGTCAGGACGGCTGGTAATGCTGATTTGGTAGAAGAGCTGTGCTTCTTCTTTTGTCAGTGCGCTAGCTAAGCGTCGGATTTCTGCCGCTTCAGGCCAGTCTTCTAAAACAGATTCAGGAACGATTTGTGCAGCAGCAATCTTCTGAATAAGGCTAGATAAATCTGCCAGCGCTAATGAGAAAGACATGCTGCGCTCACCCATCTCGTTAGCAATGGCCAATAGTGTTGCGCCATCTTTTGCAATGAGTGCATCTAAAATTTTGATGAGGTAGGCATCATCCAAGGTGCCTAGCATGCCACGCACTGCTTCTTCAGATACTTTGCCAGCGGCATAGGCGATGGCTTGGTCAGTGAGCGATAAAGCATCGCGCATGGAGCCTTGTGCTGCTTTTGCTAAAACTCGCAGTGCATTGGTTTCGCAGTCGACTTTTTCTGAGGCAAGTACTTTTTCTAGATGCTCCACGATGAGCGGTACTGGCATTTGCTTGAGATTGAACTGCAAGCAACGGGACAAAATAGTGACTGGGATCTTTTGCGGATCCGTAGTTGCAAGTAT
Source organism: Polynucleobacter corsicus (assembly GCF_018688255.1). NCBI lineage: Bacteria > Pseudomonadati > Pseudomonadota > Betaproteobacteria > Burkholderiales > Burkholderiaceae > Polynucleobacter > Polynucleobacter corsicus. The sequence continues at coordinate 1,207,667 of NZ_CP061314.1, forward strand.
GAACTTCACATGTTCAGGCGGTTCTTCGAGCGTTTTGAGCATGGCATTAAAGGCATGATTGGTGAGCATGTGCACCTCGTCAATCATATAGACCTTGTAACGCGCATTACTTGGAGCGTAGGCTGCCTTCTCTAATAGAGCGGCAATATCGTCTACCCCGCGATTACTTGCAGCATCCATCTCAATATAGTCTACAAAGCGACCAGCATCGATTTCTAGGCAAGCTGGGCATTTCCCACAGGGTTCTGAGGTCATGCGGCCTTGGCCATCTTCCCCTGTGCAATTGAGGGCTTTGGCCATAATTCGGGCAATGGTGGTCTTTCCGACCCCGCGAGTGCCTGTAAAGAGCCAAGCGTGGTGTAGTCGACCCTGGTCTAAAGCATGGGTTAATGCCTTAACCACATGGTCTTGTCCTACCAATTGGGAGAAAGTTTTAGGGCGCCACGAACGGGCTAAAGCCAATGCTGTCATGTATTACATTCTAACAAGCTAAAATGGAATTGGACGGGCCTCCCCGCATGGCGGTTTGGATAACCTGGTCAGGTCGGGAACGAAGCAGCCAAACCCAATTCTGTCAGTGCCGGGGGTCGGGCTCGTCCACCTCTCCCAAGGCTAGATTTAGCCCAATTACAGGATCTTTAAGATCCTGAAGATTCCCCAAATCATCCAAACAATCAGCAAAACTAGGACAACCCGGGAATCCATCACCAATCTGAATAATCGTTGTTGCCTATGCCTGCATTCAATAGCTAAGTGCATTCAAATCTCTCCCGGTAGTAAGAAGGATTCAGCGTAGAGGTTTGAGAATGCAAAGAACAGGTATTGAGGATGATTCGGGCGTAGGAATATCTGAATCAGTGCTCGCCGATTCCTCGATAGCGACACTTCAAGGCACAATAGCCACCTAACCAAACGTTACTTAAAGAAGCCCATGCCCCAAGCCATTATTTTTGATGTAGAAGCAACCGATAAGAACGATGCCGTCATTATTGAGGCAGCCTCTTTAGATGTCACCTCGATCAATCCTCTGGCCGTTGGCAATCCTTGGGTGCAGCGTTACAACCCTGGTAAACCGATTAGTTTGGGTGCTTTAGCTACTCACCACATCATGGACGAAGAGTTGGTGAATTGCCCTGCCAGCACTTCGTTTAGATTGCCTGCTGGCACTAAGTACATTATTGGTCATAGTGTGGATTTTGACTGGGAGGCTATTGGTAAGCCAGAGGTCAAGCGTATTTGCACGCTTGCTCTTTCTCGCAACCTTTGGCCTAATTTGGATAGCCACACTCAAAGTGCCCTGCTGTATTACTTTGAACGCGCTACTGCTCGTGAGCAGTTACGCGATGCACACAGTGCCTTGGCGGATGTGTGGATCTGCTCCAAGATTCTTGGGCAGATTATTGAAAAACTTCACCCTACTTCTCTAGATGCCTTATGGGAAATGTCTGAGAAAGCCCGCGTTCCAACAATCATGCCTTTTGGTAAACACAAAGGCGAACTGATTAGCCAAGTTTCATCTGACTACAAGCAATGGATGCTGCGTCAGGACAATGTCTCCGAGTACCTTCGCAAGGCCTTGCAAGGCTAATTTTTTAGTGCTACTTATGAGCTGAGGTCACGAGCTTTTCTGTATAGGCTATCGCTACGGCTGACAACACAAAGGTGATGTGGATTAAGGTTTGCCACATGAGGGTCTTTTCATCATAGGATGCTGCGTTGATGAAAGTCTTCAGCAGATGTATTGATGAGATGCCGATGATGGCGGTTGCTAGTTTTACCTTGAGTACGCCTGCATTGACATGAGATAACCACTCGGGTTGATCTGGATGATTTTCTAGCTCTAGACGGGAGACAAAGGTTTCCCATCCACCAACAATGACCATGACCAATAGGTTGGAGATCATCACTACGTCGATTAATCCCAGCACTACCAACATGAGGGCAGTTTCAGTCATGGACTTATCTGCCATCATGCTAATGAGATGCACCAGCTCTAACCAGAACTGCCAAACATAAACACCTTGAGCAACAATCAGGCCGATATAGAGCGGCGCCTGCAACCAGCGGGACATAAATATCCAGCGTGGCAGTGGACGTAATTTTTTATCTATAAACGTTTGCTTGTCATCGATCATTTATGGATTTTATCCATATTTATGACATTTTTATAATTTCATTACACCTATCTTGCGTAGGGTAATTCTGATGACTTTCGCCTTTACTAGGGAATAAGGAATCCGTGATTTCCTTATTCCCCTTCTAGGTAGCTGCTGCTTTTTCTTTTCTTCTTACTGGTACTTACGACCAAATACTTGAGTATTGCTACGCTCATAGCGCTTTGTGTTTTTTAATACTGCGCAATAAGACAAAACCACGATTACTGCGAATGAGATGCCGTTGAAGTTATTTAATAGTTCCATTTGTTTCTCCTTGTTTACTTTTTGCTTGATTTTTACTTGATTGGTTGATTAATTATTTATCGTGCTACGGGTAATTCATCCCACTGCGTGGTGTAGTTCGGTGATCTATTGCTTGATCTCATCTTCCAGTCTTGCTTGGTTCCGGATGCTGCGGTTTTGATGGCGGCATTACCAAAGCGACTATTGATCGAGTCCATGGCTTTCATGAGGCCAGCAGATTTGCCTTTAACTTCCATGTCATCAAATAGCGATTGCTGCATCGTGGGTTTATCAGCTAATAGATTCAGAATGACGCCCGCTTTCTTGTACTTAAAGCCTGCCTTGTAGATTTGCTTTAGCCCTTTTAATGCGGCGCTTGTGAGCGTTAAGGTGTTGTCGCTTGGATCACTCAGTACTACTGTGATGCTTTGATGGTGTTGTGGCTCAAACGGTTTATGGGGGTTGGTTTGCACAAAGATCGTGAGCGCGCCCGTAACGGACTTTTGGCTTCTGAGCTTCTCGGCGCCTCTTGCAGCATGGGTAGCGACAGACTCAGCCAACTCTTCCATTGAAGTGACTGGCTTACCAAAACTTCGTGAGGAAATAATCTGCTGTTTGGCTGGTGCCACTTCTTCGAGTTGCAAGCAAGATACGCCGCGCAACTCATAACAAATACGCTCAATCACAACGCCAAATTGTTGGCGCATCGCTTGTGGTGACACTTGCACTAAATCAAAGATGCTGTTGATCTTGAGTTCTTTGAGTTTCTTGGCAGTCTTACCACCAATGCCCCAGACCTCACCTACTGCTGTCTCTGCCATCCACTGATAGAGCATTGCTTTTGGCATGGAGCTAATATCACAGACGCCAGCAAACTGAGGATTCTTTTTAGCTAAGTGATTAGCCAGCTTAGCGAGTGTCTTGCTAGCACCAATACCTACGCATACAGGCAAGCCGGTAGTGTCTTTAACATCTTGCTTGATGATCTGACCTAAGCTCGTAGGGTCAGCATATTGCTTGAGTACTGTCTCGATTTGCAGGAAGCTCTCATCAATGCTGTAGACCTCTAAATTGGGTGTGAACTTTCTTAAGACTTCCACTACCCTGCCACTCATATCGCCATACAAGGTGTAGTTAGATGAATAGGCTTGAATACCATGCTGCTTAGCCAGGTCCTTCATCTGAAACCAGGGTGTGCCCATCTTCACGCCCAGCGCTTTGACTTCAGCACTACGCGCTACCGCACAGCCATCGTTATTCGATAGCACTACCATCGGCACATCTTCTAGCTTAGGAGCAAATACGCGCTCGCAAGAGACGTAGAAGTTGTTCACATCCACGAGTGCGAAGAGTTGATTGGTTTGGCCGGTTTGGTTCATGCGGACCTGCCGTTTCTGCTGCTAGCGTGGCTGTACTTGCGCACCACCCCAACCACTACGCCCCAAATTTGGAGCTGGCTGCTCTCGTTAAAGGTAATAGGTTCGTAATTGGGGTTTTCGGGCTGAAGCTCAGTTTTGCCGCGCAATTGATAGAGGCGCTTGATGGTGTACTCGTCATCCACTACGGCAACCACGATGTCTTTATGTTTTGGCTTGAGGGCTTTATCGACCACCACCTTGTCGCCGTCACAAATACCCGCGCCCATCATCGAATCGCCCTTGACGGTGAACATGAAGGTGGCTGGTTTGTTTTGAACGAGGTAGCTATTGAGATCGAGACCCTCCTCGGCATAATCAGCTGCCGGGCTCGGAAATCCTGCTGAAATACGGTGACTTAAGAGGGTGAACTCATAGGCAGAATGAACCGCCAAGACTTGCGGGGCCTGGCTTAGGGTTGCTGTCTGGGGAGTCATCTGAGTTGTCATAGGTATTAATATACTGTATATCCATACAGTATATGTAAAAACCTTAAAAATGACGCTCTTTTTGTTGTTTTGCTGCTGATCGCCCTTTTTTCTAGTCATAAACCCCAAGTTCTTTAGCCGGGGAAGCGCCACATAATGGCTCTGAGAGTGCATGTAAAAGCTCATGCACTAATAAAAAATAGTAGTGGGAGACGAATGAAGACTTACAAAATAGCCTCGATTCCGGGTGATGGCATCGGCAAAGAAGTAATCCCTGAATGCGAGAAAGTATTAAACGCTTTAAGTAAAAAACATCCTCAAGCAGCCTTTGCCTTTGAGCACTTTGATTGGGGTGGCGACTACTACCGCAAGCACGGCATCATGATGCCCAATGATGGTCTAGAGCCCCTGCGCTCTAAAGATGCTATCTTATTTGGTTCGGCTGGTGACCCTGATATTCCGGATCACATTACGCTGTGGGGTTTGCGTCTCAAGATTTGCCAAGGCTTTGATCAATACGCCAATGTGCGCCCCACTCGCATTCTTCCAGGTATCGAGACCCCTTTGCGTCATTGCAAGCCAGAACAATTGGACTGGGTGATTGTGCGGGAGAACTCAGAAGGTGAATATTCTGGGGTAGGCGGCAGAGCCCACCAAGGCCACCCAATTGAAGTGGCGTCCGATATGAGCATCATGACGCGCGTTGGCGTAGAGCGTGTACAGCGCTTTGCCTTTAAGCTCGCGCAGTCTCGACCCCGTAAACACCTCACCGTCATTACTAAGTCAAATGCCCAGCGACACGGCATGGTGATGTGGGATGAAATCGCTAAGCTAGTAGCCAAAGATTTTCCAGATGTGACTTGGGATAAAGAGCTGGTCGATGCTGCTACTGCTCGCATGGTCAATCGTCCTGAATCACTCGATACGATTGTGGCTACTAATTTGCACGCAGATGTCTTAAGTGACTTGGCGGCAGCTCTTGCCGGTAGCTTGGGTATTGCCCCTACCGCCAATCTTGATCCAGAAAGGCGATATCCATCGATGTTTGAACCGATTCATGGTTCAGCATTTGACATTATGGGTCAGGGCTTGGCAAATCCCATTGGTACATTTTGGTCCGCAGTCATGATGCTCGACTTCTTAGGAGAAAAGGAGCTTGGCAAAAAACTCATGCAAGCCATTGAAACCGTCACGGCTAACCCTCAATTACATACCCGGGATTTAGGAGGTTCTGCAATGATGAGTGATGTTACTAATGCAGTAATTCAGGAGATCTCAAAATGAATGTATTTTCACTAATAAAGTTTGCTGCACTCTCTTTAAGCTTTATCTCAGTGGTTAGTGCACAGCCATTCCCTGACAAAACTATCCAATACATCATCCCCTTTCCACCAGCTGGAGAATCGGATTTAGTAGCGCGCTATCAAGCGGATATCTCTGCCAAAAAGTTCAAGCAACCGATGGTGGTCCTGAATCGCGCAGGTGCCGGTGGTGCACTTGTCTGGAGCGCTCTCAATACCTACCCCGCTGATGGCACTACCGTAGTCGGCGTCAATATTCCCCATACGATCTTGCAGCCATTACAAGAAGGTATTCAGTACAAAACTGAGGACATCAGCGCAATCTACTACTACCACTTCACTCCAGATGCCCTCATGGTCTCTGCTGATAGCCCCTACAAAACCTATCAAGAGTTTATTGCCGCCGCTAAAAAAGAACCTGGCAAGATCAATCTTGCTGGCTCTGCACAATACTCTGCAAACCACATGGCAGTGGAGCGCTTAAATAAATTAGCAGGCGTAAAAATTAATTACGTTCCTTTTAAAGGTACGGGAGATTTAATTACTGCTTTAATTGGAATGCACGTGGATGGCGCTATGGGTTATCTACCCTTAGCGATTCAGCAAAAATCTAAGGTGCGTACGCTCGCAGTTGCTACTGAAAAACGGAACCCCGCCCTACCAGATGTGCCCACGTTTAAAGAATTGGGGCTGAACTGGGTGGATGGCGCTTACCGCGGCGTTGCAGTGCCTAAGGCTACGCCACTAGTATTGCAGCAAAAAATGTCTGATTATTTTGCACAGCTCAATGCCGATCCTGAAACGAAGAAGAAACTAGAAGATTCAGGCTTTGTGATTGTGGATGTCCCACTCTCAAAAATGCCTGCGTTTATGAAAGAGAAAATCCCTCAGGCAATGGAAGATGCAAAGAATGCTGGGATGATTAAGTAATTACTGAATCAGTTGATAAAGCAATACATTAATTTATCTTCATAAAAACAAAAGCTACCATGTCGGTAGCTTTTGTTTTGCGGGCAGAGTGAAAATTAAACGTCACTCATAAAGTCGCCACCACCACTGTCATCCCATGAACTAGCGCCACTATCATCCCAAGAGCTGGCATCATTCACACCAAAGTTTGGATCTAAAGATGCTGGGCCGCCCACTTGATTTAGATTGGGGTTAATACCGGCATTGGAATGGCCATTATCGTGACCACCCATGAGGTTGCTTGCTAGTGCTTGGCCAGCGTACATACCAGCACCTAATGCAGCACCAGTCGCAAGACTACCCATCAAGCCACTACCCATGCCGCCTGCAGCTGGGGCTCCAGGGTACCCAGGGCCACCAGGATAGCCAGCAGGGCCGCCTGGAGTACCAGGGTATCCAGCGCTTGGTGCGTTGTAGACCTGAACTGCTTCTGCCTTACGACGCTTCATCACAAGCACGATGCCGATGACCAGAATGGCAATTAAACCCCAAAAGAGTGGGTTACTGAAAATGGATGTCTGAGTGGCAGCAGGTGCAACTTGAGCGTTGGCTAATTGCACTTGGAGTTTTTGTACAGACTCCGCTTGCGCAAATGGCAAACCAGGGGCTAAGTTTTGCGCCGTGATGAAATGATTGCGCGCAACTTCTACCTTACCTTCTTTGGCATAAAGCTCGGCTGCCACATAGTGCGCCTTTGCACTATTAGGATGATTTTGCAGAACCTCTTTCATCATGGCATCGGCTTTAGCCATCTGCCCAGATTGCGCAGCCTTGTATACCTCTGGCAAAGTTGCCTCGGCAAACACAGTATTGCTAGTTAACAGTAGCGCTGCTGCGCATACGCCAACGAATAAATTGATTACCTTACGAATGTTCATCAAGACTCCTTGTAGGATGTTTCATGTGAATTTCATTATCCCTAGTTTGGGGATTTTTGCTATTCCCTACTTATATAGGGTCTTTAGGGTGGATTTCAAGGGGTGAAGCTTGGAATTGGCTATCCTAAGCGCACGAAAAAGCTAATTAAACCCACTGCGGAAGAAGATGCCGCGATCATAAAAGCAGCGATGGCAGATCCAGACTGCATTCCATTTACCGATGAAGAGTGGGAAGCAGTTAAACATACTGTAGTTCGCGGTCGAAACAAGCCCTTAGATCAAAAAGCCAGCAAATTAAGTAATTTCTCGAATCTCACCCTTGGCGGAGATTAAAAAGGCTTTGGCAGGCTTATCTGGACGTATTCTGGCCAGCTCTTGTTTGTAGTTGTTCAGCTGTGAGCGGTATTTATTGTGAGCTTCACTACCCACCTCGGGGATCGTGAGCTTGTAATCGAGGATGGCCAAGTGGCCATCAAACTCTACTAAGCGATCTAGGCGGAAGCTCTTGCCATCCAAGCTCACAACATCAATCTCATTCCAGGCTTGCACCCACTGATTTGACGTGAGGTATTGCTCAAGCTCCTGAGTGTTGAGAACAGTGCTTGCTTGGTCTAGCGCTTTGCTTGCTGATTCATTACTAATGCCAAGCCAGCGAGCGATTTGTTCTGTGCTCATGACTTCTGGTTCTGTTGCTCCAGTTTGCAGGGTGAGATGCTCTAGCAGTTGATGAAAGTGCACGCCCTCTTCCAATATTTTGGAGTTATCTGGTGTGTTGCTATCGTCTTGGAATATTTCCAAGGTCAAGCCACTCTCGATATCTTTAAGCTGCTGCTCATGACTCACCCTAGCCGCAACCCAGGAAACCTCAAAGTCATCCATCATGAAATTCTTTGGATTGCCTGGTTTCTGACTTGTTTGCGTTGGGCTTGTATTTTTTAATGGTGCGGGTTGATCTTCAAGAATGCTTAGTTGGCCTAGCATCGCTCTGCCATACCAAGACTTCTCATCTAAGCCTGAAGGATTCTTTGCGGTGGGCGCCTTTGCTACACCACTAATGCATAGCCCCTGCTTTGCTCTGGTCATTGCCACGTAGAGCAGATTCCAGTTCTCGTTCTTACCAATGAGTAGCTCGCGTTCGCGCACTTCGCTGCGAGGATTGGTTAAGGTGGCCGAGGTATACATCGACAAATGGCTTGGGCTCTCACTCTCGGGCGGCCAATCCAATAAGACACCACGATGATCCGCCTTACCTTCAGTATGGTTTGCGTCCAGCATGATCACAAACGGTGATTCCAAGCCTTTTGCCCCATGAATCGTCATCATGCGAACGCGTTTGTTTTTGTCTTCCTCAGATAACTCGCTCTCTTCATCGAGCTCTACCAAATCAGGCTCAGCATCCACATCACCTTCATCTGGAGTTTCATCATCATCGCCACGACGAATGGTGTTGATCTCTTCAATAAAGCGGCCCAGACTTGGATAGCGGCCGCCATCTTGATTGAGTGCCAGCTCTAGGAAGGCATCGAGGTTGGCCAAAACTTGCGCACGGGCAATTTCTTGAGAAACGCTTGCGTATTTAATCCGCAAATCACTCTCTTGATAGATGCGGTCCAGCAAGTCGTGCACTGGCAGACGCTCACCCAGCATGCGCCAATGCTCCAAATACCGCGCTGCCTGCATCAAGCTGGCATCTGGGCTGTCTTGCAAAGCATCCCACCAAGATCGATATTGATTAGATGCCAGCGCCTTAGCGAGGGTTTGCATTTGGCTTTCAGTAAATGCAAAGATCGGACTTCTCAATACCTGGGCCAGCGGCAAATCATGGCGCGGCGTGACTAGAACAGTTAGGAGTGCAATCAGGTCATCAATCTCTAAGGTATTGAGCAAACCACCGAGTCTGGAACTCTCGAACGCTAAACCTGCCTCACGTAGAGCACGCTCGAATTGCGGGAGGTACTTGCGGCGCTTCACCAATAATAAGAAATCACTCTCTCTTGCCTTGCGCCAAACCTCTTGACCGTTAACGCGATCAAGCACAGGACGCGTCTGAATCAGATGCTGTATCAATGCACTAACTTGCTGCCCCTCAACATAGCGCTGAGTCACATCAGCGGTTTGCCGCGCATCCACAATGGCTTGCTCAAAAGCATTGCCTGCTCTTTGCTCTAGCTCTTCGGCTTCGTGTTTCACGAGAGGCAATAAATAGGCTTCACCCTCGTTTGAATATGGCGCTTCTGCAGTATTTCCTACGGGCGCTTTCCATAAAGTGTTTTGCGCAGTAAACGGATATGACTCCGGCAATTGTTCAGTGCCGAAGATCTGATTTACTGCATCGTTGATTTTTGGTGCATTACGACGGGTAGTGTTTTGGTTTAATGAGGCTGCCTGCATCTCTTTTACTAAGAAAGCCTGCGCATCATTAAATAATCTCGGGTCGGCGCGGCGGAATCGGTAAATCGATTGTTTGGGATCGCCTACGATAAAAATAGAGGGCTTCGATTCATCCTGACCATAACCCTCTAACCATGCCCGCAGAATTTGCCACTGCAAGGGGTTGGTGTCCTGAAACTCATCCACCAAGATATGCCTGTACTTCGCATCTAGTCTCGACTGCAAGTAGGCTGCATTAGCAGAGTCCGCCATTAGCTGACTGACGCCGATCTCCAAGTCATCAAAGTCACGCACACGCATGGACTCTTTGGTCATGTTGACGTGATCCATCATTGCGGCGCTCATTGCAAACCAGGCTTCATTGAGCGCGAAGGCCTCTTGCTCTTTTTTCCAAGCAACAAATTCTAAGAACGCTGTTGCCCAAGCTTGTTTATAAGTCACATGCTCTTGCTCGCGATCTAGCTCACCCTCTTTTTTAAGGTATTTCTTAAGATCGCCGGCAGCTTTGTCATTCGAAGTGCGATTGGTGTCGTCTTGAGTCAAAAATATGGGCTGCAATATCGACGCCATCTCCATCACATCACCACCCTTGGCCTTGAGGTCGATTGCCATCTGAATGCTGGGTGCGTAAGCCATTTCTGTAGCGCTGCTATTAGTAAAGCAGCGATGTAAAAACTCTAAGTCTGCTTTGGCATTGATGTCATTCCAAACTCCATTGAGCGGATTATCAATTTTCAGTCTTGATAAATCCGTTTTGAGTTTTTCAATCGGGGTAGTGCCATGGGCTTTGCATGCTTGCGAGAAGAAGGTCCAAGCGCCTCTTTGCTTAAAAAGGCTGTAATTACTCATCAGGAACTTTTGGGTCTCACTTGCACCAAGCGCCTTTAATAGGGTGTCGTAATGCACTTGAATGCCTTCAGGCAAATTACCCCACCAGTCATCCAGGCACTCATCTTGCAAACGCTTTGCATCTTCTCGCAAACTAAAGCCAGGCTGAATACCGGTTGAGATTGGCGCCGCACCTAAGAGCCTGCCAAACCAACCATGGAAAGTATCAATCACAATGCCTTGCGGGCTTGACAGTACTTTGGCATACAAAGACTTGGCGGTAGGTAGTAGCGCCTTCGCCTCATCGGTAGTCAGACCCCGATCAGTTAAATGCTGGAATAGCTGCTCATCACTCGATTGTGAAAACTCCTCCAATAAACGATAGAGACGATCACGCATCTCTTGTGCGGCTTTTCTGGTGAACGTGAGTGCGAGGATTTCTTGAGGCTTTGCTCCAGCTAATAAGAGGCGCGCCATGCGGGTGACCAATAACCAAGTCTTGCCACTACCTGCGCAGGCGGATACGATTACAGAGCGATTGGGATCGCAAGCAATGTCAACTGGGAATGTAGAGTTACTCACCACATCCCCTTTCTGCAAATACCCCGAGCTTCGCAATACTGACAAACGCTATCGGGTGCAAACGCCTTGAGGGGTTTGCCGGACCAAAGCGATTGCACATCTTCAGTCATTTGCTCAGAAAATACTTGCATCAGGTCTGGCATTTCTGTGATGACTACTGAACGCTCCGCTTCATCGCCATCCTTTTTCACATCAGCCTTTAAAGCAACCCACTCAGCAGCATTGACTGCGCGCCCAGGGATCTTGTTGCTCTCATTAGAGGCTCTGGCATAGATTAATAACTGTGGGTCATCTAGCACCACTTCAGAGCGCTGCTCGACTCTAGTGAGGCTCTGATTCTTATAGTCAATGACTGATGCGGCTTGAGGATCTTGGATGCTGACATCAAAGCGATCTGCGTAACCCTCAATCCGGATATGGCGCTCATTGCCATCTACATCCGTAAACGGCAGATCAAAGCCAACCTTCACTTCGGCGTCGTGGAACTGCCAACCTTGAGCCTCACGATCTAACTGCCACTGAATAAAACTAGGGATTTGTTTTTGCCAATCCCTTAAGACACCCAAGACTCTGGCATCCCCTTCAATTAAACGCTTAAATACCTGTTCGGAGATCAGTGTGAGCTGATCTTGCATCCAAGCGCGGCGCAGCTCTGGTTCTGCAGTGATTGGTGTGGTGGATTTTTGCGCCTCGCTTTTCATGGCGTGATAGAAATTACGCAAAATCTTGTGGAGAGTTTGCCCAGCAAGAGAAGCATCAAAGCCCTCTTCAAAACCTTTGAGTCTGCGCAGGCCCAGTAGGCTACGTACATAGTATCGATAAGGACAGTCACGCAAGGCTTTGTAAGCACTTGGACTCATCGAGACTGGCATTGGCAAATCTGAATCTAGTTTTGCGATCGCCATTTTGGATGGTGTTGCTACGCCATTACGAGGGGCAAATAAGGCGCCGGCATTTTGTGCCTGCCAAGTCGGTAAATCCATTTGGAGGCGCTGGATCCAAGCCGATGGTCTTAATGGCTCCCCACTCTTACTTTTGCTTTGCCAAAGGAGATCAACACTTTGGAAAGAGATGAGTAATTGAGATAAATCTCGTGCCTGCTGAATAAACTGTGCCTCGATACTCGATCCACCCAAGAGACGATTCAAGGCATCAGAGAAAAATAATGGTGGCTCTGAAAATGCAGGGAGCTGCTGTTCATCACAGCCCACCATCACAACAGATTCAAATTCTCTGAAACGAGTGGAGCTGAGTGGCAGGATGCTCAGGGTAGCTGCAGCACTAACGCCCTTCTCCTCATAAGAAGACTCTTCAATGACGGTCTTTAATAAACTCAGCCATTCATTTAAGCGCATCGCAATTTGCTGATGCTCTTCATCAAAATCGAATGTTTCCAAAAGCTCTAGCAATTGTTTGCCAGCAGAATCTGTTTCCAAGCCTTGGGTCATACCCATTAGGGTTAGATCATCTATCAGATATTGATGGGCTAGAGCGCAATTGATTTTGATTCCACGCCAGCGATTGAGTCGGCCACGTATGGACTGCAGGAGCTCTAGTAAAAGCGGATTAGGCGCAGCTGAACCGTGGGAGACCGATCCCTCGATCGCCATGTGGAAAGTTTCCCAACCGGATTTAGCTTGGCTAGCAATCAAAATATCCTCAAACTGCGCAACTAATCCCTTTAAAGATTCTGCATCACGAGTAGCGTTGGAGTTAAGGCACTTTCCCAGATCTAAGAATGGATTTTGCAAGAACTCCAATAGGTCGGCGGCGCTAGGCCCTTCAGGTGGAGCACGTAACAACTCTAGCCAACTATTGAGCGCTGCTGCTGCTCTGGTAGTAGACAACTTCCAACCAGTTTCATCTTGGATCTTGAGGGATGGTCCAAGGCGTGCCAGTAATGCGCGCGCCCTTCTGGCAACAAGACGATCTTGCGCTACTAAGGCGATATTCGTTTTACCGTTGATTAACTGTTGCTCAATGGTTTTGGCTGTTGCCCACGCTAACTCTTCGAATCGCTTCGCGGCAATCAGATGCCAATGCCCTGGATACGCATTGTCGATATTTGTTTTGATGGTTTGTAGCTTTTGCTCTTCAGGAGTGGCGGGATCTAAGGCCTCTGCCCAGAGCGCAATCGACTCCCAATTCATAGTTACTTCAACCGCTGGGGCATATTGCGCATAGTCCGCTAAATATCCCTGAATGAGCTGCTTATCAATCGGAGTTGGATCTGCCGTCTCTACCCAAATTAAGGGTCTGACATTTGCTGGTGCAATTTTCTGGACAGCCTCGAGATGGGCGGCCATAGCAAATTGCTTTCTAAACGCTGGGTCGCTTGAGCTAGTGACATACCTCCAAAATGTCAGTAGTACTTGCGCTTCTTGATCAACTACTTTTTTGGCCAGGGCTGGGTATGCTTGACCAATGGCGCGATCCAATATTGGCTCTAGAATTTCGATCCAAGATTGCGTATTTTGGGTAATCGCCTGCTCTTGATTGGTAATCAGATTGCGTAGCTCTTGCTGAAGGCTAGGTGCTATTGAGTTAGATAAGGTATCGCAAGCTGCAATAATGGCCTGCGCCAATCCCCATGACCCTGCTTCAGTTTCTGCCTTAAACCATGCTTGCAGCTCTTTGTGCTTACGAAGCGTGGCGTATACAGACAACCAGCGCTCTAAATCGGTTTGCTTTTTAGGAAATTTCCATGCTCTCGGCGCTGCCTCTAGCCAGTCGTTAAAACTCATCACTTGAGGCAAGAAGGCAATATGGCTTGGTAGATCCTTGGGGCGATACTTCTCTAAAGCGGTTCTCATCCCCATTAATGGGCCTGCCGTGCTCAGCACCACTAAGGGGCGTTGTTTGGTTTGCACTGCACAATTCCAAATACCCTCAGCGAGTGATTTCAGAGCACTAGCATTGGGTGCTATTGCCCAAGCATGTGGCTGCTTTTGCTCAGATAGGGTTGGGAACGGGTGCGGCATTGAGGGTGGTTCTATGGCTTCTTTTGAGAATTTAGGCAGAAAGTGTGGCTTATTGCTAATATAAGCGTTGTAGTGCAATAACTATATAAAACTAAATAAGACTAATTAAGGAATTTTCATGAGTGCCGGCATCAAGTATGTAACTGACGCTTCTTTCGAGGAAGACGTTCTCAAGTCCGATAAACCTGTTCTCTTGGACTTCTGGGCTGAGTGGTGCGGTCCTTGCAAGATGATCGGCCCTATTTTGGAAGAGCTGGCTGGCGAATATGGTGACAAGATCCAAATCGCTAAGATGAACGTGGATGAGAACCAAGGCGTTCCTGCCCAGTTCAATATTCGCGGCATCCCTACATTGATCCTCTTTAAGAATGGCACCGTTACTGCTCAAAAAGTAGGCGCTTTGGCCAAATCTCAGTTGACCGCGTTTATTGATAGTCATCTGTAAATAGTCCCAGATCACAGGTTCACTGGGTGAGCCTGTGGTTTTAGTTGTTTTTAGTGTAGTATCTGTTTCATTAGTAGTTCAACGCACTTCAAGTGCACCTCTTTTCCTAGCAAACTCCCCCAAACATTTTGCTTTTCAATTCTGTCTGATGTCCATCTAGACAGCGATACCCCAAAACACATTTACACCCTTATTTACACCAGAGAACCACATGCAATTATCTGAACTCAAAGTACTCCACGTATCCGCCCTGCTTGAAATGGCAGCCAGCCTGGAGATTGAAAATACCCAACGTATGCGCAAACAAGAGTTGATGTTTGCCATTCTCAAGAAGCGCGCCAAGGAAGGTGAATCTGTTTTCGGTGACGGTACTTTGGAAGTGTTGCCTGATGGCTTTGGTTTCTTGCGCTCCCCAGATGCCTCTTATATGGCTTCTCCGGATGACATCTATATCTCCCCTGCGCAGATCCGCCGCTTTAACCTGCACACTGGTGACAGCGTTGAAGGCGAGGTTCGTACCCCTAAGGATGGTGAGCGCTACTTTGCCCTAGTCAAAGTAGACAAGATCAACGGTTTGGCTCCTGAGGCCCTGAAGAACCGCATCATGTTCGAAAACTTAACGCCTCTGCATCCCAATCGCGTGATTCAATTAGAGCGTGATATCAAGGCTGAAGAGAATTTAACAGGCCGCATCATCGATATGATCTCCCCGATTGGCTATGGCCAGCGTGGCTTGATCGTGTCTTCACCTAAATCCGGTAAGACTGTGATGATGCAGCACATTGCTCATGCGATCTCCGCAAACAATCCCGATGCAATCTTGATCGTATTGTTAGTTGATGAGCGTCCTGAGGAAGTTACTGAAATGCAGCGCTCTGTTCGTGGAGAAGTGGTTGCCTCAACATTTGATGAGCCAGCCGTGCGTCACGTTCAAGTTGCCGAGATGGTGATTGAAAAGGCTAAGCGTTTAGTTGAGATGAAAAAAGATGTGATCATCTTGCTTGACTCAATTACCCGTCTGGCTCGCGCTTACAACACTGTTATTCCCTCATCTGGAAAAGTACTCTCTGGTGGTGTGGATGCTAACGCATTGCAACGTCCAAAGCGCTTCTTCGGGGCGGCGCGTAACGTGGAAGAAGGTGGTTCCCTCACCATCATTGCCACTGCCTTGATTGAAACGGGTAGCCGTATGGACGACCTTATCTACGAGGAGTTCAAAGGTACCGGCAATATGGAAGTGCACCTTGAGCGTCGTTTGGCTGAGCGTCGTGTTTACCCATCAATTAACCTCAACAAGTCTGGCACCCGTCGTGAAGAGTTGCTAGTTAAAGCTGAAAACCTCCAGAAAATCTGGGTATTGCGTAAATTATTGGCTGATATGGACGATATTGAGGCGATGAACTTTATTGTTGATAAGCTCAAATCCACCAAAAATAACGGTGAATTCTTCGATTTAATGCGTAAGGGTGGTTAATTTAGGCTCTCTGAGTCGGTAAAAGTGCGCTTTGTTGTTGATTTCATGGCATAATTTCGCTTTTACCGCTTTAATAATTTGCATTTAACTTGGGTAAGTATTTAGGTCTTTGGACCAAAACGGCTGCCCGCTAATAGGACTCAATAATGAAACCTGGCATTCACCCCGAATATCGTGAAATCGTCTTTGTAGACGTTTCTAACAACTTCAGCTTCAAGACTCGCTCCACTATGTCTACTAAAGAGACAATCAAGTGGGAAGATGGCAAAGAATATCCTTTGTCCAAGATCGAGACTTCATCTGAATCACACCCCTTCTACACTGGTACCCAGAAGATTATGGATACTGCCGGTCGTGTTGAGAAATTCCGTCAGAAGTTCGGCACTAAAGCTGTTGCTAAGGCAACTGGTGATGGCGCTGCAAAAACAGCTGAGAAAAAAGCTGCTGCTGCAGAAGCTAAAGCTGCTGAAAAGCCAGCTAAGAAGAAGTAATAGGCTTACTCCACAAAGGGGCTGGGGTTTGGATATTCACTATTCACCCTCCCCTGCGAGATAATTAAGGCAGCGTTTGCTGCCTTTTTTATTGCTAGTTTTTTATGGTTAAACTCACCGCCGCCGCCACCACCTCCATTCCACGCATCATTATTTTTGCGTTGACTTTGGTCTATGGTTTTGCCGGCCTCTTTCTGCGTGACCCCTGGAAGAACGAAGATGCCATCGGATTTGGTGGCATGTGGGCTTTGCAACACGGCAAAGCACTGGATTGGATTGTTCCGCACCTTGCGGGGCGTGATGTCTCTCTTGGCGCACCCTTTCCCTACTGGCTAGGTGCCACCCTAATGGATCTATTTGGCCCATTGATTGGGATGGCCAATGCGGCACGCCTCTATGCGGCAGTTTGCTTCTTTGCTGCTGCTCTAGCCATTTGGTATGCGACTTATCTATTGGGACGTCGCCCAGAAGTTCAGCCGATGGTGCTGGCAGTTGGTGGTCAACCGGGTCGCAAAAACTATGGCATGACTTTGGCTGATGGCGCTCTATTGATTTTCTTAGCTTGCGTTGGACTTGCGCAACGTGCGCATGAGACAACGCCGATGATGGCGCAACTCATGGGAATTAGCATTGTTCTGTACGGCACCGTCCGTGGTTTAGATAAACCTTGGCAAGGTGGCTTTTGGACTGGTCTTGGTATCGCGATCGTTGCCCTCTCAAGCAATCTCACGCTGAGCCTCATCATCGTGAGCTCCACCATCATTGCGGTCATTGCGAGCAATGCAAAGTTACGCTTTCGCTGGACCTTAACTAGTACTGTTTTGGGTCTGATTGGCTTTGCGATTTGGCCTGCGCTTTGGTATTTAGGCAATCTCAGTCCTGAGTGGCGTCATATCGCCGAAGAAGGCTGGCGCAATATGCCAGAGATGCGCGCAACGCCTTCTATTGAATCCCTAGGATTTCTCAGTATCAACTTCTGGGCTTACGCTTGGCCAGTTTGGCCATTAGCCATCATCTCCCTCGCGCACTGGGGTCGGGTGAAAGAAGCAGGTCAATGGCGCGCTCCTCATCTATGCATTCCGCTAAGTTTATTTATTGGCTGCTTGATTTATGTTCTGTTCCGCTTAGAAGCAAACGAACATGACCTCATCATTTTGATTCCGAGTTTGTCGGTCATTGCTGCATTTAGCTTGCCGATTCTTAAACGTGGCCTGATAAGTTTTATTGATTGGTTTGCGATGTTTAGCTTCACCATGATTGCTTTGGCCATTTGGATTATTTGGCTCGCAAAAGTGACCGGCTTCCCAGAATCCACCGCCGCAAATATAGCGCGACTTTTACCAGGCTTTCAGGCACAGTTTGATTACATTGGTTTTCTTATTGCTCTTCTCATTACCGGCATCTGGTTAGCAATTGTGCGCTGGAGAACTTCTCGCGCCCCTAAAGAAATCTGGCGCTGTCTCATCATCTCCGCCTCTGGTACTACTTTGATGTGGGTTCTCCTGATGACCTTGTGGTTACCAACGATTAATTACGCCAAGACCTATCGTTATGTTTCTGATCGTCTGGAAAGCATTATTGCCAATACGCCGGGATGCATTGACACCACCAATCTAGGTCCAGCTCAACTAGCTTCATTTAGCTATTTCACAAAACTGCCTTTGCGTGATGATTCCAGCTGCAATCTGATGTTGACTCACAGTTCTCTAGAGGCTAAAGCTTATGCCAGCCTCAATAAAAAGAAAATTGAATTACTATGGGAAGATCGCCGTGCGTCTGACCGTGATGAGCGCCTGCGCCTGTATCAAATTACTTCTGCAGGTAATGAATAAAACGTGTTGCACTTTAAATTATCGCATTTGCGCGAGGATATCCCCTCCCTTCTAAAACTCGCTGGCCCACTACTGATTGGTCAGCTAGCAGTGATTACCTTTGGTGTTTTAGATACTGCTATGACTGCGCGCTATTCTGCCAATGACTTAGCTGCTTTGGCGATGGCTTCAGCTATCTTTATCAGCATCTACGTTGGCCTGACTGGCGTGATCTCTGCCCTCGCCCCAATTGCTGGACAACTCTTTGGCGCTAAGCGTTTTGGTGAGATTGGTGAAGAGGTACGTCAAGCCACCTGGCTCGCTCTTGGCCTCACCTTATTGGGTACTACAATCTTGCTCAATGCAGATCACTTTCTGAAAATCTCTCAGGTAACCCCAGACATTGAGGGCAAAGCTAGGCTCTATCTGAACATCCTGGCAATTGGTTTGCCTGCCAGCATGGCAATGCGCGTACTGATGGCACTTCACAATGCTGTTTCAAGACCAACCGTCATTACCGTAGTGCAACTGATTGGTTTGGGCTTAAAGTTACCACTCAATCTCTTATTTATTTATGGCGGCTTTGGTATTGAAGGTATGGGTGGTCCAGGTTGCGCAGTAGCCACTGTCATCATCAACTGGTTTTGGCTCATCATCACTCTGAGCTTTGTACTGTTTGATAGCTTCTATAAGCCATTCAAAATCTTTGTACGCTTTAGTTGGCCTGACTGGCATCGTATTTGGACTCTTCTAAAATTGGGCGCACCCATTGGCTTTAGCTATTTAATTGAGGTGACCTCCTTCACCTTTATGTCGCTCTTTATTGCGCGCCTTGGCACGACTGCTTTAGCTGGTCATCAAATTGTGGCCAATATGGGAACGGTGATTTATATGGTGCCTTTGTCCCTGTCGATCGCCACCATGACCTTAGTATCCCAATCGATTGGTGCAAATAAACAAGAACGTGCAGAAGAAATTGGCTGGTCGTCGGTTTTCTTCACAACGACCTTGTGTGTTTTTATTGGTGTGATGGTGTGGATTTTTAGAGTGCAATTGCTAGATCTTTACGACCCACCGGAAGAGGTGAAGGCATTCTCGATTCCGCTCTTTTTGTTTATTGCTTTTTACCAACTCTTTGATGCTCTGCAAGTGACTGCGGCTTTTATTCTACGTGCCTATCGTATTGCCTTTTGGCCTATGCTGATTTATGCAGGCTCACTTTGGGGTGTAGGCTTAGGCGGTGGATATTTAATGGGCTTTAATGTATTTGGCAATACTCCGGAGTTTTTACGGGGCGCTAGTGGCTTTTGGGCTGGTAATAGTATGAGCTTAGGATTAGCTGCGCTCTTATTGCTCTACCTCTTTAGAAGAACGGCGGCACGCTTTGAGAAAACGCATCCGCCGGTTGAGGTTTAATTACAGTAAATTGTTTTACTGAATGGGTTTAAATCCACTGCTTGGAGGTTTGTAGTTAGTACCACCTCCCTGCGATGGATAACTTGGCACCTGATTACCTTTGGAGTACATGCACTGCTGATAAGCGATGTTGTATTGCGCCTGTGCCTGATTTTGTTTGCCTGAAGAATTCATGGCACCCATAGCTGCACCACCGAGCAAGCCGATGCCAGCACCAGTGCCAATGTTCTGACTACTGCCACCCTGAATCACGGCACCCG
This sequence comes from Polynucleobacter corsicus, assembly GCF_018688255.1. Classification (NCBI taxonomy): domain Bacteria; kingdom Pseudomonadati; phylum Pseudomonadota; class Betaproteobacteria; order Burkholderiales; family Burkholderiaceae; genus Polynucleobacter; species Polynucleobacter corsicus. The sequence goes on from NZ_CP061314.1 coordinate 1,227,736, forward strand.
CTGCCGCGCCGATAGCAGCGCCAATCGCAGCACTAGTTGCACCTTCTTTTAAGGCAGCATTGCTAGTATCTTTAATCGCATTTGCGGCAAACTCACGACACTGCTGATCGTCCTGCTGAAACACGTCAAAAGGTTTGCCTTCACGCGGCATGATCGCGATGGTTGGGCCAGTGGGCGCAGAGACACAAGCAGCTAAAGAGGCTAAAGAGCTAATGATGACCAAAGTCAGTACAGCACGCTTCATATTTATTTCCTAAATTGAGTCAATTAGTTAATTGGTTAATTTTGTCTGTACTGCCTGGTAGATGCGTTGCCAGATGGCGGCATCGCAGGCTGAGTCTGCCAACCTGACGCACAACTTTGCACGTATGGGAAATATTGCTCACTCGCCTCACAGTAATACCAAACTGGCGCTTGAGGCTGGGAAGCTAAAACCATAGGCTGCTGAGGAGCCGCATAGCTCACTACTGGAGGCGCTGCATAAACTACGGGTGGCGCATAGTAAGCACCAGCATAAGGGTAACCATAGCCAGGGCCGTAATATCCGCCACGCCAGCCTGGACCCCATCCGCCACCATAACCAGGTCCATATGCTGCTGGACGCCAACCGCCACCATGGCCACCGCCATAACCACCACCAACAGAGACCGCCCAACCGACATTACCTGCCTGAGCCGGTAGTGGTGCAAGCGCTAATAATCCCGCTGCCGTGAGGAGCGCTAGCATCATCTTCGAGATGCTAAATGGGTGTTGCAGTTGAGCTGTTTTCATAGTGGACCCTTTGAATTGCTTGCCTTCTACTATCTTTAACGCTTCATCCAAATCTAGGCTGACAGGAATTGGGCTTTTATTAAGATATTTATTACTTTGTCGTATTGAGCTACTACTCTAATTTTGCGCCTGATTTGTAAATAACCCTACCCCATTTATTAGTCTCGGACTGAATCAGCTTATTGAGCTCTTGGGGACCTCCTGGCGCTGGTTCCAAACCACTAGCGCGAAGCTTATTTTTAACTTCGGTCTGATTGAGGGTTTGGCGAGTCAAGGTATTTAAACGCTTTTGCAGGGCTGGGGGTAGATTTGCGGGAGCCATGAGTGAGAACCACGATGTAGCCTCAAATCCCGGTAAACCTTGCTCTGCCATGGTCGGAATCTCTGGAGCTGCTGGTGAGCGTTTTAGGGTAGTTACCGCTAAAGCCTGAACCTCTCCTGCCTTAATTAAAGGCAGAGATGAAGACAGATTGTCAAACAGCATAGAAATACGTCCACTGAGGAGATCGGGTAAGGATTGAGCTCGACCTTTGTAGGGAATGTGACGAATCTGCACGCCAGTCACTTCTTTAAAGAGTTCACCAGACATATGCAATGAAGTGCCGACACCAGAGGAGCCAAAAGTAAGCTCATTCGGTTTAGCTTTGGCAAGCTCAATGAGTTCATGAAGATTGTTGACGCCCAACTTCTTATTCACTACCAACACATTGGGTGTGCTCGCCAAAAAACTGATGGGCGTGAAATCATTGATCGGATGAAAAGACAGCTTGTCGTAAAGGGCGTTGTTGATCGCATGGATGCCCACCGTGCCGATCAGGAGTGTGTAGCCATCTGGCTCACTCTTTGCAACGAGGTCAGCACCAATATTACCGCCATAACCAGGTCGATTTTCCACGAGCACTGGTACACCTAGACTTTTCTGCCAACTCTCAGCCAGTACCCGCGCCAAAATGTCGGGCGCCCCGCCGGGAGTAAAGGTCACTACAATTTTGATAGCTTGTTTTGGCCAAGCAGTATCGGTTTTGATTGTTTGGGATTTGGCAGGGCTAGTAAGGCCTAAGCAAAGCAGCAGAGCTGCAAGATACTTCACGTAAGCCGACTTAAAAACCAAAACGCGTGCGTAACCAAATCCATCCCTCATATTTAAGGGGATCATCAACGCAAGGGCCAATGCCGCATTCCAACAGAGTGGAAGCTAAGTTAGCAAAGACTAAAACAATAAATAGAATGATTAATGTATTGGCAAACAGCGAACGCGAGCGCACGTCTCGGTTAGGTAACATTAATAGAATCGCGAGTCCCGCAATGAGGCCAAGATAAGCCACAAAGGCCCAGGTGTAGAAGTGCAACTCTAGAAAGGTTGCGCCAAATCCTTTATCTCCTGGCAACACATGCAAGAGCACTTGACGCAATGAAACCGTCATGCCCACCAAGCCACCGATGATGCCCCAGCCATAGTGAGCAGAATGTGCTCCACAACGAATATTCAGCACTAGTACAAAACCGATAATCACAAAACCCATACGCTGCATAAGACAGAGTGGGCATGGCAACTCACCGAAATACAGTTGGTCGACAAAGGCATAAGACAACATGCCAATAATCGCAGCTAAAGCCAGCTGATTACCAAGACCTGCCAAAGAAGAAAAAGATTGCTTACTCATTTTCTTTAGAAGTTGAGATTGAGATGATTGTTGGCATGAATACGAAACCAGAACATCAAAATGCCGACGGTAATAGCAAGTACAAATAGGCCTGCCAGACGTTTCTCAAACCACACAAGGACAAGACCGATAAAGGCTGTCAGGAAAGGTAGAAACATATACATGAATGAATTCTATCTCAGGTCGACCCAGACTCAAAAACAAACGCCTCAAAGGGTCTTTTGTATAGAATGGGCTTATGAAATCCACCCCACCTTGTATTGACCTAGAGCTGGATGGGTCTATTGCCCGTATCACCTTCAATAATCCTGCTGTACGCAATGCCTTGACGTGGCCCATGTATGAAGAACTCCAGCGAATTTGTGATGCGATAACCAATACGCCACAGATCAGGGTAGCTATTTTTAGAGGTGTCGGTGATAAAGCCTTTGTATCGGGCAGCGATATACAGCAATTTGTAGATCTCAAAAAAGATGAGGCCTATGAAGTTGCGGTAGATGCTATTTTTCAGTCTCTTCAGCATTTACCTATTCCGACTATTGCACTCATCGAGGGATTGGCGGTGGGTAGTGGGCTACTGATTGCCACTGCATGTGATTTCAGAATATCGACCGATGATGCGCGCTTTGGTATTCCAATCGCAAAGACATTGGGTAACTGCCTATCGCCCGGCAATCTATCTTGGATTGCTTATCACTTAGGCGTACCAATGGTTAAACGCATGTTACTAAGTGCAGAGCTGATTAAAGCGCCCGAGTTACTCAACTCAAGCTACCTCTATCAAACCACCACCCCTGATGCCATTACAGATCTCACTGAAGTCTTGGCTAGTAAATTAGTAGCACTCGCACCCATTACACAAAAGGCGAGCAAAGTCACTTTGGCGCGCTTGATGGAGAGCAACTTACCGGATTGCACTGAACTTATGCGGGAGACTTACAACAGCGTCGACTTCAAAGAAGGAGTCAATGCCTTCCTTGAAGGACGCCCGCCTCAGTGGCTTGGTAAGTAAGGATCAGTCACCCTATCGATGACCGCCTGATTTAGGATTTTGTGTTTAAGAAATCCACTACTGTCTGAACAAAAATATCCGGCGTTTCAATGTGGGGGATATGTCCGACATTGTCCAAAGGCACTAACTTAGCATTCGGAATCGCCTGCGCCGCTTTGCGACCTAGCTCAGGATAATTACCCAAAGACTTGACTGCTTCAGGCGGAGCAAAGCGTCGACCAAATACGGTTCTGTCTTTCTGGCCAATGACTAACAATACCGGCATCTTCAATTGAGGCAAGTCACCGACTACTGGCTTTTCAGCAATCATCTGATAAGTTAACACTGAGGTCTTTGCATAGGCTGGGTAGTCAGGCCCTTTTTGAATCCGGACATATACCTCTACAAACTGCTCAAAGCTCGGCTGCCATACTGGAAAATAAGACTGCAAGAAACGGCGATAACTGGTTTCTGTTTGTGCCATTTCTAACTTGAGTAGATTGTCATTTGTTTGTGGCGGAATGTCTTTACTGTAGTCCTCAAGACCCAATGGGTTTTCTAGGACTAGTTTCTGGACAGTTTTGGGATAAAGGCGCGCATACCGAATACCCACCATGCCACCCATCGAATTGGCGATCACTGAGGTCTTAGTTATACCAAGCGATTTCAACAGGGCTTGTGTGTTCTGGGCAAGATCATCGGAGTGATATGCAACATCTGGCTTGGAAGATTTACCAAAGCCAATCTGATCCGGAGCAATGACTCGATAGCCTGCCGCAGTCAATCCTTTGATCGTAGGCGCCCAATAATCGCTTGAGAAATTCTTCCCATGAAATAAAACCACTACACCCTTCTGCGCACCAACTGCAGACACATCCATATAAACCATGGTGGCAGGTTGACCCTGAAGGGAGGTTTTAAATTCTTTAGTGGGATAGGGATAAGGCCAAGCACTGAGGCGCAAATCTAAGGAGCTTGCGTTGGCATAGCGACTAGGTGGTGGAGCCTCCGCTTTAGGCTGATCAACCGATGTACAGCCCGAGAGGAAGACTCCGCTCACACACATCACCAAAGCGATTGCCAGTGTCTTTATTTTCATCTCCATCCCTTTGTCTCTTGTAGCTATTAAGCTATTTAAACGATCTTGATTTTCAGAGGGCTTAAACCTTCAACTGATCCCTCAAGTACATCACCTTTTTTCACAGGGCCCACGCCTGCAGGTGTGCCGGACATAATCAAATCGCCTGGCTCCAGCGTAAATAAAGTAGAGAGATACGCGATGGTGTCGGGAATATTCCAAATCAATTGGTTCAAGTCACCCTCTTGGCGCACTTCACCATTCACCAAGAGCTTGACTGTGCCTTTGGTAGGATGACCAAACTGAGTTGCAGGTGTCAGCGCCGCACAGGGAGCGGATTGATTAAATGCTTTACCGGTGTCCCAAGGGCGACCCATTTTTTTGGCTTCGCCTTGTAAGTCACGGCGAGTCATATCCAAACCAACTCCGTAACCATAAACATGTTCTAGTGCTGTATCCGCAGAAATGTTAGCACCGCCCTTACCAATTGCGACAACCATCTCAATCTCATGATGAACATCATTTGATAGGTTTGGATATTGCATATCTTTGCCATCGGTAACGATCGAGTTAGCTGGCTTCATAAAAAAGAATGGCGGCTCACGATCAGGATCATGGCCCATCTCACGAGCATGATCAGCATAGTTACGCCCAACGCAATAGATGCGATTTACAGCAAAACGGCGGGTATCGCCCACTACAGGTAGTGATGGAACGATGGGTGGATCAATAACGTATGTAGTGCTCATGAATGACCTTTGTGATGAATATCTAATTTTTAATAACTCTGATTTGAATAAATTATGACATTACTTACATCAATGTCATTGCTGCCCCTTACTGCGGAGCTTGAGCACCAGAATGCTCAGGGCCAAGGCAAAGGTCAAGGCATTGGCCAGAATCAAAGGCCACTTCTCAATAATGAGTCCATAGATAAGCCACAAACCTACCCCAGCAGTAAACAAGCTATACATCCCTACCGAGATCCCAGAGAGATCTCGGGTGCGCCAAGATTGAATAGCCTGAGGCAGAAAGGCAATCGTGGTTAAAAATGCAGCGCAGTAGCCGATGAATTCAGACGAGAAAATATTCATACAGGATTGAGAAATGGCAATTTATGGCAAAGGAATTGAAAAGATGGCCTTTAATGTCAGCGAGTCTGTGCTGTTTGAAAACCCCTTTCCTACCCCCGCCTGAAAGGCAATTGGCTTGCCGTCGTAATACATCATCAAAAAACCCATCTGTTCAGTATTTTGATATTTAATAGGTTGATTGATCTGATTCAGGTTTGAGTAGTACTCAACACCCAACGCAAGGTCTTGACTAACCTCTCTAGAAATACGGGTTGCAGTAGAAAAATACGGCGCCTGATGAACGTAGGGCTGAGAGAGTGGCATGCCAAAGATAGGATTGAATGAAATCAGCCACTCATCAAAATGCTTGCCGACAATAAAACGAGCCTCACTGTTGTATCTCGACTGATCAAACTGGGGCTGTACATTGGAGATCTCAACATTAACACCAGCAAACAGAGCATCTCCATGCTCTTCTTGATAAGGCAACCATTTCATGCGAAGTTTAGTAGCCGCATATTGGAATTTACTATCGTAGTTCACATACGAGATATATAAGCCGGCTTCTAAATTATTGCCTAGGCCATAAGCAAACTCTGGAGTAACACGCACTCCGTTATTACTCATGACTTCACCAGGATAAGATGATGTTTGAATACCTCGAGGCGTACTGTTTACGTGAAGCTCTAGGCTGGACTCCCCTTTTGCATTAATTGCATCGTCATACACCTGAATCTCATCTTGTAACGCTGCATGAGAAAGTAAGGGCAGAAGACTTGATACAGCAAGAAGGGTAAATAATCGCAAAGATCGGATAAGCATAGGTATTGGGCTGGAATATCTAAGGCATCAAGCGAGACTAAAGTAGCTTGCGACTTTATACGTAATGAATGCTGCTAAATAGGCTAAACCAAAGAGATAGCTTAGCATAATGACTGGAATCTTCCAGCCGCCTGTCTCTCTCTTGACAGCAGCGATTGTTGAAAGGCATTGTGGAGCAAAAACAAACCAAGCCAAAAGAGACAGGGCGGTAGCTAAACTCCAACCCTTAGAGATGAGGGGTGCTAAGGCATCTGCAGCGTCAACCCCAGAGCTTGATAGCGCATATACGGTGGCCAAGGAGCTCACTACCACCTCACGTGCAGCCATCCCTGGGACTAAAGCAATACTGATCTGCCAATTAAAACCAATTGGCTCGAATACCACCGCCAAAGCCTGCCCCATCATTCCAGCAATGCTGTATTGAATAGGTGAGCCTGTCGCATTTTCTGGTGGCAGAGGAAAGCTTGAGAGTGCCCAGAGGCAGATGGTCATCATCATAATAATTCCACCAACGCGACGTAAGAAAATCTCTGCGCGCTGCCATAAGCCAATTAATAAATTACTTAGGCGTGGCAAGTGATAACTTGGCAACTCCATCATCAATGCGTTGAGCTTAAACTTTTCGCTAGTAAAGCGCTTCAAAATCCATGCTACAGCCATAGCACCAGCAATACCAGCAACATAAAGTAAAAATAGGACTAGACCCTGCAAATCCATACCTGCCCATAATTTACGCTCTGGAATGAAGGCAGAAATTAATAAAGCGTAAACAGGCAGGCGTGCTGAACAAGTCATCATCGGCGCAATCAAGATTGTCACCAGGCGATCACGTGCATTTGAAATACTGCGCGTCGCCATAATTCCAGGAATCGCACAAGCAAAACTAGACAATAGGGGAATAAAAGATCTGCCTGATAGACCAACCCGCCCCATCAAGCGATCCAATAAGTAGGCCGCCCGAGGTAAATAACCTGACTCTTCCAGAACCAGAATAAAAAAATACAGAATCAAAATCTGCGGCAAGAAAATCAGCACACCGCCGGCACCAGCCAGAATGCCATCTACCAATAAGCTGCGTAGCCAATTATTCGGCAACACTTGAGTCAATAAGGCGGAAATCAAATCAACGCCAGCCTCAATAGCTTGCATAGGCAAGATTGCCCAGCTAAATACAGCTTGGAAGATAAAGAATAGTACCGTCGCTAAAATAATTGGGCCAAATACCGGATGAAGCAGAACGGAATCGAGGTGATCACTCAAACGATCAGGAGTAATTTGATCCAAGCCTAGATTTTGTAAAATATGTTGGACTTGTTCGTTGTCGGACTCAGTATGGATTGAGTGATCAACAGCAGTTTGTACACCCTCATCAATATTGCTCGCGCTGAATGCAGATGAGTTTTTCCAATCAAGTTCACTCAAATATTGTTTGAGCTCATCGGCGCCATTTGACTGAATGCCAACCGTAGCGACAACAGGAAGACCTAACTCCAAAGACAGAGCTCTTGTATCTACCACCAGGCCTTGCCGTTTTGCGACGTCCACCATATTTAGTACAACAACACAGGGCAGACCCAATCGTTTTGCAGACAACACTAAACGCAAGTTACGCCGGAGATTCATGGCATTCAAAATGCATAGCACCAGGTCAGGACGCTTCTCTCCCTCAGCATTGCCATGAAGAACATTACAAGTAATTCGCTCATCCAAAGAGCGTGGATACAAACTGTAGGCTCCCGGAAGATCCAAAATCCGGATCACTTTGTCAGACTCAAGGGTTAAGCGACCCTCTTTTCTCTCAACAGTCACACCTGAGTAATTGGCAACCTTTTGGCGACTACCTGTAAGTAAATTGAATAATGCTGTCTTTCCACAATTTGGGTTGCCCAATAATGCGACTAAGGGCTCTTTTGGAAAGAAATGAATCCGCGCCTCAAACATGATTAAAGAGTTTTGACCTCAACCATTCGAGCTTCAGATTCTCTTAAGGCAAATATCGATGATCCAACTCTAATTAAGATAGGGCCTTGCCCTAACAATCCTTTGCGCAAAACCTCTACCTGCTCTCCTGGCAAGAAACCAATATCCTCTAATTGGCCACGAACATCCTCCTGCTGATCGCCTATAGAGGCGATGCTGCAAACGCGAGCTCTTACGCCCGGAAGGATTTGCTCAAGATTCATGGCTGGATTAGGTATTAATGTAAATTGATTATATCCCTACATGAGAATGAATATCATTCTCTTGAAAAGGCATTAGCGCCTCATAATCAACGATTTAAACTACTTCAACACTGATTTAAGCATATTTACTTACTACAAGTATGAGCTAAATCAAGGGGGTTACTTATATCCAACCGGAAATCTGCCTCAACAGGCCAATCGACTTATGGCCAGGACTAACGCTAGATAGAGACCGAATTTTCCGAATCAGTTTTGCGAAATCGGTATTCAGGCTCAGGTCCTTGTTCATGGCAAGAAAGAAGATTTCGTCTTTCAATTGAATGAAATCTAGCCCATTCTCCAATGCAATACTTTTGACACCCATGCCAGCATCTGCTTTTTTAGCCAATATCGCTGTAGCAATTGCGGAGTGGGTGAACTCTTCATTTTCGTAGCCCCTAATGCCCTGCGCATCAATGCCTTCCTTAGCCAAAATGGTATCTAGAAGCAAACGTGTGCCAGATCCTTTTTGGCGGTTAATAAAGCGAATTTTCGGTCTTAGTAAATCTTTAGGAGAAATAATATTGAGTGGATTTCCTTTAGCCACTAACAGTCCTTGTACGCGCTTCATTACGGGGAATATTTGCATCCCCTCTTTTTGCAGTCGCTTAGAAATAATCAAGGAACTTTGTGAATCTGAAATATGGAAGCCAGCAATATCGACTTCATAATTCAATAGACGCTCCACAGCCTCACCCGATCCAGCAGTGATGAGTTCGAAGCCGCCAATATTTAAAACCGCTTTTTGAATCATCGGATCACTGCTACTAGCAATGCGCCATTGTTTTTTGGCCTTCACTCTAAACTGAGCAAAACCTTCTTCTAGGTGAGAGAGGCTAGATTGCCCCAATCGTATGGTCTTTTGATCGAAGTCTTCGGTAAATTGAATCAAGTATCTTGCGTATTCCGATAGTTGAGAGCCATGCCCCCTCACGCGGTCCATCAGCTTAAATCCCAAAGCCAACTCAACATCATTCAGTTTTTGCCAAACATTTCTGTAAGAAAGCCCCATTTTTTTACAGGCAGACATCAGCGTTTTGCCGTGATCAATATCCTTTAATAAGGCGGTTAACCATACCAAATCGACTACAGCTGGATCTTTAGCATTTTTACTTCCAAAAACTAGGGTTGGCCGGATCTGAATTCTCATATGTAATTTTTTGCATATTGATGTTTTGTAATATAGCAAATCTTAACCGAACCCATCCAATGGAGCTCTATTTAAATGACATTCTTATTAAAGCAATTACTGGCAAGCACAATTGCTGCTCTGATGCTTATAGGCAGCTCAGCTTATGCACAAGAAAAAAATATTGTCCTTTCCTCAACCACCTCCACAGAGCAATCTGGTCTTTTTGGCTATATTTTGCCAATCTTCAAAATGAAGACAGGTATTGATGTCAAGGTGGTTGCCGTTGGAACTGGTCAAGCTCTAGACATTGGACGTCGTGGTGATGCTGATGTGGTGTTTGTTCATGACAAGCCTGCTGAAGAAAAGTTTGTTGCTGAGGGCTTTGCCACAAAACGTATTGAGGTCATGTACAACGACTTTGTTTTAATTGGACCTAAATCAGATCCCGCCAAAATCGGTGGTGGCAAGGACATCAAAGTCGCATTTCAAAAGATCGCTACAGCACAGGCACCATTCGTATCGCGTGGTGACAAGAGTGGTACACATGCGGCTGAATTGCGCTACTGGAAAGATGTCGCTATCACGGTGGCTCCGAGTGCTTGGTACAAAGAAACTGGCTCAGGTATGGGTCCAGCATTAAATACGGCTTCAGCCATGAATGGCTATATCCTGGCTGATCGCGCTACCTGGCTTTCATTTAAGAACCGTGGCGATTTAACAATCCTAGTTCAAGGTGATCCAAAGCTATTTAATCAATATGGCGTGATGTTAGTCAACCCAGCTAAATTCCCACATGTAAAAAAAGCTGAAGGCCAAGAATTCATTGATTGGATTACATCTAAAAATGGTCAAGACGTGATTGCCAGCTATCAAATTGGTGGCGAACAACTCTTCTTTCCGAATGCCAAGAAACAGTAGAGCCAAATACATTACTTCAGTTAAGACACAAGGCCCGCATTGCGGGCCTTGTACTTTAGTTCTTCAGCATTTACTAATGCTGAAGTGAATATTGAACACTTACTTCTTTGGCGTTACGAAACCAATTGCTGTGTCGTCAACGAACTCAACTAATACGTCATCACCAGCCTTAAATTTCTCAAGACCTAAAACGCTTTGATCTACTTTCACTTTTTGCTTCTCGCCTGATGGCAATGTGAAAGTCACAATACGAGTCTTTGCATCGATCGTGGTAATTTTGACGGTAGCATAAACAGTGTCAGTTGTCTCTTCAAATGGCTTAGCTGAACCTTTGCCAGCGATCACAACAGAACGCACGCCTGACACACCAGGTTTTGCATCTTTAGGGGCGGCAACTAAACCAACCGCAATCGCTTGAGCGTGTTCAACCACAAACACATCACCCTTCTTTACTTTATCCAAATCATTGACTTGCTTGGCTACGTTCATTTGAGCCAAGTTACCGTTAGCGTCTTTCAGCACTACGATGCGTTTCTTCACATCTACGGAATCCACAGTGGCTGTCAATACAGCTGCTTCAGCTGCCAAAGGCAACATCTTTGCGGGGGCCTGAGCAAATACAGAGCTTGCAGCAAACAAACCGAGTGAGGCAACTAATGTAGTTAGTAAAGATTTCTTCAAGATAACTCCTAGATAAAGGGTTTTAAGGGATGTCGGTCTCTGACACCACCGATTCATTCTAACCATGAAGTGAGTTACTTTTAAGTCTTAAAGATCATATTTACACCTTAAATGGGTGTAATTTGCTACATTAGAAGCGTTTATGGCTCATTCGCAGACCCCTATCGTAATCCTGATGAAAACCTGGCAGGATGCCAAGCTAGATGCTTACTCTATTCGAAGCCGGGTCTTTATTGAGGAACAAGGCGTTCCAGAAGAGATGGAGCTCGATGAATTCGACCTCGATGCCAGGCATGCGCTTGCCTATGCAGATTCAGAATGTATTGGTACAGCTCGCCTAGTTACTCTAGCTGGGAATATTGGAAGAATTGGACGTATGGCAGTATTGCTAGGGTATCGAGGCCAAGGCGTTGCCAAACAATTACTGGGGGCTCTACTCAAAGCCTCCCAATCTCAGGGCATTAAAGAAATAGAGTTACACGCCCAAGTGACAGTGATCCCGTTTTACGAGCAATTTGGGTTTATTGCACAAGGTGATGTGTACGATGAAGCGGGCATCCCACATCGCGATATGATTCTACGTATCTAACAGCATTGAAATGATCATGACTCAGACCAATCACCCGCCCTTCCTTTTTCGCGTTTGCTACTCCGATACCGATGCAGCAGGCTTTGTATATCACGCGCGTTATCTGGAGATCTTTGAGCGTAGTCGCTCAGAATGGCTTCAGCAAAGGGGTTTAAGTCCAACAAAACTGGTGAATGAATTTGGCATTCTTCTGCCTGTTCGAGAACTCACGATGAACTTTCATAAGCCAGGACGCTTGGATGATCTTTTAAGGATTGATCAAGTTATTGAACATCGTGGTCGCACTCAAATTGCAGTCAAGCAAACTGCGCAGCGGATTGTTGTAGGCAGTGAGCCAGAGCTGATTGCCAGCGCCGTTCTTCATATTGTTTGTGTTGATACCACCTCCCTTAAACCTAAAGGCCTTCCCGATTGGCTTTTTGCAGCCGATCAATAAGACCTCAATTTAGGAGCACGTATGCAAGAAGGAAAATTACTGAGCTTTGTGAAAGGTCTCGCGACACTACTGGAAACTCATCCTAGTGAAGAGATCATTTTTTCCAAGGGTAAGCAACTTTTAGAAAACTTAATCCAGTCTGATGACTGGCTGCTAGAGGAATTTTGTAAACCACATCCACAGTATTACCAGCAATACTTGCTATATGCAGATCCCTTGGATCGCTTTTCAGTGGTGAGCTTTGTATGGGGTCCCGGTCAAAAGACGCCACTGCATAACCATACCGTCTGGGGAATGATTGGGCAGTTACGCGGGCAAGAACGTGGCGCCAACCATTACCGCCAGCCTGATGGCAGCTATCAAGCCGGTGAATCTTGTATTTGCGAGCCCGGTCAAGTGGCTACCGTATCTCCCAATACACATGACATCCATGTAGTTGAGAACGCCTTGAGTGACCAAACTTCCATCAGCATCCATGTTTATGGTGGAAATATTGGCCGTATCGAACGAGCTGTATTTGACCCGATTACAGGTTCAGAAAAATTATTTATCTCGGGATATGCCAACTCTGTAACACCAAACCTCTGGAATGCTGTCCGATAGCTTAAAATAGCGATTCTTTCTGCAAACACTGCAAGTGTGGCAGCTCACCCCATTGGCCGGGATAGTCGTTTAATTGAATACGGGCCAATATTTATTTGGCTCCTATGTTATTTACAGATCTTGGTTTATCAGAACCCATTCTTCGCGCGATTAGCGAGGAAGGCTATACCAGCCCTACCCCCATTCAAGCAAAATCAATTCCCGCTGTATTGAAGGGCGGAGATTTACTCGCCGCTGCTCAAACCGGCACCGGTAAAACTGCCGGCTTTACCCTACCGATTCTGCAGCGCTTAAGCAGTACAGCTCAGACTGGTGGCAAGCGTCAATTACGTGTCTTGATTTTGACCCCCACCCGCGAACTCGCTGCGCAGGTTCAAGAATCCGTCGTGACCTACGGCAAATATACTGGCCTCAAATCGACTGTTATTTTTGGCGGCGTCGGTGCTAATCCCCAAATCAAAGCCATTGCTGCAGGGCTCGATATCTTGGTAGCAACACCGGGTCGTTTGCTCGACTTGATGTCACAGAACTGTGTCTCACTTGCCAATATTGAAATTCTGGTTCTGGATGAAGCAGATCGCATGTTGGATATGGGCTTCTTGCGCGATATTAAAAAGATCCTGGCAGCATTGCCAAAGCAACGCCAGAACTTACTGTTTTCAGCGACCTTCTCTACCGAGATCAAGGCCTTAGCAGATGGTTTACTGAATTCACCAGCATTAATTGAAGTGGCGCGTAGCAATAGTACTAATGACGCTATTGCCCAGCTCATCCACCCGGTGGATAGAAACCAGAAACATCCTTTATTGGCGCATCTGATTAAAAAAAATCAGTGGCAGCAGGTCCTGGTATTTACTCGCACAAAACATGGTGCTAATAAATTAGTGACTCAGCTTGAGAAAGATGGCATTACCGCCATGGCTATTCATGGCAATAAGAGTCAAAGTGCCCGTACCAAAGCCTTAGCAGAATTTAAGGATGGGAAAATCACCGTCTTAGTCGCTACTGATATTGCAGCAAGAGGTATCGACATTGATCAACTACCCCACGTTGTGAACTACGACCTACCAAACGTCTCCGAGGATTATGTTCACCGGATTGGCAGAACTGGTAGAGCTGGCTCAAACGGAGTTGCGGTTTCTTTAGTCTGCGTTGACGAACATGAGATGCTTCGAGATATCGAAAAACTGATCAAGCAAAAGCTGCCGCAAGAGGTTATTGCCGGATTTGAGCCAGATCCGAATGCCGTGGCACAACCAATCCAATTACGAAGCCAGCAACACCAACAATCCAGAAAGCCTCGACCGGGCAATGCTGGCGGTGGCAATGGCGGAGCTAGGCCTGCAGCTAAGCGTAGTGGCCCGCCCAAACGTAGCTTTAATCGATAAATGTAGAGTTTGAGATGAGCTGCAGTTAACGGCTCAATCTCAATCTACTTTTAGATTAAACACGCTGGAGAAGTCGAGCTGCCCATTGCCGGCTTGACTATGGGCTTCGTAGAGTCTATGAGCCAACTCTCCAAGTGGAACGCTCGCATCTAAATCACTTGCATTCTCAGTGGCCAAGCCTAGATCCTTCAACATCAGATCTACGCCAAAGCCACCCGCATAGCCTTTTGAGGATGGCACATTCTCCATTACCCCGGGACAGGGGTTGTAGAGCTCTAAGGCCCAGTTTCGCCCAGAACTCTTAGACATGATGTCGGAGAGCACCTTCGGGTCCATGCCATTAGCTATGCCCAGGCGTAATGCCTCGCTCGTGCCAAGCATCTGAATGCCCAAGAGCATGTTGTTGCAGACCTTCACGGTTTGGCCACTGCCGCTCGTACCTGCATGGAAAATATTCTTACCCATCTTCTCTAACAATGGTCGAGCCCGATCAACATCAACACTATCTCCGCCCACCATGAAGGTTAAGGTTGCCGCTTGAGCCCCTGCAGTTCCACCGGATACTGGCGCATCAATCATGGCAAAGCCCTTGGCTTTTGCTTGGGCAGCTACAGCTTGCGCTACCTTAGGAGAGATCGTGGAGCAGTCAATGAGTAAGGCCTTGGGATTAGCAACAGTAAGCAAGTCAGAATTACCTAGGTACAAAGCCTCGACATGTCGTGAAGCCGGCAGCATGCTAATAATCACATCTGCATCAGGAACCGCGTCGGACACACTAAGTGCAGGCACTCCTCCACCAGCCTTAAACGCATCTAGTTGAGTCTGAACAAGATCAAATCCCTGAACTTGGTGACCCGCTTTAACTAAATTGAGGGCCATAGGCAGACCCATATTGCCCAAACCTAAAAATGCAACTTTCATATGCGCTCCGTATGCAATAGTAAAGTTCTAATATCTCACTATAGCTTGCTAATAAACTAGCTTGATCAATTTTTGGAGAATGAAATGGCTATTAAGGTAATTGGTCTTATTCAGCTAAATGATCCTGAGGCATTTGAGGAGTACCGATCGCAAGTAGGAGATACGGTAGGCCTCCATCAGGGCAAGATTATCTCTCGTGGATCATTTAATACATTTTTATGGAATGAATTGCAATGTGATTCCTTTAGCGCGGTTGTAGAGCTGGAGTTCCCAGATCTGGAGCACTCAGAATCATGGGCCAATAGCCCTGAGTATCAAAGCTTACTAGCGATTCGCAGTAAAGCGATGAAGCTCACTTTATTTTCTGTCAGCCTATAAAAATAAAGCCTGGCTCCTTGTGGGGGCCAGGCTGAATTGAATTCAGAGTAAGAAGAGTTACTTCTTAGCTTCCATAGCTTCTTTGGTAGCAGTAATTTCTTTGCGACGCTCTTTGCATGCACCAGCAATTTCTTGCAAAGCTTTACGAGCACGAGCAGCGGATGCCTTGACACCCTTTTCAATAAACTTTTCGTTTTCTGCTTTATAAGTTTCAAACGCAGCCAACAATGTATCGTGTTGTGACATCTTGTCTCCTAGATCTTTAATTAAAGTTTGAGTATTGAGCTCGAAAATAGTATATCCCCATAAAAAGCAGGGAATTACAGGTAAAGCCCTAGGGATAACTCTTAGATTGCCCAAATCCTCGAAAATGGAAAAAACCATTAAAAATGAGGGAGATACAGGTGAAAAGCAGCAATATCTCGTTTATGGGCTGGCGCCTTAAATGAGCAAGCTTGGGCTCTCCGGGCCCGTTTAGCCGGCCATCATAAAGAATATAGATACCCCAATGTCATGTGAGAATTACACACCTCCATTGGATTTACGCCCAAATTAACCGTCCCAATTAATACAGAAAAGAATGATGTCCATCAAAAATCAAGACTATGCATTTGTGCGCAACAAGCTACTTAACAAAGAAGAAATCGCTCTATTAGATGTTCGCGAAGAAGATCCTCATGCACAAGAGCATCCTTTATTTGCAGCCAATCTTCCACTGTCACGTATCGAGGTTGATGCATTTAGCAAGCTCCCCAGAAAAGATGTGCCAATTGTCACGCTAGATGATGGCGAAGGGCTTGCGCAATTAGCCGCGGAAAGACTCTCCAAGCTTGGTTATGTAGATGTTTCAGTATTTAAAGGCGGCGTTACAGCATGGAAAGCTGCTGGCGGAGAGGTCTTTAAAGACGTGAATGTTCCGAGTAAATCTTTTGGTGAATTTGTGGAATCAAAAAGGCATACCCCTTCCCTATCTGCGCAAGAGGTAAAGAAGTTAATTGACGATAAGGAAGATGTAGTCGTTGTAGACGTGCGTCGCTTTGATGAATATCAAACCATGAGCATCCCGACCGGCATTAGTGTCCCAGGCGCCGAATTGGTTTTACGCCTCCCAGAATTAGCGCCAAACCCTAAGACGAAGATCATCGTCAATTGCGCAGGAAGAACACGTAGCATCATTGGCACTCAATCGCTCATTAATGCCGGCATTCCAAACGAAGTGAATGCATTACGTAATGGCACGATTGGTTGGACCTTGGCTGGTCAGGAATTAGATAAAGGTCAAAGTCGTAAATTTAAAGAGGTAAGCGAAAGTACTGCTGCCACAGCTGCTGAGCGTGCACGAAGCGTTGCTGATCAGGCTGGGGTGAAGCGAGTGAAGCTCGCTGATATCGCGCAATGGAAATCTCAAGCCGAGCGAACTACTTATTTCTTTGACCCAAGGACTCCTGAAGAATATGAAGCTGGTCACCTACCTGGATTTCGGTCGACACCAGGCGGACAATTAGTTCAAGAAACAGAAATGGTGGCGCCTGTTCGTGGTGCACGCATCGTGTTATCCGATCCGGGTGGTGTGAGAGCAAATATGCCAGCCTCATGGCTTGCTCAGATGGCTTGGGATGTCTATGTGATTGATGACATCAAAACAAGTGATCTGACAGAGAAAGGCGCTTGGATTGCACCTCAGCCGCAAACACCACCTATTCAGATGGTCGATGCGGATACTGCCTCATCATGGTTAAAAGAGGATGCCAAGACAATTTGCATCGATCTCAGCACCCACGCAAATTATGTCAAAGGCCACATTACTGGTAGTTGGTTTGCACTACGTTCTCAGTTTGCCAATGCATTGAAGAACCTTCCCGCAGCAAATCGCTACGTACTCACTAGTACTACGGGTGACTTAGCTGTATTTGCTGCACAAGAAATTCAATCTCTTGCTCGATCTCTCAATCAGGCGGAAGTATTTGCATTGACTGGAGGCAATGCAGCATGGATCAAGGCTGGCTTTGATCTTGAAAAAGGGGCTACTCATTTAGCATCACCCCCAATGGATCGCTACAAGCGGCCATATGAAGGTACCAGCGTTGATCCCGCCGCAATGCAGGCCTACCTAGATTGGGAATTTGGCTTAGTCGAGCAGCTTGGAAAAGACGGAACTCATCACTTCTGGGTTCTATGAGAATAGTGAATTGCAAAACGATCGCCCTACTGCTATTGGCTTTAGGACTCTCGGCCTGTGGTCGAGAAACCTACACTACCTGGTCGTGCACAGATGCTGCTGGAAATAAATCTCCTCTGATTCTTAAAAAAGCGCAGATGCAGTTTCAGGATCGTCAATATGACTACTGTGGAAGCCTTGGACCACTGAGTTATTTTGATCTGAAATGTCCTGCTCAAATACAGGACTCCAGCAATATTTTTACGACCAGTTCTGGCAAGCTCATCAGCAAGACAAATGAATTTCGATGCAATGAACTCTAAAGAGAAAAACTCCCTTAGCCCCAAAAAACTACTGCTGAGCAAGTGGACGGCAGTAAACCCAAGCCATAAGCGAAAACACTTTTTAGTCAGTAAAGTCATCCTGCCAGACTTACCAGAAGCAGCCATTGAGTTTGTAGAGCTAGAGGCGGTTTTTGATCAGCATTCTCAAATCATTCCTTGGCGTGAACTGAAAGATTCTGAGATCTGGCTTCAGGGCTGGGTGTAAAAAAAGCCACCCATCTGGGTGGCTACCAATCTTGCGTAGTATCTGGCTATTTAGAATTCTCCTTGGAACCCGAAGATTTTCTCAGATGCTCTTCAATATTCTTCTCTGCAGTATCAGCAACTTGATTCACAATTTTTCGCCCTTCTTTGAACATCTTCTGCCCAGCAGTTGACATGTCATGAACCACTTTAGATAACTTGTCTGCATGTCCTGGCAATTTACCTTCGACATCCTCCAGCCAAGCCACCAAAGAGCTACGAACTTTCTCTAAATGCTTTTCAGTTCCATCAGCCGCGTCATCGCCAATGTCCTTGAGAACAGATTTCACTTTCTTTTGGTAAACAGTAGCGCGTTTCGCAGCTTCCTTGGTGGCTAACTCCTGAAGTTCTTTAAGCTTTGCAAGGTCATTTTTAGCGGCAGACTTAGCGCTCTCCATGGCATTTTTCATGCCCCACTGAATTTCTTCGAGATGATGCTCACTCAGATCTTTGGCGGCATCTAGTAATTTATGTGAGTAGGCAAATAACTCCTTCGCCTTCTCTTGTTGCCATGCTTGAATGTCTTTCTTGTCCATTACAACCTCCCTTTAAGTTAAAAAACATAACAGTGAAATTAAAAACTGACAGTTCCACTCTATACCCAATTTAAAGACTTGCCAATTGCTTGCTTTAATAGCATTAAAATTAAGCTATGAGTGACAGAAAAAACCTATACGAGACGATTGGCGGTGCTGCTAAGCTTGAAGAATTGGTGGATCGTTTCTATGATTTGATGGCCCTAGAAGAGGCCTTTATTGACTTGCGCGCATTACATTCGGAAGATCTATCAAACTCAAGAGATAAGCTCAAACTCTTTTTATCAGGCTGGATAGGCGGCCCGGACGTCTACTCTCCAAAGCATGGCCACCCCATGCTGCGCGCACGGCACTTGCCATTCAAGATTGGCCTCAAAGAACGTAATCAATGGTTAGCCTGCATGTATCGCGCGATGGAAGATTGCGGAATTGACAGTCAGATTGGCGCCCAGCTAGAAGAGTCTTTTTTTAATACAGCCGACTGGATGAGAAACCAAGCAAACTAATCTAACTTAGCTCCAGCTTGCTTTACGGCTTTAGCCCAGCGCGGCATCTCTACTGCTAGAAATTTAGTAAATTGATCTGCATTTAGATAAGCTGGATCGGCACCTTGCTCAAGCATCCTTTTTTGAATATCAGCAGACTCCAAAGTCTCCTTAAAAGCCTGGCTCAGCTTATTAACCACTTCTGTTGTAGTTCCCTTGGGCGCTAAGACTCCATAAAAGCCAACAACCTCTAAGTTTGCAGTGCCGGTCTCGATCACTGTTGGTGTATTTGGCAGTGCCGGGTTTCTCTTTGCGCTCGTAACGGCAAGCGCCCTCACCTTCCCTAACTTGGCATAGTTGGCTGCCTGTGGAACTGACTCAGCCATAAATTGCACATGGCCTGCTATGAGATCAGTGAAGGCTGGAGCACTGCCCTTAAAAGGAATATGCACCATAAAAATACCGGTTTCGTTTTTTAACATTTCCGGGACTAAATGGGAGATGCCGCCATTACCAGCCGAGCCGTAATTTAATTTCCCAGGGTTGGCTTTGGCGTAGGCTATAAATTCTTTGAGTGTTTGTGCTGGCACATCCTTATTCACTATCAAGGCTAAGGGCTGTTGTGCGGTCCTTGCGATCGGCTGAAACTCTTTTAAAGTCTCATAAGAGGTTTTGGTGTAAACCGCAGGATTAATGACCATCGTACCGGTATTGGCCAATAGCAAGGTGTATCCATCTGCAGGTGATTGAGCCACAAATTGCGCCCCCACCGTACCACCTGCCCCTGCTTTGTAATCCACGATTACAGGTTGACCTAAGATGGCTTGTAGTTTTTCAACCAGCAAGCGCATATGGGCATCAAGCGGTCCACCCGCCGGAAAACCAATAATCACTTTAATTGGCTTATCTGGATATGCAGCTTGGGCACTAAGAGAGAACCAGAAGCCAAATAAGGCGATTGAGAAGATTGCTGCCTTATGAAATGATTTGCGCATAATTTTGAGAGTTAAATTAAAAAGCAATAGCCTAGAGATCATTGCCACAAGCAAAACCGCTAGCCCAAGCCCACTGGAAATTATGACCACCAAGATGTCCCGTGACATCAACACACTCGCCAATAAAATATAAACCCGGATGATTTCGGGCCATCATCGTTTGACCATCGAGCTCTTTGGTATCTACGCCACCCAACATCACTTCAGCCTTTTTCCAACCCAGCGTTCCAGCTGGCTTTACCGACCAATTGGTAATGAGCTCTTTAAGTGACTGACGGTCCTTTTTAGAAACTTCAGCCCACTTTTTGCCTAGGAGGTTTTTCTGCTCAGCGAATGCTTTTGCTAGGCGCAATGGCATTACTGAAGCTAAGATATTTTCCGTTAACTTGAGGCGGTTATCCTCGTGATTAAATAATTCATCGCAAGTAAATTGACCGTGGGCCTCTACTGCACCCAACCAATCAACATGAATTTCCTCACCTTCCACCCAGTAACTACTGGCCTGCAACACTGCAGGTCCGGAGAGGCCTTTATGCGTTAAGAGTAGATCCTCGTTAAAGCGACACGCACCATAGCGCTTTCCCTTAGATCCTGCTGCAATACGCACCGGCAAGCTTAGGCCAGACAATTCAATCAAGTTATCAAACTCACCAGATGTAAACGAGAGCGGCACTAATGCAGGACGTGGATCAACAATCTTCAATCCAAATTGCTTCGCGATATCGAGAGAGTATGCGGTTGCGCCAATTGCCGGGACTGGCAGACCGCCGGTTGCCATTACCAATGATTTGGCTCGTTCTTCACCAGCATTGGTTTTAACAATCCATCTCTCTGCCACATTTGAAATCGATTGCACTGAAACTGGATGACGGATATCGACATGACCTTTAGCGCATTCCGCAAGTAACATCTCGATAATTTGCTTTGCTGAATCATCGCAAAATAACTGACCCTGATGTTTCTCGTGATATGCAATACGATAAGACTGCACTAGCTTGATAAATTCTTTTGCGGGATAGCGCGCTAAGGCGCTTTTTGCAAAATGGGGGTTCTGGGATAGAAAATTAGCTGGACTGCTATGCAAGTTAGTGAAATTACATCTTCCCCCACCGCTAATCCGAATTTTCTCGCACAAGACATCAGCATGGTCGAGTACCAAGACCTTCTTACCTAACTGACCAGCAACACCAGCACAAAAGAGCCCAGCAGCTCCACCGCCAATAATGATGGCATCCCATGTCTTACTCATATTTTGCCCATGCCTTACTTAAAGCGCTCAATGACTTCAGGTGCCATCTTCAGTTTTTGCATGTGCAAACGGGTATAAGCCTGACGGAAATTCTTGGTCATAGAGATCATGACGGATGCGGTCCAGGCAAAGGCAAACATTCCTGAAAAAGCAATGATGATTGCCAACATCTTCCAGCCACTTGGCAGGAGATCATCCATAAAACCCATTGCTGTGTAGGTACTGCCACTGAACAAGATACTCTCACCCAAATTCGGCAGAAGATTAAATACTCGAAGTGAGATGCCCCAGAGAATAATCTCAAAGATATGGGTCAGAAATAAACATAGCACACTGACATAAAACACAAAAGTCACTGAAGAGTACTTATGTTCTGACAAATATAAAAATGACTTGACTTCATAGCGCTTTGCAATTTGGAGCAAAGCAAATCCATGCACCAACATCACAATGAGGAGCATGGCGATGCCAAACAAGTAGGCCGGTAAATCTAGCTCGGAACTAAGGGTAACGGTATTAGTAATGGACATGATCTTTAACAGGCTATTTTACAGTTCTTGTAGGTCATCTTAGGCTAATTGATGCCAGTCTCGAATGACTTCCCAAGCCTCCTCAGCAGTCTCAACAAAATGGATTAGCTCCATATCTGCCTGATCTATTACTCCATGGTCCAGCATCTGCTTGAAATTGATCACTTCTTGCCAGAATGATTTCCCCACCAGAACGATTGGAAAACGCTCGACCTTTTTTGTTTGCATTAAGGTAAGCACTTCGAAAAGCTCATCAAATGAACCAAAGCCGCCTGGATAGGCCACAATCGCTCTTGCCCTGAGCATGAAATGCATCTTACGAATAGCGAAGTAATGAAAGCGAAAGCTCAAGCCTGGTGTAATGTAAGGATTAGGATGCTGCTCTCTTGGTAGGCTGATATTAAAACCAATGGTTTTATCCCCGGCATCAAATGCACCACGGTTAACGGCCTCCATGATTCCGGGGCCGCCACCAGTAGCGATATATAACTTATTGCGACCTTCAGATTGAGTGGCGTTATAGCCCGCAACAATTGATCCAAACTCCCTAGCTGAGTCATAGTACTTACAGTGTAGTAAAGCCCGTTTTGCCTCTACTTGGGCATCCGGTGTTTTGGCGTTCTTTTCTAATTCCTGGGCCGTTTGACAGCTTACAAATCGGGTTGAACCAAATACGGTGATGGTGTGTTCAATACCGTGCTCATGCAACAAGATCTCTGGCTTGAGTAACTCCAGCTGAAAGCGTAGGCCTAGAGTTTCACGACGCGCCAAAAAGGCTGGATCGTCAAATGCGAATCTATAAGAATCATCAGAATCGCTTTCTGATAACTGGCTTTTCTGAAGCTTTAAAAAATCAGTAATAGTTTGGGAGTTATTCAGAGGAAGTCTTGGGCTCATATTTATACCTTTATTTCAACCTTTAAAAAATGGCTTATCTGCAGTTCGGTAGACAGACAAGCCCTAGGATACAAAGTCAGAATTAGTATTACTACCTAGAATATTGCATTAATTTCATATCTAGGGCCTATTCGGATTTACCGTCTACGTTTCAAGCGTTAATATAAGGAAATATTAACTAACCCGAAGGAAAAGCAATGAGCAACCGTTCAATCATCATCATGGTACTAGTATTAATCTCTGCTACAGCCTATTTACTCATCAAAGGCGACGGCGATATTGACATGGGTGGTGAGAAGCATGGTGCTGAGGCAGCTCATATGGAAGAAGCCAAGAAAGATGCTCCTGCTGCTCCTGCTGCTCCTGCTGCTCCTGCTGCTCCTGCCGCACCCGCAGCAGCTCCTGCAGCTGACGCTAAGAAATAATCTCTTCTTGAGAAAAATAAGCCGCGGTTCGCCGCGGTTTTTTTATACCGATTTATTTGCCCTTACTCTTTTATGAAAAAAATACTTGGATGTAGTCTGCTGTTCATATGCCAGTTAGTTTTGGCTCAAACACAGAATACAGTACTGAGTAAATTTATCGATAAGGCCATGCTTACATCTTTCGCACCGACCGGCACTCTTCGTGTTGGCATTAATCTCGGAAATCCAGTTCTAGCAGGCTCAATTGATAAAAGTGAACCTCAGCCTAAGGGCGTGACGATAGATATTGCCCAAGAAATTGGCAGGCGATCCGGCATACCGGTTGAGCTGATCTCTTTTAAAAGCGCTGGTGCAATAGTAGAGGCCCTTAAAGCCGATCAGCTTGACCTCATCTTCGTAGCCATCGATCCAGTTCGTGGAGCAGATATCAGCTATACGCCCGCCTATATCCAAATTGAGGGCGCCTACATGGTCAAAGCCTCCTCTCCCATACAGAGCAATGAAGAGGTTGATGCTACTGGTAATGAGATTGTGGTTGGCAATGCTAGTGCTTATGACCTGTATCTAAAACGTGAAATTAAAAAAGCCACCCTACTTCGATCAATCAACTCTCAATCAGTCGTAGATGACTTTATGAGTGGAAAAGGCAATGTCGCTGCAGGAGTGAAACAGCAACTAGAGGCAGATTCCAAACGATATGACAATGTACGCATGCTACCGGGTAGATTTATGGTGATTCATCAGGCAATGGGAGTACCAAAATCACGCGCTGACTTTGAAAAGATAACTCTGTATTTGAGTGATCTCGTTACAGAATTAAAGACTTCGGGTTTTATTGCCAACTCCATGCAAAAGCACGGTATCGAAGGTGCCAAGGTAGCGGAGTAAAAGCTAGCAAATTCCTTGTTAAGCCACATATAAGAGCGATACTACGTAGATGAACTCCCCTACCGAACTGAGATCACTCGAGCTCATTACCCGCCTCAAACGAGCGTCCTCAGAACATAAGGGGAATGCAGGTAAAGTTTTGCTCATTGGTGGTGCACCTGGAATGGCTGGCGCCCTCATCCTGGCTGGCAGTGCCGCGCTGCACTTGGGGGCAGGTTGGACTATGCTGGAGATGCTGGATCCGACTGCTGCCCACGCAATGCCGGAACAAGCCGAGCTGATGGTTCGCCTGGCCAGCTTTAATGCCCAAGAACAATTAGAAACTACGGCACCGGATGTGATTGCGATCGGGCCGGGCCTTGGTTTTTCTGCACTGGCCAGAGATTGGTTAACAGCTTCCCTATGCTATCCAAAAGTGCCGCTCGTGATTGATGCCGATGCACTCAGCCTGATTGCCGATAATCCTGAATTTTTAGATCTTCTCAAACAACGTAATCAAGCATTCCCCAGAATGACTGTACTCACCCCACACCCTGGAGAGGCAGCCCATCTTCTCAATACGATCGCTTCAGTCATTCAGGCGGATCGCATAGCCGCTGTATTAGACTTGGTCAAGCTCACCGATTGCATCGTTGTGCTTAAAGGTCAACATACGCTCATTGCCTCGCCTCTTCATCCGGTAGTGCAGTGCGCTCAAGGCAATCCCGGTATGGCTGTTGGCGGAATGGGTGATGTCTTAACTGGCACTATCGCAGCCATCGCAGCCCAAGGCGTCCGCCACAATCTCAGTTTATGGGAGTCAAGTTGCATTGGGGTACAACTACACGCCACGGCAGCCGATAGCTTGGTTGCACAGCAAATTGGTCCCATTGGACTTACTCCAACAGAGGTCATTGTGGAGATGCGGAGTCTACTCAACAAACTGTTATAAAGCATCATGCAATTAGTTAGCGGAACACTTCATCATCGCCGTTATATCTACGGCCTCTTAATGGCCGGACTCGGCTCCATACTATTCTCCGGCAAAGCGATTCTAGTCAAACTCGCTTTTGGCTACGGTGCAAATGCTGAGACGCTGATTGCCTTAAGAATGCTGATGGCGCTTCCCCTCTTCTGGGGAATTTATTGGTGGCAAGCGCATAGGCAAGCCATGAGTCCGCTCACATTGCAAGATCAAATAAAGATATTTTCCCTGGGATTTATGGGTTACTTTCTTTCCAGCTATCTTGACTTTTTAGGACTGCAATATATTTCCGTTGGACTAGAACGTATCGTGCTTTACCTGACACCTACCATCGTGTTGTTGATTTCTTATTTTGTATTGAATAAATCCATTAGTCGCTTGCAATGGTATGCACTCGCGGTGGGATATCTTGGCGTGATCGTTGTATTCATTCAAGATGCCAGCTCGACCGGATCAATGGCTCTGCTCGGCATGTTATTGGTCTTTGCTAGCGCGTGCTCGTATGCAATCTACATGATTGGATCCGGAGAAATGGTCAGGCGCGTGGGTAGCGTACGCTTAGTTGTCTATGCTAGCTCTGCATCAGCTTTCATGAGTGTCATTCAAATTCTGATTTACGATCCTGCAGCTGTATTTGTGCAGGCACCGCAAATTTATTGGCTCAGTCTGCTCAATGCAAGTCTATGCACAGTCATTCCGATGTTGTTAATCATGATTGCCATTAATCGTATTGGCTCACCGCTAGTTGCTCAAGCCGGAATACTTGGCCCCGTCTCTACCCTCTTTATGGGCTGGATCGCATTGTCTGAACCGATTACCTGGATTCAGATGGGCGGAATGAGCTTGGTGATGGGTGCAATGTGGTTGCTGGTGCGTAACGATGCACCAAACAAACAACAGGGTCAGAACTCTATAAAGCCTTTAGACCCCGAGGGATCTGATCCTCTCAGTTAGTTATTAATTTATTGCTGAGCAGTAGGCTCTTGAGCTGCTTTTGCTTTCTTCTTCGATTTTTTCTTAGCCTTCTTCTCTGCTTTTTTATCTTTCTTGGATTTCTTCGCAGTCTTCTTAGCGGCTTTTTCTGGCTGTGCATCAGGCGTTGTTACAGGAGCGGCTGTAGGTGCTCCTGCTGGAGCTGGGTCAGCAGCCATTACCGCAAAAGGAGATACACCGATGGAGGCAGAAATCAGCGCAGCCAAAGTGAGTTTTATAAAGCGAGCGTTCATTTGGGACTCCAAGAGATTGGTGGATGATTTAATCATACCCAATAAATTACTTTTAATACTTTATTTTCGAAAAGTGCCCAGATGAACTCCGATCCTGCCCAAGCTCGAGAAAATGAAAAAGCCGTCCTAAGACGGCCCTTTCAGACTAGAGAGTCATCGCCATTTAGGCTGGCTGAGCTTCAGTCTCTGTAATTTTTTCTAATGCTGTAGCAAGGTGGTCCACTGTGCGGTCAACATGGGCCAATTTCTCTAGGCCAAATAAACCGAGGCGGAAGGTGCGGAAGTCTGGACGTTCATCGCACTGCAATGGCACGCCAGCTGCTGTCTGCATTCCAAGAGCAATAAACTTTTTGCCTGACTGAATATCTGGATCCTTGGTATAGCTCACCACAACACCAGGAGACTGAAAGCCCTTTGCTGCAACTGAGTGGTAACCGTTGGATACCAATAAGGCGCGAACCTTGTCACCTAACTCTTGTTGCTTTGCTTTGAGTGCAGCAAAACCTAAGGACTGAGTTTCTTTCATCACGTTGCGCAAGATTTTGAGCGCATCGGTAGGCATAGTAGTGTGATACACGTGACCACCCTTTTCATAGGCTTCCATGATTTGGAGCCACTTCTTCAGATCCATTGAGAAGCTACTGCTTTGAGTTGACTCAATACGCTCGCGTGCTCTCTCACCCATGGCCACCATCGCGCAGCAAGGTGAACTGCTCCAACCTTTTTGAGGGGCAGTGATCAATACATCTACATTGCAAGCCTTCATGTCTACCCAGGTTGCACCTGATGCGATGCAATCGAGCACAAACAAACCATTGACTGAACGCACCGCTTCACCCACTGCCTTGAGATAGCCATCTGGCAAGATGATGCCTGCAGAAGTTTCTACGTGCGGAGCGAAGACAACCGCTGGCTTTTCTTTTTTAATAAGAGCTACTACTTCTTCGATCGGTGCAGGGGCAAATACACCTTGCGTCGCATCTTCTAATTGCTTACCTTTAATAACGGTAATGTCCTTAGTGATATTGGCTAAATCAAAAATCTGAGTCCAGCGGTAGCTAAACCAACCGTTGCGCAAAATAAGACATTTTTCATTATTGGCAAATTGACGAGCAACAGCTTCCATGCCAAAAGTGCCGCTACCAGGAACGATCACTGCAGAACTGGCGTTGTAAGCATCTTTCAGGACGCTAGAAATATCCACAATGACTTTTTTGAATTCTTCAGACATGTGATTAAGCGAGCGATCGGTGTAAACAACCGAGAACTCTAAGAGACCATCTGGATCAACATTCGGGAGTAAGCCTGGCATAGTAATTTCCTAGTGAAACGTGTGATTAGCCCTAAATGATACTGATTTGGCGCTGTTTTGGTACTTAGCCTTTAAAAACAGACTTTTTGAGCAAATAAAGGGGCTTAGGCACTTCTCTGCCTTACGGAAGAAACCAGTATTCCAGCCACAATCAGGACAAAAGCGAGGCCATGAAAAAGCTGGGGTGGATCCCCCAAAATGGCAGCAGAGAGAAGCGCCGTAAATAAGGGAATGAGATTAGCAAAGAATGCTGCCACCGTAGGCCCTGCACCATTCACCCCCAAACCCCAGCACCGATAAGCAATCAGGGACGGGCCAATGGCGACAAATAAGATCAATGCCCCGGTCCAGTAATTCAGGTCAAGAAAGGCGTGCCCTGTGGCAATTTCCGCACCCTCAAACAGCATCGTCCACAAAAATCCAATTAAGACCTGTGCCATCAAAAATTCAGCCCATGGCCACTGCCGCTCAGTACTCGCTCCCGGGCGGCTAATCATCCAGCTATAAAAGGCCCAGAGAATCGTGGCCAACATAATGAGCAAATCACCCATGACTACTTCCATACTCAAGAGACTGGCAGGCTCACCTCGCGTGAGGACTACAGTCACACCCACCAAAGAGACGACTGCCCCTAAGAGCTCAAGAAGCGTTGGCCTCACTTGATAAAAGATGGCGCCGATGAGGAGCATCCAGATCGGCATGCTCGCCCCAATGAGGGTGACATTAATTGCCGTCGAGGTTTGTAAGGCAAGATACAAGAGCACGTTATAGCTACCCACCCCCAATAATCCCAAGACGAGGAAGCGACTCTTGTTTTGCCACAGGGCGCTACCTGGCTTGAGGATTCGCCAGCCAAGAGGGAGTAGTAACAAGGCTGCTAAGCCCCAGCGGACAGCGCTGAGGGTGATCGGTGAAACACTGCCCACTAAGACTCTTCCTACTATTGCATTACCCGCCCAGAGGAGGGTCGCAAGCGTTAAATACAAGACGGTCGACAGGGGTATTTGAGGCATTCGGAGGTATGTGGGTAAATGGGTGGCTGTTTTGAGCCTCAAGAAGGGCTTTGCCTACGCATTGTAGAAACAAATGCTCGGTATTGCTAAGATAGAGCTTAAATTAGCTCTTGCTCTCAGGCATTTGCAATATACAAAGGGGTTTTAGTGGCCATCATTACCAATATTGAAGATTTACGAGTTCTGCATCAGAAGCGCACCCCTAAGATGTTTTATGACTATGCAGACTCCGGGTCATGGACTGAATCAACCTACCGCGCCAATGAGTCGGATTTTCAGAAAATTAAACTGCGTCAGCGTGTCGCTGTCAATATGATTAACCGCACCACCAAAACAACGATGGTCGGAGAAGAAGTTGCCATGCCAGTCGCATTGGCACCTACTGGACTAACCGGAATGCAACATGCTGATGGTGAAATTCTGGCGGCTCGAGCTGCAGAAAAATTTGGCGTCCCTTTCTGTCTTTCTACGATGAGTATTTGCTCGATTGAAGATGTGGCAGAACGCACTACTAAACCCTTTTGGTTTCAGCTCTATGTCATGAAAGACCGCGGCTTTATTGAGCGCCTCATTGAGCGAGCCAAAGCAGCTAAGTGCTCCGCCTTAGTTCTTACTCTAGATTTACAGATACTGGGACAGCGCCACAAGGATTTAAAAAACGGTTTGTCTGCACCACCAAAGCTGACGATCGCCAACATCATCAATATGATGACTAAGCCACGCTGGTGCATGGGGATGGCAATGACTCCCCGCAGAACTTTCCGCAACATTGTTGGTCATGCTACTGGAGTTGGCAATATGTCTTCCCTCTCCTCGTGGACCGCCGAGCAGTTCGACCCAGGCCTGAGCTGGGATGATGTGGAATGGATTAAAAAGCTATGGGGTGGCAAGTTAATTATTAAGGGCATCTTGGATGAAGAAGATGCGCGCTTTGCCGCTAATTCTGGTGCAGATGCTCTGATCGTTTCCAATCATGGTGGCCGTCAGTTGGATGGCGCGATCTCCAGCATTAAAGCATTGCCCGGCATCGTGAATGCCGTTGGTAAAGATATTGAGGTCTGGATGGATGGTGGCATTCGTTCCGGACAAGATGTTTTGAAAGCCTGGGCCTTAGGAGCACGCGGCACATTGATTGGTCGCCCCTTCCTCTATGGCTTGGG
The DNA here is from genome assembly GCF_018688255.1 of Polynucleobacter corsicus. NCBI lineage: Bacteria > Pseudomonadati > Pseudomonadota > Betaproteobacteria > Burkholderiales > Burkholderiaceae > Polynucleobacter > Polynucleobacter corsicus. The sequence continues at coordinate 1,257,828 of NZ_CP061314.1, forward strand.
TGCTATGGGCGAGGCCGGTGTTACTAAATGCCTAGAGCTTATTCATAATGAATTAGATATCACTATGGCGTTTACAGGGCACCGTGATATCCAGAATGTGACTAAAGATATTTTGTATCCAGGAACTTTTTAATATTCCACACTTAGCTAATTATCCCGAACTCGTTTTTATCATCTCTGCTGTAGCCCTCTCGGGTTCAGTATGGTTTGGTAATGTAGTACTCAGCAAGTACCGGACCAAAGACACTGAGACCTCGGCAGATTTGGGGATCATCCAGACTGCAACGCTTACATTGCTCGGTCTCATCATTGGCTTTACCTTTTCAATGGCAATCGCTAGATACGACTTGAGGCAGACTTATGAGGAGGCGGAGGCAAATGCCATCGGTACTGAGTTCTTAAGAGTAGATCTCTTACCCAGTAAAACTGCAGAATCCATCAAGGGACTTCTCAACGAATATCTTGATCAGCGTATCTTGTTTTATTCTAAGCAAGATCAAGAGACGGCTAAGCAAATTACGAAACGCACCATTGCTTTAGAGAATGCGATGTGGAACGAACTACTCCCTGTAGCACGCACACAATCAACCCCAACCATTGCGCTAGTGGTCTCTGGAATGAATGATGTCATCAACTCCCAAGGCTATACCCAGGCGGCTTGGTGGAACCGTATCCCGACTGCGGCTTGGTGGCTGATGTCTGCAATCGCGATTGCAGCCAATATATTGGTAGGCTTTGGTGCGCGGAACTTTAAACCGAATGTCGTCCTTTTTATGATTTTCCCAACCATGATTGCTATTGCCTTCTTTCTGATTGCAGACATTGATAGCCCTCGTGGTGGTGTTATTCGCATCGATCCACGAAATCTCATCGACCTAAAAAACAATATGAGCCCCGCAAATGGCTCAGTCCCCACCAGAGGCATTCATAAATGAAGCGCATTGTTGACGTATATAAAGATAGGGGTCGAGAGCTTGTGTGGACTTATGTTGTTCACCTTGGCAATCTTGAATTTCACCCGGCCCAAGCTGATTTTGAGCAAGAGGCGCTACGACTCTCTCAACTTGATAAACGCGGTACGCCAAGCGAGTTGAGCGCCAGAGCTAGACTTACCGTTCGATAATTTCTTACCTTAGTTCCGAAATATGAAACCTTTAAGCAAAAAAGCCAAGATGGCAGTGGGATGGACAATTTTAATGACCGTCACTGGCACTGCCATGATTCATCAATGGGAATTCTTTGCAATGGGATGCGCGTCTATTGCAATGCTACTCGTTGCAAACCACTATGGCCTATTAAAAGACCCCGAAGACAAAAAATAAGGCCCCTATCTTTCGATAGCGGCCCTGATCAATCTTTAGTAGATTAGAGCGTTGGGTAGTCTGTATATCCTACTTCTGCCCCACCGTAAAAAGTGGCGCGGTTGTAAGCATTGAGCGCAGCACCCTGCTTAAAGCGCTCAGCCAAATCTGGATTAGAGATATACAAACGACCATAAGCCACCGCATCTGCTAAGCCAGCTTCCAAAACAGCTTCGCCCATGGCTTGGTCATATCCACCAGCACTAATGAATTGACCATGATAGATCGCACGGAACATCTCTGAAGTAACGGGTGCCTCTGTGTTCACTTGATCATTGCCACCTGCACTGGTAGAGCGCGGTTCGATCATATGTACATAAGATAGGTGATAGCCATTGAGTTTCTGAATCACCGCGGTGAACAAGGCAACTGGATCGCTGTCAGCCATATCATTAAAGCTGCCATAGGGTGATAAGCGCACACCGATACGATCGCTTGGGTATATTTTGGAAATGGATTCAATCACCTCGCCCAATAAGCGCATGCGGTTTTCAATTGATCCGCCATAGCCATCGGTACGTTGATTCGTTTTGTCTTGCAAAAACTGATCAAGTAAATAGCCATTCGCAGAATGAATTTCCACGCCATCGAAACCTGCCGCTTTTGCATTAGCAGCAGCCAATTCAAAATCTTTCAAAAGATGGGTAATATCTTCAGTAGTCATCGCCTTAGGCGTTTCGTAATCGTGCAATTTCCAATCAGCACCGTAAGTTTGACCAGCAGGTGCAATCGCAGATGGCGCCTCAGGAATGCCCTGCTCGGGATGCAAAGAAGAATGAGAGATACGTCCAACATGCCATAACTGCGCAATCATCTTGCCACCTTTGGCATGCACCGCACTCACAATCTCTTTCCAAGCGGCTGTTTGCTCACCAGAATAAATTCCAGGCGTTGCTGGATAGCCTTTACCAATAGCAGAAATTTGCGTTGCCTCGCTGATGATGAGGCCAGCAGTTGCCCTTTGCTCGTAGTAAGTTTTTGCCAGGGGGTGTGGCACATCCCCATCAATCGCCCGCATTCTAGTAAGGGGCGCCATCACCAGGCGATTCTTTAATTCAATCGCGCCAAGCTTGACGGGGGTAAACATGATTTCTTTTCCAGACATAACTACTTTCTTTTTTGGGGTGAATACTTCAATTGATGCGCAACTTTAGCAGGGATATTACAACGCTGCCGATACCATACTAGACCTTTTGAGCGCTCTTTCGGCTACTGCGATTCATTTTTGGGCTTGATTGGAATCTTGACTCAATGCGCTCGGCAAGTGCTTGAAACTCATCATGATGTGCAGTAGATAAACGGGCGACAAGAGCAATCACTCTATTAGGGGCAGGTGGGGCTAGGGAGCGAGCAACCAATGTCGTGCCATTTAAAATCCCTCCTTTTACCGCCATCTCAGGAAGCAGCGCAATACCCATGCCAGACTCCACCATTTGCAACAACGTAAGCAAGCTAGTTGCCTCCATGCCCTCGGCATTGCGAATATCAGAATGCTTACAAGCTTGCATCGTGTGATCACGCAGGCAATGGCCCTCCTCCAGCAAAAGTAGCCTCTCTGCCATTTTGGTAGGCAAATGAATTTCCTTGCCCTTTAATGCAGGATCATTTGCACCTGCAACCAACCAAAATTCATCGACAAAAAGCTCTTTCACCAAGAGGCCGGCTGTGTCATAGGGCAATGCAATTAATGCAAAATCGAGTTGATGATCTGCTAAACGCGCCAACAGATTAGCGGTCAAATCTTCACGCAACGCAATTTTTAGCTTCGGGTAGCGCTCCCGAATATCAGGCAACACGTTTGGCAATAAAAATGGCGTGATAGTTGGGATCACTCCCAATCGAATTGTCCCTGCCATTGGTTCACCCGAGGCGCTCGCATATTCCACGAGATCTTGAGACGAGGTCAAGATCACCTTAGCCCTTTCTAAAATATCTTCACCGATTGGAGTGATGGCTACATTTTGCCTATCCCGCTCTACTAGGCGGACTCCCAAAACATCCTCCAGCTCTTTTAAACCGGCGCTTAAGGTAGATTGACCTACGAAGCAGACCTCTGCAGCCCTAGTAAAATTGAGCTCTTGAGCAACCGCTACAAAATAGCGAAGTTGTCGTAATGAAGGTAAAGCAGCCATGATCTGTCCTTATCCCTATAATCTAATTATCAGATAAATAATATCATTCCCATTCACCTTATAAATCATTGTTTGCTTGATTCTTTGTTTTTTTCTTGTTTACTTGTTAGATACAAAGCAATGAGAACTTTAGCTAGCAAGTGAATTTGAAATTCCATTTAAACTGCCTTTAATCCATTACAACAAGGAATCCCCATGAAATCTTGGCAATGTATCGTTTGTGGTTTTGTCTATGACGAGGCGAAAGGCTTGCCTGAAGACGGCATTCCTGCCGGCACTGCTTGGGCTGACATCCCTGACGATTGGGAATGCCCCGATTGTGGCGTATCAAAATCCGACTTTGAAATGGTGCAAGTTTCCTAACTCAAGCCACACGCAACACCTTTAAACGCATTATTAGGGAGTCCAGTTTTGGATCATCAGAATCAATCATCCCCATCGGGGATTGTCATTATTGGTAGCGGCCTAGCTGGCTACACCGTCATTCGTGAGCTTCGCAAAATAGATAAGGCAACTCCGATTACTCTTGTAACAAGAGAGCCAGGATACTTTTACTCTAAGCCGATGCTCTCTACAGCATTGGCAAGCAGCAAATCTGCAGAGCAATTGATTTCTACTAACGCCGAGGGCATGGCAACACAGCTAGATATTACGATTCTGGGCGATGCTGATGTCACTGCAATTGATACCACCGCACAAACGATCACTACTTCTACAGGCAGTATCTCCTATGGGAAGTTAGTACTGGGATTAGGGGCTGATCAGATTCGCCTAACCCTAGAAGGCAATGCAGCAGATGAAGTAATTACCGTCAATGATTTGGAGGACTACGCCCAATTTCGCAAGACGATTGAAGGCAAAAAACGAATCGCTATTTTAGGTGCCGGCCTCATTGGATGTGAGTTTGCAAATGATTTGGTTTTAGGTTTATATGAAGTCGATGTCATCGACTTAGCACCACAGGCTTTGGGTAGACTCCTTCCCGAGGTAGCAGCACAAGCACTTCAGGCTAAGCTCAGTACAGCAGGCGTTCGTTGGCACTTCGCTACTACCGTGCAGTCAATTGATCGAAGCGGCGATTCTCTCTCGATTACACTTGCCAACGGATCTGTAATTCATAGTGATGCATTTCTATCCGCTGTCGGTTTAAAGCCTCGCTTAGATTTAGCTCAATCAGCCGGAATTGCCACAGGCGCAGGCATTACAGTGAATCGTCATTTAGAAACTAGCGCGAAGAATGTTTATGCTATTGGCGACTGCGCCGAAGTCGAAGGTTTGGTTCTGCCTTATGTCATGCCAATCATGCAGGCAGCGCGGGCTTTAGCACCCAACCTGCTTGGACAACTCACTGCACTCAGTTATCCCGCTATGCCGGTAATGGTGAAGACCCCCGCCCTGCCAACGATTGTTTCACCACCGGCCAAGGATGCGGTTGGTGACTGGAAAATCAATTCGGTGGAAGGCGGTCTCGAAGCGCGCTTTGAATCTAGTGACGGCAAGCTACTCGGCTTTGCCCTTATGGGAACAGCCACTGCACAACGTGGCGCACTGACAAAAGAGTTGCCGCCCATCTTGTAATCAAGCTGACTGATTGCTGTCTCTCAAGGATCCGCACCAAAGAAAAAGGCCCGCTCAGCGGGCCTTTTGCATGAACTAAGACAGCTTACTTTATGAAGCAATCACAAACCAAGTTGTGTTGTGTGATTGAGCACTCATCAAAAATAACATTGGGATAGAGAGCATTGTATTCAAACGGGAAGTTAACATCGCAATGCGTGCAGACTTTGCTTTAACATCAGACTCAACCGCAACGATGCCAAGAGCACGTTTTTGATTTGGCCAAATAATGAACCAAACGTTAAAGGCCATGATCAAGGCAATCCACATGCCTAGACCGATTGCACGGAAAGGAGCTTGCAAAGTAAATGCTTGGTGGGCATATCCATTCAATATGGATAAAACCAAACCACTAAGTACAGTCGCTAAGGCAGCCCAACGGAACCAAAAGAGTGCTGTTGGAGCGATTACTTTTCCGATTGCCGGCTTTTGCTCATCCGGAATCTTTGACATGGATGGAATCTGCACAAAATTGAAATACCAAAGTAAGCCTATCCACATCACGCCAACCATCACGTGAATCCAGCGGAATAAAAATGGCAACTCAACTGATCCGAGGTTTGCGCCCAAGGCAAGGACGATCAATGCGAGGAGCACAAAGCCAGCTAAAACAGTGCGGCCTAATGAGGTAAAGATAGATGACATGAGAGCTTCCTTAAGAAAGGTAAATATATCAGGCAGGATTAAGCAACATTCTTACTTGCAAAATCCAAGTTCACTACATTATAAAACGTAATAATGAGTAGCCATAACAGCCACAACCGCCCTAACTATAGACGATTATGGCCGATTTGTTGGGTACGAGGCACCATGGAGGCCTAGTGACCCTTTTAAAGATTACTGAGCCGTCCAGCCACCATCCATATTCCAAGCAGCTCCACGTACTTCAGAGGCATCTGGACTGCAAAGGAAAACGGCTAATGCAGCTAATTGCTCTGGGGCCACGAATTCACCGGAGGGCTGTTTCTCAGACACCAAGGCTTTTTTGGCCTCTTCATTCGAAATCCCTTCACGCTCTGCGCGAGCATCTACTTGTTTTTGAACCAAGGGAGTTAAAACCCAACCCGGGCAAATCGCATTGCAAGTAATCCCCGTTTTGGCATTCTCAAGAGCAGTTACCTTGGTTAAGCCCACGATGCCATGCTTTGCAGCAACATAGGCTGATTTTTGTACAGAACCGACCAAGCCATGAACGGAAGCGATATTGATAATGCGGCCCCAGTTACGCTTCTTCATACCTGGCAAAGCATGGTGCGAGGTATAAAAGGCTGAGCTTAAGTTAATGGCAATAATCGACTCCCACTTATCTTCTGGAAAGTCTTCAACATTCGCTGTGTGCTGAATGCCTGCGTTGTTTACTAATATATCTAACGAACCAAAGCGTTTTTCAGTCTGCTTGATGAGATCCTCGATCTCGGCAGGCTTGCTCATATCAGCACCGTGATATTCGACCTCAATTCCACAAGCTTTGATGGCAGCAACTGCGGCATCTTTATCACCAAAGCCGTTCACCATGATGTTGGTACCCTGCTTTGCTAAACCAATTGCCATTGCCAGACCAATACCGCTAGTCGAGCCGGTGACAAGGGCTGTTTTACCTTTTAAATGGGACATATTTATATTCGCAATATCAAATTAATTGCAAATCCCCAGGGCGGGGATTTGCTTATGGTCAAAACTGGATATTACAGGACGCACCTCATTTAGGAGAGCTCTAAATTAGACTTTTCCCAGGGCCTTGAGAATCTTTTCACAAGTAATGGGCTGGTCAAACACTGCCGTATTAAATGGCGCTAGAGCATCGTTAATCGCATTCTGAACCGCCCCAGGAGCGCCAGCAGTTCCAGCCTCACCAGCACCTTTTGCACCCAACTTAGATGACTGAGTTGGAGTCTCTACGTGAGCTACTTCAATATCCGGCATTTCATTGGCCATAGGCACCAAATAATCAGCCATACTGCCATTCCGCAACAGGCCACTCTCGTCGTAGATACACTCTTCGAAAAGGACGCCGCCGATACCCTGAACAATGGCTCCGCGCACTTGCTCATCCACCAACATGGGATTTAATACCCGACCGCAATCCTCAACCGCCCAATGTTTTAGGAGCTTTACAAAGCCAGTATCCGGATCGACTTCAACATAAGAGGCTTGAACGCCATTGGTAAAAATAAATGGGTACTCTTTTTGGGTGTAATGACGTGTGACCATCAGATCAGCTGAGAATCCCACAGGCAAAGTATCTGTACGGAAATAACCTATGCGTCCAATCTCACTAAACGGCAGAAGTTGCTCCCCGGTGGCTTTATCCAACACATGACCACGGCGAACGGATAACTCTTCAGGCGATCTAGTTAGGATTGCACCTGCAAGTTTCAAGATGTTCTCTTGAAGTGCTTGGCAAGCCAATAAGACCGCCTCACCACCCACTCCAGCACCACGTGAAGCCCAGGTGCCGCCGCCATAAGGAGTCACATCGGTATCGCCTGTAATGATGCGCACATTTTTAATGGAAAGGCCGACAGCATCAGCAGCAATTTGCGCATAAATACCTTCAGTACCTTGACCCTGCTCACCAACACCGATCAATATCGATACAACGCCGCTTGGATCCAGACGCGCAGAAGCACCATCCTGAGACGCGATGCGTGCCCCACCCACACCATAGAACGCCGGACTTGGGTTGGTTAACTCGATTAGTGTGGCAAAACCAATTCCGCGATAGATACCTTTTTTACGCAACTCAGCCTGCTCTTTACGCAAAGCAGAATAGTCCATCATCTTTTCGATGGTTCGTAAGCACTGTTCATGTGACAGCACTTCCAACTTAATTCCGGAAATTCCGGAGCAAGGATATGCGTCATCAGGAATCACATTGCGCTTACGAAACTCCAAAGGATCCATCTTGAGTTTTTGAGCCGCCAAATCAACCAAGCCCTCAGTCACAGCACAGGCAATTGGGTGACCTACGCCGCGATATTGGCAAGTAGGCGTTTTATTCTGAAACACCACATTGAGTTTGGCGCGGTAGTTTTGATGCTTGTATGGTCCGCCAACCAAGTTGACCACTTGGTTACCCTCGATCGCACTGGTTCTTGGGAACATGGAGTAAGGGCCAATGGCCGTGAGATCATCGATCTCAAAAGCTAGGATATCGCCCTCTTTATTGGCTGCAATACGCCCTTTAATCCGATGCTCACGCGCATGAATATCGCTCGTAAATGATTCGAGTCGATCCGCAACAAATTTAACTGGGCGCTCCAACATCATTGCCAAGCCCACCGTTGCAAAATCATCGGGATACGCATGCACCTTAATGCCAAAGGATCCACCTACGTCTTTACAAATGACATGGACATCAGACTCAGACAAGCCAAACTGACGGCAATATAAATCTTGCATCATGTGCGGTGCTTGTTGTGAGTGATACACCGTGAGACGACGATCGCCGGGATTGTAATCAGCAATTTGGCAGCGGGGCTCTAAGGTAACTCCAGTATGTCGGCCAAATCCAAAAGTAGCTTCAGCCACAATATCTGCTGTTGCAAATACTTCATCTACCTGACCAACATCCAAAGTACGGGTAAAGCAAAGGTTGTCACCCAGCTCAGGATGAATTACTGGAGTATCTGCATCCAATGCCGTTTCCATTGAAACTACTGCAGGTAGCTCTTCCCACTCAACATCAACGAACTGCAAAGCATCTTCTGCCTGTGCGCGCGTCTCAGCAACTACCGCAACTACAGGCTCGCCTTGCCAGCAAGCCCTATCAATTGCCAATGCATATTGAGGAGCAGATTTCATACCTGCAAGGTGACCTAGAGTGGCAACCCATGGCTTACACAGCTCAGCCATTTTCACGCCATCGACAATGGCCAGAACACCTGGCATCTTGCTAGCTTGTTCAGTGTGAATTTTTCCAATTTTCATATGCGCTACTGGCGAACGCCAATACACAACATGACCCATCCGAGGTAGCTGAATATCATCGACATAAGTGCCCTGACCCTCGATGAGTCGACGCGCCTGATGGCGAGGTTCACTGCTACCGATATAGCGCTGGTCATTGGTTACTGGATCAAGTACCAATCCTTTGAGATCTACTGGCTTATTCATAATCAGTTTTCCCAGTCTTCTTAAGCGAGAGCAACAACAGGTTTAATTTTTTCACCTTTGGCGCGAGCTTGAAGCACGGCCATGATGGCGTCTACTATGGAATGGTAGCCAGTGCATCGGCAGTAGTTTCCAGAGATCCATTCACGAACTTCTTCACGAGTAGATTGAGGTAGTTTTTCTACTAATTCAGCTGCAGCAAGCAACATCCCAGAAGAGCAGAAACCACATTGCATTGCGTTATGGCGCATGAAGGCTTCTTGTAGATCTGCTAATGCCCCGCTCTTAGTCAATCCCTCGATTGTTTCCACTACACACCCATTAGCCTGTACGGCCAGATATAAACAACCGCGAATAATTTTTCCATCCACCTTCACGGTGCAGGCGCCACAAGCCCCCTGCTCACAACCGAGGTGCGGACCCTTGAGATGGAGATCTTCTCGCAAAAAATCCACTAAATGACGACGCGGCTCAATCTCAGCATTGACTGTCAAACCATTGACAGTCATCGTAATTTTCTTCTTTAAGCTCATTGGAATCTCCGAACTAGATTTATCTTTTTATATATTGATTACTTAAGCAATTAAGTGCTTTAAGCCACGCTCTAATAAAACACCAATTAGATGTTGCTTAGTTTGGGCGCTATTAGTGATATCTGCGATCGACTCAATCTCTTGCCTTGCGGCGCCAACTGCATTCGCAATTAATTCGTCATTAAGGGGCTTACCATCTACCAAGGCTTGAGCCTTTTTCGCCATGATCGGTGTAGCGCAAACAGAGAAGAAAGTGAAAGTGCAATCACTTAGAACATTACCCGCCTTATTGGCAACTAAGGCTACCCCCGCAATCGCATAGTCTCCATGGCGACGAGCTAGCTCATGGAAATAAAACACCTGATTACTACTCGCGATCGGGATTTCTGTTGCTATCAGAATTTCATTGGGCTCTAAGGAAGTGGTGTAGAGATCAATGAAAAAGTCTTGCGCTGAAATTCGACGCTCTCCATCAGGACCACCGATCAACATCGTTGCATTAAGCGCCAAGCTGCAAGCAGGCCATTCAGCCGCAGGATCTCCATAGGCTAAAGAGCCGCCCCAAGTTCCTAAATTGCGGATCGCTCTATGAGCGATATGTGGGGCTGCGGCCTTGAGAAGTGGTGCATGCTGCCCGATTAGTTTGGAGTCTTCAATCTCGGTATGGGTTACCAATGCCCCAATACGTAATTGGTCTCCGATAACTGAAATGCCTTTTAATTCGTCCAAATTTGTGATGTCAATCAGCATGCTGGGTTCAGAAAGACGCAGGTTCAAGGTAGCTAAAAGCGTCTGTCCGCCTGCAATCAATTGCGCATCTTCGCCAGCTTCGGCCAACATAGCTAAGGCCTCGCTGAGAGCCTTCGGTTTTGCATAATCAAATGCTGCTGCTTTCATTGCGTCTCCTTCACTACTTTTATATTGACATTGCCTCGCATTATTCAGCTTGCGGGTCTGACTCCAAAGGTGTTACTTCACCACCTAACTCTTTCGCAAATCGCTGAAAAAAATCATCCGCGATCTTTTTGGCGGAGGCGCTAATGAGTCGCCCACCAATTTGCCCTAGCTTGCCGCCAATGGAGGCTTCAGTAGTGTAGGAAACCAGGGTCCCGCCCTCGGCAGGCTTTAACTCAACACGTGAACGGCCCTTTGCAAATCCCGCAGCACCACCAGAGCCCTCAAAGGCCATAGAACAGGACTGATCTGGGATGACATCACTTAAAAATAGCTTTCCTGAGAATCTGGCTCTGACGGGTCCAATTTTGAACATCACTTTGGCATGAATCTCCTCTGGAGAGATGCGACTGATTTCCTCGCAACCTGGAATGGACTTTGCCAGCACATCAATGTCATTCAAGCCCTTCCACACATCAGGGATTGGGGCTGCAATGAGCTGCTCGCCATTTAATTCCATTACATCTCCTTGGGGTTTGTACGAATAGAGTCTTATCTACCAATTGTTCAACAATGTACCATTATTTAACTTATGGTCAATAAGGCCAAATTCGGATAAACCCTGATGACAATGAGTTTCGATCGAGACAGTAATACTAGAAACAATGTTGCTATAGAAGCAGCTGAAAGTGGCGTGCCTGCACGTCGCAGAATGAGTACTGCAGATCGTAAGCGTCAGATTCTGGATCGCGCTATTCAGTACTTTGCAAAGTATGGAATTGATGGTCAACTCAGGAACTTAACAAAGGGCTTGGGCGTTACCCACACCCTGCTTTATCACTACTTCCCCACCAAGGATGCTTTAATCAAAGCAGTCTATGAAGATGTCTTCGAGTCACGCTGGAAGCCAGAGTGGGAGCAACTACTCGATGATCAGAAGCTCTCTCCCGAAGAAAAATTTAATGCCTTCTATATCGACTACTCAAACACAGTACTGACCTACGATTTTGTACGTATTTTGATTTTCTCAGGCCTCAGCGATCACTCTATCAGTGACCGCTTCTTTGAGTTATTACGCGATCGCTTATTACCGCGCCTTATCCGAGAAACCCGTAAACACTGTGGCCGTAGCTCGCGTAGCAAGCCTTCGCAACGAGAATTAGAGTTTTTAATGGGCTTGCATGGCGGTATCTTTTATATTGGTATGCGACGTTGGATTTATGGGCAAGCCATTTACGACTCCGGCAATCCCCATACCGAACAAGAAATTATTCAGGATCGCATTAGCTCTTACCTCTCTTCAGCAAAAACTTTATTTAATACTGGTAAAAAATAATATGCCCAACTTAAGCCTAAATCACTTCTCCATTCGCAGCCTAGAGATTGAACAAACTACCAAGTTTTACTGTGATGTTTTTGGATTCACAGTGGGGCCTCGTCCGGATTTCCCTTTCCCGGGCGTCTGGCTATATAACGGTGATCAAAACGATTGGGCTAATGCCGTTGTTCATCTAATTGCGATTGATAAGAACAATCCTAATGGCTTGAAGCAGTATCTCGGCGAACGAGATCCTAGTTCTCTCTATGGCTCTGGGGCAGTAGATCACATCGCCTTCTTTGCCACGGGATTAGAGGCCAAACTGGCATTACTGGAGAAGTTGGGCGTACCTTGCAGACAGCGAACCGTGCCCGCAATTAAATTACATCAAGTGTTTATGGATGATCCTAATGGCATTGTGGTTGAACTGAACTACCCTGCTGCAGAAAAGGCGGCACTGGATGCCAAATCTGCTTAAGTAAAGATGGCCAAAATACTTGTCATCGGCGGATCTCTTGGAGGCTTATTTGCAGCCAATATATTGCTGCGCCAAGGTCATGATGTCACCTTGCTAGAAAAAGCCATCGGCTCTTTAGATGGCCGGGGCGCCGGAATCGTGACCCATAATGCTCTTGCAGATGCTTTAAGTGAAGCGGGTATTCAAGTGGATGATAGCCTGGGGGTTGCTGTAACGAAGAGGGTTACCTTAGGCGTTGATGGCGAGAACCTGGGTGAAATGCCGCTCCCGCAAATCCTGACATCATGGAGCCGCCTATATCACCTATTGAAAGAGAATTTTCCAAGCGAGCGTTATTTGCAGGGTAAGAATGTCAAAGTGGTGACACAGGACTCTCATAGCGTTCAGGTCAGCTGTGAAGATGGCAGCACTTATCAGGCTGAGCTCCTGATTGCATCAGATGGCATACGCTCCACAGTTCGATCCCAGGTAGCACCAAACATCCAGCCTGAATACGCAGGATATATTGCGTGGCGTGGAGTGTGTGATGAGAGCAATCTATCAAATTACACCTTAGACACCCTATTTAATTATTTTGGATTCTGCTTGCCTAATGGCGAACAGATGCTGGGGTATCCAGTTGCAGGACCTGGTAATGACACCAGATCCGGCAAGCGTCGCTATAACTTTGTTTGGTATCGCCCCGCATCCGAGGATGATGAGCTAATCAAGCTGCTGACTGATTCGGATGGTCACTATTATCCGACTGGTATCCCGCCACAAAAAGTCTCATGGAAGCACATTGCCGAAATGCGCACAGTTGCGCGCGATATTCTGGCACCGCAATATGCAGAAATTTTAGAAAAAACACCCTCACCTTTTTTGCAAACTATTTATGACGTTCGTTCAGAGCAAATCGTCTTCGGTCGAATTGCCTTGATGGGTGATGCCGCTTTTGTTGGTCGACCTCATGTTGGCATGGGAGTAACCAAGGCGGGTGATGAGGCGATGGTAATTGCACGTCACATCGCGGCCTTAGGAGCAACTCCTGCAGCACTCGAAGCGTACAGCGCGGAGCGCCTTGAGTTTGGGCAACAGGTTGTTGCAAGAGCCCAATACTTAGGGCGCTACATGCAAGCACAAGGTAGCAAAGGCAGCAGAGACAACAATAGCCTTCGTAGAAATGCAGATACCGTCATGGCAGAAACGGCCATCGATATCAGCACTTTGTTGGTGGCCGGAAAAGCAGTGCCTGAGTCACATTAATTAAAACCCGTTGTAGATTTTCGTATTACTAGAGGCATTCAGTTAAGATTTATGAAATACAAAGTAGTCCCATTAACAAACTGCTTTAAATGGAGGAGACAACCATGAAACAAAAAGTAACGAATCAAACGAGAAGAAAAATGTTGATCGGCGGAGCTGCTGCCGCAAGCACTCCACTGTGGATGAATGTAGCCAGTGCCCAGTCTGAGACAATTAAGATTGGTTTTCCGACACCGCTAACCGGGCCATTTTCTGCAGAGGCACAAGATCAAGTAAAGGCAGCCGAGTTAGCCATTAAAGAATTTAATGATGCCGGCGGCTTTAATGGTCGTAAAGCTGAACTGTTGGTTCGTGATGACAAACTCAACCCAGGTGAAGCTGCAACACGTACTCTCGAGTTAATTGAAAAAGATAAGGTGAATTTTGTTGTGGGCTCACTATCTGCCGCAACCCAGCTTTCTATCAATGCTGTTTGTAAAGAGCGTAAAGTGCTCTTCAATTCAATTAGTCAATCAGATGCAATTAATGAAGCGAAAGATTGGAGCGTATACACATTCCACGAAGCACTCAATCCAACGATGACAGCTGGTGCTGTGGCACGTTACTCTATTCCACGTTTTGGCAAGAAGATTGTGTTCCTCACTGCTGACTATGCTTATGGCCACGAGATGGTACGAGCCTTTGAGCGTGCTGGCAAGGAGATGGGTGCTACTACATTGGCCGATATTCGTCATCCTCTAGGTGCATCCGATTATTCCGCATTCTTGCCACGCATTAAAGCCTTAAATCCCGATATCTTGGTACTTTGTAACTTTGGTCGTGACCTCGTAAATGCGGCTAAACAATGCACCGACTTTGGCTTAAAGTCCAGCATGAAAATTGTGACGCCAGTCTTGCTCTACACTGCACGCCTTGCTGGTGGGCCAGAGGCATTTGAAGGTATCATCGGTGGCACTTCTTACTACTGGGGTCTCGAGGACCGTATCCCTACAGCCAAGACCTTTAACGATGCATTCCGTAAGATGTATAACGGTTCAGTGCCATCAGATTACGGCGCACTAGGTTATGCCGGAGTAAAAACAGTTCTCGCCGCTGTGAAGAATGCTAAATCTACCGACACAAATAAGGTAATTACTGCACTGGAGAATCTCAAGTACGACTTTTATAAAGGTCCTGAGTACTATCGCAAGTGCGACCACCAAGCAGTGCAAACGGTCATTATTGTGGAATCCAAATCTAAAAATATGAAAGATAAGTATGACGTCTTTAATATTCTGACAATTGAACCGACTACTGAGAAGAATATGCGTAGTTGCGCGGAGCTAGGCCACAAGGCTTAAATCTGAAATTTTGGGGCAGATCATCTGATTTGCCCTGAACACCTCCCCTGATGCTAATGGCTGAAGGGGAGTTTTTCTGAGTATATATATGACTGGTCTTACATTTGAACTTCTCTGCATGCAGCTACTTACAGGAATTGCCCTGGGTAGCATTTATGCACTTCTAGCTCTGGGCTTATGCCTTATTTTTGGCATGCTTAATGTAGTGAACTTTGCGCATGGCGCTTTCTTCATGGTTGGCGCATTTATGGGCGTCTATTTTTTAGGTGTCACTGGCAACTTTTGGTTTAGCTTAATCCTTACACCGCTTGCCACTGGGGTTCTTGGTTTGGTGACTGAGCGATTCTTAGTGCGTCCCCTCTACGGTCGAGGTATTGACTACCCACTACTCCTCACCTTTGGATTATCTTACGTACTCATTGAGGCAATGCGCGTTACTTTTGGCATCGAAGGTTTGCCCTCCGTTACCCCTGATGGACTAAAAGGCACTCTCGATGTAGGTATTGGCTTCTTCCCCAAGTATCGCCTATTCCTGATTGCGGCTACCACTGTGATCATTTTTGCAGTCTGGTTTTTCATTCAAAAGACTCGCTACGGTCTCATCATCAAAGCAGGCGCTGCCGACCAAGAGATCGTTAAGGTACTTGGCGTAGATATTGCTAAGGTGTGGCTAATGGTATTTGGACTGGGCTGTGCGATCGCTGGCCTCTCTGGAATCTTGGCCTCGCCTACTCGCTCCGTTAATCCAGAAATGGGTATTCCGATCTTGGCGGAGTCCTTTGTTGTGACAGTCGTTGGCGGGATGGGGTCACCGGTTGGCGCTGTTGTTGCAGGTCTATTGGTTGGCGTGGTTTACAGCATGGCCTCCCTATTTTTCCCTGACCTTGCAGAACTTTCAATCTTCGTGCTGATGGCAGTTGTACTCTTAATTCGCCCACAAGGTTTATTTGGTAAAGCGGGGGCGATGGGTTAACCCCCCCCGAATATTTATGAAATCATTTTTCCAGTTCATCGCACGCCACCGCGTGCTAGCAAGCACCCTCTTCTTGATGATTTTTCCTTTCATCATGCCGTATGAAGCGCTTGCTATTAATATCCTGATCTTTGGCTTATTCGCCATGGGATTCAATCTCTTGTTCGGCTACATGGGACTTCTATCCTTCGGACATGCTGCCTTCCTGGGTATCGGCAGCTATCTCACTGGCATTGGGATCGTCCATTACGCCATGCCTTGGGGTGCAGCCATACTGGTAGGCGTTATTGGCGCGGCCATCGGCGGACTGATTATGGGCTTTCTAGCCATTCGCACTAGAGGCATTTACTTCTCTATGGTGACACTCGCATTGGGTCAAATTGTGTTTTATTGCTTTTACAAAGCTGAGAGTTTGACTGGTGGGGAGAATGGCTTAAGGGGGGTGCGAGTTGACACCTTCAATATTTTTGGCTTCCCAGTCGATTTTCTGAACCCCTTAGTGAAGTACTACATCATTCTCTTTTTTGTAGTCATCGCAATGTGGCTCATTTCCCGAATCTTGAGCTCCCCTCTGGGCGCCGTAATGGAGGCGATTCGAGAGAATGAAAAACGTGCCGCAGCCTGTGGCTTTGATGTAGCGCGAACAAAACTATTGGTATTTGTGTTGTCAGCCGCAATCTGTGGCTTGGCAGGTTCGTTGCGCGCTCTACACCTTTCAATTGTTCCCATTGATTCGCTTCACTACCTCCAGTCTGGACAAGCAGTCATGATGAGCATCTTGGGCGGCATGGGCACTTTCTTTGGACCATTTGTTGGCGCCGCTGTCATGCTCTATTTAGAAGATGTGGTTACCACCTTTACCAAGCATTGGATGGCTGTTATTGGTCTGGTATTTATGTTCTTCGTTTTGTTCTTCCCTAAAGGAATTTGGGGAAGCATCTTGAGCAAGCTAAACCTCAATCAGGATTCGAAATAATGAGTAGCTCAAATCAAACTCCAATTCTAGAAGCTCGTAATGTCAGCAAGAGCTTTGGGAAATTTAAAGCGCTGCAGAATGTCTCCACCACATTTATGCCCGGCTCCTTGACAGCAATCATTGGACCCAATGGCGCAGGCAAAAGCACCTTCTTTAATGTGCTTAGTGGCGCCTTTCCGCCCTCTAGCGGCCAAATTTTATTTAACGGCAAAGATATTACTGGAATGCAGCAATATGAGTTTGCCCGCATCGGCATCTCTAAGAGCTTTCAGATTACCAACGTCTTCAAGCAACTCACCGTTCATGAAAATGTGCGCGTTGCCGCCCAAATGGAAACGGCGCGTTATAACTTTTTACGTAATGCACAAAGTTATCCAGAGCCCATTGAGCTTGCAGACCAGCTTTTACGTCGCGTCAACTTAGAGCATCTCAGGAATAAAAAAACGGGTGATTTGGCTCATGGTCAACAACGCGCTTTAGAAATTGCGATGGCCCTCGCCTGTAATCCCAGCCTTCTTTTACTGGATGAGCCAACCGCAGGTATGTCTCCTGAGGAAACACTCGTCATGATGGATCTCATTCGCACACTGGCAAATGAAAGAACGGTAATTTTGGTTGAGCATAAGATGAAACTGATTATGGGTTTATGCAAACGCATCATTGTTCTGCATCATGGTGAGTTTTTAGCTGAAGGCACTCCAGAAGAAATTCAAAATAATGCAGAGGTACGACGTGTGTACCTAGGTCAAGGTTAAAGGTTTATATATGTTGCGTGTAGAGAATTTAAATGCCTGGTACGACCGTAGCCATGTTCTGCAAGGCGTCTCCTTAGAAGTCAATAGCGGTGAAATCGTTACCTTAATGGGTCGTAATGGCGCCGGTAAGACCACTACCCTGCGCTCCTTAATGGGCCTACTATCAAAGAGAGAAGGCAAAGCCTCTATTGATGGCACTTCTTTCTTGGATCTTGCAGCGCATGAACGCTACCACTTAGGCTTAGCCTATGTCCCAGAGGATAGACGTATTGTTCCAGGATTAACTGTCAAAGAAAACTTAGAGTTGGGTGTGATTGCTAAAAAAAGTCGCGGTGATATGAGTGCTCTGGTTGATGAAATCGCAGAAACCTTCCCTCGCCTGAAGGAACGATTGCAACAGGATGGCACTTCAATGTCAGGTGGGGAGCAGCAGATGCTAGCGATTGCTCGCGCCATGATTGCTAAGCCAAAAGTGATCTTGCTAGACGAACCATCGGAAGGCATCATGCCGGTATTGGTTGAAGAAATGTTTGAACTGTTTGCCAAACTCAAGCAGCAAGGCTTAACTATTCTGCTTGTGGAGCAAAATGTTCAGCAAGCGCTCAAGATTTCTGATAGAGCTTACATACTGGATCAAGGTCAAATTGTTTTCCATGATACCGCTCAAAATCTGTTGAATAACGACGAGATTCAGCAAAAATACTGCGCAGTTTAGTCCTTCAAAGTCTTGCCTAGATTAGGCCTAGCCAATGCCCTAATTGGTGCCAAACGCTGGTGGGCACCAAGGTTAATAACCAGGTCATCGTGAGATAGCGCAGTAACTTACCAATAAACATATAAATTAAGCATGGGCCCCAAGCCAGCCTAAGCCAGCCTGCCGCTATGCACAAGGGGTCGCCAAAGCCAGGTAGCCAAGATAACAAGAGCATCTTTGGCCCCCGCTCTTCGAGCCAGCGTTGCACTCTGCCATTAGTGGGTCCTTTAAGGGATTCAAAACTATTACGGCCCATCAGTCCGAGCCACCAATCAAACATCCCCCCTAATGTATTGCCGATAGTGGCTACCATAATGGCGATCCAATATAGGTGGGGATTGACTGAAACGTACCCAAACAGTATGGGCTCTGAGCCAACGGGCAGTAAGGTTGCGGAGATAAAAGCACTGATAAATACCGCTGGTAAACCAATCGATGGCATCCCAAAGAAGTCAAAGAAATAACTGAACATTTGCTCCATTAAGCAAGAAATCCAGGTGGGCAGATAGTCAAGCACTGAATCATATGCCTAGTATGCCCCATCCTCGACCGCCCGCTATTCTGAAATCTTGCTTAAACTAGAGGCCTTGAACATTAATTACTCCATTAACTCACTCATTAATCTATGAATCACCCTATCCCTAAGCCAGACCAATATCAAGACATGCGTGAAGCTTTGCGCGACCTCTGTGGCAGCTTTGACTCTGCATACTGGCAAAAGGTTGATCATGAGCGTGACTATCCTGAGGCATTTGTAGATGCCATGGCTCAAGCGGGCTGGTTAGCAGCACTCATTCCTGAGGAATACGGTGGCTCTGGCTTAGGTCTAGCTGAGGCCTCAGTCATCATGGAAGAGATTAATTTCTCTGGTGGTAATGCCGGCTCTTGTCATGGTCAGATGTACAACATGGGTACCTTGCTGCGCCATGGCTCCGACCTGCAGAAGAAACTCTACCTTCCTAAAATTGCTACCGGTGAATTACGCCTCCAGAGTATGGCAGTGACTGAACCAACTACCGGTACCGATACCACCAAACTCAAAACTACTGCCGTCAAAAAAGGTGATAAGTACATTGTGAATGGTCAGAAGGTGTGGATCTCCCGCATTCAGCATTCTGATTTAATGATTCTGCTAGCGCGTACCACTCCCCTGGCAGAAGTGAAGAAAAAATCAGAAGGCATGTCGATCTTTATCGTCAACCTCAAAGACGCTATTGGTAATGGCATGGCAATTCAGCCGATTGCTAATATGGTTAATCATGAAACCAATGAAGTCTTCTTTGATAACTTAGAGATCCCCGCTGAGAACCTCATTGGCGAAGAAGGTAAAGGCTTTAAGTACATCCTAGATGGCCTCAATGCCGAGCGCGTCCTGATTGCAGCCGAGTGTATTGGTGATGCTTATTGGTTTGTAGATAAATCACGTCGTTATGCCAATGACCGTGTGGTGTTTGATCGCCCTATTGGTAAGAACCAAGGTATTCAGTTTCCCATTGCCGATGCTTTTATTGAGACCGAGGCAGCCAACCTGATGCGCTTTAAAGCATGCGAACTGTTTGACAGCAATCAAGCTTGTGGCGCAGAGTCCAACATGGCAAAGTACTTGGCTGCAAAAGCTTCTTGGGAGGCGGCCAACGTTTGCCTACAAACGCATGGTGGTTTTGGTTTTGCCAATGAATATGATGTCGAGCGTAAGTTCCGCGAGACTCGCCTTTACCAAGTTGCACCAATCTCCACGAACTTGATCTACTCCTACGTTGCAGAGCATATTTTGGGTCTACCCCGCTCCTTCTGATGCAGAGGATCTTTTGATTGATTTAGTTTTTTAGATAAGTAATGACATGAGTATTCGTCCTTTGGATGGCATCACCGTGGTTTCCCTGGAGCATGCTATCGCGGCTCCTTTTTGCACGCGTCAATTAGCCGACTTAGGTGCGCGCGTGATCAAGGTAGAGAGACCTGGTGCCGGGGACTTTGCTCGCGCCTATGATGAGCGCGTCAATGGCATGTCCTCTCACTTCACTTGGGTCAACCGCTCCAAAGAAAGCTTGACCTTAGATCTCAAGCAAGAATCTGCGCTAGCAGCATTGAAGATGCTACTCAAAACAGCTGACGTTCTGGTACAAAACTTGGCACCTGGTGCGGCAGCACGGATGGGATTGACTGCAGAACTCTTGCAAAAAGACAATCCGGGTTTGATTTTGTGCGACATCTCAGGTTACGGGAATAACGGCCCTTATCGCGACAAAAAGGCCTATGACCTATTGATTCAGAGTGAAGCTGGGTTCTTATCCGTTACCGGTACTCCAGAAACTCCTAGCAAAGCAGGTAACTCGATTGCCGATATTGCCGCAGGCATGTATGCCTATACCAACGTACTGGCAGCGCTGTTACAACGGGGCAAGACTGGCAAGGGATCTACGATTGATGTTTCAATGCTCGAGTCTTTAGGTGAATGGATGAGTTATCCGCTCTACTATGCCTATGAGGGTGCGACACCTCCTCCTCGCAATGGCGCATCTCATGCCACGATCTATCCCTACGGGCCATTTAAGGCGGGTGATGGCGGAACCATCATGCTAGGCTTACAAAACGATCGTGAGTGGGTTTTATTTTGTGAGGTGGTACTTGAGAATCAAACCCTCGCTAAAGATGAGCGCTTTGATAAAAACTTTAAACGGAATGAAAAGCGCGATGAATTACTTTCTATTATTGATGCGTGTTTTAGCAAACTGACTACCGAGCAGGTCATTGCAAAGCTAGATCAAGCCCAAATCGCCAATGCCCGACTCAATGATATGCAGGGCTTATGGAATCATGATCAACTTAAAGCACGCGAGCGCTGGGTACAAGTCGGATCACCCGTAGGCCCTATTCCAGCGATGCTACCGCCTGGTAGCAATAACAGCTTCGCTTATCGCATGGATGATATTCCTGCTGTAGGTCAGCATACTGAAGCAATCTTATCTGAGTTTGGTATTACCGCAAATGAGATTAAGGTAATGCGTAGCCAAGGAGCGATTTAAAGCAAAGGTGAAGCTAGGTGTGCTGCGTTCTCTAGCAAAACACGCCAACGTGGTCGCTTAGCCCAACTCACTGGATCAACCAAATCAGATTGGGCCATGTAGGACTCAATCAGGGTTTCGAGTTTGGCGCAAAACGCATCGTTGTAGACAATTAAGCTGATCTCAAAATTGAGACGCAAGCTGCGTTGATCGAAATTCACGGAACCAAAAATTGCTACTTGCTTATCTATGAGCAAACTCTTGGTATGCAACAAGCCTCCATGAAATTCAGCGATATTGACGCCTGCACTCATTAGGTCAGCATAAAAGCTACGACTACTCCAAGCTACTAGCGCCGAATCATTCAATTTAGGAACAATTAAAGTGACCTTTACACCACGGCCAGCTGCAGCCATCAGCGCCTGAATCAAGCCATCATCTGGCCCGAAGTAAGGCGTAGTAATGGTAAGCTCTTTGCGTGCATCCATGATGGCAGAGAGGAGTACCTGATACAAGATGTCGTCGCGATAAACCGGTCCCGAAGAAAACTCTTGGGCGAGTACCCGCCCCTCAATTGGACTGGGAGTGGGTGCTACAGCTTTGAAGTGGTTTACTGTAGTGTTGTCAACACTCCAGTCAAAAGAGAATGTCAGCTCAAACTGAGATGCAACCGGGCCTTCAATTCTGACCATAGCATCTACCCATTCACCCACACCAGAGTCTTGCTTAAAAGTGCGCGGATCAACCATATTCATACTGCCAGTCCAAACAACAGTGCTATCGATCACAAATATTTTGCGATGGAGCCTGAGATCTGCACGGCGGAATTGGAAGCGTCCAATTTGAATTGGTAATGCCTCAGTCACTTGAATACCGGCATTTCTAAAACGATTGGGCCAAGTTGATTTAAACCAGTCTTTACTTCCCAAAGAATCCAGCAACACTTTACAGACCACACCGCGTTTAGCCGCTGCAATTAAGGCTTCGCCAACGCGATCCGCATCGCCACCCAATGCCCATATATAGAACTCTAAATTCAGTGATTTTTTTGCCTGATTAATTTCGCCAATGAAATGCTGCAAGATCTTAAGTGAGCTCGTAAATAACTCTATCTTGTTGCCAGCAATCACAGGGGATCCATTTTTGGATTCTGCTAATAAGCTAAGAGCCCTACCCTCGATTGGTAGTTGTAGCTTATCAGCTTGATAGTGCTGACGCATGTCTTCCGTGATGGCCGCATATTCCTTATCCATTCGAATAATTTTTCTCGTGAGCTTGCGGCCTACAGGGCGTTCACCAATCAAGATGTAGAGACTGATACCTAGAATTGGAAACAAGACCACAATCAAAAACCATGCAATCGCAACACCGACTGGCCTTCTCACAGAAATCAATTTAAATCCAAACAGAATCACAATGACTGCATGAAGTATTGGCACCCAAATTAAAGAGAACCCAAAAATAGATCCTAATAAATAATTTAATATGCTCATATGATTTCCAGTTCAGCAGTAATACCTAAGTGATCGGAGATCTTTAACCATTCATGCAAAACTGCTGCTGAATGAATCTTCAAGCCTCGTACATAAATTCGATCCATGGGAAGCATCGGCCTCATACTGGGAAAGGTCTTTGCAGGGGCACCAGTAAGCACCTCAAAAACCTCTTGAAAACCAGCAGCACGCATCGGGGCACTAACGCGATTACGCCAATCGTTAAAGTCGCCCGCCACAATGGCTGGACCACCCTCTGCAAGTGAATCAATGTAACGAATAATTTCATCCAATTGACGCTCTCGCCCTCTTTCAAATAAAGCCAGATGAACACAAAAACAATGGATTGGCGTTTCATTACCTTCTAGCTGAGTAATGCTATGAAGCAAGCCCCGCCTCTCGAACCGATAGGCCGAGATATCGTAGTTTTCACCTTTGTGTAATGGTCTCTTTGAAAGAATGGCGTTGCCATGATGGCCGTCTGGATACTCAACATTTTTACCGTAGTGCCAATCATGCCAAAAGTCTTCGGATAAAAAATGGGTGAGCTCTGTTAGCGGCCAATGGCCAAATCTCCTGATCCGACCCCGATGCTCTTGCTGAAGCTCTTGTAGAAATAGCAAGTCTGGATGATGGCTACGCATTTTTTGACGTAACTCATAGATGGTGGATTTTCTGTGCAATGGTGATAGTCCCTTGTGGACATTCATAGTCATGACACTAAAGCGACCGAATTGCACTGGTGTCATCAAAACTGTCCTGCAGCGCGCTGTCGTCGCACCCGCGCCAGATAGATTTCACCCTCAACTAAATCTTGGCACTGCATGCACTTATTACAAATAGAGGCCTGCTCACGCAAGTCTTCAATCGAATCGATCGGATGCCCATCGAGATATTCGCGAAGATCAACATCAAAGACCTCATTGCAGAGGCAAATGACTTCAGCCATGAGTTCAGAAAAGGGAAATTGTTTGCATTTATGCCATTTTGCCATCGCCCTGCTAGAATCTAGCCCATGTTGATGACCTTTCAGGATGCTTTCAGATTACTTTTGCATTTAGATGCTGGAGTGATTGGCATTGTGCTGGTCTCGCTTCAGGTCAGTTTGAGCGCTTTATTACTGGGCATCTTACTGGGACTACCCATTGGCGCCCTACTGGCTACAGAGGAATTTCAGGGCAAGCAAACCATTACGCTGATCTTAAATACCCTCATGGGCGTCCCAACCGTGATTATTGGCGTCATTGTTTATCTACTGCTCTCCAGAACAGGGCCTTTAGGTGTGTGGGGATGGCTTTTCACACCCAAGGGCATGATCCTGGCCCAAACACTGCTCACAACCCCCCTCATTGCCGCCCTGAGCCGCCAAATCCTAGAGGATTCTTGGAGAATTCACCGGGATTCCTTTATGGCACTTCGCTTACCTAGACTTTCTGCCCTGAAATGGCTTCTTTGGGACTGCCGGTTTTCTCTCACGATTGCGGTTTTAGCGGGACTGGCTAGAGCCATGTCTGAGGTTGGTGCAGTCATGATCGTCGGCGGCAATATCGATCAATCCACCCGCACCATGACAACAGCAATTGCACTTGAAACCAGTAAAGGTGATCTCCCATTGGCGCTTGCCTTAGGCATTGTTTTACTGGGAATTGTTTTGCTGGCAAATCTGTTTACATTTGCGGTTCGCCAAATTGCGGAGCGTCGCTATGGTTAATCATTCTGAACAATTTAAGCAATTTGTCGAGTTCAAAGACGTCATCGTTAAACGTGATGGACGCATCATCTTAGATATCCCTTATGCGGTTATTCCTGCTGATCGGATTTGCGCATGCATTGGACCTAATGGTGCCGGCAAAACGACTTTTCTACAATTAATTGATGGCTTAATCAAACCAGATTCAGGCACTGTTACGCACTCAAGCGGCCCTATCAAATCATCCCTGGTATTGCACCACACGCCGATGATCAAAGCCTCCGCACGAACCAATATTGCGATGGTGAAAGACTCAGACCCCTCAATCAATTCTGTTGCTGTTGATTTGGTGATGAAGCAGATCGGCTTAAGTCATCTTGCCAACAGTCCTGCGCACAAACTCTCGGCAGGTGAAAAACAAAAACTTTGCTTGGGTCGAGTCATTTTGCAAAGACCTCATTTAGTTTTACTAGATGAACCTACTGCTAATTTAGACCCAAACACCACAGAGCAAGTTGAAGAGATCATTCGCCAATTTAAGTTGCAAGGCTCGAACGTTATCTTCACATCCCACCAACTTGCCCAAGTACAAAGAATCGCAGAGTACATCGTCTTCATTGACGAGGGTCAGATAAAAGAAAAAGGACCCGTAGGTCCTTTCTTTGCCGATCCCCAGACACAAGCAGCTAAACGCTACTTACATCAAGAGTTACTAGTCGACTAATTACTTTGTTGCTGGTGCAGCAGCCACAGGTGCAATAAATGGTGGCGGAGCAACACAAGCTGCTGGAGCTGGAGTTCCAGAAACCCTGAACTGGTCAGCTACTTTGTTTTGTGCTTGACATAGCTTAAATGCGCCTACTCTGTCGCCATAGGCAGCCTTTGCTTTAGCCAAAGTTGCGGCCTCTTGAGCCTCAGGCGTCAAGGGAGGCAAGGCAGCAAATGCAGCTGCGCTTACGAATGAACAGAGTGTGATAGCAATGAGTTTTTTCATAGCCATGTCCTTATTTATTAACCTTGTTGTACCAGATTTCATGGTGTTCTTTAGCCCAGGTACCGTCAACGTAACCCGTCTTCATACCATCGAGCGAACCTTGCATACCAATAGATCCGATGTAGATATGACCCATAGCCATCGTAGTCATCAAGATTGAGGCCGTACTGTGAACGATGTTCGCTAACTGCATGGTTCCGCGGATGTATTGAACTTCCATAAAGGGGACAATCATATCGAGTACAAAACCAGATCCAGAGATAACCAAACCTAAGAAAGTCATACCAAACCAGAACCAGATTTTCTCACCGAAGTTAAAGAAGCCAGCAGGAGGGTGTGTTCCACCCAACATACCGCCGAATGACTTAATCCAAGTAAGATCACCCTCTCCAGGAATATTTCTAGTTGCAAACAGCAAGAAGAAAATCACAACGCTAAGGGTAAATAGTGGTCCAGTATAGTTGTGAATATTTTTGCAAATATTTAAGAAGGTACCGTATGCGACGCCGCCCATGAGTGGCATTGCAAAATACTTGCCATATAAGATCATCAAGCCAGTAAGTGCAAGCGCGATAAAACTAAAAGCCATCACCCAATGAGTAAAGCGCTCAAAGCCATTAAATCGTTTGATTTTTTGGCCAGACATTGGTGCATGCAACTTAATTGGGCCCTTAATGATAAAGAGCGCTGCAATGCCAAAGAAGGCAATCGCCAATAACCAGCCGCCGTAAACAGTGATAACACCATTACGAATTACGCGCCACTGCTGACCAGCTCGTTGAATCAACACACTCGCTTCTTTATCAGGAATGCTGACAAAGTTGTAAGGATCACTGTTTGCTGAGTTCCAAAGGAACTGCTCACCCACCTGAGCAGAATTCGCAGGCTGAGACTGAGCTTGGGTACCATCAGAGATAGCCCCGAGGTTCTTCGAATAGTCAATACCACTTGGAGATGGTAGCGGTGGCATTGGCGCACGCTCTGCCATGGCAAGACCGCTAAGTAAACTTAGCGATACGCCAAGGGCTAGCAACCAGGAGCGACTAACACTAGAGAATGATCGATTCATACAAATATCCTTAAACGTTTTCATTTTATTTATTGTTTAACTGATGACTTAAAGCGTGAATACTCAGATTGATTCTGATTACGCTTATCGACCGACTCGGTCCAACTTTTTTCATCCTTTGGAGTCCAACCCTTAGTCATGAAGCCGTTATCAGCCCCCATGTAAGGTGCAACGTCTGGACGCTTCGCAGCTTTGGCTGCAATTTCAGGAGGCTCGGAGCAAGCAGCCAAGGTGGCGCTTGCAACGAGACATAAACCAATTGTTTTCAGATTAAATCTCATGATTTGACTCCTGGGATTTTGTCAGCTGGTGTTGGTTTTGGCGCAGGAGAATCCATTGGGCCGTAAGCAGTGGACCAACCGAAAATATCCTTACTTGGATACCTACCATTTGCTTCACGTACAGAAACACGCTTGGCATAAATACTAGAAATTACATCGCTATCTCCACCAATCAATGCTTTGGTAGAACACATCTCAGCACATAAAGGTAACTTACCTTCAGCTAAGCGGTTACGACCATATTTTTCGAATTCGGCAACGCTACCGTTCGCTTCTGGGCCGCCGCTACAGAATGTGCACTTGTCCATTTTGCTACGGACGCCGAAGGCACCCTTGCTCAAGAACTGAGGTGCACCAAATGGGCAGGCGAAGGAACAGTATCCACAGCCGATGCAAATATCTTTGTCATGCAAAACCACACCTTCATCGGTACGATAAAAGCAATCCACTGGACAAACAGCCATACAAGGCGCATCTGAACAGTGCATACATGCCACTGAAATTGACTTTTCCTTGCCGATGATGCCGTCGTTCACCGTGACTACACGGCGACGATTAACGCCCCAAGGTACTTCGTTATCGTTCTTACAAGCAGTAACACAGCCATTGCACTCGATGCATCGTTCTGTATCACAAATAAATTTCATTCTTGCCATTGTGTTCTCCTGACTTTATTTTTTAACTTAGGCAAATTTTTCGATTTGGCACATGGTGGTTTTCGTCTCTTGCATCATCGTCACTTGGTCATATCCATAGGTGGTTGCAGTGTTAACTGCCTCGCCCAGAATAATTGGTGACGCACCTTCTGGATAGTACTTGCGCAAGTCAGCGCCTTGCCACCAGCCAGAGAAGTGGAACGGCACAAAAGCAGTTCCTTGATCTACGCGCTCAGTAACCATCGCACGTACTTTGATCTTGGCGCCTGTTGGTGATTTAACCCACACGTAATCCCAGTTCTTAATGCCGCGAGCTTCAGCAGCTTTTGGATTAATTTCCACAAAGTTTTCTTGCTGCAACTCTGCCAACCAGGGATTAGAACGCGTTTCCTCACCACCGCCCTCATACTCAACCAAACGACCTGAAGTCAGGATGATTGGGAACTTCTCGTAGTACTTCTCGCTCAAGTTTTTATCTTGCAGCGTTTTGTACAGCGTTGGCAAGCGCCAGAAGTTTTTCTTATCCGCAGATGTTGGGTATTTACGCATCATTGGCTCGTTGGTACTGTAGAGCGCCTCGCGGTGAGTTGGAATAGCGTCTGGGAAATTCCACACCACTGCACGCGCTTTCGCATTACCAAATGGATGACAACCATTTTTCATGACAACGCGCTGAATACCACCTGATAAGTCCGTCTTCCAGTTTTTACCATCGGCAGCTTTTTGCTCATCCTCAGTTAACTGATTCCACCAGCCTAGTTTTTTGACAAGTACATGGTCAAACTCTGGGTAGCCAGTCTTGATGGCAGAACCTTTCGAGTAAGAACCATCTTCAGCAAGGAGGTTTTCACCATCTTTTTCTACGCCAAAGTTAGCGCGGAAGTTACCACCACCCTCCATCACAGACTTACTAGTGTCATAGAGGTTTGGTGAGCCTGGATGCTTGATAGCTGCAGTGCCATAGCAAGGCCAAGGCAAACCATAGTAATCGCCTGTTGTGTCATAGCCGCTTACCGGATCAATGCCACCCCGAGATTTAAGTGTCTTGGGATCAAAATTGCCAGCCATTCTCATGTGAGCTTTGATGCGCTCAGGAGTTTGCCCTGTGTATCCAATCGTCCAGCAAGAGCGATTGATTTCACGCAGGATATCCTCAATCTGTGGCTCTTTCCACTGTTTACCGGCAAACTTGGAATTGAGCATCTTATAATTTTTAGAGAGCTCTTGGCCAAAACCAAGGCGATCAGCAAAAGCTTGCATGATCACATGGTCAGGTACGGATTCGAACAATGGGTCAATGACCTTCTCACGCCACTGAATCGAGCGATTAGATGCTGTAGCAGTTCCGTTTGTCTCAAACTGAGTTGTAGCAGGCAAAAGGTATACGTTGCGATTCTTGTTAACAGAATTACCTTCTGCAGGTGGCATCGCTGCCATCGCAGCTACTGCTGTTGGGTATGGATCCACCACAACGAGTAAATCTAACTTGTCCATCGCGCGCTTCATGTCTAAGCCGCGGGTTTGAGAGTTAGCTGCGTGACCCCAGAAGAACAAACCTTTTACATTGGTTTGCTGATCAATCATGTCATTCTTTTCCAACACTGCATCGACCCAACGGGAAACAGTAGTGCCTGATTTCTCCATCATGTCTGGTGCATAGCGACCTTTGATCCACTCGTAGTCAACATCCCAAACGGTGGAAAAGTGCTTCCATGAGCCTGCTGCGAGGCCATAGTAGCCTGGCAGTGAATCCGGGTTAGGTCCAACGTCAGTAGCGCCTTGAACGTTACAGTGACCACGGAAAATATTTGTTCCGCCACCAGACTTGCCGATATTGCCAAGCGCTAATTGCAAAATACAGGAAGCACGAACTACAGCATTACCAGTTGTGTGCTGAGTTTGACCCATACACCAAACAACTGTACTTGGACGGTTTTTTGCCATGGTCTCAGCAACTTTGTACACTTCCGCTTCTGGAACGCCGCAAGCTTCCTCAACGTTCTTAGGCGTCCACTTCTCCATCACTTCTTTACGAATCTGATCCATGCCGTATACGCGGTCATTGATGTACTTCTTATCTTCCCAGCCATTATTGAAAATATGGTACAGAACCCCAAAAACAAATGGAATGTCGGTACCTGAACGAATTCTGACAAATTGATCAGACTTAGCAGCTGTTCTTGTGTAGCGTGGATCAACTACAACAACCTTACAACCGTTTTCCTTCGCATTTAGGAGACTTAACATCGATACTGGATGAGCCTCCGCTGCGTTGGAGCCAATATACATGGCAGCCTTCGAGTTCATCATGTCGTTATAGCTATTGGTCATTGCGCCATAGCCCCAGGTGTTTGCAACACCGGCAACTGTAGTGGAGTGACAAATACGAGCCTGATGGTCTGTGTTGTTTGTTCCAAAGAAAGAAACCCACTTACGCAGTAAGTAGGCTTGTTCGTTGCTATGCTTAGAGGAACCAATAAAGAAAAGAGAATCGGGGCTATATTTTGTACGGAGATCTTTCATCTGCGCAGTGATTTCAGTCAAGGCCTGATCCCAAGAAATCTTTTGGTATTTGCCATCAACTAGCTTCATTGGGTAACGGAGACGGAATTCACCGTGACCATGCTCACGTAGTGAGGCACCCTTGGCGCAATAAGCACCCATATTGATTGGGGAATCAAAATTGGAATCTTGACGAACCCAAACGCCGTTCTCAACAGTAGCGTCAGTTGAGCAACCTACTGAGCAGTGGGAACAGACCGTTCTCTTCACTTCAATCTTGCCCTTGCCATCTAACATCGCTCTATTTGGCTCAGCAACCGCTTTTTGTACGAAGCTCAGTTGGCTAGCTGCAATTCCTGCACCCACACCAACGCCAGAGCGCTTTAAAAAGGTTCGACGATCCATCGTTGGAACCGCAGACTGAAGTCCGCGTGAGAGGCTACCAATGAGGCGTGATGCAGGCGTGGAACGGCTGCTTTGTGAAGTATTAGATTTGCGAGTCAGACTCATATCTTGTTCCTGAGTAATATTTTTAATTAACTATTTCGAAATGACTAAATCAACAAATGGTTTAAAGCATGGTGGTTTCGTAATACTTACGAATGTGCGCAGTGAGTTGATAGCCATCATCTTTACCCTTTACTGTGCTGCCAATTTCTTGAATCACTGCTTTGCCAATAGGCGTTTGGGAGGCTATTGCTACGGCACCAACAGTGGCACCTGCCCCGATGAAAAACTTCCTGCGGGAAGGCTTGTTTTCTTCGTTTACTACGGCTGTAGATTTGGCGCTCATCTGTTGCTCCTATTTAGTTCTTATTTGATTTTCGTCAAGTTTAAATGGTAATTGCATTTTTGACATATTGAAGACACAAAGTTTATATAAAAGGGGGGTAAATACTAGTACGTCTTTTTGATGCAATGCAACATCAAATCATGTCAAAGCCTTGACCTTCAATAGCAAGGAATTCCCTAGCCAGAGAGGCGACCGAGTGATAAAGACGCATCTCGGGGACCGCATCGATTGCATCGAATAAGTCGTCATGCCATGGCCGAATGTGGTCGTTAAAAAAGACCCTTTGATTTGTAAGGTTGGATATCTCTACATCATCACCTGCGATTAGATATCGCATCACTTCGCAGAGCGCAGAAATATGATCTTCAGTCTCAGAGATCTCCTCGGCAGATTCCAAACCAAAAGCATCTAAAGCGCGGCGGATTTCTACCAATGGCCTCTCGTTTAAATAACCGGCCATGTAAAAAGAGCCGTTCAGAATAATGATAGGTCGTCCAACACTGATGAAGTTCTGATCAAACTCATCCTGCCAAGCTTTAGCGGAATTGGCTTTAGCTATTTCGACCAAATTCTGCCAAACCTTAGCTAAAGGGGCATCTTCAGACTGAGCCTCTTGCCCCTCAGGAATAGAGGAAACGATTTGATCCAACAACTCCTGATCAGGCGCCTCATGAAAGAGTCTCGCAATCAAGCCGTATAAATCTGCTCTAGCCAAATCTTCCGGTAAGCCCACATCACCCACTTCGGTTACGGAGCTTTCTTTTATCTGTTCACTCATGTTTCTTTTTTCACCATATCTACAACACGACAATCACTGCACATTTTGAGTCTTTCTAAAGCCTCTCCAGCAAAGGCACTGTGAGCGCCCAGCTTCATCAGCATCAGATCGACCATTTTTGCTGTACCAAATACTTTTCCACAGCCGATGCAATGAAAAGGCTTGGTCTCGTTGAGTTCTACCTTTTGCTTGCGCTGTTCCACCGTTTGTAAGCGAGGATCTAAAGCCAAAGCCTGCTCTGGGCAAGTTTGAACGCAAATGCCGCATTGGACGCACTGCTTTTCAATAAAGGAAAGTTTGGGCTCATCTAAGTTATCGAGCAAAGCGCCTTCAGGACAGCTACCCACACAGGACATGCATAGCGTGCAAGCATCCTGGTTAATTTTTAGGCCACCCAGAAAAGATGACTGCGGTAAAACTGCTCCCTCGGTTGGCAACGGTACTTTCGCTTGCTTTTGCAAATGCTCCAAGACCGTTTCAATCGTTTCTCTCTTTTGATTGGATAAACCAAAGCTAGCGGGAGAACAAATAGCGGATAAAGCGCCACGCTGGCGAAGTTTGCTCATCGCCTGCGAAGCTGGCTGAAGATCAGAGGTGGATTCCAGCTGTATTTGCGACAGTCTGGCATCAAATCCATAGGCAGCCAAAATAGCATTACCCAAATCGATTTGAGTTTCTAGGGCAGCTCGATAACTTGGATCTTCATCGCCCGTTAGCAACAACACTACTTCACCAAAGCCGTAGCTAAGCGCGCCAAGCCATAAATCCAAACCAGTAGAGGCGATATGCTCGATTCCGTAGGGCAGCACAAAGGATGGCAAGCCCTCAAATTGTTTTGGTCTGAGGTGCGCAGATCGTCCGAGAGAATCTAAGGCCTGAGTTCCCGCCTTGAGCGTGTGAAGTAATAGAGTTGGGGCAGAAGATTTCTTAGCTTTAGCACTCTCGGCAGTAAATACCGTAGCCAGCGTTTTAATTTCTTTACCCTGATGCGGCACGCTTGGATAGTTGTAGCGCATTGCACCGGATGGACAAACTGTTGAGCAAGCCCCACAACCCATACAAAGATTCGGGTTGACATCAACTGTGCCTTGTCCGTTCTTGAACAAAGAAGATATAGCACCGGTGGAGCAGACGTCGATACAGGCATTGCACCCTACTTTGCCATTGCGACCATGGGCGCAAACTTTTTCGTTATAAACAAAGTATTTAGGCTTCTCAAACTCACCAATTAATCCGAGCAATTGATTTGCCACCAGAGATTGCTCAAATGGATCCTGGCCTGGGGCAAAGTAGCCTTGCGGAGTTTGACTCATGCGCATTTGAGGCTTAGCGCGCAAATCCATAACTAAGTCAAACTCAGAGCTACGCTGACGATCTACTCGATCAAAATTAATTGCTCCAATACCAGCACAGGCTGTGATGCAATCACGGTGAGACTTACATTTGTTTAGATCAATCTGGAAAGAGTCGTCAATCGCACCTTCTGGGCAGACTTCAACACAAGCTCCACAACGAGTGCACATCTCTGGATCAATGGGATTTTGTAAATTCCAGTCGACCGTGAAGTGGCCAAGGTAGCCATCAAGCTTGGTTACTTCGCCTGTGTAAGTCGGGAAATTTCTGGCAATCGGTAATGCTCCTGGCTCGGTACACAGCACTGAGACATCAAGAGAGTCGCTCAATTTTTCAGCCCAAGGCAAGGCCTGATTTCCAGGCCCAACAATGAGTAAGCGCCCCTGGCTTTCGTAATTTACCACTGGTACGGGCTCGGCTTCTGGCATATCCGCTAAGGCAAGTAAAGCTGCAATCTTGGGTCCGGAAGTTTTAGCCTCTTGAGTCCATCCAGCCACCTCGCGAATATTGACAAAGCGTAGTGGCGATATCAATGGCTTCTCGGATTGCTCTGCTAACTCGTTAAATAAGGCGCCCTCTTGAGTACAAGCGATCACGAGTGAGTCATCACCATTCATTGCCTGAATAGCGATGCCCACTTCTTGCCTGCACAAAGAGGTGTGAACCGGTACACCCAGTGCCTTTGCATCTAAAGGCATGGTTCCGTTGCAATTACAGACTAGTTTTTGACTCATTGATTTCTTCTTAACTGGTTTTTTTATCCACGGGTATGGAGGCTTGATTACCCACTTCCTCAATCGATGTTGGTGTGGATGTTAAATTAGTCTGATCAGGAGCGGGCAAAGTTGGGTCTTGGGATCCTGGACTATCGATGCTAACAACGCTAGCAGTCTCAGGTTCACCATCATCATCCTTGCGGAAGATGTTCAACATATCCGACTGAACCATACGCTTAAGCATCTCTAGGGGAATCGGGTCTGGCTTTGAATAATCATCGATATAAATGTCTAGACCATCCATGATATTGAAGTGCGGGTCTGAAAACATTTTCTTCATTGCTGCTTGCTGTACTGCTGGATCAACTCCAGGTTGCATAAAGGCTGAAAAATCTGGTGCTAAGCGATCTATCTTTTCAACATCATCTAATGAAGCAGGCGGCGGAGTATCTTCAAGCTCGGTTGATTGCTGGATAGTCTGCGGACTGACAGCTAATTTTTCCTTTGCGAGCTCGCCTGGTTTTTTCTCAGGTTCAATGTCCTCGCCTAACTTGCGACGCGACCATCGACTTAAAAAACCATCAGCCATCAATCCTCCACTGGGCGATTTGCACCCTTGAATGATTCAGGACGATGGCGCTTTTTTGGTTCAGGACGGTAATGTTCATTGACATACTCTTGTAACCAAGAGGCATGCTCTGTAGACAAAAGTACACTATCGACCGATTCACCGCCATCCAATAGACGCCCTGCTTCGTTGTAGCTTACGCTGATGCGATGGGGAATGGCAAACGTGGGCTCTGTTTTAGCCAAGTCAATAGACTGTGCGTCTATGTATCTCTCAACATCTTCCTCAAGGCGCCACATCACGAACCAAGCAGGAAGAGTTGCTGATAAATTGAGGTAGTAGCCTTCAGCCTCATCCGGATAAAGATTCAGTTCGTACCCAGTAAATAACCAGGACTCACCTTGCTCATCGCGCCCAAGAAATTGTCCAGAGATCTTATCGCCTGCTATGGATGTACTAATAAATTGCCCAAAATCCGGCAATACCTCGTGCGGCGCCCACCGATACGAAATCCACGGGTTATCAATAAACTGCTTGCGCATGATCACAGCAAAACGCATAAGGCCTTAGGTGTTCTGAACCACAATGTTCGGAAATTTATTGCTCATATCTTTAGATAGCGCTGCTACTTTAATAGCAACACGTCTTGCAATCGTTTTATAAATTTCGCTGATAGCGCCATCGGGATCCGCTACAACTGTTGGACGACCTGCATCCGCCTGCTCACGTATCGATAAGTTTAGGGGTAATGAACCCAAAAAGTCTGCGCCATATTCTTGGCACATCTTTTGGCCACCGCCCGTACCGAATACATGCTCTTCATGACCGCAACTGGGGCAAATATAGGTACTCATATTTTCGATGATGCCCACAATCGGCACACCCACCTTTTCAAACATCTTGAGACCCTTGCGCGCGTCCAGCAAAGCAATGTCTTGAGGCGTAGTCACAATCACCGCACCTGTAACAGGCACCTTCTGAGCAAGCGTGAGTTGAATATCGCCGGTACCAGGAGGCATATCCACGATCAAATAGTCGAGATCACGCCAACGGGTTTGACGCAGTAGTTGCTCCAAGGCAGAGGTCACCATCGGACCACGCCAAACCATAGGCGCATCGTTATCAATCAAGAAACCAATCGAACTCGCTTGGAGGCCATGACCTTCCATAGGCTCCATCGTGTTTTCTTCAATAGATTCTGGTCTACCGGTAATACCCAACATCATCGGCTGGCTTGGGCCGTAGATATCTGCATCCAGCATGCCTACTTGCGCACCTTCAGCCGCTAAAGCTAAAGCGAGATTAACAGCGGTGGTTGACTTTCCGACTCCACCCTTACCACTGGCTACAGCAATAATGTTTTTTACATTAGGCAATAGTTTGACGCCGCGCTGAACGGAATGCGCAACGATTTGGCTGCTCACATTCACGCTGACGTTTTTAAGCTCAGGCAATTCACGGAGCACAGCAATTACCGATTTACGAATAGCATCAAATTGGCTTTTTGCTGGATAGCCTAAAACAATATCCAAGCTAACATCGCCACCATCCACGCGTAAGTTTTTAACACTCTTAGATGTTACGAAATCAATTTTAGTATTTGGGTCAATCAGACCCTTTAGTGCTGCTTGCACAGTCTCTACAGTAAGCGACACAACTTTCTCCTATTTAGTGGAGCAGACTTTTTTAAAGCCGGCTCTACCTCTTTTATTAAGCTTGATGATGAAAAATCAAATAGTGCGTAGATTAACCGCACATGCAAAAAATTGCTAAAACCGAATTACGGGTTAATGTGAAACTGGAAATCCAGCATCCCTTATGAGCCCGGAGGCTAACTCGGGAGAAAGGGTCGTATCCAGCGTAACCACCTGAGTCGCCAAGTCCACTTGAACCTGAGCCCGAGGATCTTCGGCTTGTACAGCCCGAGTGACAGCGTTGATGCAGCCGCCACAAGTCATCCCTGAAACCTTGAGCGTAAACATGGCTACCCTTTCAAAACAGTCAAAATACAGTTGTTAATGGCTTTTTTTCGCCTATCAGTAGATTATCTTCCACATGAGCCCTACAGAATCGTCTAATTCAGAGTTTTATACCCTCGACATTGGCGGAATGACCTGCGCCTCCTGTGTTAGCAGGGTAGAAAAGGCTTTAGACAAGATTCCTGGGGTAGAGGCAGCTAGCGTCAATTTAGCCACCGAACAGGCAAGGATTCGTGTTCATCGAGGCTCATCAAGCCTAGCAGACATCATCGCGCTAGTTCAAAAGACTGGCTACGAAGCCAAAGAAAGCTCTGTTCGGGGCAATCCGGATCAGAAGATTGGCAAGTCATTTTGGGCTGCCGACGGCTTAGGCCGAGTGGTGCTGAGCTTTGCGCTATCCGCACCCCTCTTCTTGCCGATGTTCTTCATGCCTTTTGGCATTCATTGGTCTTTATCAGGCTGGTGGCAACTTGCCTTGGCGACACCAGTCCAGTTCATTTTAGGATGGCGCTTCTACGTAGCGGGCTATAAATCAGTCATGGCTGGTGCGGGCAATATGGATCTGCTCGTTGCCTTAGGGACTAGCGCTGCTTATGGACTCAGTCTCTATATCTTGCTCACCTCAAGCCACGCACATGAACTTTACTTCGAGGGATCAGCGGTCATCATCTGCATGGTCTTATTGGGTAAATGGCTAGAGGCACGCGCCAAGCAACAAACTAGCGAAGCGATTCGCGCCCTGCAAAAACTCTGGCCAGAACATGCCAAAGTGTTAAACCCTGATGTTGATCTGCAAGGGGATGCGGGTATTGGCGCCGATCAATATCGCGACTTACCGTTAGAGCAAGTACTACCTGGCGATAAAGTCTTCATACTTCCCGGTGAACGCATTCCAGTAGATGGTGTCATTATTTTTGGTGCCAGCCACGTTGATGAATCCCTACTCACCGGCGAAAGCGAACCTGTTAAGAAATCAGCTGAGTCAAAAGTCATTGGAGGCGCCTTAAATGGTGAGAGTGCACTGGTAGTCATGGCGCAAGCCGTTGGTGTTGAAAGCGTACTCTCACAAATCATTAACTTGGTAGAGGAAGCACAAACACAAAAAGCGCCGATTCAAAAGTTAGTTGATCAGGTGAGTGCAATCTTTGTACCTACAGTCATTGTGCTTGCGCTCATGACGGGTTTAGGCAACTGGCTTTACTTGGACTCTATCTCCATTGCCATCTTGCGCGCCGTATCGGTCTTAGTGATTGCTTGTCCTTGCGCGCTTGGCTTAGCTACTCCAGCTGCAATCATGGCCGGCACTGGCATAGCTGCACGCTTTGGTATTTTGATTAAGGATCCCCAAGTTTTAGAGCTAGCTCATAAGCTCAATATCGTTGCCTTTGATAAGACTGGCACATTAACGATGGGTAAGCCACGCTTGCTTGCCCTGCTGCCTTTTGATAGATCGCTTGCTGATGCTGATCAGATCCTCGCTACTGCTGCAGGCTTGCAATTAGGAAGTGAACATCCTTTAGCTAAAGCACTACTAGATTCATCTAAAGAAAAAGGGATCACACCGATTGCCACCTCATTTAGCAAGGGCTTGCCTGGTATTGGGATTGAAGGCATCCCCAGTAGCGGTCCTTTTGCAGGAAAAACACTGCGCTTGCAGAGCGTAGCCTCCCTCGAAGGCAGTAGTCAGCACACTCTCATTTTGCAAAAGGCACAGGCTTATTTTGAACAGGGTCAGACTGTTTCCGCATTGATGGACACCGCTAGCAAAGATGGGCAAGTGCCGACTCCAATTACTCTAATTACTTTTGGGGATGAACTGAAAGTGCATGCAAAATCAGCGGTCGATGCATTGCATGCATTACATATTCGGACAGTGATGCTATCGGGTGATAATTTAGCCGCTGCTACTCGCGTGGGAAAAATCATCGGTATTGATGAAGTCTTCGCACAAATTATGCCGAGTGATAAAGCGCAAATGATTCATCGGCTACAGAATCCGCCTGCAGTTCAAAAGCAATATGTCGCGATGATTGGTGATGGCGTGAATGATGCACCGGCATTAGCAATGGCGGATGTGGGTATGGCAATGTCTACTGGGACTGATGTAGCAATGCAAGCGGCTGGAATCACTCTAATGCGTGGCGATCCTACTTTGGTGGCTGATGCAATTGATATCTCTAAGAAAACCTGGAATAAGATTGCCCAAAATTTATTTTGGGCATTTGCATTTAATACGATTGGCATACCAATGGCAGCTTTAGGTTATTTATCACCCATGCTAGCTGGCAGTGCAATGGCACTCTCCAGTTTTTGCGTATTAAGCAATGCCCTGCTCTTAAAGCGCTGGCGCCCTCAGAATTAATAGGCTATTTAACATTCTTGCACAGTAATTCAATATCACCATAAAGAGCACGGGTCTCTGATTTTGTGTTGTCTGTATCTGTAAGGAGTGCGATGCCAATAACATTGCCTGGCGCCTCTCCATAAGCCAACTTATAGTCCGCTGCTAAATCTCGCTCGTGTTTGCGCCACTCACTTAAGCTATCCGAACCGGAGTCCACCACAATCATCTTTATACGAGAAGTATGGGCATTGTTCAAAACTGTGTTGACTGAATTCTTGCCTGACCAGATATACATCACTGTGGCGTAAGGCATTTCTTGACCACTAATTAAGCTAGCCATTTCAAAGGTGAGCTTTTCTTTAAGGGGAAGTTTGGATTTATTGCCATCAAAGGCTACCAAGATACGCAGTGGTGCATCGTCGTGCTGACTGTCTGCATTATCTGCCTGCGGTATTGCACCTTCCGCCTTCCATTCCCATTGCAACCATAAGTTCTGCGCTGAGCGGGGGCGAAGTTTTACTGCGAGACCAGATGCTGAGGTTTTGGAATTAGCAGCAAGCACTGTGCGACCTTGATAATTCTCCAAACGGTAAAGCGTGTTCTTTTTATACGGTGCGATGCGATAGAAATGCCAACCATCCGGCATACCAGCACGCGGCTTTTCAGCGGAGAACTTAGGTAAATCCTCTTGAGCTGGCAACTGATCCGCATTGAATGGCTGCCCCGCCTCATTCTCAATAGAGTTTCCAGTCAAACCTGCACAGCCTGCTAAGGAGATGGCTATGGCGGCCAAAAGCAGCAGGGATCGAAAAGGAATTTTTATCAACATTCGCTTGATTGTCCCAAAGAATGGCTTGCTTAAGTCTAAAATCATCAGATGCGCCATCAATCACCCTCAAGCTGGGCTGTCATCAGCATCTGCATTGCTGCATTAGTGCATTTTGCTCTGGGTTTCTCAATTGAGTTTTCAGTCGATGAAGCGCACTACGCTTTATACGCAAAACATCTTGCCTGGAGTTATTTTGATCACCCACCGCTGGTAGGCTGGATCCAGTGGCCGCTGATAAGCCTGACTTCATCCGAGGGAATCATTCGCTTGATCCCGGAATTGCTCTGGGTACTCTCGGCTTTCTTGGTGTATCGAGTGACCCTAGAGATTCATCACTTGATACAAAGGCGTAATGCGGGTTACCTCACTAACGCCCTTCCTTCAGCAAATCTGTGTGGTTTGATGGCTATCTTAGCCATCATTGCAGCGCCATTGCCCCATGTTTTAGCAATCGGCCTTTTGCCTGACACCCTACTGGCCCCCTTAAGTCTTGGCTTAATGTTGATGGCCTTACGTTGGACTCGCAAAGATCACTTCACCATTGCGGACTGGATCATTACAGGATTAATACTGGGCTTGGCAGGTCTGAGCAAGTACACCGCTGCGTTTACTGCATTTGCTTTGCTCTTCGTATTGTTAGCCTCACCCAAAAAAGTCTGGATTACTCAAGTTGGTTTTTGGCTTGCTGCAGCAATTGCCTTGATCGTAATTAGCCCCGTACTCTATTGGAACTGGATCAATGATTGGATCTCCTTCAAATATCAAATTGCTCATGGCAGTGGCGGCGCTTGGGCGTGGCGTAGAGTCGGCGCCTTTGTGGGCATTCAGATTGCCTGCTTTGGACTCCTCTTGCTTTTGGGTGTCTATACTTTTTTAAGGCATTGCCTTCACTCACAGAAGCTTGTTCTGATTGCTCTACTGAGTTTCTTCGCAATTCCCTTTGTGATTTTTGCTGCCTTATCTGGTGGAGGTAGCCTACCCCACTGGACTACGCCCGCCTGGTTTTGTCTTGCGCCATTTGCCGGCATCGGCCTTGCTAAAGCATGGGCCATGCAACATCGTGTAGCAATTCGGATATTGCTGCTTGGGCAGTTATTGATTTGCTTGCTCGGTTTTGGCTTTGTGTTGGCTGGAGGCATTACTAGTTCAGCAGTGAAATCCAACCCCATTGCCGATCTCTATGGCTGGAAGCTTGCTGGCCAGAAAGCAGCTCAATTAGCACAAGCTACTAGGGCCAACGGAATTGCAGTACAAAACTGGACTTTAGGCAGTCGTGCTGCCTGGTACGCTCAACCTCTTCCGGTCTTTGTGCTGGACCAAAGACAGGATCAGTTTGACCTTTGGTTTGGGCAATTGCCGCCAGGTGCAAACGTCTTACTGATTAACTGGTCGGGAATGGCTTTTAGACCCCCTGTCGGTGGGAATCTGGCCTTTGAAGTCTGTGAACCACTAGACCAACTGGAAATTATTCGATTTGGGCAAGTTTTATCCAAATTTGACTACAGCCTCTGCCGGAACTGGCAGGATGCTGGCGCAGCGCGTTAATTCCCCAAATTCAAGACCTTAGGAGCCGTAGGCATTATCCTTACGCCTATGAGTTCACAACCCCAAGCCACCCTCAAAGCCACATCTGGGTGGAAAGTAATCCTCAAACGGGCTTGGCCCACCATTCGTATTTTGTTGTCCGTCGCTCTTCTTTGGAAGGCCACCAGCGGAATTGATTGGCACGCTCTATTAGATTCTGATATTCAAATGCGGCCTTGGTGGTTTTTGGCAGCCGGATTAACCATGATCTCAGCGTTTGTTTGTGGTGGACTACGCTGGGGATTTTTGATGCGCAAGGTCGGCTTTCAGGGAAGTCTTGCTAATTTTGTTGCGCTCTACTTTGCTGGCGGACTCATCAATCAAGGCTTACCCAGCACGCTAGGTGGTGATAGTTATCGCGCTATTACTGCCACTCACTTAAATAGCAGTGGCAAGTTGATTGAGGCAAAAGAGCTTGATGAAGAGCTGCATCACTCGGTTGACCTAGAACACGCAACTCCTAAACTGCGCCTCAGTTTTTCTATGGTGTTAGTAGATCGCTTGCTGGGTTTAGCGGGAAATAATTTACTGGGCGGACTTGGCCTCATTCTGGGTGGCGCGACCTTGGCTGCCTGGGGTACTGATTTAGGATATGCAGTTACCGGCATCATGGTGGCAGCGGGTTTATTACTCGCTGCTATTTTGGCATGGGGGCCTAGCTGCAATTTATTGCAAAAATTACTAGACCGCATTCAAATGAATCACGCCCTGCCTGGCATCAAACTCGCTTTTTCTTGGCCTATGAATGTAGCTCAAGCCGCATTTGCGATTGGCATACACTCACTCACTATTCTGACGCTACTCTTTTGCCTCAAGGCCTATGGGGTTGATGCACCGATTGAAGCACTCATGATTGGCTTACCTGCCTTGAGTCTTTTATTAATGCTGCCAATCAGCATCTCTGGGTGGGGCTTGCGTGAAGCTACACTCTCTTCTGTACTGGCATTGTGGGGCGTGAGTCCATCCATGACAGTATTAGCATCCATTAGTTATGGCGCCATTACCGTCTTATCGGTATTACCTGGCGCTTACTTTTTATTAAAACGGAAATAATTCTTTTAAAGTCCCACTATGACTATTAGCGTCAACACTATGCGTGCGATTGACCACTGGGTCGGAGTCCCACTTTGCGCAATAGCAAGTCCAGTCGTTGCTCTGATTGATAGCGCGAAGAATATCTTTGCTCGCAGCCCAGAAGCACCCCGCAAATTACTATTTATTGAACTATCCGAAATGGGTAGTGCAATCTTGGTTGATCCTGCCATGCGCAACGCACAAGCTCGTGGCGCTGAATTATTTTTCCTGATCTTTAAAAGTAATCGTGCCAGCCTGACTTTGTTAAACACAGTGAAGCCTGAGAACATCTTTACGATTGATTCTTCAAGCTTGGGTGGCTTAATTAAAGATACGCTGAAATTTTTACTGGTAGCTCGTAAGCACCGCATTGATACTGTAATTGACTTGGAATTATTCTCTCGCTTTACTGCCCTGCTGACCGGCT
Source organism: Polynucleobacter corsicus (assembly GCF_018688255.1). Lineage (NCBI taxonomy): Bacteria > Pseudomonadati > Pseudomonadota > Betaproteobacteria > Burkholderiales > Burkholderiaceae > Polynucleobacter > Polynucleobacter corsicus. Next base: position 1,300,452 of record NZ_CP061314.1, read on the forward strand.
TGTGTGGTGCACGCCGCCGCGTGGGTTATCACATCTTTCATGGTGAAGGCTTATGGCGCGGCTTTATGCTGACACGCAAAGTTCACTACAACCCGCATATACACATTACTAAGAATTTTCTCTCTTTGATTCATGCAGCATTTGCTAAAGAGATTGAAGTTCCTTTTAGCAAAATTCATATTGCAGATTCAGAAGTTCGCTTAGAGCAAGCGGTCATTGATCCAACAGTATTGAACAAAGTTCGCGAGCGTATTGAGAAACTGAGTGCGACTTTTGGTATTACATTTAAGCAGGGTAAGCAACGCCTCATCTTGGTCAATCCTAATGCTAGCGATCTCTTGCCACAAAGGCGCTGGGCTCAACAGCGCTTTTCTGAACTGATTCAGGGATTAAATCAACGCTATCCAAATGATCTCATTCTGATCACTGGCTCCCCAGCTGAATTTGACTATGTTGAAAAAGTCCGCGCAGTTGCCAATGTTAAAAATGCGCTGAACTTTGCAGGTCAAGTGAGCTTTGCAGAATTACCGCCGCTCTACACCCTCTCTGATGTGATGGTGACCAATGATTCTGGACCAGGCCACTTCTCTGCTGTTACTCCATTGCGGACGGTCGTCCTTTTCGGACCAGAAACACCAGCGCTGTATGGCTCTATTGGTAAATCGATTGCCATTACCGCCAATCTGGCATGTTCACCCTGCGTTAGTGCCGCCAATCATCGCAAAACTCCGTGCCATGACAATGTCTGCATGCAAGCCATTACGGTTTCTCAGGTGTTGGAGAAGATGACACATCAATTGAATGAAGCTGATCAAGAGCGGGTAAATTAATTCGCATGACTGAGCAGCGCAAATCAGCTTTAGCAGTTGCCTCTATTTGGGCTTGGTGTGTCCCCATGCTTCCGCTGAGTCTAGCAATCGCCATTTACTTTGGTGAATTACAAACACCGACATTTTTATTTATTAATCGTTACACCCAGTTACTTCCAGATACTTTTTGGGCTTGGCTCACTTTTATTGGCAATGGCTGGGGCATCTTTGCACTGTGCTTTCCCCTCTTGCTACTAGCGCCTAGATTACTGAGTGCTGGACTACTGGCATCATTGATTGGCGGCGCCATCAGTCAAATTATTAAGCCGCTATTAGATCTTCCCCGTCCTGCTGGGGTACTTGCTTTGGAAGACTTTTATCGCATCGGCGAGCCTCTATTGCATAAAGCAATGCCGTCTGGCCATACGCTGACTGCTTTTGCGGTAGCTTCTGGAATTTACTTTGCTAGCGATCGAGATAAAAGAGTCTCTTTATGGTGGATCTTCATCATTGCGAGCTTTGCGGGCATCTCTCGCAATGCACTTGGCGCCCACTGGTTCACTGATGTCTTGGCGGGCTGCGCTATTGGACTCTGGTCCGGAATGCTGGGAGCGATATTGGCTAAAATGATTCCAGAAAAGCAGATGGCACTCAATCAGATCGGGCTTCGCTTACTTGCGCTAGGTGGACTGGCAACTATCTATGTTCTCCTGACGCAAACCCTAGACTCAGAGCTCAATCAGTCTTTGCAATACGCGTGTGTGGCATTAATTAGTATTACTTTAGCTTTGTTTATCAAAGCGCAAAAACCCAAGGCTATATAAAGATGTTTAGTTATCGTCATGCTTTTCATGCGGGTAGTCATGCCGATATCCTGAAGCATCTCGTGATGATTCATTTAGTGGAATATCTCCAAGAAAAGCCTGGCGCTTTGACTATTGTCGATACGCATGCTGGTGCTGGCATCTATAGTCTGATCGATGGCTTTGCAACAGTCAGCAAAGAAGCCGATCAAGGCATTTATCGCTTGGCCAAATTTGCAGAGAGTAATTCGGTCAGTCCTGGCATAGCTAATTATCTTGAACATGTTCGTTCCGAAAATACTGCTAATGAGATTGCCGTCTACCCTGGCTCTCCATTTATCTTGGCACAACTACTGAGAGCACAAGATCGTCTGAAACTCTTCGAGTTGCACCCTAAAGAGATTGATATCCTGCGCCACAATATCAGCCAGCTCAAGCAGTCAAAGCAAGTCGACATTTATGCAGAAGATAGCTTTGCAAGACTGAAAGGCTTAATGCCGCCACCTAGTAGGCGCGGTCTAGTTCTGATTGATCCCTCTTATGAGGATAAGCAGGATTATCGTTATCTTGAAACGGCAATGGAAGAGGCTTTACATCGCTTCGCTACGGGGTGTTACGCAATTTGGTATCCCTGCCTCTCCAGAAGAGAATCTGCTTCTCTACCGGATCACATGAAAAAGATTGCGACGGCTCATAAGCGCTCTTGGTTACAAGTTGAACTTCGGGTTGAGAACGCCCCCAAGGAGCGCCGACTGCAGGCTAGCGGCATGTTCATCATCAATCCACCGTGGACTCTTGAAAAGCAGCTATCTGAAAGCTTGCCCATTCTTGTGAAGGCGCTAGGACAAGATAATGGCGCCACATTTGTATTAAAAAGTTTTGAGGCCTGAGCGGAGCTAGGCTTCTAGTCATCATCAATTAAGGGGTTTTATACCTCTGAATCTTTAGTGCTCATGGCTTTTTTGATGAGGATTGCTGAGAGAGCCAGTAACAATACCGCTCCACTCTCGTATATCAAGTCAATCGTACTAATTCCCTTACCCTGCAAAATAATCAGTCTGCAAAGCGCTGTAATGGCAATAAAGATGGGAATAGTAATTGGAATCTTGTTGTACTTATAGAAGGCTGCCACCATGCCTAGCACCTCGGCATAAATAAACATGAGTAACAGATCGGTTAAAGTAATTTTTCCATTGAGAAGAACGTTATACATCTCTATGCCGACACTAAAAATAGTAAAGAATGCAATGAGAATCAAAATTCCTTTTTCGGCTGCAGTAATCCAGTCATAAATTTTCATACTATATGCACCTTAAATAGACATCAGAGGGATTAAGTGGCGTCACTTTGTAAGACTAATTGCTGAAAAACTACTGGAATATTACTTGCGCAGTAATAACGTCTATTTCTTCTCGTATTTTTTTTGCTGACGAGATTGACGTTCATGAGTTTTTTAAGGTGAAATTGCAGAGTCCCGGAGTCTACCCCAAACTGCTCGACTATTTCCTTGGGTGCAACACCGTCCTCACCGGCCTGCATGATGAAATCAAATACTTTTAATCTGATTTCACAACCCAGAGCCTCAAACACTGTACAAAATTTCATAATCGTCATATTAGTTCCTTTGCTTCACCTCAGAATCTGACCTTAAAAAATGACTTCTCTTATTGAGCGCTTGCCCTCAGGCTTGTTGAATAACGCTTTACGGCATCGACTAAAACAGCAACATTCTCTGGGGGAGTAAATTGTGAAATACCATGGCCCAGATTAAAAATATGTCCATCGAGTGGATTACTAACTGAAACAACTGCTCTGGATAAGCCCTCAAATAATTGCTTCACACGAGCATCTATTTCAGCAGGGTTTGCTAGCAAAATCGAGGGGTCTAAATTGCCCTGTATTGCAATTGGGTTCTTTGAAGCTTGATTGATAGTTTGTCGCGCAGTTTTGAGATCGATAGTCCAATCCAAACCAAGCACATTGGCACCTGATTGCGCAATATCACTTAACCAAAGACCTCCTCCTTTGGTAAACAGAATGATGGGAAGGTCCTTGTATTTGGGATTGCTTTTAATGTTGCTGATGATTGCTGTCATGGGAGCAAGTGAATGCTCAAAATAGTCACTCGCGGTTAATAGGCCACCCCAAGTATCAAAAATCATCAGCGCCTGAGCACCAGAATCTGCTTGCAGCGTGAGATATTGGGCGATGGATTGAACGTTGATATCCAATATTTTTCGGATGAGATCTTTGCGGTCGTAGAGCATCTTCTTTGTCTTGGCAAAGTCTTTTGATCCACCGCCTTCAATCATGTAGCAAGCTAAAGTCCAGGGGCTTCCTGAAAATCCAATTAAGGGAACTTGCTGTTTTCCATTGGAGGTGAGCGCCTTGGAGATGGACGCTACAGCATCAAACACATAATGCAGTTGTTCCATATCGGCCACTGGAAGTTTTTTAACATCTTCTTCGGAGCTGATGGGGTGTAAAAACCTCGGACCTTCACCACTATCAAAAGTCAGGCCCAAGCCCATTGCATCTGGAACGGTCAAAATATCTGAAAACAGTATCGCGGCATCTAGACCATAGCGATCGATAGGCTGCAAGGTAACTTCAGTTGCGTACTCTGGGCTTTTAGCTAAGTCGAGGAAACTTCCTGCCTTAGCCCTAGTTTGGCGATACTCTGGTAGATATCGCCCAGCCTGTCGCATTAACCAAACAGGCGTTCTTTCTGTTTTTTGAGAAAAACAAGCTCTTAAAAAAAGATCGTTCTCTAATTCTGCCGCCATACATTGATACCTATAAACTAGCGCAATCGCTCAACATAATAAGTTGCCTTTTCCAAGGCATCCTCTGCATCAAATCCAACCATGTCAGCACCCAATTCATTTACTAACTCAGGGTTTTGATTGAAAACAGGGCTACCAACAATCACCCCAACACGTGGATTTTTTGATTTAAGCTTGATTTCTTGAATCAGGTCTTTTAATTGCGGGAATTGTTCACGTAAACTCGCCGACAGGCCGATGACGTCAAACCACTCTGTCTGCGCCATGGAAACGATATCTTCTTGAGTAGCAGCCAACTCACCCCATATTCTCCAGCCTGCTTTAGCAAAGAACTCAGAGACCATAAATAGACCTAAGTTATGCTGTGAGCCTGGTAAGGGAACGAGCATGATGCTGGACCCAGTTTTATTTTGCTCTGCATACTGCTGAAAGATCGGACTTAAGTCATACATCAATTGCTTGATACGCCAAAGTGCAATCGTGACATCGGTAAAGCTTGACTGATCCTCATCCCACATTTCACCCAGTTTTCTGGCAACCGGAGTTAGTAAGAGTAGATAAATATTTTCTAGGCTGACGCCAGAAGCATGAATTTCTTTAACGTAGTTAACGGAGGTTCTCGCATCCTCTTGCAATACCAGCTGCGTTAACTCAGTTATCGATTGTTGGGTAATCAGGTCGACTGGAGGGGCTTTTAAAGCTGAGGAAATCGATGTCTCTAGATGCTGCTCAACGATCAAGGGCAATATATTGTTTTCAATCGTCTTGACTAGCGACTCAAGATACTCTTCTTCCGTGCAGGCTTTTTCTAGTGGATGCGGAGTATCGTTTTTTTCAAATGTAGCTTTAGAAGGTGCATTTGCAACTAAACAATCCTCCCAAATACTATTAGGCTGATTTGATGGGGAATTCTGATTAAGTTTGGAGTCGTCTTGGCTAGATCTCTTTTTAGATTTAGCAATGCTCACTAGTCTGGATAAATTCATCAACATCACTTGATCTGGTCACAGTCTCAAATCATTACTTGAGATCGCCATGACTGCCTAAGAGCCTATAAATGGAAATATTTACTTTATAGGCTCATTTTAAAAGATACTCAAATGAATTGTCTTAAGTACTTTCCCTAGACCCCCTTATTTCATCGTTAGAAGGTCGTATTTCATATTTTTCAAGCAAAACCCAGGTGGTTTTAGGCACCATGTTTTTTATCTTGTGCGGCGCAATGCTGCGCAAATGAATCACCGATTCAATCGCTTTCATCTCCACCCTCGCTTTAGCAAACTCGAGCCCGCGAGGCCCAAACCTCGGCATTACCCAAGCAAAAATACTGCGCATGAAGTTGGGCATCCGCTGCAATGGCAAGCCACCTGCGGCGAGCTCCACATTTTTCATGAAACCCTTAACAGGGCCTAAACGATTGCCAGCGGAACTTACTGGCTCAAGTGATAGCTCGCAAGAAAGTAGATTCACAAGCTCCTGACCTTTTGGGTTGCGAACAATGATCCATTGCTCCCCCGTGCCTGCCATATACCCCACCGTGATGTCCGATAGGGAGTTGACATAATCAACGCAGGTTTTACAAGTTGTCGGGAAAAAATCTGCAGGCAAGGTGCTGAGGGGTAACTTTAAAAAAGGAATCTCTTGTACCTCACCATTTTTAAATCTCAACTCAACATGGTAGTCAGCTCTAAATTCTAAATAGGTAATATCTTCAGGATTGGGACTTAGCAAGCCTAAAAACTGATGGAAGTTTTCAGTTGTTGTGTTGTCAGAGCAAGGTGATCCAATAATGAGTAACCTCTCAAATCCAAGTTCTTTTTCTAATGCTCTTGCGGCATAGACTTGGCATGGTATTCCCACCATCGCTACTTTTTTATATCCCAACTCTTTAGCTTGCTCAAGATACTGAATAATGGGTGCATAGCCCATCTTCATACCCCGACACTCGGTCATATCCTTTGCTTTAGTGACGATTACTGGACTGGGTTTCCAGCGATCCTCGGGATCAGAACGCATGGTAATAACAGCGTCTATCTCCCCCTTCTCCAGCAGGACCTCGCATAGCCTACTGATAATTCCTGTCCACTGCGCACCGGGCAATGGATTGATTAATCGAGCCCTAAACATGTGGAGATAAGCGCCAAAAAATACTTCATCCGAATTTTCTAGCTTACGCTCTCTACCGTGAACTGCTAGTTCATACTTTGGATAATCGGGCTGAATAAACTGGCAAGCAGTAGCGCAGCGCTTGGGAGCCGATGTGCGTGACACTCCACAATCGGTACATAAGTCCCGATATGGAAGATCTTGAATTAAATCCTGCCCTACCAATGCTTTATCCAAATCGAGAAATAACACTCTGCTTTATCTTCTGAGCAGAGAGTCCGTAATGGTCCAGGAGTAGATTGACATCGCCATGCTCTACATACTCATCCGGCAAGCCAAGTTGGAGAGTTTCTATTTGAATGTTTTTGTCAGACAGCACCTCAAGGCAGGCACTTCCAGCGCCACCCTGAATTGCGCTATCTTCAATCAAGACCAGAGCGTCGTGAGACTGGGCAATAGTCAAGAGTAATTCTTCATCAAGCGGCTTAACAAAGCGCATATCTACTACGGTCGCATTGATCTCTTCCGCTACGTCTAGCGCTGTATAGAGGATCGGCCCAAAGCAAATAAAAGCAATTTTTTTCTTTGGTGGTGTTTCATTGTTTAAGGTTCGAACTATGCGACCCTTACCAATCGCTAGAGTATCTAATGAAGGCTCAGTTGGAGTGCCAATACCAGAACCACGCGGGTAGCGAACAGCCGCGGGGCCATTATGTCCAAAAGCAGTGCTCAACATAGCACGGCATTCTTGCTCATTCGAGGGGGTCATCAGAACTAAGTTTGGCAGGCAACGTAAAAAGGCAATATCAAATGCACCAGCATGGGTTGCACCATCCGCACCGACGATACCGGCACGATCAATCGCGAAAACAATCGGAAGATTCTGCAAGGTGACATCGTGAATCAGCTGATCATAGCCACGCTGTAAAAAGGTGGAGTAAATCGCAACTACTGGCTTTAAGCCTTCACAGGCAATACCAGCAGCAAAGGTAACAGCATGTTGCTCTGCAATTCCAACGTCATAGTAGCGATCCGGGAAGCGAGCTTCAAATTCGTTTAATCCAGAGCCCTCACGCATAGCTGGCGTAATCGCAATCAGTCGCTCATCCGCAGCACCCATGTCGCACAACCATTCACCAAATACTTGGGTAAACGTTTTCTTACTGGCTTTAGCTGCTTGAATTCCGATGCTCGAATCAAATTTACCGGGGCCATGATAAAGAATGGGATCTTCTTCCGCCCGTGAGTAGCCTTTACCTTTTTTCGTAATGATGTGAAGAAACTGAGGTCCCTCAGTTTGAGCAAGCTGTTTTATGTTTTCTAGGGTGGGAATTAATACATCCAGGTTATGCCCATCAATCGGGCCGTAGTAATCAAATCCAAACTCTTCAAAAATCGTAGCTGGGCCAACCATTCCTTTTGCATGGCCCTCCAGTCTTTTTGCAAACTCTCGTATTGGTGGCGCAACCGATAGCACCTTATCGATGCCTCTTTTGGTTGCTGCATATATCGAGCCTGAGATGAGTTTGACTAAATAGCGATTGAGCGCACCCACTGCAGGTGAAATCGACATCTCGTTGTCATTCAGTATCACTATCAAAGGCACTTTTTTATTTACGCCAGCATTGTTCATGGCTTCAAATGCCATACCCGCACTCATAGCGCCATCGCCAATAATGGCCACTACGCTACGTTTTTCATTTTTAGTCTTGGCCGCTACGGCCATTCCTAGGGCAGCCGAGATACTCGTTGAAGAATGCGCAGTACCAAAAGCGTCGTATTCACTTTCGCTTCGCTTTGGGAAGCCTGAGATACCTCCGTATTGACGCAGCGTGGACATTCCTTCACGTCGACCCGTCAGTACTTTATGGGCATAACTTTGATGACCTACATCCCAAATCATTCGGTCATGAGGAGTATCAAATACGTAATGCAGGGCAACAGCCAGCTCTACAGTACCCAAATTGGAGGATAAGTGCCCCCCAGTACTAGAGACTGAGTTAAGAATAAAGTTGCGTAATTCTTGGGCTATTTGGGGTAGTTGATTTGATTCATAAGCCCTCAAATCAGCAGGGCTAGTGATAGTCTCGAGAAGATTGGTGACTTTTAACATAGCAATTTACTTTGTCGTATAGATTGTCGAAATAATCTTCTTAAAATCTTCCAGATTTTCATGACTAGAATTCTGGAGCGCGCAAATTGGAGCGTGCATAAATTTATTAGCTAGCGCACTAGCCATTTGAGAAAGAACAATCATGGGATCCTCTCCTTTGGCAATTCTTCTGCCTGCTTTTTCCAGTTCAATTTTTTGATAGCGCTCACCTACATCCTGAATAGATTTGATGATGGGTACTACCGTTCTTTTTTCCAGGGCTTGATAAAACTCAATCACTCCCTTTTCAATAATCTTCTCTGCCTCATAAACGGACTCTGTGCGATTTGCTTTGCCCGCACTCACAATCTCGCCAAGGTCATCGATTGAATATAGGTAGGCATCCTTCACACTCTTAATCTCAGACTCAAAGTCTCTTGGCACGGCTAAGTCAATCAAGACCATAGGCCGATACTGCCTTGCTTTCAATGCAGTTTTGACCATCCCTAGACCAATAATTGGCAATGAGCTGGCAGTGCAAGATACAACCACATCATATTCATGCAGATGCTGGGCTAACTCATGCAGGGGAAATACTTCGGTTACTAAATTTTGATCAGCAAAGGCCTTAATTAACTCACTGCCCCTATCCACCGTCCGATTAGAAATCGCAATCTTCTTAGGTTGCTTGCCGGCAAAATGACTTGCACAAAGGCCAATCATTTCTCCTGCTCCGATAAACAGCACATTGCATCCGTTGATATCGCCAAAAATACGCTGAACTAGTTTGATTGAGGCGCCTGCCATCGATACTGAATGAGCGCCAATTTGAGTACTGCCACGAACTACCTTGGCAACAGAGAAAGTTTTATCAAATAATGGCTTTAGATAAGCACCAACAGTTCCTACTTGATTGGCATAGTCAATTGCCTTCTTCATTTGCCCCAGAATCTGCGTCTCTCCTAGTACCATGGAATCTAGGCCACTGCCTACTCTGAAAGCATGCTTTACCGCATCTGCCGATGTCGCAGAATAAATATAGGGGCGTAGCTCATTACCTTGAACATTATTTTGCGCCGCCAACCAATCAAAGGCTCTTTTTTCAAAGTCGTTATCAGCATATTCGACATCATTTGCGGCACAGTAAATTTCCATTCGGTTACAGGTCGACAGAATTGCCACCTCAGGGCTAGTGCTTGAATTTTTTCCCTGTAAGTACTTACGCAAGTCAATTAATGAGTCTTGCAAAATCTCAGGAGCTACAGCAACACTCTCTCGAATATCTATCGGAGCAGTGTGATGATTGACACCAAGATTGAGTAGCTTCATGCTGGCCATTGTTTAATAAGCCCCCCGATTGAGAACTAGGGTCTCCCAGTTCAAACACATCGCGATCGTGACCCAAACTAAATAGGGCAACATTAAAAAGGCAGCCAATTTACGAATAGGCCACATGACCACCATAATTCCTAAGACTGATAACCATAAAAAACCCGCCTCAATCAGAGACCAATCGGGGTGATGCATGCGGAAGTAAAAGATACTCCAGAGAATATTTAAGACGCTATTGAGCACAAATAGCCCAACCAAAGAAATTCTTTGTGACCTTGTTGGGCGATTGTTAAAAGCAATCATCCAAGCCGCTGCCGATAGTATGAAAATCATTGTCCAGATCAAACCAAAGGCCCAGTCTGGTGGTTTCCATGCAGGTTGCTTCAATGAGAAATACCAAGGCCCGATTTCTGTCGCCAGTCCACCCGCGACAGAAGTAATGATCATCCATGCGGTGATCATTAATAGGTACTTGTATTTAAAGAAAAGCATCATGCCTTAGCTAATCCCAATAAATGCCCCATATCTTTGAAGAAGATCTTGACATGAGCCAAAGGCTTTTTGCGCACGAGTTTTTTGTTCATATAAGACTCAAAGGTCAGCTTCTGAACATCTTTGTCTTCGCACATCTTGACAAAGCTCTCGCGTCGCTTATCAGTTGAGTACCAGAAATACTGCATAATTCCTAAAACCCAGAAAGTCATGCGATGCTCTTTCATAAAGCGCTTTCTGGCCAGCTGTAACTTTGCAGGATCATTGCTTTCTACAAATTCATATACAGCCTCACCCGCCAATTGACCACCTAGCATGGCGTAATAAATCCCCTCGCCTGAGGCCGGCGCGACAACGCCTGCCGCATCACCAGCCAGCACAACCTGCTGTCCATCATCCCATTTTTTAAGGGGTTTCATTGGTAAAGGTGCGCCCTCATGCCTGATGAGTTCCGCACCCTCAAGCCCCACATCTGCACGCAGTTTGGCGACAGCGTTTCTTAATGAGAAACCCTTGTCAGCACTACCAGTGCCGATACTAATCGTATCGCCGTGAGGAAATACCCAACCATAAAAGTCTGGGGAGATCGGCTTTTGATACACCACATCACAGCGAGTGGAGTCGAAATGATGTGGCGTGTTTGGTGGGGTTTTAATGATTTCGTGATAAGCGAAGACATAATTCGCTTCCGCACATCCTTTAACACCGGCACTTCTTCCAACCTGAGACTTGGCACCATCAGCACCAATCACTGCTTTGGTGAGAACGCTTTTCATGGCACCAGAATCGCCATCACGTGCACCTCTCGTGCGGTAATGAATACGAGCAAGTGGGCCTTCACGTGTGAGAGTTTCAAAAAGGCCATCTTCTCGAGTCGCTCCCGCTTCAACAGCGCGCTTGCGTAACCATTCATCGAATTGAGCTCGATCGACCATGCCAACAAAACCATTCTCAATCGGAATATCAACTGCCTTGCCGACAGGTGAAACCATACGCGCTGATCTTGCCTTGGCAACCAATAGCTCATCCGGAATCTCAAAGTCTTTAATCAAGCGTGGGGGAATTGCTCCACCGCAGGGCTTCACCCTGCCTCGCTTATCCAGCAATAAAACTTGCTTGCCTTTTTTAGCCAGTGTTTGGGCTGCAGTAGCGCCTGCTGGACCGCCGCCAATCACTACCACATCATAAATAAATTCTGTTCCCATTCGCTTTACCTCGCTTGACTCGTAGTGCTATTTTTTCTCTCAACTAGAGAGGCCATATATGCTGAAACGACAAACAACAATGCTTCGATAAAAAAGACGCTGGAGTATGCAAAGGCAGGATTAGTAAAAATGGATCTAGCTAAATCACTAGCCCCAGCCCCAATCAGTCCACCCATGCCAAAGGCAATGGCTTGAGCACCACCCCAAAGCCCAATGCGCACACCCTCTTTACCTGCTCCGCCCACCACTGCTAATCGCATCATGGAGGCAATCGCCGCAATTGAAAAAGCGCCATTGGCCAAGCCCAGCAAAAATACATTGGGCTTTAATGGCCAGTCACCCTCTAGTAAGCCAGCCAGGACTAATCCGAACATGGCTAATGCAGATGCAAGGCATCCATAAATCATCCATGAGCGTAGTGAGCCAAAATATTGACGCAATCTACTCGATCCACATACGGCAACTAATAGCATTCCAGTCAATACGCCAGCATGCTGAATACCTGATAGGCTGGTTGTCTCACCTAAGGTGTAGTTAAAAATCATTCCTGCAAACGGCTCCAGAATTAAATCCTGCGCACTAAATGCCAGCATCGATAAAAAGATAAAGATCGTAAATCGCTTGGTATCTGGATCAGCCAAAATATCGCTCAGAGCTTTTTTGAAGGGGACTTTTTTGTCTATATTCGCTCTACTATTTTGTAGATCATGACCTTCTAGCTTGAACAGGGCTGCGAAAGAAAGTGCCATAGCAGATAAAGAGATGATGCCGGAGATCAAGATTACTTTTTCTGGTTCATACGGGTCTAGAAATTTTCCAGCAATACCACTGGTCATGGCAAAGCCAAAAATCATCATGAGCCATACAGTCGTAGCGGCAGCTGCCCTACGCTCATCGCTCACACCCTTAGCCAGCAGTGCTAGCAAAGATGTGCCACTCATACTCACGCCTACGCCAATAAAGAAGAAAGCAACAATCGCTGAAGCGATACCTAAAAGAAGATGCACACCCATTAATGTTGTTGCAATAGTGGCACCAAAACCGCCAATAGCTAATAAAGTGATTCCACCCAATATCCAAGGGGTTTTCTTAGCCCCGCTATCGGACTCAAAACCCATTCTGGGGCGAATGACTTGCACAAAATAATGAATCGCTACTAAAAAACCTGGGAGACTTGCTGGCAAGGCTAACTCTACTACCATGATTCGATTTAAGGTGGATGTAGTCATCACCACAATAGCGCCAATACAGGCTTGTACAAGTCCGATGCGAACGATACTCAACCATCCGAATGTCGAGAGATTCAATAGCGGTTGACTGATTGCAATACTCATTAGCTCTCCATCCCCGTCACTGCAAAAGCAGAAACCATCATTCCAGCAACCAAGACAGGCACCCCGAAGCCGCTGTAGAAAAGTGCTTTTTCTATAGGTCGCTTTAAAAAATCTCTTAATAAAATCACTTGAGCTACGATCAGTAGGCCAATGACTAGGGCGTACATTTCCTTGCCCCAAGATAGAAGCAGGCATAGCACCACTACCTGCGGGATCAACATGAATGCTGCTGCAACTTGCGCTGCTCTTTTAGCTCCGAGTTGTACTGGCAAGGAGCGCACTCCCATTTGCCGATCACCTTCAATCGCCTTGAAGTCGTTCAAGGTCATGATGCCATGAGCACTTGCGCTGTAAAGGCCAGCAAGTATGAGCGATGGTTTGCTTGGCATTCCGCCGCCTGAGATTAAGGTAGCGCCAGTAACCCACGCCAAACCTTCGTAACTAATTCCGCAGGCAAGATTCCCAAGCCAGCCATTATTTTTAAAGCGGATTGGCGGCATGCTGTAGAGCCAGGCAAGCACTAAGGCTAATAAGGTTGCCGCGAATCCAATCGGACCCAGGTAGCTTCCCACCCAGATAGAAATCAAAGACCAAATAATCGCGATATATAGACCCCAACGACCAGGTATCCGACCTGAAGGTATTGGACGCATAGGTTCATTAATCGCATCTACGTGTCGATCAAACCAATCGTTCACTGCCTGACTTGAAGCACAAACTAGTGGGCCAGTGAGAGCCAATCCAAGGAGAAAAATGGGTAGATTGTCTGCAATTTTTTCGCTGCCAGTGATGGATCCGCAAGCAAAAGCCCACATTGGCGGGAACCAAGTAATGGGCTTTAAAAGCGTCAAAATTGCTTTCGGATCAGGCAGATTCATGTAAATGATTTTGTCATTGACATTTAAAAGTGTCAATTAAATTTGACACTTTTATTGCCTGTTTTTACAAGTGAAAACCCTTATAGATCATCACTTAGGCGAAAAATCAGGGATTTAGGCCGCCCTGAGAAGCTCTTTTGGTAGTGAAAAATTCACCGTTTCTTCAATTCCCCGGAGTGGTGAAACGGTTCCACTAGAAAATAGGCCAATAGCCTCCACGATTTGGGCTGTTAATGCCTCTGGGGCGGAAGCTCCTGCGGTTACGCCAATGTTGCGCACCCCATCAAACCACTCTCCTTGCAGCTGAGCGGGGTCATCTACTAAATATGCAGGAACATGCATGCTTTGGGCCAACTCTTGAAGACGCTTAGAGTTAGAGCTATTTGGACTACCGACTACCACCACTAAATCAACCTGAGGAACCATTGCTTTAACGGCATCCTGACGATTCTGAGTGGCGTAACAAATATCCTGGCGTTTTGGTGCATGTATATTCGGGAACTTTTCCACCAATGCTTTGGTGATCTCTAATGTTTCATCAACCGATAGGGTTGTTTGAGTGACATAAGCTATGAGTGCGTTTTCTTCAAAGTGAAGTTTGGCAACATCTTGCACGTCCTCAATCAAATAGATCGAAGAATCCACCTGCCCCATCGTACCCTCAACCTCTGGGTGGCCACGATGTCCAATCATGATGATTTGATATCCACGCTCTTTTAAGCGGACTACTTCAGCATGCACCTTAGCCACCAATGGACAGGTCGCATCAAATACTTTGAATTGACGATTATCTGCCTCAATTCTGACTGCTTGCGAAACACCATGCGCACTAAAAATCAGAATGGCGCCCTGTGGCACATGATCCAATTCATTGATGAAGATTACGCCACGAGATTCAAAATCTTTCACGACATAGGCGTTATGGATGATTTCATGTCGAACATAAATCGGCGCGCCATAGATTCTTAATGCCTCCTCCACTATCAAAATAGCCCTTTCCACTCCGGCACAAAAACCGCGGGGTTGAGCTAAGAAAATTGTTTTATTTGAAAGCATATTCGAATCAGATTAGTGATTTTTTTTGTAGCCCCACTTCCAAAGCAGCTCACTTGGAAACGGCAGGATTAAAAAGAGATGCTCTAATAAACCCAGAGCCAATAGGGTTCCTAGCAAAGCATATGAGGCCCTATCAAAAGGAGAGGAATCCACTCCAGCACTTGACCAGATCGGAATTAATATCATCACTGAAACCAAGATTGAAAATGGCATCAGATAATTCATTGCCCTGCGTCTAAAGTAGGTGACTAAGTACTGTAAGTGCTGAGGTAGAAAAGACTCATTGAAATTGAGGACGCCCAAGAAGATATTGATCTTCGTGCTTTGGCGCATACCCCAGAGAATGACAAAAGTCCAAAATCCAGTTTGATTGACTGAATCCAGATTAATAAAAAATAGAATCACTCCCAAGCTGAGTAATGCCAGCTCGTGATAATTGATTGTCTGAAATGCATACCAAGCTCTGGTCATGGGGCTTAGTCCACTAGGACATTCTGAACGCCTTGATCCAGTGATGTAGCCCAAAAGAAAAGCCAGCTCCTGCCAACCCCAAATAATGATTGCGCAAGTGAATGAGCAGTAAGCGCCAGCGATCGTTGCCTGCTGACTAGAAATAGATAGACCCCAAAAAGCGAGCAATAGAACTGCAATTGAGGCTACAAATATAGATTTAAAGAAACGTTTTGGAAGGCTATGCACCTTCAAAATAAGCCCTGTACTAAACCACCATATAAAGACGGTGAATATCAGCGGGCTTATCCAGAAATACATATTGAATTACCAAACGGGTGCCATGCGAATATCGCTCGGTAATTCATTCGGAACTACGGGCAGCATGTAAAGACGCAAGAAGGTAGCAGTAGCTACGACTACTAGAGCACCTCGTTTGATGGCTGAGAAAACACCACCCACCTGCTTCAAATGATCTACCTCATCTGAAATTACTCTCAACTTTTCAAAATACTCCCAAATTCTTGGGTCATCCAAGTTGATGGTAAAAGGAAAAACCTGCTTAGTAATATCAGAAGTAATTTCTAATACCTTGCGGTCATAGTCTGTTGGCGATACCCCAAGTGCTTTATGAAACTCTGGCCTGGAATGGTCACGCACATACATCGTGGCGTATACCGCCAATAAGAAGAAGCGAATCCACAGTCGATTGCCACCATTGAGTAACCTCGGCGTGGAACGCATTAATAAGGCGAAGGCTTCGCCGTGACGAAACTCATCGTTACACCATTTCTCAAACCAGAGAAATATCGGATGAAAGCGCAATTCTGGCTTGTTTTGAATAATGCGATAAATCGTGATGTAACGTGCGTAGCCGATTTTTTCAGATAAGTAAGTCGCGTAAAAAATAAATTTTGGCTTAAAAAAAGTGTATTTTTTAGTCCTGGCTAAAAATCCTAGATCAACCCCAATACCAAAATCTTTGAGCCATTGATTAATAAAACCGGCATGCCTGCTCTCATCACGCGCCATGTAGGAGAACAAGTCTTTTAAGTCGGGATTCTTAATCGACTTTTTAATCTCTGAATAGAGAACACAACCTGAGAACTCTGAAGTTATGGAGCTAATTAAGAAATCCAAAAACTCCTGGTACAAGCCCTCTGGTAAGTGGGAGTAGTCTTTAGACATATCTTCGGGACGCTGAAAGTGAGCCTGATTAATGTCTGACTCAAATTCTTGCATGAGCTTATCCCACTCAGGCTTTACTGAGCTGATATCAAAACGATCCATCTCATCAAAATCAGTGGTGTAAAACCGAGGACTTAAAATCGTACTTTCTAGAGCGCGATCAGTTGATTCATTAATGGGGCGAACTGTATCCATGGTGGGGGCATTAGTGCTCATACTTCAATACCTTTAGTCACAATAAGGGGTTGGGCGTGCGCTACTGAGCGCACTCTTGGATATTTTTTCGCTTGACTGAATCGGGTGGTAGAAAAGCTGACTTCGTATAACAAGGTAATTTCGAGTCTTGCAGTGAGGTATACCCATAAACGCGATAACCAGCCCGCTTTGGAAACTGTTGCTGTTCTTTGGTAGCTCAAGACCTCGCCAAATGAAATTTCTGTAATCGGGTCATGTACTAGAACCTCATCGCCTGGACCGACTTGAACGCCGTCAAGATCCACGTGGGCATATAAGTACTCTGAAGTATTGGACATATCCACAGAACATTTGACCAGCTGTTTAGACATTATTGCCCCGCGCTATTTAAAAATGCAGCAAACTGCGCCGCGTTATCTCGACCAAATGATTCCAAATCAATCCGATTGCCCGTTGCTAGATCTACTAAAGTCAACCTGCCATCAGATCGACTCATTAATTCAAATGCATCATCGCTGGTAATTTGCTGAATGCGACGTTCACGAGCCAAAGCTCGCAAAATTCCCCGGACAAAACCAGCCTGACCCTCTACTTGTGCAATCATTTTCCCACTAGAAGCTGATATAACCCCTACCGATCCATCAGGGAGATCCCTAAAAAACAGTGCTTTTTTCGCGATCACACTAGCATCTACCTGCGTTTCTGATTTACCAGACTGAACGGCATTGGCAACCAGGAAAACTACCCCCACCAAAACTGTCACCACAAAAATTGCGATGTAGTTTTGGATGCGGATAGGATTCATGCGCAAAATCATGCTGCTTCTGCCCCTGAGTAAGGGGTATTCACCATCGATGGATTGCTTTGAGCAGCTTGAACTGAGCGAGCAATGACATTATTCTGAGTAGCCCAAGCATCAACCAAAATTTTGGCTACTTCGGAACAGTTGTCAATACACCTGAGAGTAGGCTGAGGACTAGCCCAATGGGATGGTCTTGAATGCGGCCATAAGTGAAATATCGCAATTTTTGTTTCTTTACTGAGCTTTAGAGAAATATCTCCCGTGCCCTGCTTAGTGACGCAGCAATCAGCCGACTCAATCATCCTGAGAGGGAAATTGAAGGTCATATTCAACACAATCCCAATACGCATTACTACGCGCTTATTGGTAATGGTGTAGACCGCAGTGGATGCCATGAGATAAGCAAGCAAGGCAACTAGAGATAAGCCAATGGCTGAAAAAATCGCAATCCTTAAGGAGGAGAAAAATATCGCACTTAAGACTTCACCATCAGTCACACCTGTGACAATCTGATAGAGCAGGATCAGGCCAAAATAAATCAATAGTCCGCTGAGATGAAACACTCGCAGAAGCATCGCCTTCACATCAGGCGAGCCCTGCCACAAAATACGCTCGCCCTCAGGTAACTTTTCTGGAAGTCCCAGCTCTGGTTCAAACTCATGCTCTGGACTACTAGGAATGTTCAGACTCATATTAGTGGCTCCTGACGTTCAGGAGTGGCATAAAGAGTGCCAGCACCATAGTACGACATGATCTTCTCTTCTTCCAGCAAGGTAATTTGCTCTGGATTTTTTGTTTTTGGCACGGCAGCAAACTGATCTGCAAGGATTGATACCACTTGCACATCTTGCTTGCCAATACGTGAGAAATTCACTGGTAATAAGACCGTCGTACCTTTTGCATCAACCTCTAGATAGCGAATCATCATTTCCATATGATCAACCCAGACGTCTTTCACAACGCCGGCCTTATGACCATCAGCGCCAATCACGTTCAAGCCAATTGGATTAGTATCTTGCTTTGCAATTGCAAAATCGTTTAACTTACTCAGTGGACGAATGCGCGCATGGCCCTCTAGATCGTAATCAACATGATCAGCACGGTTGGCATAAGAACCTGGCCCTACTCCTGCTAATAATGGATTGCCAATTGGGGCAATCGGTGCGCCATTCCACGGATGAATTGGTTCTGCCGATAAACGCTCTGTATCTGGCGGCGTTTCTAAAGGGGCGTAATAGGTTTTGCCGAATTCAGTGACATATTTCTTCGTCTTTGGCATACCTAAAATGCCATCTTCGCGTCGAACCTTGCCAAAGCGCTCGGTTTCAAGAGGGAAACCCTCTCTCTTTCCTTCTAATGTTAGGTATATCACTAGACCAACAAAAAAAAGTAGAAATAGATAAAACGCTAATTGAGCGACATCTATAAATTGTGTAATTGCACCAGTACCCATTTTTTCTCTCCCTCTTTAATAAACTAGCTTGGAAAATCCGCTAGGCCAAACTGACTCATTTTTGAAATATCCAGGTTTCGCTTTTTGGCTACTAGTGGACCTAAAGCTATCAACGTAATAAACAACAAATAAATCTCAATGTGATAAACAAAGCTATACCCGGTAGCAGGATTCATTAAGGTGGAACCAATTGCACCGCCCATCGCTAAATCTGAGACGAGATCACGAATGACCCCTCCCAGTGACATACCTATTCCAGAGCACGTAGCGGTTACTGCACCCCATGCGCCAATCACCATCCCGGTTTTATTTTCCTGATCCATGCTCATGGCGATGGTGAGCGTACTAACTGCAAACAGACCGCCGCCAAAACCAATCAGAAGTGCACCCAATCTAAAGAGATTTGCTGAGCCTAAGGGCTCTGAAAATATCACCATTGAGAATGCAATCAGCCCAAGTAAGAGACCAGATGCAGAAATTCTGTAGGCGTTATAGCCCTTGCTTAGCCAGCGTGCTGATAACGTAAATGCGAGTAAAGACCCGCAGGCAATCAGCGCAGTCAAAAAGCTAGTAGCGGATACATCCAATAAGAGTATTTCTCCACCATAGGGCTCCAAGATAATGTCTTGCATGCTAAAGGCAGTAGTTCCAAGACCGAGCATGATGAGGAAGCGACGAACCTGCGGCGCCTTAATGAACTCGCTCCAACTTTGTGAGAATTTTGGCTGAACAATAGTTGGTGCAGTATTTTTAGGCTGACGTGCCTCTTGCTTCCACAAGGCAAACAGATTCAGAAGCAAAGTAATGAGAGCAACACCCTGAATCACCTTAATTAACTGAATCGGACTAAATGGGTCTAGGAAGACACTAAACATGACACCGCTTAAGACCATACCAAAGAGCAGCATGACGTACATCATTGCCACAACACGGGGGCGATTTTTTGCATCTGCCAAGTCTGTGGCGAGAGCTAAGCCAGCAGTTTGAGTGGTTTGCATACCTGCGCCCACCAGTAAAAATGCCAATCCACTCCCAAGATAGCTAAACCAAGTCGGCCAATGCGTATCTCCAGACAAGATGATGAGTGCAAAAGGCATGATGGCCAAACCACCAAACTGCAACCAAGTCCCGATCCAAATATAAGGAACCCTTCTCCAACCCAATATGGAGCGGTGGGTATCTGACTTATGGCCAATTAAGGCTCTGAATGGGGCAAAGATGAGGGGCAGCGCAACCATTAAGGCCACCATCCATGCTTCCATGTGTAGCTCAACAATCATGACTCGGTTTAAGGTGCCAACCAATAAGGCAGTGGCCATACCTACTGAAACTTGAAACAAAGATAGCCTTAAGAGGCGACTCAGAGGTAAATCTGGGGTCGCCACATCAGCAAAAGGCAAAAAGCGAGGATCAATCCTCGTCCATGTCTTAGTCATCTTTGACAGATTAATCATGATGTTTTTTCAAGCTCCATCAGCTGTGACTTGTAAAAACCACTGGAAACTAATTGGGTATGGGGAATCTTCCAATCCACAAACCACGGTGATTGATCGATGAGCTTACTCAGCTTCACTTGGCTAATAGGCTCTATAAAGGGCGCTCGATCTTTTCTAGGAAATAGACGGCCAACACGAATCATCACTTCAAGGGCTAAGGTGCTTGGTGCAAAAGTAAACACAATTTTGTTTGACACTCGGGGTGCCAACTTCTCAAGCACCACCAACATATCAGCCGCACAATAATGGATCATCGAATCCATGCCCACAACGTAATCAAATTCTCCTAAGCCCTCATCGAGCATATCGCCGGATCTAAAGTCAATATTTTGACGATCAGCAGGAGAAATTCTCTCTTTTGCTAGCTCAATGAGATTAGGCGATAAATCAATCGCAACAACACTCGCACCTTTATTCGCTAACTCGAGAGCCAATGCACCAGTGCCGCAGCCCGCATCCAGAATCCGCTTACCAGCTAATGACTCTGGCAAGCGTGCAATCAAATTTGCGCGCATTTGGTCACGCCCTGCTCTGACCGTTGCCCTAATACCACTCACTGGAACATCAGACGTTAATTTTACCCAAGCATCGTTTGCAGTCCGATCAAAATAGTCCTGCAACTTACTCCGCCTATTTAAATAAGAGATCGCGCTCATAATTAATCAAATCCTAGTAAGTCAAATATTTCACGGTCTTTGAGCGACTCTGTAAGGATAGGATCGTCATCTAAAAGTAGGCTAGCAGCTAAACGCATGTATTCGTCTTTGACCTTTTCAATCTCTGGGGTCGATTCCATTTCAAAAACAGTACATTTTTTGAGACGGCTTTTACGAATCGCATCGAGGTCTGGAAAATGCGCCATTGTTTTTAACCCGACCCGCGTATTAAATTTATCAATCTGGTCTGTATCAGCGCTTCGATTAGCGATCACGCCACCTAAACGCACGTTATAGTTTTTTGCTTTGGCACTAATAGCCTGGACAATGCGGTTCATGGCAAAAATAGAGTCAAAATCATTTGCCGCAACAATCAAGGCACGGTCAGCGTGCTGTAACGGGGCTGCAAAACCACCACATACTACGTCACCTAAGACGTCAAAAATAACAATGTCGGTATCTTCAAGTAAATGATGCTCCTTCAAGAGCTTTACAGTTTGGCCTACGACGTAACCACCGCAACCAGTTCCTGCGGGTGGGCCACCAGCCTCTACGCACATCACGCCATTAAAGCCTTCGTAGACAAAGTCCTCTACTCTGAGCTCTTCTGAATGAAAGTCTACTGACTCCAGAATATCAATCACGGTAGGAACGAGTTTTTTAGTCAGCGTAAAAGTAGAGTCATGCTTTGGATCGCAACCAATCTGGATAACCCGCTTACCCAGCAATGAAAACGCTGCAGACAGATTAGAGGAGGTTGTACTCTTACCAATCCCTCCTTTGCCATAAATCGCGAATACTTTGGCATTCCCAATTTTTTCATTGGGGTCCAGGTGAACCTGCAAGCTCCCCTCGCCATCGGTTGGCTTACTTCGAGTGTTAATCGAAGAAACTGGCACACTAACTGTATTCATTAAATAGGTACTCCTTCATAAACGCCTTCAAGTCGATCTTCAAAGTCATTAGCAACGCGACGCAAGGTCTCTAATACTGATGGCTCTGGCTTCCAATAATTTCTCTCTGATGCTTCCAATAGTCGACTTGCAACTTTTGCTGATGAAGCTGGATTAAGCTTCATCAATCGCTCCCGCATTTCTGGATCTAATATGAATGTTTGTGTTAGATGTTGATAAACCCAGGGCTCTACTTGACCGGTCGTAGCAGACCAGCCAACAGTATTAGTTAAGTGACTCTCAAGCTGACGAACACCTTCGTAGCCATGCTTAAGCATGCCTTCGTACCACTTTGGATTGAGCATGCGTGAACGGGTCTCTAGTGATACCTGCTCATTGAGGGTTCTGACAACGGCAGTACCGCGAGTTTGATCGCCGATATACACTGGCGCAGCTTTTCCACCCTTGGCTCTTCTGACAGCCCTGCTAACGCCACCTAAAGTATCAAAATAAGTGTCGATGGTTGTGACACCCAGTTCAATAGAGTCCAGGTTTTGATAAGTCAGCTCAACATCAGCAAGGATGTTGTTCAGAAGCTCGCTTTGTAGCATTGGGACACCGGTTCTTCCGTATGCAAAGCTTTTACGACGCGTATAGGTTTCAGCTAACTCGTTTTCATCTTTCCACAAGCCGTTATCAATCATCATATTGACGTTGGCGCCATAGGCACTCTCAGCATTACCAAAGACCCGTAGAGCAGCAGTCTCAAGATCGCAGCCATTTTGTGCCTGATAGGCTAAGGTATGTTTTTTAATAAAGTTTTGATCAAGCGGCTCATCAGCACTAGCTGCTAAGAAGGCTGCCTCGGCAAGAATGCGGATTTGCAAGGGCATCAGGTCTCTGAAGATCCCTGAAATCGATACCATGACATCAATTCTGGGTCTACCCAACTCTTCCAAAGGAACCAATTGAGCGCCAGCTAATCTACCGAAGCTATCAAAACGCGGCAGTGCACCCATCAGCGCCAAAATCTGGGCAATCGGTCCACCTTCAGTTTTTAAATTGTCAGTACCCCACAACACCATGGCGATGGATTCTGGCAATGGATTGCCATCCAGCTTATATCTTTCCAACAGCATATTGGCTTGAATCAATCCGTCCTTCATTGCAAATTTACTTGGGATACGGAAAGGATCGAAGCCATGAATATTGCGACCAGTTGGCAATACCTGGGGATTGCGAAGGACATCGCCACCTGGTGCGGGACGAATATAGCGCCCTTCTAAAGCCTTCATCACACCCTGCATTTCGCTATCAGCTTGTAGCTCACTGAATACCGCAAGCAATTGTTCTAGCTCGATACGTAGCGCAGGAGTCAGATTCATTTTTTGGGCTTTTACAAACTGCTCCAAACTATCGCTATTGATCAACTTTTCAATGCTAGCTCGATCAATATTTTTGAGCTCGCCCTCTTGAACGGATAAGAAGCTCACCAACATATCTAAGCTTTGCTCCATGCTAAGCGGACTACCAAGCACATGAAGGCCGTAAGGGATCAGTGTGTATTCCAACTCCAGAATCTGTTCACTCAGATGCATTACAGTCTGATTGACTTTGCTTGCACTTAAATTCTTCCAAACAGGCTCTGCAGTAGAGAATTCGAGCTCAACTGCTTGTGCTTGCATGGAATCAAGTAATTCTTGCTCAGTGTCACTCCAAGATTGGGCTGTTTCATTTCGAACCAACTTACGCCAGTGTTCTACCGCTTCCTTGAATTCCAATAGACCTTGATATAGACCTGCTTGTGAAACCGGTGGAGTTAAATAGCTAATTAAGGTTGCGCCAGCACGACGCTTGGCAATCGCACCTTCTGATGGATTGTTTGAGGCGTAAATATATAAATTTGGTAAATCGTTAATCAGGCGATCTGGCCAGCAGGCACCGGACATTCCTGATTGCTTGCCAGGCATAAATTCAAGGGCGCCATGAGTACCAAAATGCAATACTGCTGAAGCTGCAAAATCTTCACGAATGTAACGATAAAAGGCGGAGAAGGCATGGGTTGGTGCAAAACCTTTCTCATACAACAAGCGCATTGGATCGCCCTCGTAACCAAACCCAGGCTGAAGCGCGACAAATACATTGCCAAACTGTTTACCCAATATAAATAGTGATGAGCCATTACTCAGTAGATTTCCAGGTGCTGGGCCCCACTGCGCTTCAATTTCTTTTAACCAAGGCTCACGACGAATATGATCTGCGGCGCTAATCAGTGCATGAACATTGGCATCTGTGCCATGCTCTTTCGCATTACCAATCAGAACCATGTCCCGAAATTCATCGATGGATGCGGGTACATCAACACTGTAACCCTCTGCTTTGAGGCTTTTTAAGGTATTAAAGACGGATTCAAAAACGCTTAAGTGGGCAGCAGTACCCACTCTTCCCGCATTTGGGGGGAAGTTAAACATCACCAGAGCTACTTTGCGATCCGCACGCTCAGCCTTACGCAAGGCAATCAATTTAGATACGCGCGCAGCAAGCATTGCTGTACGTTCAATGCAGGTATGCATGTCATGGCGATTAATGCTGGCCTCAAATACGCAACCCTTATGGCAGCCTTTACACTGCACATCTGCATCACCGGCTCTACCACCAAACACCATTGGGACAATCGCACCATCGAGCTCAGGTATGGCGATCATCAGCGTGTTTTCTACTGGCAGGAGTCCTCTATCAGAACTACCCCATTCGTTAAGCGTCTGAAACTCCAAGGGCTGTGCTGCGAGGTAAGGCACATCTAAAGAAGCAAGCACCTCTTCAGCTGCTTTTGCATCGTTATAAGCAGGTCCGCCTACCAAGGAGAAGCCGGTAAGTGATACAACCGCATCAACTACTTTCTCACCATTCTGATAAAAGAATTGGTCGATAGCTGGTCTTGCATCCAAACCTACTGCAAATATGGGCAGTACTTGCAGTCCTTGCGCCTCAATTGCGGCAATGACTGAATCGTAATGCAGGGTGTTACCAGCCAAAATATAGGATCTCAACAACAACAGTCCAACACGACCCTTGGATTTCTTATCAGAAACCAATTTAGGTAAATCGTTAATCGACTCACTCATGCGGCCTTTGAGCCGTGGATGATAAATACCGTTATCAGGGTAAATGACAGGCTCAACGAGCTTTTCTTTAGTCTTTAAAACTACTCTCTCACCAGCGGCATAACGATTGACTAAATTAGTCACCATATGGAAGAGGTTCTCTTCGGAACCACCCAACCAATATTGCAGTGTTAAGAAATAGGCTCTGACATCTTGCGCATTACCTGGAATAAATCGGAGAATTTTTGGCAAGCGACGCAACATGCGCATTTGCGCTGCACCACCAGTTTGGGCCTTCTCTTTATTTCCACGCAAACGCTTTAACAAAGCCATCAAGCCAGTTGCCGGCTTGCCCATATCAAACCCGCCCATGCGAGTCAGAGAAACCACTTCACCTGCTGACATAGCGCAAATCACGGCATCACAGTGATCACGACGCGCTTTTAAGGCCTCAATCACTGGTTTGTAGTGATCTTCCATAAAGAGCATGGTCACAATCAGAATATCTGCAGACTCAATATCGCTAATACAGTTTTCCAGAGCTTTAGCATCTACGGTCCAGCTAGAAGCCGCATGAATGCTGAGCTCAAGACTGGGTAGCTTTTTCTTAAGGGCATAACGAGCCCTCTCTGTCGCACTACTCAAGTGCGTGTCCATCGTGATGATGGAGACTCTCATGGGGATTTTCTTATCTGCCATAGTGAGCCTTTGCATCGTAGAGCGTTTCAATAGTGATATGGCTAATGCCATGCTCAACTGCAAACTTCTCGGTATTGCGTCGTGCTTTGCCTCTAACGAAGAATGGAATTTTTCCTAATTCTTTTTCTGCTTCTACATCCCATAATTTTGCTGGCTCTGTACCGCTAAATATTTCAGCGTTTACCTGGGTATGGCTTACTACTGGAGCGATTTGGTTTGATTGAGGCTCCGGTGAGTGCAAATTTTCTTTAACAGCTGCTGAATGACCTAGATGGGAAGGTGCAGCCTTGGCACTAAATTCAAAATCATCGCGGAACATCATAATGAGATGCTCTTCCAGACCCATCATCAGCGGATGAATCCAGGTGTCAAACAATACATTGGCACCCTCAAATCCCATCTGTGGTGAGTAGCGTGCTGGAAAGTCCTGAACATGGACTGGCGCAGAAATCACGGCGCAAGGAACGCCTAATCTTTTAGCGATATGGCGCTCCATCTGCGTACCCAAGACTAAGTCTGGGGTGAGCTCAGCAACTTTTTCCTCGACTTCTAAATAGTCATCGGTAATTAAAGCCTCTACTTCATACAGCTTTGCAGCTTCACGAACTTCGCGGGCAAATTCACGGCTGTAAGTTCCTAAGCCAACCACCTTAAATCCAATTTCTTCTGATGCGACTTTTGCAGCAGCAATGACATGGCTTGCATCGCCGAATATAAATACACGCTTATCGGTGAGATAAGTAGAGTCAACTGATTTTGCGTACCAATGTGCCCGCTCATCTTGGGATTTTAAAAAAGCCTCTGGATTAATATTTGCTAGTGCGGCTACTTCTTGAACAAACGCTCTAGTTGCTTTAGTACCAATCGGAATGGTCTTGGTAAACGGCTGTCCAAATGTTTTCTGCAGCCAAGAACATGTAAGCTGAGCAATTTCTGGATACAGCATGACATTAAAGTCCGCCTGAGGTAATTGGGTGATATCTGCTACTGACGCATTGAGCGGTGCAACTACTTTCACCTCAATACCCATCGCCTCTAATAAAGACTTAATTTCTTGAATATCGTCGCGATTTCTAAATCCTAATGCAGTAGGTCCAAGAATATTGCAACTAGGCTTTTGATCTTGTTTTGCGTTAGCAGCACGCATCTCTTGATACTGCTGGGCACTGATGGATTTATCGAAAGCTACCAATCCACGAGTAATGTGATAAAAAGTTTCTGAAGCGCCCCAGTTTTCTTTTTTCTGATACGAAGGAAGTTCGAGCGCGATAACCGGAATCGGCAAAGTGAGCGCTCTTGCCAAGCCACCCGGATCATCCTGAATCAACTCTGCTGTGCATGAAGCGCCAACGATCATCGCCTTTGGCTGGAAACGTTCATAAGCAGAATTGACAGAATCCTGGAATAACTGCGCTGTGTCTCCACCCAAATCTCTTGCCTGAAATGTCGTATAGGTAACAGGAGGGCGGGTTTTAGCGCGTCCAATCATCGTAAACAACAAGTCAGCGTAGGTATCACCCTGTGGTGCATGCAAGACATAGTGCAAATCGGTCATCGAGGTAGCAATACGCATTGCGCCAATGTGTGGCGGGCCTTCATATGTCCAGAGTGTCAGTTGCATATGAGTCCTTTAAGCCGCTAGTTTCAGACTGCGATTTAAAGGCCGCGCAAAGAGCTCTGCTAAATCAGCAGCTTGCTCATATCCATGCACGGGGCTAAAGACCAACTCAATTGACCACTTAGTCGTAATGCCCTCAGATTCAAGGGGATTGGCTAGGCCAAGCCCACAAACCACAATATCGGGCTGGTCACTTCGACAACGATCTAACTGCTTCTCAACGTCTTGACCTTCAACGATGCGAATATTTTCTGGTAATAAATCAAATTCACATTCCAAATGCTGTTTATGGACATAGGGTGTGCCTATCTCCAGAACCTTCATACCGCATTCTCTAGATAAGAAGCGCGCTAGAGGAATTTCTAGCTGAGAATCTGGAAAGAAAGAGATACTTTTATTTTCCAAGGCTGGCAGGTATCGCGCGAGACTCTTTTTGGCGCGATCAATTCTGACTTGAGTTACTTGCTCAAATTTGCCTTCATCAATGCCCCAGGCTTTGGCTGCAGCCTGAAGCCATGCTGTAGTGCCTTCAACTCCAAATGGGAATGGTGCAGATAATCTTTTTGCGCCCCGCTCCTCAATGAGTCTGGCAGTTTCAGCTAAGAAGGGTTGGGCAAGTAGGTATTGAGTGTTGCTGTTGATCTCCACTACTTGCTTTGAACTCTTTGGCGGGAAGAACGATACATTCGTAATTCCCAACTCATTAAAAATGCGTTGGAATTGATCTTCAACGATATCCGGCAAGCAACCAACGATGAGTAAACTTTTTTCAGCTGCAGGAGCTTGTTTTGGTGTGTCAGTTATTAAGGATGCCAAGCAAGCATCCTCACCTTGAGTAAAGGTTGTCTCAATGCCGCTGCCTGAGTAACTCAAAATGCGGCATTGATTGATCATTTCTTTATTCAATCTTTGTGCTGCACGAGATAGGTCTAATTTAATGACTTCTGATGGGCAGGAGCCTACTAAAAATAACATCTTGATGTCAGGGCGCCTTGTCAGTAAGGCCTTTACAACCCGATCAAGCTCATCGTGAGCATCTGCAATTCCAGCAAGATCACGATCATCAATAATGGCTGTCGCAAACCTCGGCTCCGCAAAAATCATGACCCCGGCTGCTGACTGAATCAAATGCGCGCAGGTTCTGGAGCCAACAACCAAGAAGAAGGCATCCTGAATTTTTCGGTGTAACCAAATAATCCCTGTAAGACCACAAAATACTTCTCTTTGGCCACGCTCTTTATAAATTGGAATATTTTTACCAACATGGGACTGAGCCTCTTTTGGCAGATCAACGATGGCGTTCATGCTGCCACCTGGTCGCTAAACTGCAGCCGAGCCATCCGAAGCTTATAAATAAACTGGCCTGCATTAATAAAGTAAGACGTATACGCAGCCAGTGCGAGATACATCAGGCTACGATCGCTCATACCACCAGCTATGAGGAAATAGAGGTAAATCGTATGTAGGGAAATGACCAACATACTAAATACGTCTTCCCAGAAGAAGCTATCGGCAAAAAGGTATTTTCCAAAAACCACCTTCTCCCAAATGCTTCCGGTAAGCATGATGAGATACAAAAAAAAGGTTTTTACCACCACTGAGATAGTGGCTAATTCATAGTGTTGACCAGAAATGAGGTATTGCAAGACCAAATACAGGCTAATGAGGCAAACTAAAAACTGAACAGGCGCCAAAATCCCCTGAACCAGGGTCCACACAGTAGCATCGCGTTTTGCGCGCTGTTCCTGACTGTATAGAGGCTTATTGATTTTCATTTTTGGGCGTGTTGTATTTGGCTTTGTGTAAACAAAACTTTACGCTCATTAGAACTTACTAATACTAGTACTTTCCCTAGTTTATATTAGCGTTTACCCTAGTTAATAGAAAATAATTGCTAATATTAGATCTCTAGTGTAATAATTATTTTACATATGTTTGCAAATAATAGATTACTTTTTTAGCAAGGGTCATTGGGTGAATCCATCTTTCAAAAAAGAACTCATCATGGAGGTTTTTAGCACCCAACTACCCCGCTTGGTTGAGGAAATTGAACGCAAGGTTGAGGGGGCCAATAAGCCCAAAGCCTCCAACGAAGAAGGCTGGCTTGAGACTCCTATGCCCACCCCAAGCAAACAAGGGAACGCATTAGCTGATGAGGAGATTGATCGGATCACCCAATTACTCCTCTCAACCGAAGATGGGGCCTTTGAGTTGGCAATCACCGTGCTCAAGACTCATGGGGTGTCGATCAATTACATCGTCTTAGATCTTATACCCACGATTGCAAGAAGGTTAGGCAAGCAATGGGAAGACGACACTCTTAGTTTTGCTGAAGTGTCAATTGGAGTTAATAAGCTTGAGCGGGTTATTCATAAGCTCGACTACCTTTTTCAAGTCACTCAATTAGAGAAGCGAGGCAATCATTCGATTCTTATAACGAATTTTCCAGAATCACAGCACTCTTTGGGCACGCTCATTCTCTCTAATTATTTTATTCATTCTGGTTGGCGTGTTTATCGCCCAGAAAATAATAGTCTGAAATCCATCGCCAAGGAGCTTGAGTCTATTAGTCATAATGCTTTGGCTATCTCGATCTCCTGCGACGAACAATTGGAGCTGTTACCAAATATCATTAGCACTCTTAGGGGGAAATCAAAGAACCCAAAAATCAAGGTTTTAATTGGGGGTCCGCTCTATAATAAAGCGCCTGAGAAATTTGCCCACATTGAGGCAGATATAACAGCATTTACCCCTGAAGAATCTGTTGAAAGATTAGAGCTTGTTCTCAGCCAAATATAAAAATAATTATTAGAAAAATCGGTAAACAAATATAGTGACCAAAATTTTCAATCTAGATCCTCAAGCAATCGATGCCTTAGATGTGCATCAGGCAGCTGCCATGCTGTCGCTTTCGGTCGATCTTGTGCTCGTGATGAATAGCTCAGGCTTAATTGAGAATGTATTAAACGGCTCAAAGCCTATTGCTGGCAATACACAGTCTTTAATCGGAAAAAATTGGCTCGATACTGTTGCTGTTGATAGCCAGCCCAAAGTCAATGCCCTGCTCAAGACTGGCGAGGATGATTCCGAACAAAAGTGGCGCCAAGTAAACCAACGGATTGAGGGATCACCCTCTCTTCCAATTCAATTTAGTACGATTTTTTTTCCAAAAGAAAATAAGCTTGTTGCCATTGGTAAAGATCTCAGTAGCATCTCTATGCTGCAACAAAAGCTTGTAGATTCTCAGCAAGAAATTGAGCGTGAATATGCCAATCTTCATGCAATACAAAATCGTTACGTTAAACTGTTTAATAACATTGATCAAGCCTATTTAATAGTAGATAGCCAAACATTAAAGATTCTTGAAGTAAATAAATCTGCTGGATTTTTGGTGGGTGATCTAAAGAAGATTCAGGGTAAATTGTTTACGAATTTATTTCCTGTAAAAGATTATGAGGCTATCCAAACTTACCTAGCAGATTCAAAATCGGGAATTATGCAATCTTCGATGCAATCGACGCTTGAGAACCTGAAAGAGAACGTTGAAATTTCTAGCGTCTTATTGCGCGAAGGTAATCAAAATATTTGCCTTGTATCCATCAAACCAAAATCAAATAGTACCCAGATCAGTAATCTGAATGAGCAAACTACTTTACTCACACAGGCTATTGAAGACTTTCAGGATGGTTTTGTTGTCTGCAGTACTAGCGGTATCATTTTGACTGCCAACAGCACCTTTGTTTCTATGTCTCAATCTGCCCAGAAAGAAAATATTCTCGGCAAGTCCTTAGAGGTGTGGCTTGGTAGAGCGGGAATTGATTTAAAAATTATCCTTGGTACCGTGCGCGAATATGGCTCGATCAAAGACTATTCAACAACTATTACCGCTGATGATGGTAGCTCACCACGAGAAGCCCAAATTTCAGCGGTTAGCTTTATCAGCGGAAAACTCTCAGCAGTTGGTATCAGCATTCATCTGATCTCAAAATCGATGCAACAACCTAGCGCTAAATCTGAGAACTTAGGAAAGAATGCTAAAGAACTAACCCAATTGGTTGGCAAAGTTCCTTTAAAGCAAATCGTTACTGAGACCACTGACATTATTGAAAAGTTATGTATTTTGGCTGCCTTAGACCTGACTATGTCCAACAGAGCTTCGGCAGCAGAATTGCTAGGTCTATCTCGACAAGGTCTCTATATCAAAATGAGGCGTTTTGGCATTGTTGATAGTAATGCTGCTGAAGATATTGATGCCTAATTTCTCATGACTAATCAGACAGCGGTATTAGCTTTAATCAATATTGCTGCTGGTTCTAGTGGATGGGGGCTATCACGCTATATTCTGGGCAAATACCCTTTCGCCAGACTGCCAGGCCTGCAATTTTGCAAAGTACTCGGCTCTGGATTTAACGGCGGATTTAGTACAAAACCAAGCCTTACCAAACAAGGCTTTTTTTGCGTGTTTGATCAGCCAAAAAATGCAGATGCATTCCTAAAAAATGCTGCTATCTTGCGTGCATACCAAGATCATTCCAGTGAAATGTTTACCGCTACACTCCAGGCCTACTCTAGCCGCGGTTCGTGGTCTTCATTTTCAATGCAAGACTTGGCACAAAAACCGATTAAAGGCCCTATTGCATCGCTCACTCGGGCTTCAATCAGACCCACTAAAGCGACACAGTTTTGGAGCAAGGCAAAGCCTGCTGAGGAATCGATTAATCAGGCATCTGGAAAAATACTGACCGCTGGACTTGGCGAAGCACCCTACCTTCGCCAGGCAACCTTTACTATCTGGAATGATGAACAGTCTCTAGATCGCTATGCACAAGAAGGGGCGCACCTCGCTGCTATCAAAGCCGCATACGGTAAAGACTATTTTTCTGAGTCCATGTTTACACGCTTTGTAGTGAATTCTGCTCAAGGTGTATGGCAAGGTAAGCATGTTGAAATCACCTAAGGTTCTGATTGTTGGAGCGGGCATCGGCGGTCTTAGCGCTGCTTTGACGCTATCTCACCAAGGTCTTGATGTCACGGTAATCGAAAAGAATGCAGGGCCTGGCGGAAAGATTCGCCAAGTACAAGCAGGTAATTCTTTTATCGACTCTGGTCCCACAGTCTTTACGATGAAATGGATCTTTGATGAGCTCTTTGCGGATTGCGGAGAGTATTTTGATTCTGAATTCGAACTGGAAGCCTTAGATATTCTTGCAAGGCATAGTTGGGGTGATGCGTACTTAGATCTCTACGCTGATAGCCAAAAAAGTGCTGATGCTATCGGTCAATTTAGCGGGGCACAACAAGCAAAACAGTTCTTAGCGTTTTGCAAAACAGCCAAAAAAGTATATCAAGCACTAAAGACGCCTTTTATTGAATCCCCTCGCCCCAACATGATGGGAATGATGTCCTCTTTAGGGCTAGCAAAAAGTAAAGTGCTTTGGGATATCGGCCCTTTTAGTAGCTTATGGTCAGCATTGGAGCAATACTTTCCTGACCCTCGTCTTCATCAGTTGTTTGGGCGTTATGCAACTTACTGTGGCTCATCGCCTTATTTAGCTCCGGCAACCCTCATGTTGATCGCCCAAGTAGAAATGGAAGGTGTTTGGTCTATTAAGGGGGGAATGATCAAAATCCCCGAGGTCATTGCACGCTTAGCCCAAAAGAAACAATGTGACTTTCGATATAACTCGGAAGTGCAGTCCTTGGATATCGCTGGGGATAAAGTAAAAGGGGTACTGCTCTCTTCCGGTGAATATCTTGAATGTGATTATCTCATTTTTAATGGCGACATTAACGCCTTGAAGCATGGCTTACTGGGCGAACTAGCCAGTAAAGCGATTCCTAAAAATCTTCAGCAGGCAGACTCCCTGTCTGCAGTTACTTGGTCAATGCAGGTAAAAGCATCTGGCTTTCCACTAGTCAGACATAACGTTTTCTTTAATAAACCTTACCGAGATGAGTTTTCGGATATTTTTTCTCAACATAAAATTCCAGAAAATCCAACGGTGTATATATGCGCTCAAGATAGAACGGATCATGCGATCGAGAGCAACTCACATGAACGACTGCTGTGTCTGGTGAATGCACCGGCAAATGGCGGCAGTTCATCCTACGATACAAAGGAAGTAGATCGATGCGAGCAAAAAATATTTTCACTCATGAGCCAATATGGTCTACAACTTCAAGATCTGCAAGTGACTCGAACGAGCCCTCAAGAATTCGCCAACCTCTTTCCGGGTCGTGGGGGAGCTCTTTATGGTCAAGCAACGCATGGATGGATGAGTTCATTCCAGAGGCTCGGTTCTCAATCGCAAATCAGCAATCTACTACTCACGGGGGGAAGCACTCATCCGGGTCCGGGAGTTCCCATGGCGGCTATGTCCGGTCGCTTGGTGGCCGCAACCCTAATGGAACACCTCGGTTTGACCAAGCGGTAGATCCAGGCAATTATCTCTGGTGGTATGTTGATGGTCTGAGCGACGATGGTCTTTATGGCTTTAGCATCATTGCGTTCGTCGGCAGTGTGTTCTCGCCCTATTACGCTTGGGCCAATAAGAAGCGGCCTGCCAATGCGAATGATTACTGCGCGATCAATGTTGCACTTTACACGCCAAATTCAAAACACTGGACTATGACTGAGCGAGCTCAGAACGCGATCAATAGAACAGAAAATACCTTCACCATTGGCCCGAGTCATTTGCATTGGGAAAATGATGTTTTAACTATTAAGATGAAAGAGCGCGTACCTTTGCTGGGGAATAAGGTAGAGGGCACTATCAAGGTTTACCCAGATCAACTCTTTAATCATGTTGTGGCATTAGATGATCAGGGAAAGCATCGCTGGGGGCCGATCTCCCCGTCAGCGAGAGTAGAAGTATCTTTTGATAAGCCCGATTTGCATTGGAAAGGCAGCGCCTATTTTGACTCGAATGAAGGCGACGAGGCAGTGAGTCAATCATTTAGCGAATGGGACTGGTCTAGAGCACACCTGAAGGATGGCAGCACAGCCGTTATTTATGATGTCCGCCAAAACAATGGTGCAGAGCGCATCATTGCCTCCAAATTTAATGTTGATGGCACAGTTGAACCCTTTGTGGCGCCAGAGAGAGTCTCTATACGAAAGACCGGCTGGGGCATCAAAAGAAATATGCGTTCAGAAAAACAGACCGCAGTTGAGCTCTTAAATACCTACGAAGATACCCCGTTTTATGCACGCTCCCGAATCCAATCTCACCTACTGGGGGAAGAGGTTATTTCGATGCATGAGACTCTCAACGTGAATCGCTTGAAGTCCAATATCGTACAACTCATGTTGCCCTGGAGAATGCCTAGAAACCCAACAATGATTTTTTAAACTTGTTGCTGAGCGTTGGCGTGATAGGTTGCTGTTTTTCGGAGTTCTACTTTTTCA
This sequence comes from Polynucleobacter corsicus, assembly GCF_018688255.1. Taxonomy (NCBI): domain Bacteria; kingdom Pseudomonadati; phylum Pseudomonadota; class Betaproteobacteria; order Burkholderiales; family Burkholderiaceae; genus Polynucleobacter; species Polynucleobacter corsicus. Next base: position 1,335,307 of record NZ_CP061314.1, read on the forward strand.
AGTAATCCTACAACCCAAATTAATCTTTCTTCGACACTGCCGGTGTAATGAGCATAGGGCTCTTCTGGCTTGACGACATTGACTAAAAACTGAATAGAAGCAATCTGACTAAAGCTGCGGGACGGTTTAGCGGTAAAAATAGCCGCTCTAAATGCCTTTACGAGTAAGAGTAGCTTTCTCTTTTTCGAAACTACAGCACGTCGAGAGACCGAATCGTAGGATTGACGCTCCACCTGGCGACTGATTTCTGAGTAGATAAAGCTGGCAGCAGCAATTGCTGACCTACAGTTACGCGGTAAGCCAGAGAATCCAAAGGAAGATCGCCTGTAAAGGTCGTCAGCATAAGTAATCAGCCTTTTAACGACTCTAGATAGTTCAGGGCTGAACTGGGGATTGAGTAGCCACTGATCCGGATCAATACCCTCCTCTAGAAGCCATTGCTTAGGCAGGTAGAGTCGTTGATTTTTTGCATCTTCGCCAACATCTCTGGCGATATTACTCAATTGCATTGCTAGTCCGAGCTCGCATGCCCGCTCTAAGACTGCGCGATCTCTAACTCCCATAATTAAAGTCATCATGACACCAACGGTAGAGGCTACTCTTGCCGAATAATCACAAAGCTCTTCTATCGTGCCATATTGCCTGCTATTACGATCCCATCTAAATCCCTCAACTAGAGCCTCTAACAGCTCTCTAGGAATCAGGAATCGTTCAACGACCAAAGCCAGCGCTCTGTCTGCAGGGATATCAGCAGGATTCTGGGCATAAATGCAATCGAGTCGATGTTCAATTTGTTTGATGACGTCATCTGGCGCATTCGGATCATCCACCATGTCATCCAATAGACGACAAAAAGCATAGAGGGCAATCGCAGAATCTCTTATCTTAGCGGGCAATATGCGTGAAGCGGAAAAGAATGACTTAGAGCCTTCTTTCATGAGATCTTCGCAAATATGAAGATCTTGCTGAAATCCAAACTCAGCGGTAATCGCCCTATCGTGCACGGCTACCTGCAACCTTGACAGGCTCGATTAAAGAATCCAAGGCTTTAGCTGAAGACAACACTCCAGGTATACCAGCACCAGGATGGGTGCTTGCTCCCACCATATAAAGACCTTCAATATCTTCACTACGATTGTGAGGTCTAAACCAAGCGCTTTGAGTGAGGAGTGGCTCCAATCCAAATGCCGCACCCTTAAATGACAAAAGCCTGTCTTTGAAATCCTCTGGAGTCATCACAAAGGACTCCACTAGATTTTCTTCTAAGCCAGGTAAAACTGTCTCTTCCAACATTGTTGCAATGGCCTGCCTATAGGGCTCGGCCTCTTTTTTCCAATTAGTGCCGCTATCCAAATGGGGTACTGGGGATAGAATATAAAATGTGTCACAGCCTTCTGGCGCCAAGCTAGTGTCAGTAGCAGTCGGGCGATGCAGGTAAAGACTAAAATCTTTTGCTAGGTGATGACGTTTAAAAATATCCTCTAGCAATTCTTTATAGCGCTTGCCAAGCAACATCATGTGATGCGGAATTTGTGGATACTGTTTCTTGGTTCCAAAATACCAAACAAATAAACTCATGGAATACTTTCCATTGTTTATTTTTCTATCTGTCCAAATTTTTCTGTGTTGTGGCTCGATGAGATTTTTATAAGTCCACGCAGTATCTGCATTTGAAACTACCTTATCAGCATAAATTACTTCGCCGCTTTCTAGGGTAACGCCAGTGACCTTGCGATCGATGATATTGATTTTCTTGACTGTGCTGTTATAGCGAATAGAGACACCAAGCCCCTCTAATAAGCCTACTAATCCCTTGATAATGGCGCCAGTGCCTCCCATCGCTGAATGCACACCCCATTTACTCTCCAGGGAGTTAATTAAGGCATATACAGCTGTAACGGAGAATGGATTGCCGCCAATCAGCAATGGATGAAAGCTCATAACCTCTCGGAGTTGAGGATCTTTCATATGCTTAGCCACCAAGCTGTAAAGAGTTTCCCATGCCCGCATTTTGATCAGACTGGGGAATGCCTTTGCAAGATCAGCTAGGTTATCAAAGGCGACATCGCCTAACTCTTCAAAGCCTAATTTATAACGGTATTTGGCATCTTCCAAAAAGCGTAAATAACCCGGCAAATCCTTGGGATTAAATTTACTAACCTCCCGCTTCATTTGCTCTAAATCGCCGGTGTAATTAAAGATCCGTCCGTCAGCAAATCGTATTTGATAGAAGGGGTCCATGGCGCGAAGATCAACATCATCAGCCATTTTTTTACCGCACATCTCCCACAACTCTTCTAATAGAAATGGTGCAGTAATAATGGTCGGGCCAGCATCAAAGGTAAAGCCATTCTTTTTATGAACGAATGCTCTACCGCCTGGACTCTCGAGTCGCTCTAATACTTGTACTTGATAGCCTTTTTTTGCCATGCGAATGGCAGAAGCTAGACCCCCAAATCCTGAGCCAATGACTAAAACACGCTCAGCATGATTGCCGTCATGAGGGTTTGTGATTTGCCCCGGAATCTTAAATAGATCGACCTTTTGGTCCATCACACTTCCTTTAGTGAAATCCCCCTCTTACTCACGATGACCAAGAGGGGGTTTACTACATCAATTCTTAGAACTATGAATACTATCGGCCGGTTTAGTTTTGGCAGGAACAAGATATGGATAATCTTTGACCATGCTTTGTCCTAAAAGAGGCTTATTGACACCCTGATGGCAAGTGGCGCAATTGGCTTTGGCTACATCACCATCTGGTCCCTTGCGGTTATCAGGGAAAGTAGATGCTAATGAATCTATATAGTTGGTATTTACATCTTTCAACATCTGAATACCATGCCAAGCTTGTACACGTTGCGGCGTACTCTGCTCCCAGCTGCTAAAGGCACGACTGTTATGGCAGTACGTACAATTGACCCCAAGAGAGTTCGCCATATGCGACATCACGCCATACACACTCTCGGTACTTTGTAGAGTTGCTTTATGTCCATTAGGCAATGCATCACCCCCAATAACACGCGCTGCACCGGCACCGGCCACGAAGTAGCTTCCAAAGGTGTTATTAGGTAAGGAGGCATAGGCACTACCTGCCGTTGGATCATTTTGACCATTCTTATTACCCAGCATATTACCGCCACGTTTTTCGACTGTATTGAACCAAACATTTTGCGGGATGTTATTACCACGGTGACAGGTATAGCAAGTTACACCTGTAGTTTTCACGTGATTATTCCAAGTGCCATTGATCTCTTGATTCATCAAGATCATTTTTCTAGCAACGGTCTTGGTGTACATGGAGTCATCGGCAAAGTTTTGAACGTTATGACAGTAAGCACAACCTTCTTTTGGAGCAACCCAAGCTGTCATAGACACCATGAAAGCACTGAACTGAGCAGCACTTAAGTTATTGAGCACCTTCACGTTCTGATAAACGGCCCCTGCCTTAGGTCCATCAGCCGATGCCGGAATACCCGCTGGCATTTCATTGAGCTTGGCCAGTTGAGCATCTGTTCTTGGATTATTAATCTCAGCCATACCAGTGCCTCGAAAGCCCATTTGCTTTGAGTCTATTGGCGGACGCTCACATGCGGTCAGCATTAAGATGCCCAGAATTCCTAATACGACTGTTAATTTATGATGTAGGTTCTTCATTTTTTCTCCCCTATAGCAATTGGAGCAACGGGCGCTGTAAGGGCAGGATCTGCCACTGTTCCATATATTGCTGGATAAGCGGGTGCAATGTTGTGCTTCACACCCCATAAATACCAGTTATCAACCACTGTTCCAGTCAACAAGATACCGATACCACCTGTCAGTGGCGTTAGTATTGCAAACCACCAGGCCCAACGGTGAATAGATTCCATGGTTGCATTGAAACCCATGGTCCATCTCCAAAACAGTGCGGCCCGCTCTGAAGCTGTACCACGATCAACAATTTGTTCGATTTCTCGCTCTCCACCAAAACGGCTCACCGCCAGAATGGTTGCACCGTGCATTGCGAATAAAAGAACTGATCCATATAAGAAAACAATCGAGAGCATATGGAAGGGGTTGTAAAACAAATTGCCGTAACGAATCGAGAGAGCGGCCGTCCAGTCCAAGTGAGAAAAGATGCCAAATGGCACTCCTTCACTCCAGCTACCCATTAATACAGGTCGAATCAGACCGAGCACTAAAAATAACCAGATTGCAGAAGCAAATGCCCAAGGTACATGGTTACCCATGCCAAGTGCTTGTGCGCGGCGGAAGGTTCTGAACCACCACAACATAATGGAGATTGTAGAAAAGAGACCCACAATCAGCCACCAGCCTCCTTCATTTAGAGGGGGAAAGCTAAGGCCATACTTTGGTGAGGGGGCATCCAGAGAAAGCCAGAACAGTTTTCTGACAAACTGCAGTGGATTCCACCCTACTTGTGCCCACATATTCATACCAATGATGAAAAATGCCGTCATGCCGAACATGAGTGACGCGACACCAAGCCGTCCCAGATAAACTGGTCCGATTTGAGCATTGCCTAGACGACCCAGTAAATGGCTAATCCCGATTGAGCGAGTTCGCTCACGCATATCGTATGCGTTAATGGGCACGCCGTGACTAGCAGGTCCAGTTACTTGAGTTTGAGTAAATAAGTTTTGATATTCCATAATGCTCTCCGCATATTTAATTCAGCTGAAAACTACCCCCAGATAGGCAAATTCAACCACCACGTCCACCACTCAGGCCATCCTTTTGTCCAGAAAGGCCCGCTGATCACGATACAAACTGCACTCCAAAAGACAGCTGCTAATGCCAGGAATAAACCGAGACGGTGAATTCCCAAGGTTCCTACTGAATAACCAATAATGTCCCTGAAGAAAGTATCTTCATGCTCTGGAGTTCTGACAGTCTGACCAGCGGCAGGATTGGTAGAAGACAGAACTAAAGCACCATGCAGGGCAAGCGCCAAGGTTGTAGTGAAGAATAAGGTCACCGCAATCATATGAGCCGGGTTGTAATGAAAGTGTAGGTATTGATAACCTGTATTGGATACCCAATCTAGGTGACTCAATATTCCATACGGGAATCCATGTCCCCATGCACCCATCAGTACTGGACGAATTACCACTAAGCTAAAGTACGCAAAAATTGCCATGCTAAATGCCAGCGGGACATGAAGACCCATACCCAGCTTTCTGGAGATCTCTACCTCGCGCAAGGCCCATGATCCGAATGCGCCTAAGGCACAAATCGTAATGATCTGCCAAAGTCCACCCTCCATCATGGGGGCTGGCCCGAGACCATACTTCAGATCGGGCGGAGCAATATTGATTTGCCAGGGATTAAAAACTCCAACCTGAGAGGTTCCCCAAAAAATCATTGCAGTCCCGAGAAACGTAAAGAAGACTGTAGTGACACCAAAAAATCCCACGTAAAACGGGCCTACCCAGAAATCAAATAGATCTCCACCGATAAGTGTCCCGCCGCGTACGCGGTATTTCTTTTCAAAGTTGAGCATGGCCATTTTGCGCTCCTTGCACTATGAGATTTTTCTCATAATTAATTAATATTGCGTAGACGAATCACTATCTCTAGAAATTCGTCTACGGTTTGTACATCTACTTACTTCTTCGCTGCAGAGATTGCTGCTTTGTACTGCTCTTGACTCATGCCATCCAACCATTTGTATTGAACAGTGCTCAATAAAATGAGATGAATCATCGCTGCCAAAGCAAAGAGAAAAACTCCCTGGGCAACCATTGCACGTAGTGGGTCGTATAACTTCCAAATTCTCCACATAATATTTCTCCTAATTTAAGTAAGACATAAAGCCGTAAACACCTGACTCCACTGATTTGAAGAAAGATCCTCCATCAGATCCAGAAAATAACCACGCCTTCTGGGAGGCAGGCAATACAACCAAAAAGAGAGCTGCCATAAAGATCACTACATAGCTAATTACAAAAATGATCTTGAACGACACCGTGTCGGGTAGATGATTCTTATTGATTAAATCCGTATTGGTCTTCATATAAAACACTCCTTTTAGTTGAATCTATTTACTATGTACTTACTGCTGCATCAAAAGAACCATGGACGCCATGCCCATACAAGTATGTGCGCGACGACAGCGATGGCAGTAAATCCAAGTAGACCTTGCACATAAAATGCATGGAATTCTTGAGCTTCTGCATCGGTAAGCCCAGATATAGATCTGTTTTCACTCATGATGACTACTCCTTGAGACTGACCTTACGGTCTTTTCTACATCACCCCTGTAGATTTGGGGATACAGCTTTACTACGCCATATACGTTGAGCCTTTTATTAAGGCAATTTCTTTTATCAAAAGTCATACTGTCTCTCCACTCAGGTGGGATAGCGTGGACTTTTGAACACAATCGACTGTCACTCTTTTAATATTCTGTTTGCGTGCCTCAAACTCAGCCACATCACGAATTCTTTTGGCAGCTGAAATTTGCGTCAGCACAGGCTGATTGCTAATTAATTTGTTCATCAATGCTTGAGCCTCTTCTTCCCAGGGAATAGAAGCGATCTGGCCTTGTATTCTTGCCGGGGTTGGATCCACTTTGTCCATCTCTGTTCCCAAGGGAAGGATGTGAAAGAGCGCATCAAATAATGAGTTACACACTTCTTGAATGAGATAGACCGCTCCGGAATAACCCATAAAAGGAGTGCCGGTATGGCGACGAATAATCGCGCCAGGAAAGGAGGCAGGAATATAGGAGAAGCGCGCATTAATTTCGCTTCCATACATCCGCTCGTTATAACTACCAAACATGACCAATGGTGTTTTCTTCTGCACCAGATCTTTTACTTCGACGTTATTCGTTTTATTACCTGGCAATCTAGAGACGGCAAAGTTACAAGGAAGACCCATCTCATCTTCCAAGAAATTACGCACACCACGGGTATAGGTTTCGTTAGCAACGATGGCAAAACTGGCTGTACCAAAGAAGTCTTGGGTTACAGAGCGCCATAAATCCCATGCTGGCTTGAGCGTGGTGTGCTTTTCTTTTTCGATAAAGCCCTCCACATCGATCTCGCAGAGCTCACCCAGCTTACGCAGGAAGGCTGTAGTAGATTGCATGCCAATTGGGGCCTGTAAATATGGGCGCTCGAGGGTCTCACACAGTAAGCGTCCATATTCGCGATACATGCAAATATTGACATCTGCATTGACCAACTTAGCCACATCGGCAAGATGAGAGCTCAATGGGAACACCATATTGACCTCTGCCCCTACACCCTCTACCAGACGTCGAATTTCTGCAAGGTCACTATATAAATTGAAGCTGCCATAAGCTGGCCCAATAATATTGACTCTAGGCTTTTCGCCTTCTGCTCTGACGCGCTGTGGAATCTTTTTGAGACCGTACTCGGTCCATAACCAATTCATGGCACGATTTGCGCACTGCCATTGATCTTCATCGATGGTTCTTGGCAAGAAACGCTTAATCCCAGTTCCCTCAGGAGTGACACCGCCGCCAATCATTTCAGCAATAGAGCCTGTAACGACTACTGCTGGTAAATTGGGGTCGAGCACCTTATGGGCCCGCTTCATAGATTCTTCAGTACCTTCTCTACCGAGCTGCTCTTCTGCTAATCCAGTGACTACAATCGGTAACTCATGAGGAGGTAATGCGTCGGTGTAATGCAATACTGAAGTAACCGGTAAATTTTCACAGCCGACGGGTCCATCAATCACTACCTGCAGCCCCTTGATGGCTGTAAAGACATACACAGCTCCCCAATAGCCGCCGGCGCGATCGTGATCAATGACTAGCATTAGCCCATCTCCTCCGCTTTTTGCTTAGCGATTGCCTTTTCTAACTTGCGGCGAACTTCAGCTTTGAATTCAGGGCGATCTACCGGCATGTCTTCCCATACACCAGTTGTATGCTCAGTACCGACGCCCTCAAAGAATTCAGTCATGTTATTGAATCGCTCTTTATTTGCTAGAGCAGCATTCACAACCTGAGCTAAGGAGCCTGCACCAGCAGCACCCATTAGCGGCCGTGCAGAAATTAAATTCGTAAAGTACAAGGATGGTATTGCCAATTCTTTTGCTTTTTGGACGACTGGCGTAGTACCAATCACTAAATCTGGAGAAAACTCCTTCATAGCGGCAAGATCTTGCTCAAGAGAGGCGCGATATTGCACATGGATGCCTCTAGATTCGAGCCAATCTAAGTCCTTGCTGCTCCAGACTGTTTTTGGACAAGCTGTTCCAACGTAGCGAACATCTGCCCCACTCTCAACCAATAGTCTGGCAACTAGCAGCTCTGAACCCTCGTAGCCGCTCACAGTGATTCGACCTTTAATAGGCTTAGCGCCTAGGGCTGCCTTGATCATCGGTAAAAACTTGGTTTTTGCATTACCAATTTTTTCAGCACTTACGTCACAAGCATTGCCTATCTCATCTAGCCAGTCAGCTGTACCGTCATAGCCGATGGGTGCAGACCCGACAATTTGTCTACCAGCAGTCTGAAACTCACGAATACTCGCTGTATAAAAAGGATGAATAGCAGCAACTACTTTGGAATCCATTGCCTGATACAGCTCACGCCATTCTCTGGTGGGAACAACCGTTCCGACAGCTAAACCCATTGGCTCAAGCATCATCCCGATACTAATAGGATCTACTGGGAACATTTCTCCAAGCAAGGTAATGGTTGGCTTTTCAGACACACCATTACGAGGGGCTTGAACTGGGCCACTCTCAATTTCATTACGTGCATAACGCAACATTGCGCTAGCTAAAACATCTTTGGCTTCGGCATGGGTAGGAACTCCAAAGCCAGGAACATCGATGCCAATAATACGTACGCCATTGATTTCTTTTGGTAGCAATTGAAGCGGTACACCACTAGCAGTTGGTACACATAAATTAATGATGACAATCGCATCATAGAGCTCAGGATTAGCTTCTTTGTACACGGCATCACGGATATCTTCGAATAACTTACCGGTTACCAAAGATTCAGAATTAAATGGTACGTAACCTACGCTGCGACGTGCGCCATAAAAATGCGAGGTAAAAGTTAATCCATAAACACAGCACGCAGAGCCCGACAGAATGGTGGATGTGCGACGCATTCTTAAGCCAACTCGCAATGACCCAAAGGCAGGACACATACTCTGCGGTTGATCATGCGGCCCTTTTGGGTAATCTTGAGCATATTGGCCCAGAATCTCACTCTTACTAGCGGTTTTTGCTGCAGCTAGCAATCCCTCTGCACCAGAGTGACAAGAAATCCCTGATACATCAGCAGATGCATTTTGAATTGGGATTACTTTGGATGATTTCATGTGGCTCTCAGTCTCTATGCTTTGTCATAAATTACTTCGAGGGTTGGCTTAATTACTTCATTTTTGCCAACCATGTCAAAAATCGTTGCAGGCTCTAGTACGACATTTCTACCGACTTGACTTGCAGAAAATAGTCCCAGTAAATCATCTGGAGCCATTGGTTTTGGTCGAACAGGTGGGGCCTCCGCAACATTTTTAGCCAACTCTTCAAAGAGTGGGCCCCATTGCGAATCTGGTCTACCGATGATTTCGTAACTGGCACTCTTTCTTCGAATATCGTCATTCGCAGGAATAACAGAAAGAACAGGAATTCCGACATGCTCAGCAAAGGCGGTTGCTTCACCAGTACCATCATCACGGTTGATGACCATACCAGCGACACCCACATTGCCACCAAGCTTCCTGAAATACTCCACTGCAGAGCAAACATTGTTTGCCACATAGAGAGACTGCAAATCATTACTTGCAACAACAATGACCTTCTGACACATATCGCGAGCAATTGGAAGACCGAAGCCACCGCAAACTACGTCACCCAAGAAATCGAGCAGCACATAATCAAAGCCCCAATCATGAAAGCCAAGCTTTTCTAAGGTTTCAAAACCATGGATGATTCCGCGTCCACCGCAGCCCCTACCTACCTCAGGTCCACCCAACTCCATGGCGTATACACCATCGCGTTTAAAGCAGACATCGCCAATTTTGACTTCTTCACCAGCTAATTTTTTCTTAGAGGATGTCTCGATGATGGTTGGGCATGCCTTACCGCCAAAGAGCAATGAAGTTGTGTCACTTTTAGGATCGCAACCAATCAGCAGTACTTTTTTACCTTGCTGCGCCATCATGTAAGACAGGTTAGCCAAGGTAAAACTTTTACCAATACCACCCTTGCCATAAATAGCAATGATTTGGGTTTCTTTTTTGATCTCGCCGGTATGAACCTGATCAGGCTCGATAGCAGCCTCTTTCTTTAATGCTGCGAATTGAATCGTAATTTCTTTTGGGACGCTTGGTGCATTCATGATGCTTCTCTCCAGTCAACAATCATTTTGAGACAATTTGGATCCTCAAATGCGGTGTGATAAGCCTCACCAATTGAACTTGGGGTTCTGTGATGCGTAATTAATCCCTGTAGATTGAGGTGTCCGCTGGAGATCATTTGTTTAACATCGGCTAAATCCTGCGGCGCCCACTGAGCGGCAATTCGGAACCTTGCCTCTTTCATGAAAGCCTTAGGAAAGTTAAATTGAATATCTTTGTTGTAAAAGCCAGCCAAGGTAATTTCTCCGCCAGGCAAGAGCTGTCCCACTAGTGAATTTAAGACGTCTACCTGACCACTAGCATCACAAATATTTTTGTACTTGCTTTCTTGATCTTCGCTAGGATTTACGACGGTGTAACCATCAGCCTTACCCATACGATCAGAGTTAATTTCCCAAACAACCGGGTGACCACCTAACATCACTGCAATTCTGGCAATCAAACGGCCTAGTACGCCATGCCCAACAATCAGATCTGGTTGTAAAGCCTTCTTACCTTGGGTCACGTGATATGCAGTTGCTGCCAGAGCCAGCAATACGCCCTCCTCACCAATTGTTTCTGGGAGGGCAATAATTCGCTCGCTTGGCACCACAACATGGGAGGAGGCACCACCAAACAACCCCTTCACATCACCAAAGCATTTAGCACCAGGCACGAACACCCGTTGGTTTAAGCTAAATTTAGATTTTTTGCCGACTTTAGTAATGCGGCCAACAGATTCATATCCAGGTACTAATGGATAGCCCATGCCAGGGAAATCAGGCATGGTTCCATTCCAAAGTAATTTTTCTGTCCCAGTGCTAATTCCGCTCCATTCAATCTGCACTACAACGTCCTCATCCCTTGGCTCATCAAGCAAAAGACGCTTTAAGCGAAGCTCGCCTGGAGACTCAAGTAAGACTGCTGTTGAATGAAGTTGATTGGGCATTTGTATATTTTTATTTACTTTGCTGTATGTAAACTAATTTATACATATTATAGGATAAGCGCATGGGTATTTACCCTAAATTAAGGGCTAATTAGCAAAACTTGGGCATTAATGGGCATGTTGGAGGGTAAAACCTCCACTTTTTTGAAGCCTGAATCGATTGCCAAGGCCGAAATCTCAAAAATACTCCTCGGTTTACCACGACCCATTGCCAATAGATAAAAACCGAAATAAGCCCGTCCCATCGCAGGGTGACCCGGTGTATCGGCCATCGGCTCAGCGATTAATAGCTTTCCATTGGGCGGGAGCGCTTCAAAAATCGAACGCAAAAGAATTTTTACGCGAGCATCGTCATGATCAAAGATCACCCGAATCAATGTAATCAAATCGGCGCCTTGGGGCAGTGGATCTTTAAAAAAATCACCGCCGTATACCTGAATATCTTTTTGTTTTTGGTCTTTCAAAAAACCATCTTGTGCAAGCTGCGCTACGCCTGGAAGGTCAAATAATTTTCTCTGTAATTGAGGTGCGTTTGAATGCACTCGCTTTAAAAATGTTCCTTGACCACCACCAACATCCAGAAGACATTGATGCCTCGAAAAATCGTATGCATCGACTACTTGATCAGCAACCAGCGGTAGTGATGCTGACATTAAATCTGAATAATTTTTTACGCGCTCTTTATCCAATAAAGATTCTTGCTCTTTTTCATCTTCAGAAACATAAGGCCAAAATTTTTGTAGATTTTTATTTTTAATACCGCCCGATAACAATAGCAAAGGGTCCTTAAGATCCTCATACAGCACGGTGTGATGCTCGATCATCGCAGACAATGCAGTGTTGCCAACCATAGGGGCGCCGAGTGTACCTAAGCCATACCTCTGATGAGAGCGCAGCTCTAGTAAATTAATAGATACCGCGCCATCGAGTAATTTCTGCAATGCGTCTAATTCAAGACTGCAATTATTTTTAATGAACCCAATTTCTAGTGGGCCATTTTTTAAGAGATTAAATACATTGATGCGAACACAAGCCAGCAGTATTTGTGTATAGACAAATCCAGCCATCAAATCAAAAAGTTGATTAGCTCTTTTTTTTGCAATTCGATTGATAAAAGGAATTTTTGAAACTGCGTTTTGAAAGCGACTACTTGCAATCAATTGATCTCTGTAGATACAGAGTTTTTCCCAAAGACTATATTCGCTAAAGCCTGCGTTGATCGTAGATGATTCTAGAAGTGACATGTTGATTGAACGATTCGAGTTTAGGCAAGCTGTCTTTGAGTTGCTATCGCAATTTGTCTCTCGCCACGCTCGAACCATGATGAAGGAAGTAGTCTCTCTGCTTCGAATGCCACCAATTTTTTAAGCGCCGCATCACCAGCGCAATTTGGGATAGAAAGGATTGCCTTTCCAACTAAAGAATCAAAGTGTTCCACTGCGCCATTGAGTCCTAATTCTTTTGCAGAGCTTGGGCGATGATGTTCTTCATCCTGGCCTGATGGCTTACCAAGAAACTTGGCATCTCCTAATACATCCCGAATATCGTCAGCAATTTGATAAGCCTCACCTAGCCATTCTCCCAAGCCCATCCAGGTTTGCGCATCAGCACCAGCAGCTTGTGCGCCGCTAGCTGTTGCGGCAGCAAACAGCGCGCCTGTTTTTGATCTTTGGTACTCACTCAGCACTGCTTGCGATTCGCACTCCCAGGATTGACCAGCAATAATTCCAAAGGGTGCCCCTACTCCCTCAGAAATTGTTTTGATAATGGGGGCTAAACGTTGCGCAGATCTTCTCGAAGCAGCAGCAACCGTTTGGTATGCCATCACGATCAGAGCATCGCCCGCTAGCACTGCCAGTCGCTCTCCAAACTCTTTATGGACTGAGGTTTGACCGCGACGCATTTCCGCATCGTCAAAGCAAGGCAAATCATCGTGTACCAGAGATCCACAGTGAATCATCTCAATAGCGATTGCACTTGCCATGGATAGTTGCGGATCATCGTTACCGCAAGCATGAGCCACCGCCAAAGTCAGTTGCGGCCTAATGCGCGCACCCCCAGGAAACACAGCATGTCTGATGGCTTTGCTCAATAAAGCCGGGCCTTTTGCTGACTCATGGGACTTCAATGCTTGCTCTAAGGCTCTATCTAAATGCTTGAGTGGTGACATGCTCTTGCCCCTAAAAGGAATAAATTACTTTGTCAAAATAAGAATACGATTTAATATGTAAAAAAATATAGACACTATTTGGAAAGCTGTCAAACCAATTTATTCGGGTAAACCCTTAATTTTTAAATGTAAGTTGCTGAGGATGATTAAAAGAGTTCCAAAAGATTGGCCCAATAGCACCTTTAGCCAGGAAGTTCAGGTCGGGGATTTGTTTTGGCACGTCCAAATTGCAGGAAACTCCCCCAGTCACCTGCTTTTACTTCACGGTACTGGGTCATCAGCACATACTTGGGGGTCAATCTTCACGGAGCTATCAAAGCATTTCACTGTGATTGCAGTCGACCTACCGGGTCACGGCTATACAAAAAACCTAGGCAATAAAACGCTAAGCCTAGATCAATTGGCCGATAAGCTCACCGACCTGAGGAAGGCTTTAAAGATTGATTATTTCGATAGCATTGTTGGCCACTCTGCTGGAGCAACACTGGCCTTAAGTTACGCACTAAAAAATAAACAGCCTAAGACGATTATTGGACTAAACCCCTCACTCATTAGCTTGCCCAATTTTTACAATAAGTTCGTAGCGCCATTTCTTAATCCGATTGTGACCTCATCATTTTTTACGGCCGTGTTGTCCGACTTACTGCCAAGGACAAATATGATCGATAGCCTATTGGATTCGACCAAATCAGTTCTTCCGGCAGAAAAAAGAGCGCACTATAAAACCCTTTTCAAAAGTGCTGATCACCTCAATGGGTCTATGAGTTTTATGGCTGGAGCAGACATACCAAGCCTTCTAAGTCAGTGCAAGAAAATTACTTCTCGGTTGACATTTATTGTCACGGAGAACGATGGATGGATTCCAATGAAACCACTTTGTGAGGTGATTAAAAAAGACTTTGTTAATCCTCATATCGTAGAGATCCAAGGGGGTCATTTATTCCATGAAGAATCAGAAAAACTAGCACTTGAATTCATTATGAGTGCCTTAACAGAAGATGAGGTGAAGCATGTTCACGCTAACTAATATCACACTATGCCTAGGCCTTGTAATTGGTCTAGGGCTTTTTATGAATGCCTGCATTAAGGGCAAGAAAGTCTTAAGCAAGCTTTCTCAAAAGAAAACTTATTGAACGCTAGCAAGCTGTATGGCGGCATGCGAGATCATCTTGCCAGAACCGCTGTAGGGTAAAGCCAAATATTGCGCAGCCATCATGTGAGAAAGCTCTTGCGCTAATACTTCGGGCTGAGGTGAGGTATCAACAAACAAAACGCAGTGATTTTTTAATCTCAGCTCTTTAGCCGCTAACAGAGCATCACTGTGAGCCTCAGATCTACCGCCTACTCCCTTGAGATTCACGTTTGCCTTGCCATCACTCAGGATGACAATAATGGGCGTCAAGCCTTTTCTCTTGAGCACTATAGCCATTTCATTTGCAGCTCTAAAACCTGCTGCCAGAGGGGTTCCTCCCCCACCTGGGAGTGTCGCTAGATTTCTTTTTGCCCTAACAAGTGATCGCGTCGGCGGCAGAATGAGCTCAGCTTTAGAACCCCTCATCGATAGCATGGCTACTTCATCACGGCGGATATAACACTGGGCCAGCAGTTGCTCCAAAGCGCCCTTTGCCTCAGCTAGGCGCTGTGTCGCAGAAGACCCTGATGCATCCACCAAGAAAATGGTGACCGTACCCCGTCTTTTTAGATACTGCTTGATATGTAAATCTTCAGACCGAAAATCAATTTTATTTTTTCCGGAACTGTATTGCTGTGAGCCGATATGTCTCTCGCGCAAACGCTGCCAAGGAATCGCAGCCCGAATACTTTTCAAAACATCTAAGCGCCGGCCACCTCCTGGCTGCCCCTTGCGCGAACTCATCGGCCTTCCACTGATAAAGCTATTTTGAGACTCGCCAGATTTTCCAGAAGTATGCGATGCGGCATTAGTTGAGCGAGCACCTTTTTTAGACCGAGCAAAGAAATCCTTAGGGACGGATGCTTTAGCTGCTGCAACCACGATATCTTCAAGCTCTTCCTGAGATGGTGGCTGGGGATTGGGTTGCTGATCCCCATCTTCTTGAGGATGATTGCTTTCTGAATTCTGATCTGGGTTCTGATCTGGGTTTTGATCGTCACTCTCTTCATCCTTGGAGTTTTCTCCATCATCCCGATTTGGCTGCTCTGCTTCTGGTGGTGCATGCAGTATTTTGGAATAGGTATATACCAAGCGCGCCGCATCAACCACTTCATCTTGGCTCACCTCTTGCAAACCACGCAATGCTGCCAAGGTCCTAGCTGTCTCCACTGCGAACTGGTTAGCCCTAAAAGAACCAATACCAATTTTGAGGGCTGATTTAGTCAGCACCTCGATGAAATCCACGCTACACACTACTCTGGATAATAGTTTTTTAGCGCTCTGAATGTCATCCGCATGAATCGCTAAATTCTCTTTCATATTAGCGAGAGAAAATTGATCAAGATAGACTTCAAAAGCCAATCTATCCATCATTCTCGGACTAAAACTATCGCCTGCAGCCTCTGATTCATCTAGAGCGATTACTCCAAATTCTGTACCATACGTAGTGCCGCTATCTAGGGCTTGTGAGATTAATGCGAGCACCTGAGTATCCATACGCTCAGCCATCGATAACAATAAGAAATTACCTTGAGCCTTCTCTAAAAGCCCTTTACTAAGGACTAAGGAGCCTTGATTGAGCGTAGCTTCAATGTCTAAGGAGCCCATTAACTGCTCTGCTACAAGGTTGGCAGGCGCCTTGATTAGACGAGCTGTTGGGGGACACAGAGCAGAGAAATAACTGAGCCATGAATCCCTCACAGGACCAAACTGACCCCTGAGACAGATACCTTTAAGTCCCCGAGGATTAATCGCTACTAGCGCAGCAACTACATTTGTATCAAACCACGCTACTTGATCTGAATTCACTTCGATGTGTCGGCAAAGAATTCTTGCATCGCGCGTTCAATGCGCACATTAGAACTACTGTCATCTAGAGGATTGCGACGAAGACGATGACCTAGAGCAATGGGGGCAATTTTCTTTAAGTGCTCTAAATTGGCTTTTTTCTTACCCTCATATGCAGCAAGTGCTCTTACCGCCCTTAATACTGTAAGCTCACCCCTTAAGCCGTCTGTACCTAAGTGCGCGCAAAGCTTGGTTGCCAGCTCAAGGAGGCTGTCATCAACCTCAACTTTATCCAGCATTTTTTTAGATTTGCTGATTTTTTTCTTCAGCTCTAATTCTTCTTCTTGGCATTGAGCGATAAATTGTTCGGGATTGCGTTCAAACTCATCGCGCTTTTTGATGATGGACACCCGCTCCTTAAAGTCTGTAGGGGTTCGCACTTCAATTGAGAGTCCAAAGCGATCTAGCATTTGGGGGCGAAGTTCACCCTCTTCAGGGTTGCCGCTTCCAATCAAAACAAAGCGTGCTGGATGCCGAATGCTCAAACCCTCACGCTCAATAATATTTTCTCCAGAAGCAGCAACGTCAATCAAGAGGTCTACCAAGTGATCCTCGAGCAAATTGACTTCATCAATATAAAGATAGCCGCGATTTGCTTTGGCCAGCAGTCCCGGCTCAAATGACTTGATTCCTTGTGTCAGTGCTTTTTCAATATCTAAGGCACCAACCACCCTATCTTCAGTAGCTCCTAAGGGGAGGTCAACTACAGGAACAGAAATCAGCTGTGATGAAAGCTTTTGTCCACTCGCTTTTTTAGCCAAGCAATCAGTACAAAGATTGCTGGAATCTGGATCACAGTGATAGTGGCATGCTGCAACCGACTTCATCTCAGGCAACAAGGAAGCCAAGGAGCGAATAGTGGTAGATTTTCCTGTACCGCGATCCCCAAAGATAAGTACTCCACCAATGGAAGGATCGATCGTACAGAGTATGATGGCAAGCTTCATTTCAGCTTGTGAGACTATTGCTGTGAACGGAAAATTAAGAGCCATCGCTATCCTAAGACAGATTAATATGTATTTTGAATTTTACTTAGAATAATGTAACTAAATGTAAGTGATAGCCCTTAATATTCCCAATTTTAACCTATTGAAAGAATTGAAATTCAAGTCTGATTGACCTATTTTTACAATTTAAAGCCTAGTAGCTGGGGGCTGAACCGCCCCAATATCGGCACCTAAAAGCGCCTCTTCACCATAGCACATCACATAGAAAAACCATCAATGTCTGAAAACGCAATACCGGCAAGCAAGAAGCTAAAAGCTTTAAAAACACTTTTGCCATTCATAAAACCCTACAAAAGACAGCTTTTCTTTGCAGGAATTAGCTTGGTGCTCGCTGCAGCAGCAACTCTAGTAATTCCACTGTGTTTTAGAACCATCATTGACCAGGGCTTTAGTGAGGCAAGCCAATCTCAAATAAACCGTACTTTTATTAATTTATTCGGGGCGGCAGTTGTGTTGGCATTTGCCAGCTCTTTGCGCTATTACCTCGTATCGTGGCTCGGGGAGAGGATCACCTGCGATATCCGAAAAAAAGTTTACTCTCATATCATTTCTCAAAGCCCTGAGTTTTTTGAGACTCAGCAAAGTGGTGAGATCCTCTCTCGCATTAATAATGACACCACCATCATTCAGATCCTTTTAGGTACTAGCATTTCAATGGCGGTGAGGAATGTATTTCTGTTGCTCGGCGGCATGGCAATGATGTTCATCACCAGCATTCAACTCTCCCTGCTGATTGTATTAACTCTCTTGCTTACAGTTGTTCCCATCGTCTTGATGGGGAAGAAAGTTCGGCAACTATCTAGAAACTCTCAAGACAAAATTGCCCTTACGTCCGCAATAGCTGGAGAAAAGATTAATGCAATCTTTACGGTTCAATCTTTTGCAAACGAAGAAAAAGAAATCAAAGTCTTCAATCAATCGGTCGAAAAATCATTTTTAGCATCAATCACTCGCAGTGCTGCACGGGGAAAGCTGACTTTTGTTGCCATCCTTTTAGGTTTTACCAGCATTATCTTAGTGCTATGGCTTGGTGCTTATGCAGTAAGCAATCAAGAGATATCTGGCGGTCAACTCACCCAGTTTTTTCTTTATGCGGTCATTGTTGCTGGTGCTATAGCGGCACTATCTGAAGTTCTTGGAGATGCCCAAAGAGCGATGGGTGCGGGTGAGCGACTGCTAGAGCTTTTGAACTCTCAATCTAAGGTAGTGAGTCCATCAACACCACATATCAGGACTCAGAGTGCAGATAAGGCCATTCATGTTCAGATCGAAAATCTCAGCTTTGCTTATTCATCAAACCCTAACCTCGTCCTTTCTGACATCAATCTGTCTATTGAGGCGGGCGAGAAAATTGCTCTAGTGGGCCCTTCAGGGTCTGGAAAAACAACCCTCTTTAAATTGATACAACGTTTCTATGATCCCCAATCGGGTTGCATCAAATTTGATCATGTCGATATTAGGGAGTTCAAGCTAGAAGACTTGAGAAGATTAATTGGAGTTGTGCCGCAGGACATCAGCATATTCTCTGAAAATGCCCTAGAGAATATTCGTTATGGCAAACAAAATGCAACTGATGATGAAGTGTATGAGGCGGCTCAGCAGGCTGCTGTAGATGAATTTATTTCTAGACTTCCAGAGCGCTATGAATCCTTTTTAGGAGATCGGGGAGTCAGATTATCTGGTGGACAGAAGCAGCGTATTGCGATAGCAAGAGCGCTACTGAAAAATCCTCCATTACTACTTTTAGATGAGGCAACAAGCTCACTGGATGCGGAATCAGAAAGGCTTGTCCAACAAGCTCTTGAAATTGCTATGAAGGGCAGAACCACCATTGTGATTGCGCATAGGCTCTCTACCGTTAAGCAGGCAGATCGAATTATTGTGATGGAGCATGGTCGAATTATTGAGACTGGCAACCATGCAAGTTTGATAGCCCAATCAGGGCTCTACTCACAACTAGCAAAATTACAATTTACAGATATGTAATACCGAGCCCCTTGGGGCTCCTCTTCAAACTCAGAAATTGAGTTTAGATACGAACCAGACGCAAGCAGCGATGGTTGAAAAAATACCTGTGAAGATCAAGATACCTGTGAGGTAAATATTTCTTGATTTGTCACGTATCAAACTTATGCGTTTTTGTTCCATTTGTATGTCCAAATTTCTACCAATTTTATGCATATTAATACATTTGGCTAAACGGCGCATGGCGCCTCAATAATGCCTCTTTAAAATGCTCACTTGATCAGTTTCTTACCTTCACCCCTTAGGGCTGCTAACAGGGGGTGGCCAACTGGAAAATTCACTTCCTCGATGGCAGCGCTCACCTCAGGCAAGCCTTTAAACAATTCCTTGTCGCCCTGAAAAACCATAGTCCACTTTTCAAAGTTTCTGGCACTAATGGCTTTCTTTTCAATTAATAGAATGTTTTTATGGCGATCATCTTTTTGAATTTTCTCCCACAATGCATCAATCACATCCTCTGGTCCCTCAATCACTTGACCAAATTGATTGTTTTCGAAGATGAGTGCGCCAGTAATTTCTAATCTGAGATTTCTCAAATAGGAGTGATAGAGAAGCCGCATAAGACCTAAAAAGGACATCCCTTGAACGGGTTCACTTACATAGGTTAATTCAATGAGTTTTGACATCCCCCCATACTATGGAGGAATAATGATAGTTTCTGTAGGCATATACCCTAAAGTAAGTGCCCGAAAGATTTGTACCTTCGCTTGCTATCTTCGATTAATCCCGCACTGTTATGAGGATTTCATTACGACGCATAAACGGTATAGACCAAGGGGGGTTATAGCGTGCAAATTGAGGATTTCCGATTACCTGCCATTGCTTAGTTTTAATCCACTCTTCTAATGCCTTGGTTTTTTCAAGGACTTTAGCTTCATTATAAAAACCAGAAAAGGTGATTGCAGCTCGTCTTTGCGCAGGTAACTCCCGAATAGTAACCAAAGGATTTAATGGCTTTGGTAGCGTCGCCATGGTGTACTCGGAGGGCATCACGAAAGAGAAGACCCATTGATTACTACCTTTCCCAGAATCCTTGCCTGCCTCAATACCTACCGGCACGGTCATCGCAATCTTGGTGCTTCGCGCTGCTTCAATGGCAACTGGAGCAGTCATGGAAATTTTTTCACTAACTTGGTTCTGCCCAAAAATGAAAGCCGCTATCAAACGAAATCCTTGGCTAGAAGCTGTATCTAAATCACCCTCTACTTTGACCTCAGCAACCAACTGAGGAGCATAAGTACGAAGCTCAAAGGGTTCTGATTTTTCAATAACAGTAAATTGAGGTTCTTCGGTTGCCATGACAGTACTCGCAATCAATATGCTAGTTAGGACTACTAAAATTCGGGAGAGGGGAATTTTCATAATCAATTAGTTACCAGGCTGAGTGAATAGTAAATCCCGATGCATCATATTGAATGTGGGCTTGCGCACCTACCGGCAAAGTGAGCTTTTCGGCTTGATGCCCGAACGGCAATCCTGTTAATACGGGAATATTCTCAGGAAGACGCTTGCTAATCGCTTCAATAGCTGTTTCTAGCGTATAGCCACGATCATTGTCATAAAGACGATAGGCTGAAAATCCACCCAAGAGAATGGCACCTTGATTGGCTAAGATGCCTGCATCCAATAATTGCATCAACATCCGCTCAATCCGATATGGATGTTCATTCACATCCTCTAGAAACAAAATTCCACCTTGAGTTTGCTGCTGATGTGGCAAGTAAGGCGTGCCAACTAGGCCTGCTAGTACTGTTAAGTTCCCACCCCAGAGCATTCCGGATGCCTTGCCTGAGGCAGGCTTTCTTAAAAAGGGTTGCGCAGTCTGAATAGTGCAATCTAATTTACGCTCTTCAATTGCCTTCTGAAAATGCGCCCACATAAAATCATTAGGCGTAATGCCCTCGCTTTGTTCACCTTGGCACGCAAAATCAAAATTAAGCATGGGTCCGGCCAAAGTGACTGCGCCAGTTTTAGCTAACAAACCCAACTGAAAGGTGGTGAAATCGCTGTGCCCGCAAATCTGCAGACCGCTCTTAATGGCATTACTAATCGCACTCCACTCAATGTTTGGGAGCAGGCGATGCAATCCGTAGCCACCGCGCATAGCGATAACAACGCTATTGGGAGAGAGTGTGGCGAGTTGATTAATTTCAGCTAAACGCTCGGCATCCGAGCCAGAAAAACGTTGATGTGCACGCTTTGTACAAGCGATATTAAGAACTTCAATGCCTTGCTTCTGAAGCCATTCGATTCCAGCTAATGGGCTGCTTGTATCTAAGCTCGCCCCGGAAGGAGCAATTAAATGAATTGACTTCAACGCCGTTCCTTAAAAAAATTGCGCAGTATTTGCCCACACTCTTCACTCATGATGCCACCTTCAACCTGAGTCTGGTGGTTAATCTGCTTTTCTGAGAATACATTGAGCACACTTCCTGCGGCACCAGTTTTAGGATCCGCAGCACCAAATACCACGCGCTCCACTCTGGCATGTAGCATCGCTCCGGCACACATGGTGCAGGGTTCTAGTGTGACGTAAAGAGTTGTACCAGGTAGACGATAGTTTGATTCATCTTGAGCCGCGGAGCGCAATGCCATCATCTCGGCATGGGCGCTAGGATCGCTATTGCCGATCGGCTGATTAAAGCCTCTTGAGATTACTTGATCATCCCGAACCAATACAGCACCTACAGGCACTTCACCAGCCGCGGCAGCCAGCTTGGCTTGTTCCAAAGCTTGCTGCATAAATTGACGATCAAGCTCTGCTTGCATATTGCTTTTTATGAGTGAGAAACGTCAGCCCAACAATTGGGGGTTTCATAAAGACGAATAGATGCCAACTTAAGGCGGCCATCAAAAGCCTTTTCAAAAACAGGCTTTAGCACTCCAAAGGCTGCGCTAGCTAAGTTCTCAACAGTAGGCACATGCTCCATCACTACCGTCTTGTGGTTGGGGATGGAATTTAAATAATCCACTAATCCAGCATCCTCTTTGGCCACCAAAAATGCGTGATCCCAAGGCTCCACCACATATTGATTAGTAAGACGCTTAATATCTCCAAAGTCCAAGACCATGCCATCATCCGCTTTGCCAGGATGATCTGCAACCACACCGGTGAGTGTGACTTCAATTGCATAGCGATGGCCATGTAGGTGACGACACTGCCCATCATGATTCGGAATGCGATGACCTGCATCAAACTCAAGTCGACGGGTAATGGAAATAGCTTCTTGCTTTGTGCTCATTTTATTTTTTCTTAGTGCTTATAAATTACTTGATCAGGCTTTTATCGAATGCCAATGATCTTATGGGTCTGAACACTCAAACGCCACAAGGGACGCTTCTGACAGAGGCGTACTGCTAATGCGAGATTGTCTTGGAGGTTGGGGCCATCCATCGCCTGCAAGAAACGATTGCGATAATCCATTTTTTCAAACCGAGCCAATAAGGTTTCGATAGAAGTGTGTCCAGCCTGAGGTACTACCAACTTCATCTCATCAGCCTGCAACACAATGAGTTCAGACCCTGCTTTAGGGCTGACGCAGACCCAATCAACTCCCTTGGGAACCTTGATTGTTCCGTTCGTCTCAATGGCGATCGCAAAGCCCTTGGCATGCAGAGCTTCGATTAATGCAGTATCTAATTGCAGTAAAGGCTCGCCACCCGTAAAGACAACGTAGCGTTGTTGCGGTCCAGCAGAGGTACTGATCCATACCTGTTCAATGGTATCGGCCAATAGAGAGGCAGTTTCAAACTTTCCACCACCAGCACCATTAGTCCCAACAAAGTCGGTATCGCAAAATTGGCAAACTGCAGTAGCGCGATCTTCTTCGCGACCGCTCCACAGATTGCAGCCAGAAAAACGACAAAATATAGCCGCACGACCAGCGTGGGCGCCCTCACCCTGGAGGGTTGGAAAGAGTTCTTTTACGGTATACATAGCTAAGTCTCGATTTTAAGCGCTTTGCTTACTTCCAGGACACAAGCTCCCACTCTAAGTAATCCTCCCAGAGAGCGTTTCTCCAAAACATACCAGCCCATAAATAGCGCCCATAGCCTCGCCGAATAACCCACCGACCGATTTCCGGGGAAAACCAGACGTCTTCTTGGCGATAGTTGGCTACTCGAGAGAAGTCATTGCTCGTGAAATAAGGCGCCTCACTTTGATATTTCAGGGCCGGGAACTGCCCTGCAGGAGCGCTGACGCCCTCCCACCCTGCTGCCGATATATTGAGACCCCAGTAGTAATCATTATCGGGATAGCCAAGTACCTGATAACGATTGCGATAGAAGCCAGACCATCCTGGAACCAGTTGCTCGGGCCATAAGGGGATAGGCTTTAAAAACTTTTGGGGAGGACTCCAATGGGGATCCTGAAGAATGTAGCCCCAAGGCTCTTGGATTTCATCTGGGAGTGGTCCTGCCTTTAGTCCACTGCGCTCAATCCGAATCTGGGACCCAACCGAAACCACCTTCTCCGTAACGATATCGACTAGCTCTTGGTTAAACACATTGCGTACGTTGTAGACCCACTGCTGACCCACTTGTGGCGGCCGCACCTTAGGGGGATTAATAGGCTGCGGTAGAGGTGTTGAAACTGGATAGGGCTGAGAGGCAATGCAAGCCACCAGCAATGCCGGCGACAAAAGTAAGAAAAATCTCCGTACGGTATTTATTTGTAAGAGCTCAACTGCCACTGATAGCTACCCTCTAAAATCGCCGCACTAACCTGACCCTGAATTCGATAAGAACCAGATATCTCACGCGCAACCCAGCGACCAAGCTGCGGTGCAAACCAAACCGTTTCCTTGCGAATGCAATCAACCTTATTAGGGTCTTCGCTCTCATAATTAATCAGCGTCTGAAAACGCAAAGCCACGAACTCTCCAGCAGGAACAGTAATTTTTTCCCAGCCCTGAACAGTCATATATTCTTGCCAATTCATTCTCGAATCTGAATAGCCCGCAATGCTGTACTTAGTATTGAACTGCTTCGCCCAGGTAGCGGATAGTTGCTCGGGCCAAAGCGGTAAAGATGGACTGAAGTTAAGCAAGCGTGACCACTGCGTATCGGTAGCAACCATTCCCCATGAGGTTTGAATTTCGCTAGGTAAGCGAGCGCCATCAGCCGTGGTTCGGTCAATCACAATCGTTGATCCAATATTAGCGACACGCTCAGTAATCACATCTAGCGTCTTACCGTCAAAAATGTTTTTCTTAATATAGGTCCACTCTTGACCGACTTGCGGAGGACGAACCACAGGCAGCGGCTTTGGCTGAGCAACTGGAATGCCATGCTCATAGGAGAGGCTTCCACAAGCTACGGGGGCTAAAGCGGCTGATACGATGAAAGTGCGGCGAGATAAATTCATATTCCTACCCAAGTTGATTGAATGAGTGAAGTGAACAAAATAAATAACAAATAAAGTTTATACGTGCCTCAGGGCTTTGGCTATTTTATTACGCCCCAATGAGGTTTTTGGAATACCAGGCATATCAAACCACTGATGGGTTTCTTCCTCAAAGCCTACACCGTGCATAAAGTTATAGATCGCTTTTTTGAGGCCAAGACCAAGATGGTCATGATCTATACCCGTGGGGTCGATAAAGGCGACATCATTCTTAGCAAAGCTAATCGGGGGTAATGGCACCAGTTCGATGCCATAAGCCGCCGGATCAAGACCTACCGGGGAGTGGACTGTGCAAGTAAATCGATGGAAAAAGCCACTCTGAATACAGCCATTCTCAAAGAGTTGACGAACATATTCAAGAGAGTCGACGGTTTCTTGAACGGTTTGGGTTGGGAAACCATACATCAGATAAGCATGCACCAAAATACCTGCATCTGAAAAGCCTTTTGTCACTTGCGCCACTTGCTCTACAGAGACGCCTTTTTTCATGAGATCAAGAAGTCTGTCAGAGGCCACTTCTAGGCCACCAGACATCGCAATACAACCACTTTGCGCCAACAACTCAGATAGCTCTGGAGTAAAAGTCTTTTCAAAACGAATATTGCCCCACCAAGAAATCACCACCTTGCGCCGAATGAGTTCTTCAGCAAGAGCTTTTAAGATCTTCGGTGGCGCAGCCTCATCTACAAAATGAAATCCCGTCTGACCAGTCTCCGCAACAATCGCTTCGATACGATCAACCAATAGACTTGCTGAAGCGGTTTCATAACGAGAAATGTAATCTAGGCTGACATCGCAAAAGCTACATTTTTTCCAATAGCAGCCATGCGCAACCGTGAGCTTATTCCAGCGCCCATCACTCCAGAGGCGATGCATGGGGTTGAGCATATCTAGCAAAGATAAGTAGGAATTGAGTGGCAGACCATCCCATGTGGCAGTCCCCACCTCTTCAAAAGGAACATCAGGCTCTTGCCAGTTGATGTAACGCACTTCATTACCAGTAGTTCGGATAAAGGTACGAACCAATCTTTCCGCAGAGCGCTTGCCATTTAAATGCTCTAAGAGAGCAAGTAAAGGTCGCTCACCAGAATCTAGGGTGATGTAATCGACAAAGTCAAATAGACGTGGGTCGGTGAGTTCACGTAGCTCAGTATTCACGTAGCCACCACCAAGACCAATTTTGATGCTGGGGTAATGTTGTTTGATGGTTTGCGCAATTCGTAGTGCGGCATACATTGCCCCGGGGAATGGCACTGACAAGAGCACCAAAGTGGGCTGATGCTTTTCGATGGAAGACTTTGTAAGTTCCTGTAAATGCAAATCCATTAATGTAGGACTTGCCGCCAAGGCATCCGCCAAGGGAGTAAAGGTAGGCTGACTACCTGCCAAGGCTTCTGCATAACGAACAAACTCAAAACGCTCATCCACTGCATCACGCAGGACATCAGATAAGTCATTGAGATAGAGGGTAGCCAAATGTCGTGCTCGATCCTGAGAGCCCAATGCGCCAAAAGCCCATGCTAAAGAATCACCACCCTCCTCTTCTTCATAAGAATCTAAGGATTCAAATCGTGGACCTTCAGGCAACAAAGTTCGACTGTTGATGCGATGAGCCAGAGTGCTATCGCGCCCCTGTAAAAATGCAATTGCTAAGGCGATAGTGCTTTGGTAATCCGCAAAGTAATCTAAAAAGAAATTGACACTGGCACTACGATTTTCTTCGGGAAGTTTCAAGGCTTGATCTTGAATCTCCAGCAAACCTTGCGGCGTAAAGAAGCCAAGAACTAAAGCTAGAGCCAAATCTTCTTGAACGGCCTCAAAACCACGTGAACGCAAAAAGCCAGTGAGATAAGCCGTGGATGGATACGGGGTATTGAGCTGCGTCATCGGCGGAATAAGACTCAGGATCTTCATGCTGCTTGCGTCCGCTTCTCACTAAGCAATTCCAACAACTCTAATTCCTCAGAGCTAAAGCCAGCTTGCTCACGTGCCTCAAAATTAAACGGCCCCCTCAAAGTAGGTGCACGGTATTTCTCGGCCAATTCTCGATAAGTCGCAATCGGGGATACGTTCTCATTAGCGCACAAGAAATTAAACCAACGATTGCCCACTAGAACATGGCCGATTTCATCATGAAGAATTATTTCAAGAATCTCTACAGCGCGCTCATCTTGTATTTGCTTGAATCGATCCCGAATCTCTGGAACTGCATCTAGCCCTCTTGCCTCCATGGTTCTAGGAACTAAAGCCATGCGAGCAATCACTGAATCTGAAGTTCTTTCCACCATCTCCCACAGACTATTGTGGGCTGGGAAATCACCATAGCTATATCCAAAGGACTGTAAATGGGCATTGATTAAGCTGAAATGGTATGACTCTTCCTTGGCGACTTTTAGCCAGTCCTCGTAATAGGCTTGAGGCATATTTGGAAAACGCCAAATTGCATCTAAGGCGAGATTCATGGCATTAAATTCAATATGCGCCAGGGAGTGCCAAAGAATAGCCCTGCCTTGCACCGTATCCATTTTTCTCTTAGGAACAAACTTGGGTGCCACTAGCTCTGGTTTGGCTGGTCGACCAGGAAGTTCGATACTCTCACTATCGAAGTTTGCAGAAAGACTTAAAGTAACGCGTCCCGCTTGATGCTCATCGAACAAGTTGAATAACTGGCTAACCTTAGAGTGAACATCGGTATTTGCCAGTATTGCGAGGGCAGTTTCTCGTAACTCAAGCATGGGCTTGGGCAAAGGCAGACTTACGCTGCCTATTCCCACTCAATGGTGGCCGGTGGTTTTCCACTGATATCGTAGACCACGCGATTAATGCCGCGCACTTCATTGATGATACGGTTCGATACTTTGCCTAGCAAATCATGAGGCAAGTGCGCCCAATGCGCAGTCATAAAGTCTTGTGTTTGCACTGCTCTGAGAGCAACAACGTATTCATAGGTTCTACCATCACCCATCACGCCCACAGACTTTACTGGCAAGAACACAGCAAAGGCTTGGCTGGTAAGGTCATACCAAGATTTTTGACTAGCTTCATCAATCGTATTACGCAGTTCCTCAATGAAGATAGCATCAGCACGTTGTAGTAAGTCGGCAAATTCCGATTTGACTTCACCTAAGATACGCACACCAAGACCAGGCCCTGGGAAAGGATGGCGA